>NC_015501.1:728790-1457580 GCF_000212375.1 Porphyromonas asaccharolytica DSM 20707 | reverse complement strand
CGATCTGCGACTCATATTGGCTCCCGCTATCACACACTACGCCTCTGCTATCATCCTAGCACACAATCACCCGACAGGTCACCTACAGCCTAGTGCCGAGGATATAGACCTCACCAAGCGAGTCAAGCAGATAGCCTCTGTCTGCAACATACGTCTCAATGATCACCTCATCCTCGGCCGTTACCACGCCTCGGTAACCTCTGACGGTGAGCGCTCCCACTTCTTGAGCTTTGCAGACAATGGTCTACTCGCATCGCTCTAGCTCCTCACTTGACGTAAAAAGTGCTACCTTTGTAGCATAGATCACTATCTAACTAACACTTGAGCATGAATCGCATCAAACGCATTGGCGTACTCACTTCGGGCGGTGATGCCCCTGGCATGAACGCAGCTATACGGGCCGTCGCTAGAGCCTCTCTGTATCACGGCATCTCCGTATGTGGCATCATAAAGGGCTATACAGGACTTATCGAAAACAATATCATCGAGCTCACCGTCGAGAACGTAAGCAATATCATACAGCGTGGAGGCACTATCCTCAAGACAGCACGAAGCCATGAATTTGAGACTCCCGAAGGTCGTGCTCGTGCCTACCAAGTTATCCAGGAGAATGAGATAGATGGTCTCGTTGTCATCGGAGGTGACGGCTCTCTCACGGGCGCACGACTCCTAGCCAATGAGCACAACCTACCCATTGTAGGCATCCCTGCCACCATTGACAATGACCTCGCAGGCACCGACCTCACGATAGGTTATACGACAGCTCTCAACACCATTATGGATGCTGTCGACAAACTAAGAGACACAGCCTCAAGCCATGAGCGCATCTTCTTTGTTGAGGTGATGGGACGTGAGTCTGGATTCTTGGCACTCAATGGTGCCATTGCTACTGGATCAGAAGGAGCTCTAATCCCCGAAGACCCAACCAGTACCGAGTCCCTCAAGAAGATGATCGAGAGTGGCTTCCGCAAGACCAAGAGTAGTAGCATCATCCTCGTCACTGAGAGCGGTGAACGCGAGGGGCAAACACTCTTCATCGCAGATGACTTCAAGCGTCGCTACCCCAACTTTGACATTCGTGTCACCATCTTAGGGCACCTACAGAGAGGTGGTATACCGTGCGCTACCGACCGCATCATGGGTAGTCGTATGGGCGCCGCTGCCGTACAGGCACTCCTCGATGAGCAGCGCAATGTAATGATCGGCTATGACAACGATGAGATCGTCTACGTCCCATTTGTCAAGGCGACAAAAAAGCAAAAACGCATCGACCCAGACCTCATCGACTTGCTACATATGCTCTCTATCTAAAGAAGCGCCTCTTTTGAGTACACTACTCAACAAGCTACACTGCTGGTACCAAGAGAATCATCGTAAGCTACCCTGGCGAGACATACACGATCCCTATCGTATATGGCTCAGTGAGGTGATCCTACAGCAGACACGGATAGATCAGGGGACGAGCTACTACTTACGATTTGTCGAGCACTACCCCACCGTCTCAGACCTCGCCGCAGCACCTCTTGACGAGGTTCTTAAGCTCTGGGAGGGTCTGGGCTACTATAGCCGTGCACGCAATCTGCATCGTGCGGCTCAGATTATCGTTCAGGATCTGGGAGGCACCTTCCCGACAGACTATAAGTCAGTGCGCGCTCTCCCAGGTATTGGAGACTACACAGCTGGAGCCGTCCTCTCCTTTGCCTATGATCAGCCATACCCCGCCGTCGATGGCAATGTGCTCCGTGTCCTGAGTAGGCTCTACGCCTCTGAGGAGCCGATAGACACCACTCAGGGAAAGAAGTACTACACCGCCCTAGCCAAACAATTGGTCGAGAAGGCTCCGCATCCAGGGCTACACAACCAAGCGATGATCGAGCTAGGCGCACTCATCTGCACCCCTCAGCTATGTGACTGCACCCGCTGTCCCATCCGCAGCGAATGCCCCTCTGCCGATAGCCCTGAGCGAGCAGGCTTACCACGCAAAGCGCTCAAGCTCTCCGTCCAGCCCCGACACTTAGGCTACCTCTTTGTACTCAAGGGGGGACCAGACCATTGGCAGACGATACTCTACCAGCGTCCTACGGGCGATATATGGGCCAAGCTCTACCAGCCCACACTACTGTACGACCAGCCTGCAGCTCCGCAAGAGGAGCTACTCCTACAATCACTGCCTGCGCTACCTGCCGCATTAGAGCAATGCCAGCTACACCCCTTCAGACGTTATAAGCATCGACTCACACACCGACAGCTCTACATCGACTGTTACTACACCATAATACCCCACAGTAGAGCCCTATCGCTACCCGATGGTGGCACATGGGTACCACTATACGATGAGAGCGAGTGGCTGGCACTCCCCATCACGCTCAAGGAAGCACTCCAGCAGCTCACCACCCTTATCGACACTATGTAGCCCAAGCTTCACGGCAGAAACAAGTTTCGGGACATTTAGCCCCGATAGTTGAATAGGAGATAGTCGTAACTCGTTGAAAGTCTTAGAAAGCTCTTCACTGAGTCGGTCGGATTTTGATCTGTAGGACACAAAGTCCATAATTCAAGCGCCACAGCTCGCTACCAGCGACAATTATACGACCCCTTCCGTAAAACTTGGGTTAGATAGACATCAGTCTTCATATAGAAATTGCAAAGGGGCTCTTTATGAATCTGATAAATGGATGGTTGCTTTAACTTCTCCACGCGCCCCCCGTACTACATTGTATAGTCGTACTGACGGGTAGCTCTACCGTCTTCCAATACGGTAGCACTGAGGACATACTCCCCAGTAGAGCAGTAACGGCGTGACATCACTATAGCGAGGAGGTGTGACCGTCTGTAGCTCCGTCAGTGCCGCAGTACTACGATAAAGCAATGCAGAGCCACAGTGCCGGCAAAGCAGCAAAGCCTTGCTATGACACAGTGACTTCCGCACCAATGATCCTGCTAGCCCCATTGGCAGAGGCAACAGGATCCCAATCTTGACAAAAAGGTCTACGCAAGTATAGATCGTCGTCTCTCCGATAGCCATCTCGCGCTCCTTAGCGAGAGCTATCAGATCCTCTGGCGAGAAGATCCCCATCTGCTCCCCTATCAACTCTAGGATAGCTTCGCGTGTGCGGCTACGATTCAGCCCCTGCTCCTCGATATAGTTTTGTAGCAAGAGGCGCTCCTTAGCCTTGAGACTCTCTGAGAGACGAGACATAGACCTAGCAGTGATTAGAGTTCAAACTAGAGATCATAGTCCAAACTCTTGCCTTATCCGCTCCACATAGTCCAGCTTCTCCCAGGGGAATAGCTCGACCTCCATCTCTATGGTACCTCTGTGAAAAGTCTCAAAGCTCTTCTTGACCCAACGCACATCACGTCCGAAGTGACCATAAGCTGCGGTCTCCTCATAGATTGGCTTGCGCAGATCAAAGCGCTGCTCGATAGCATAGGGTCTCAAGTCAAAGATGCGCAAGACGTGCTGCGCTATCTCGCCATCGCTCATGTCTATGGTCTTGCCCGAGGTACGGACGTAGATACTCACAGGCTCTGCGACACCGATAGCATATGAGAGCTGTACCAGCATCTCTGAGCAAACGCCTGCAGCGACCATGTTTTTGGCGATGTGACGTGCGGCATAAGCACCAGAGCGGTCTACCTTAGAGCAGTCCTTGCCCGAGAAGGCTCCACCACCATGGGAAGCGCGCCCACCGTAAGTATCCACGATGATCTTACGTCCTGTGAGTCCCGTATCTCCGTGAGGGCCACCGATGACAAACTTACCCGTGGGGTTGACCAGCAGTCGATACTCCTGCACCTCAAAGAGGTTGGCGTACTGCGGGTAGTACTTCTCCACACGAGGGAGCAGGTAGCGGCGTATATCCTCTGTGATTTGCTCCTGCATCTTAAGGTCGGCAGCATGCTGCGCCTCGTAAGAGCTATCGGCAGGCTTGATGAACTCATCGTGCTGCGTGCTCAAGACAATCGTATCGATACGCACGGGGTGATTTTGCTCATCATACTCTACCGTCACCTGACTCTTAGCATCAGGTCGTAGGTAAGGCATCAGCTCAGGCTCCTTCTTGCGTATCTCTGCAAGCTCGAAGAGAAGCGCATTGGAGAGGTCTAGGGGCAGAGGCATATAGTTGGCCGTTTCTGTCGTTGCATAGCCAAACATCATCCCCTGGTCGCCAGCTCCCTGCTCCTCAGGGTTGCCGCGATCCACACCACGGTTGATATCGTTACTCTGATCATGGATAGCGCTCAGTATGCCACAGCTACGAGCGTCAAAGCCATACTCAGGCTTGTTGTACCCGATACGATCTACCACACGTCTCACGGTCGCATCTAGATCGACATACGCATTGCTGCGCACCTCGCCCGACACGATCACCTGTCCCGTAGTGACAAGCGTCTCACAGGCGACGCGCGAATTAGGATCACCAGCCAGTAGCTGGTCTAGGATGGCATCGGATATTTGGTCTGCCACTTTATCTGGATGTCCTTCAGACACCGACTCGGATGTAAAGAAGTAATTCATACTACTGATATACTATTGATATAAAATATATTGAGTCGAGGCGACTTGACTACACAAGGACCTCTCGCCACAACAAGAAAGCACCCCACCAGTCTGACGGATCAGCTCGTAGGGTGCTTTGATATCTCTATGCTTGCTTAAAAAGATCCTCCTGCTACGGTCTCTATTAAAGAGCGGCTAGGAGGTAAGTTTTTAGCATTTTTCTAAGTGGTTGCAAGCTTATCAAATCCATCCACTACGATCCCAAGACCTCTTTGGAGCTTCTTGTCATCACGTGGGTGCAAAGGTAAGACAAACTTTTCAATTTCGCAAATGCGCACTTCGCACATTCAGGACCATCGCATTATCCGTATCGGCTAATTCCTATTTTGAGGTGCTGGGGAAACTTTAGGATGACGTGCTCTAATCAACTGAGACTCTAAAACAGAATATCCACGTGGAGAATTTCGATTTTCCACGTGGATATTTTTTATTCTCCACGTAGGGACGAAACGATTCCTCCGAAGTTTCATTTGATTCCTCCGAAGTTTCATTTCGTCTCCACGTGGAGAATTTTTATTTCCTCCGTGGGGATTTAGAAATCTCCACGTGGAGATCTACCTTCTTCCCAGCGCCTCAAAATAAAAATTAGCCTCCGTATCAACACTAAATTGGAGTGTAAGCGACAAACTCGCTACCTATGTAATACAGATAGCCAGATGAGGATATGTTGAGACATATACGACATCTGATGGATCAAGGGGAAGCTACCCGCTCACCTTCCTCTACAAGACGAAGAAAGCGTCAGCCTCGCTCGTGCGAGACTGACGCTTTGTGTTGTGCTAGTGCTGTATTCGTTAGATCATATCGGTGACCTCCCAGGCGAAAGCTCTCAGCCCTTGCTTCGGATTGTCTTGGTCGATCTGATGCAGTGCTGCAAGGAGTCGCTCGGCTCGCTCAGCATTCGTGATAACCATCATAGCGCCATTGGTCGTTGGCCAGGCGTGGCTACCGAGATGCGGTTCGCCCGTCGCGGAGCCACGTCCGTAAACTTCGCTCCACTCGGTATAGCCCTTGGAATTGTGCTGCTCGAGGGTGCGCAGGACGAGCCCATGCAGGGCGCTGTTGTAGACGATGAAGATTGCCTTTTGTCTATTCATAGCTTAGTGGTGGTTTTTGAGACTTTTCTTGCGCCGACGCCGTATCTGACGGCGAGAGACCAGCGCATAAACACAGGGGATCAAGAGGAGCGTGACCAGCGTCGAGATGGTCAGTCCGAAGGCTACCGTGACACCCATCGGCTGCCACATCTCGCTACCCTGTCCGATGCCGATAGCCATCGGGATCATACCGAAGACGGTCGTGAGGGTCGTCATCAGCACGGGGCGCAGACGCGACGCTCCCGCATGGAGTAGCGCTGTGCGTACGGACATGCCACGCTCACGATTGAGTATGGCGTAGTCGATCAGGACGATACCATTCTTCACCACGATACCGACGAGCATGATCGCTCCGATGAAGGCGATGATACTCAGGGGGACTCCCGTCACGAGCAAACCGATGATAACGCCCGTAAAGGCAAAGGGCACGGAAAACATAATGACAAACGGGGAGGCCAAACTCTCAAACTCCGCAGCCATCACGATGAAGACTAGGAAGACAATGAGGAGCAGAAGCGTCCCTAAGTCTGCAAACGCCTCTTGCTGCTGCTCGAAAGCTCCCGTGATCTCGTAACTCACGCCCTCGGGCATATCAATTTCGTCAAGGGTCTTCCGAGCCGTGCGGACGAGGTCTGAGAGCGCAGCCTTGGGCGCTGGCGTAAGCGCAATGGTAACGACACGAGAACGGTCTTTCTGGTAAATGGCGGGAGGCGCAAAGTGCTCCACGACATTGCCCAGTTCGCCTAGTCGTACGCTCGTTCCTTGCGGGGTGCGTACGAGTGTCTGAGCGACGTCGTCTAGCGAGCGTCTGAACTCAGGCGCCAAGCGCACACGGATCTCATACTCCTGGCCATCCTCACGATAGAAGGAGGCGGTGGCTCCGTAGATACTGTTGCGCAGATAGCTCGCTGCCATACTATTGGTCAGCCCATGCTCAGCAAGTCGCTGCGGGTCGAAGATGACCTGGTACTCAGGCATAAACTCGTCCCGATTGCTCAGTGCCTGAGCACAAGCGGGAGACTTACTAATCTCTGCCATAAACGCTTTGGAGATCTGATCGGTGACGGCAAAGTCGTGTCCATAGATATCAACATTGACAGTGCTCTGCTGTCCTCCGCCACCTGTCTGAGCAGAGACATTGTACTGCTTGATGCCAGGCATGACGCTTAGATCACGACGCATCTCGGCAGCAACCTCCTTAGAGGAACGCTTTCGCTCGGAGGCATCGACCAACTTGATATTGAAGGAGAGGATATTGTCGCCATTATCCTGAGCCAGCGTCGAGGCACCAGACTGAAAAGCATCCGCCTGCCCCGTGGAGAACTGCAGCATCTCTATCTCGGGGTACTTCTTGTGCCACTCCTCGGTGAGGCGATGCCCCTCAGCGAGCGGACGATCTATAGTAGTGCCTACGGGGTAGTACGCCTTGACAAATATATAGCCACCGTCTCCCTGCGGCATGAACTCGGTCTTAACCAGCGAGCCGAGCGTGAGCGATAGTGCGAAGATGCCTAGAGACAAGCCTACCGTGAGCCACTTGTGTCGTAATACCCAGGCGAGCGTGCGCTGGTAGAAGACCGTCAGTCGCTGGATGAAATCGTTGAAGGGACGTAGGATCTTTTGGGATACTTTTCCCTCCTGGCGCTGACGATTAGCTCGCAGCATGTGGGCGCAGAGCGTAGGTGTCAGGGCGAGCGCACAGATGGTCGAAACGATCATCACGATACTAACGATCCAGCCGAGCTGACGGAAGAGTAGTCCCGCCATGCCCTGCATCATCACCATCGGGAGGAAGACGGCCAGCATCGTCAGCGTAGAGGCGATGACTGAGAGCGCGACCTCATTGGTCGCATGAACGGCCGCTTGCTTGGGATAGCTTCCCCGCTCGATGTGGTTGGTAATATTTTCAAGCACCACGATCGCATCGTCCACCACCATACCGATGGCTATGGAGAGCGAGCTGAGCGAGATGATGTTGAGCGAGTTGCCCGTCAGCAGTAGGTATATGAAGGCCGAGAGCAGCGATATCGGGATCGTCAGAACGATGATAAAGGTGGCGCGCCATCGGCCTAGGAAGAGCAGTACGATGAGCATCACGACGCAGAAGGTGATGCCGATCGTCGAGCTCAGACTATTGATCGAGCGCACGATGAAGTCGCTCTGATCCATAATCACCTCTATCTTGATGTCCGTGGGGAGGTTCTTCACGATCTGCGGGAGTGCCTTGAGGACACGCTTATTCACCTGAACCGTGTTAGCACCCGACTGCTTCATCAGCATGAGCATGGCGCCCCTCTGGTTGTCCACATAGGCGAGCGTTTGCTGCTCAGGGTCTCCATCTACGACGCTCGCCACGTCTCGCAGATAGATGGTCCGGCCAGCGAAGCTCGTTATGGGTAGCTCCTCTAGCTGCTTCGGTTCAACGATCTCACCGATAGCTCGTAAGGAGATTTTACTCGTTTCTAGGTTCATCGACCCAGCCGAGATGTTGCGGTTTGCGACCGCTATGAGGTTGCTCACATCACTGACCGTGATGCCGTAGCTCTCGAGCTTGTGCGGATCACAGTAGACGTTGATCTGTCGTTGTCTAGCGCCTAGCAGGTTGACGCCTCCCACCCCGTCAATGCGTCCTAGAGGGGTTATCAACTGATCATTTAGGATTTTGTAGAGCGACTTGGAGCTAGCGTCCGACTTGATCGAGAGCATGAGGATAGGCAGGTCATCCATGCCAAACTTGATAATGTTTGGCGTGCCAGCTCCGTCGGGGAGCACCTCCGTGATAGCACTGATCTTGTCGCGAGTATCGTTGATCGCATTCTCTATGTCCAGTCCCTCTCGGAGCTCCAGCGTTACGACAGAGACATTTTCCTTGCTTTGCGAGGTAATGTGCTTGACTCCGTTGATGCCGTTGAGGACGTTTTGGATGGGCTTAGTAACGTTGTTCTCCACCTCTTCAGGAGCTGCTCCCGAGTAAGAGGTGACGATCATGACCCGATTGATCTGCATATCGGGCAGTAGATCTATCGGCAGGCGTGTCAGGGCAAAAAGACCCAAGACGACCACCCCGACAAAGATCATGATCGTGGTGACAGGACGACGTACGGCTGATTGATAAAGACTCATAAGCTAAAGGCGAGGATCTGTGTGATGGGAGAGATTACTTCTGAGCCTGCGAAATCTGTACAGGCATCTGATCGGATAGGATGCTGGCTCCAGTGGTGACTACGACATCGCCTGAGGAGACACCCTCGCTGATCGCTGTGTACTTGCCGACGGTACGCTCTACGACGACTACCTGCCGATGGGCGATGCCGTCTCGTACGATGTAGACGCACTGCTCAGCGCTGCCTATCTGCTTAACAATGCTCTCTGTGGGGACTACCGTGTACTCCTTGTCACCTAGGTTGATCGAGACGCGAGCGTACTGTCCAGGCACCAGCTTGCGCTCAGGATTGGTTGCCTCGACTTCCATCGTAAAGGTGTGAGTCTGTGGATTGATCGTCGGATACTTCAGCGAAATCTTACCAGCAAAAGTCTCGTCAGGCAGGGACTCCGAAGTGATCGTCACCGGCATCCCTTTGGTCATTTGCCCGTAGTAACGCTCCGAGGGATTGACCCGTAGCACCACTGGGTTGACCTGCTCCACGACGAGCAGAGGCATCTGTGGCGACATCATATCGCCCGCATCGTAGTTGCGCGCTGTGACCACCCCTGAGATAGGGCTACGAAGCTGTGTATTCTCCCTTATATTATTGTAGCTCGTCTGAGCCAGTGTGAGGGCTCGCTGCGTCGCCTCCCAGTCCGACTGGGAGATACCGCCTATCTTGTATAGTTCGTCTATACGAGCCAGTGCACTCTTGCGCTCCTCGAGCTGCAGACGTGCCTGCTCCAGCTGACTGTGATCCATCTCAGCGAGGAGCTGACCACGAGAGACCTGCTGCCCCACCTCTACATAGATGCGCTTGATGCGGGAGGCCATCTGCGGAGCTATCTTGTTAGTCACCTTAGCCTCGACCGTGCTGGTGTACTCTTGCAGGTCTGGGAGCGTCTGCACCGATACGGTCGCCACCTCTACATGCTTGATGTCTGTCGAGTCGATCGTGTGCGAAAAGGTCGTCTTGCCCTCCTTGCTCGCCGACTGACAACTGGTAAGAGAGACAAGTGCTAGGCTCAGTGCTATCGGAGCAAGTGTACGTATAGAGAGAAACATAGGATATTGTTTTTGGCTTAATAGGATATATGGCGTTAGAAGTATCGTGTCATTCGTTTGATCGAGTTGAGACGCTCCTCGTAATCATCGCTTCTGTCGGAGGAGAGTGGTGTCTCGGGGGCTATGAGCTGCTCTATCTCCACACCCGCTATTAGGTAGTCGTAGAGCGCTTGTGTCTGGTTGAGACGAGCTTGTAGTAGTGCCAGCTCAGCATCGTTGACCTCTAGGAGCGTACCCATGCCCTTGTCGTACATACGCTGCGCGATGGTGTAGCCCCGCTCGGCTGTCGCCTGTATCTGTGTCGCTGTACTGTACTGCTCCTGCGCCTTACGTGCTTTGTCTCGCTGGCTCTGCATACCGAGCGTGAGCGACCGCTCAGCATCTTGTCGCTGGAGCTTCAAGAGCAAAGCGCGCCCCTTAGCTTGTCGCGTCGTGTAGTAGTTCTTCAGCCCTGTAAAGATGGGAAATTGAAACTGCAGGCTCACGACGGAGAAGGGAACCCAGAGACGACTCTTCGAGAGGTCAAAGTCGTTTGACGAGAAGTTGTAATTGTAGTTTGCTCCTAACGATATCGAAGGCACCCAGCTCAGCTTGGAAAGCTTGATACTCTCGTCCGCTATCTGCTGCTGTAGCTCTAGTGCTCGCAAGGTTGGATTGGTCGTAAGCCATAGCGAGTCGGTCGTTGGCACCTGCGCTATGAGTTGCTGGCTCTCGGCTTGGTAGTCCTCGAGGTGCCCCACCAGTCGCAGACCTGTGTGAGGGTCTAGTCCTAGTAGCACCGCCAACTGCATATAGGCTAGGTCAACGCCCTGCTCTGCCTGCAGCACTGAGGGCTTGATGTTGGCGTACTGTACCTCAGCGCGCATCTTGTCGTACTCCGCCACGAGCCCCGCTTCGTACCGCTGCGTGACGCGCTCGAGGTTCAGCTCCGCATTGCGCATGCTCTGCTGCAATGTCTCACAAGACTCCTGTGCGAGGAGCACTGTATAGAACGCTTTCTTGATCTGCCCGACCAACTCCTGACGAGACTGAGTAGCTTGCTGTAGTGCTAAGTCAACTTGCTTGCGGTTGATCTGCAGTGCCTTCCAGAGCGTCGCATTGACGAGTGGCATACCAGCTTGTAGCCCCAGCTGTATATTGTGCGTACGTCCCACCTCAATACCATCTTCCATACCAGGCATAGAGCCCATACCAGGCATCCCGTCGAAGTAGATGCGCTGCTTCTTGAGCGTATAGCCGTAGTTGCCCGAGAGCGATAGCTGCGGGTAGAGTGCACTCTGCGCCTCCCGCTCGGCATACATCTGATTGACCAGAGCGACATCCTTACCCAGCACCATGGGGCTCTGCTCCAGTCCGAGAGCGATGCTCTCGTCTAGCGTCAGCACGAGTGTGTCAGGTTGCTGCGCCGAGAGCGTCAGCGTCAGCAGTAATAAGTACGGTAGCATCATATAGCGCCACCCAGAGATGAGATGTGTCTGTTGTCTCATATATATAATAAGGTGTATAGCGAACCCCTCTCCAGAGCTAGAACGCCCGAGTCGGGTTCTTCAAGAATATCAACTTAGAGGGGGATAGGACTTTTTCGTTTAATCTGGGAACAACCTTTTGATGCTTCCGTAGTGTTTCCTTAATCAACCAATGCCCCTAAACTCATCTTAGAGTTTCCATCGTGCAAGGTTTGACTATTCAGTAACACTTCCGTATAAAACGCTCACAGCCACGTGGAAAATCTCAAATCTCCACGTGGCTATTTTTTATTCTCCACGTGGGGACGAAACGATTCCTCCGAAGTTTCATTTGATTCTTCCGAAGTTTCATTTCATATCCACGTGGAGATTTTTTATTCTTCACGTGGAGATTTGAGAATTTCCACGTGGGGATTTCATAAAGTGTCGTTAAGGAGGAGCCTATCTAACCTTTTTTCAGAATTAATCTTCGACTCTTACTCGACAACAAAAAAGAGCGTGTCCTACGAACCAGTCTGTTCATAGGACACGCCTCTCTTGGATTATGTCATCTAGAGGTGATGACGTTGGCTAGAATTAGTCCTCCATTGGAGAGAACTGATCCTTTGATACGCCACACAGTGGGCACTCCCAATCATCGGGCAAATCCTCAAAAGGTGTGCCTGGAGCTATACCGCTATCGGGATCGCCCTCTGCAGGGTCATATACATGGCCACATACATCGCAAACGTACTTTTTCATAATTTCTTGGTTGAGGTAATTGTGTGTATGGAAGAGGACTACTTTTTCTTCTTATTAAATAGCCCTACGACAAATAGGATGACACAGGCTCCTACGACAGCACACACGAGTTGTGCCCACCAGGAGGTTCCTTCAGTTGCCCCAAAGAGCGTGTAGACCCAGCCTCCGACGACACCACCGAGCATACCGATGATGATGTTCCATAAGAACCCTAGAGACTGTCCACGCATGATCCAACCTGCGATGGCTCCCGCAGCTAGACCTATTAGTAAACTCCAAAGTAATCCCATAATATTGTGTTTTAATTGTTAGTGTGCATTTGTATGACAGTGTCGCAGTAGATGCTTCTAGTAACCTATAAGAATCCTCTGCATTGGCAAAGTTAATCTAATCTTGTGACATAGACAACCCTTAAGCCAGTCCTCAATTTCGCAAATCATTATTCGTAAGCTTTACGGCATTTAAGCCCGTCTAGATTTGCACGGTACATTCGCCGATTGAAAGCTATTCTGTACCTTTGTAGATGGAGGAGATTGCCCTCCCCCACTTAGTAACTAATACTATGAAGAGTAACACACGACAATTACTATCCCCTCCTGATCGGCTCTACGTATGTGGTATCGACACAGACATCGGCAAGACCTATGGCACAGCCTTCCTTATACGTACGCTCAGAGAGGCTGGCTATACAGCCTGTACCTCTATGAAGTTGGTGCAAACGGGATGTCACGAGATAAGTGAAGATATAGAGACACATCGTCGTCTACTCGGAGAGCCTCTCTCGGAGTGGGACCATCAGGGGCTCACCTGCCCCTATCTCTACAGTTACCCCTGCTCGCCACATCTTGCAGCACGTATGGATGGTGGAGAGATAGACCCCAAGCGACTCAACGAAGCTACCCGTCATCTGCAAGAACTGGGAGCTAAGCCACTACTCGTAGAGTGTGCTGGCGGACTGATGGTACCACTCACTGAGCAGCTCCTCACGATAGACTACATAGCGCAGCAGGAGGATCCACAGGTAGCACTCGTCACCAATGGCAAGCTGGGTAGCATCAACCACACGCTACTCAGTATCGATGCTTGCATGCACCGGGGCATTGAGGTGCGATACCTTATGTACAATGTGTATCCTGAGCAAGACGCAACGATAGAGCATGAGACCATCACCTATCTCCAGGGATGGCTCGAGGAGCATCTGCCCTCTTGCCTCTTTATGAAGATGCCTATAGTTGGCTAAATGTATAGAGCTACTGTCTAACCCTTTTTTGTTCCCCTTACTATGGAAGACATTTACCCTGTAGATTATAGTAACTCGACACTCTCCGATGAGGAGATGATACAGCGAGAGTACGATGCGCTGATCTATGACTATGAGCACTCAAATCACCGCAAGAAGGTGGAGGTGATACAACGTGCCTTTACCTTCGCACGGATGGCTCACGAGGGGGTTAGGCGCAAGAGCGGAGAGCCTTACATCATGCATCCGCTCGCAGTAGCTCGTATCGTGTGCCGTGAGATAGGACTCGGCTCTACATCTATCGTCTCTACCCTACTCCACGATGTGGTAGAGGATACAGAGTACACGGAGGAGGATATAGAGCAGCTCTTCGGTCCCAAAGTGGCACAGATCGTGATCGGACTGACCAAGATAAGTAGCGAGATACTGGCCGAGAGAAACATAGAGAGCCTCCAGGCGGAGAACTTTCGCAAGCTAATCCTAACGATGAATGCAGACATTCGTGTGATCCTTATTAAGATTGCCGACCGTCTGCACAACATGCGTACCCTGAGCTCAATGCCTGAGCATAAGAAGCTCAAGATAACGGGGGAAACTCTCTACATCTATGCTCCGCTAGCTCACCGTCTAGGGCTTTTCGCTATTAAAACGGAGTTAGAAGAGCTAGTCTTCAAGCATGAGCACCCGAAGGCTTACGAGGATATCTGCAACCAGATTATCGACACGGAGCAGTCTCGTGCTGAGCTATTCAAGCAGTTTAGCACGCCTATTCACCCCCTTCTCAAAGCTCGTGGACTAGACTATGAGATGAAGACGCGTGTCAAGTCTTGCTACTCGATCTGGAAGAAGATGCAGAAGAAGCAGATCCCCTTTCAAGAGATATATGACCTCTATGCGGTACGTATTATCTTTGAAGAGACGCCTGGACTCAATGTCAAGGAGACTTGCTGGGGTATCTACACCGACATCACGAGCCTCTATCGTGTCAATAATGAGCGGACTCGTGACTGGGTCGCGCAGCCTAAGAGCAATGGCTACCGAGCATTACACTTTACGGTCATGGGACCCACGGGTAAGTGGATCGAGGTACAAGTGCGCAGTCGCAGGATGGACGAGATAGACGAGCGTGGACTAGCAGCTCACTGGAAGTATAAGTCCGATGGTGTGGAGGAGGATCAGGAGATCACCAAGTTCCTAGACCAAATCAGCGAGCTTCTAGAGAACCCCGACTCGAGTGCTATGGACTTCCTCGATACGATCAAGCTCAATCTCTACGGAGATGACATCATGGTCTTTACGCCTAAGGGGGATCCGATCACGCTTCCTCACGAAAGTACCCCGCTAGACTTTGCCTATGCTCTCCACTCGACACTCGGACAAACTTGTATCGGTGCCAAGGTCAATCATAAGCTGGTACCTCTCAGTCATACATTGCAGAGTGGAGACCAAGTGGAGATCATCTCTAGTAACAACCAAAAACCATCGGCTCTATGGCTCAAGTATGTCAAAACGGCCAAGGCTAAGAGCAAGATCAATGAGTTCCTCCGCATAGAGCGTCGTAAGCTAATCAGCCAAGGTGAGGAGAGTGTGATCAACTACTTCGAGCAGCACGATCTCTCTGTCGATGCGGGACATATGGATCTCGTCGCATCTCTCTTTGGCTTTCACAAGCGTGAGGACCTTTTCTACGCTGTCGGCTCTGGCACGGTCAATCTTGTGGACTCGCTCTACAAGCGGATTAAGTCGAGCAAGAGCAATCGCTTCTTCAAGTCGGTCAAGGAGGCGCTCATGGGCAAGCAAGACGCTATACCCAAACCTACAGAGTCCATCTCTCAGATCAGTGAGATAGACTACAAGAAGCCTTACCTCCTTCAGAGCGACGCCATCAAGAGCAACTACGTCATGGCTGACGACTGCAATCCCCTACCGGGAGATGAGGTGGTAGCCTTCGTCATAGACAACCAAGTCGTAGTACACCGACGCACCTGTACCGAGGCTATGCGCCTCAAAAGCAGCACCGGCAATAAGCTCCTCTCGACTATCTGGGGCGATCAGGGCGCTACCCTCTTCACGGGCTCTATAATGATCGAGGGTATCGACTCTAAGGGTATCCTCAATGGGATCGTACAGGTGATCACGGAAGACTTTCTGATCAACATCGCCTCCGTACAGCTTCAGACGCAAGATGGCATCTTCGGAGGAAAGGTGGGACTGGAGGTGCACTCAGCTGAGCAAGTGGAGCAACTGTGCAATGCGCTCAAGCAGGCTCCAGGCATTAGCAATGCCTACCGTATCTACTGATACGCGGCGAGACTACAGAGCAAAGAAGGAGACTATCACTCGTGGGCGATAGTCTCCTTCTTTATTGGTTTTGCTGACAAGTAGTTTTAGCTTTGCTGACGATAGGTGACGATATCCTCAATCGTGAGGACAGGCATATTGTGCGCTGCGCCAAACTTCTGGATCTCTGGCATACGTGCCATGGTTCCATCCTCGTTGGTTAGCTCGCAGAGGACGGCCGTATCGCCTAGCCCTGCAATGGAAACTATATCTATACTGCCCTCTGTGTGTCCTCGGCGCTCTAGCACGCCACCCTCTCTGGCTTGTAGCGGGAAGACGTGTCCTGGATGCACTAAGTCCTCAGGCTTGGCGTCAGCTCGTGCAGCCGTTGTGATGGTCACGTAGCGGTCATGTGCTGAGACACCTGTCGTGACCCCTTCCTTGGCCTCTATAGAGATCGTGAAAGCGGTGTTGTTGACACAAGTGTTGTGCTGTACCATCTGAGGAAGATTGAGCTCTTGGCACTTCTTCGACTTGAGGCAAAGGCAGATGATGCCACTGCACTCACGGATCATCAGCGCGATGTTTTGTGGAGTAAGTCTCTCTGTGGAGAAGATGATGTCGCCCTCGTTCTCACGGTTTTCATCATCTACGAGTAGGATGCCACGCCCATCTCTGAGGGCTTGGACGGCAGCTTGGATGCGAGCCTCTACGGCTGGGGAAATTGTTTTGGTCTGTCCCATTTCCTTGTTACTTTGAGATTATATAAAAAGCACGAGGATCTGTGGTACACAAAAGTAGATGCGTCGACCTGTAGAGCCGAAGCCCCGATAGGGTCAGCGGCATCTTGATTCGAATACCATCCGGACTATCACCGTCGGTTATGGAGTTACACCATATCAGTCCCGCTATGGGAGTTGTGGACTATACCACCGGTAAGGAATTGCACCTCTCCTCTTGAATCAGGCGCAAAGGTACAAAAAAGCCTCCTATCGTCATAGTCAGTAGCAAGGAGGTCGTGGCGCTTTTTGGTGCTACACTTGCTATTTAGTACCTTTGCAGGAGATTAAGTACTATGCTCCGTATGCAACCCCACAAGATGACCACACCCTACTACCTCCTAGAGGAGTCTCTCCTGAGACGTAACCTCGAGCTGATACGATCCGTAGCAGAGCGGGCGGGCGTGGAGATTATCTTAGCCTTCAAGGCGTACGCCCTCTGGCGCACCTTCCCTATATTTAAGGAGTACATCCACGCTAGCACAGCTAGCTCGCCGTGGGAGGCTCGCCTAGGCTACGAGGAGATGGGAGCTCCCGTACACGCCTACACACCAGCTTACAGCGAGGACAATATCACGGACTTTGTACACTACAGTAGTCACATCACGCTCAACTCGCCCACCCAGTGGCAGCGCTTCGGACCAGCTTCGCCTTACGCAGCCGAGCAGATCTCTTACGGTCTGCGGCTAAACTTAGCCTACTCGCCTGTCAAGACGGAAATCTACAACCCCGCCCTGCCAGGGACACGCTTCGGCGTGAGTGCCGAGACGCTAAGACAAATGGAGCAAGAGGGCGCTTTGACAGGACTAGAGGGTGTGCATCTGCATGTTCTTTGCGAGGGTGATGACGAGCAGCTGGAGTTAGTGCTAGAGCGTCTCGAGGAGCGCTTTGGCTTTATCCTAGACAAGGTGCAGTGGCTCAACCTTGGTGGTGGACACTTGATGACGCATCGTGAGTACGATACGGAGCATCTGGTGGCGTTGCTACGCGCTTTCCGTGAGCGTCACCCGAATCTGCGAGTTATTATGGAGCCAGGCAGTGCTTTCGCTTGGCAGACGGGAGATCTCTACGCTCAGGTGGTGGACATTGTGACCAACGACGGCATCAAGACAGCGATTATGAACGTCTCCTTCGCCTGCCACATGCCTGACTGTCTCGAGATGCCCTACCATCCAGTCGTGGAGGGAGCGACACAGTGCGACACGCCCGAGGCAGGCACGCACAGCTACCGCCTAGGGGGCAACAGCTGTCTGAGTGGTGACTATATGGGCTACTGGACCTTTGACCATCCGCTGGAGATTGGCGAGACGCTCGTCCTGAAGGACATGCTACACTACACGACAGTCAAGACAAACATGTTCAACGGCGTACAGCATCCCGCCATTGCGCTACGTCATCTCGATGGCTCGGTGGAGATGCTCCGCAGCTTTGACTATTCGGACTACAAGTCTCGCATGGACTAATCATTAAACCTAAAGAAAGAGACCAACTATGGGACTATTCGGACTATTCTCAAAAAAGAAGAAAGAGACACTCGACACAGGTCTAGAAAAGAGCAAGACCTCGATGGTAGACAAGCTGACTCGTGCCGTAGCTGGCAAGAGCAAGGTCGATGATGAGATCCTCGACGACCTGGAGGATATACTCGTGACGAGTGATGTGGGTGTGGACACGACGCTCAAGATCATCAAGCGCATCGAAGAGCGTGTGGCTCGAGACAAATATGTCGGCACGAGCGAACTCAAAAGCATCCTGCGTGACGAAGTGGCGGCACTCCTTGCGGAGAATGGTACGACCGATGGAGAGAGCTTCACACTCCCCGCAAATGCGCATCCCTACGTAATCATGGTGGTCGGTGTCAACGGCGTGGGCAAGACAACCACCATCGGCAAGCTCGCCTATCAGTTTAAGCAGCAGGGCAAGCGCATCGTACTAGGCGCTGCAGATACCTTCCGTGCAGCCGCCATCGAGCAGCTAGAGATCTGGGGAGAGCGTGTCGGCGTGCCAGTCGTCAAGCAGCAGATGGGCTCGGACCCCGCTTCGGTAGCCTTCGACACGCTACAGTCGGCTGTGGCGCAAGACGCCGACGTGGTTATCATCGATACGGCCGGTCGTCTACACAACCAGGTGAGCTTGATGAACGAGCTCTCTAAGATCAAGCGTGTCATGGCAAAGGTGGTCCCCGATGCTCCACACGAAGTACTCCTCGTACTCGACGGCTCTACGGGTCAGAACGCCTTCGAGCAGGCGAAGCAGTTCACCGCAGCCACCGACGTCTCTGCGCTTGCCATCACGAAGCTCGATGGCACGGCAAAGGGCGGTGTCGTCATCGGCATCTCTGACCAGTTTAAAGTACCTGTCAAGTATATCGGACTAGGCGAGAAGATTGAGGATCTACAGGTCTTTCGTAAGCGCGAGTTTGTCGACTCCATCTTTGGCGATGAGCTTTAGTCCAGTAGCAGCTCCGCGATGATTGCCAACCAAATAGATGTCATCAGTCTAGGTTGCTCTAAGAACCTCGTTGACTCCGATGCGCTCATGCGTCGGCTCGCTCAGTACGGCTACACGCTACGACACGATCCCGAGGAGCTGACTGGCGAGATAGCCGTCGTCAACACCTGTGGCTTCATACAGGCAGCTCAGGAGGAGTCGATCAACCTCATCCTCTCCCTCATTGAAGCGAAGAAAGAGGGACGCATCCGGGCTATCTATGTGATGGGCTGTCTTGGCGAGCGCTTTCGTGAGGAACTAACCGCCGAGCTTCCTGAGGTGGACAAGATCTATGGTAAGTATGACTGGAAGCAACTTATCACCGACCTAGGACCCGCACTCAGCGCAGACGATGCGACACCACTATCCTACCGAACGCCTCCGCCTAGCGTCACGCCACAACACTACAGCTACATCAAGATCTCCGAGGGGTGTGACCGCACCTGCTCTTACTGCGCTATACCGCTCATCACTGGCCGTCATCACTCCCGTCCCATGGAGGAGATCGTCCGAGAAATCGAAAAGCGCGTTGCCACAGGCTGTCGGGAGTTTCAGATCATCGCTCAGGATAGCACTTATTATGGTGTAGACCTTTACCAAGAGCAAGCCATAGCCACCCTACTCGATCGCCTAGCTCAGGTAGAAGGCGTTCACTGGCTCAGACTACACTACGCCTATCCGAACCACTTTCCCATCGAATTGCTTGATGTGATGGCGAAGCATGACAACATCTGCAAGTACCTCGACCTCGCGCTCCAGCACAGCAGCAATCATATGCTTCAGCTGATGCGTCGGCAGATAACCCGTGAGGAGACTATTGCCCTACTAGAGCGCATCCGCAAGCAAGTGCCCGGCATCGCCTTACGCACCACGATGATGGTTGGGCATCCAGGAGAGACAGACGAAGACTTTGCCGATCTCCTTGACTTCGTCAGCCAGATGCGCTTCGAGCGACTTGGCGCTTTCCAATACTCACACGAGGAGGGGACCTATGCCTACAAGCATTACCAGGACGATGTCCCGCCAGAGGTCAAGCAAGAGCGATACGATGCCCTGATGTCTATCCAAGAGACCATCTCCACCAGCATTAATAGCCGTAAAGTCGGCACCACACTCGAAGTAGTCGTTGACCGTGAGGAAGAGGACTACTACGTCGGGCGCACCCAGTACGACTCCCCCGAGGTAGACGGCGAGGTGATCCTCAGTAGCGACAGCCCGCTCCGTGTCGGCTCCTTCTACCAAGCCGAAATCACAGGCATAGAGGAGTACGACCTCATCGCGACCACATCCCCAGAGCACCTCATCCTATGATTACGACCGAACAGTGGATTCTAGAGGTCTCCGAGCAGAGCCAGCTCGCACAGACCACCTGCCAGCAACTATGGAGCGATCTCACCTCGCTCCTCATTGGGCGACTCACTCAGGGGAGTACCAGCTATATGCGTAGCGTCGGCTTGTGGTCCGCAGAGAGCCACAGTGCCTCCATCGTCTTATTGCCTAGTGGTGAGCGCTACTTGATGCCCCCAAGCGTCACGCCACGCATCACCAACCAAGAGCAACCGCTCTCTGCCGAGGAGATCGGCGAACTCCTAGCAAAAGGAGCGACCCAGATACCGCAAACGATCCAGAGCTTCTACAGTTGTGTCACGAAGCTCTTTGAGATGCACGAGCGACTAGGTCACACCCTAGAGTGGGCTTCTCTAGGGACCTTTGCCCCACAGTCCATAGATAGCGAAGGAGCACGTAGCGAGACCAGTTACGCCTTCACCCCTTCCGACGAATTGCTCAAGCAGGTCAACAAGCCCTTTGAGATGTTTGCGCCCACACTCCTCAAGGAGGGCGTTCACTGGCCCGATGTTGAGGAGCACCCAGCCGAGAGCCTTGAGAAGGCTTACCCGTCCACCATCTCCAGCCGTATCGCCGAGCGCATAGTCGCACCCCAACCCGCAAGTACGCCACCCGCTTGGACGCCTCAGCCCCAAGCCGAAACTCCCGCGACGCCACCACCTCCCCCACCCCCCATACCAACGAGCGAAAGCAGCGAGCCAGAAGCCGTCGTCGCCACGCCACCACCTTACAGGAGAGAGGAGCCACAAGAGAGTCAGCCCACCCCTTCCGAGCGAACGAACCGCAGGCTGTGGCTTTGGATCGTCATCCCGCTAGTCACTGTCCTACTGATGGCTCTACTGCTGTGGTTCTTCGTCTTCGGCAGAGAAGAGAGGACTCAGTGCCCTATCGCCACGCCAGCTCCCAGTACTACGGCACCCATTGAGACGGTCCCAACAATAGATACCATCGCCCCCATCGATAGCGTCGCACCACCTGCAGACACGACCGCTCAGCAGGAGATCCTCACTACCGTGACACTTGGCTCTGGCGACTATCTAGCGCGCTATGCACGTCGCTACTTAGGTCGTAGTGAGTACTGGATATACATCTACCTCGCTAATAAGGAGCAGATCGAAGACCCCGACAACATTCCCCTTGGCACCGAGATCCAGATTCCCTCGCCCCCAAGCGTAGGCATCACGGGTGACGAAAAGGCCGACCTCACCGAGGCAAAGCGCCTCATCCACGACTACTACAGCAGCAAGGTCAAGTAGCCTGCCATACCTCATATTACACACAATCCCCTATAATACAAATCACCCTATACAGAAACAGAATGAAGAAAACCAACTTCCTACTCTTCCTCCTGCTGTCTCTCTGCGGTGTAAGCCTACTTACAGCTCAAACGTCCGAGATACAGATCAAAAGCGACAAAGCCTTTGGTTCTGAGGTAACAATCTACCCCAAAACCAATTCTTATGATACCCCCATCATCGTCGACTGGGGAGATGGCAATACCGAAAGCTACAACGTCGATCCTAACACCTCTGGATACTTTGCCAAAGTCTCTGGAAGCATCAAGGGCAAGACCATCCGCATCCTCTCTAGCCTCACCAGCTTAGAGGCCGATGAGCTCGAGATAACCTCCTTTGTCGCTATAGGACAGACAGAGCTGAAGTATCTAGATCTCTCTAAGAATAAGCTGACAAAAGATAACTTTGCACTCAACGAAGATGCTCCACTAGAAAATCTAAACCTCAAAGAGAACGACTTCACAACCCTAGATCTACGTTCCTATACAAGTTTAGCTTCTATCGACATCTCTGGGAACCCACGACTCGGTACCATGCTTGTGTCTGATGGCAGTCAGACCATCGAGCGCATCTATGCAAACGACTGTGACATCAGTCACTTCTACCCCGTCTCTCTGCCAGCACTTACGACGCTATCGCTAGAGAATAACTCGCTGATGGATCTAGAGATCGGTGACAACTACCCCAAGCTCTCTTCGCTATCTATCTCTCACAATGAGATCTCTGAGATCGATGTCACCAAGCTTCCCCTGCTATATAAGCTAGAGATAAACTATAACAACATCTCTAGACTAAACCTCAAGAACAATACTGAGCTGACCAACCTCTTCTGTAGCAAGAACAAGCTAACAAACCTAGATCTCTCAGCAAATAGTAAGTTGACCAGCATAGCTTGTGACAGCAATGCTCTGACTGTTCTTGATGTGTCCATGCTTACAAAGCTCACCACGCTAAGCTGTGCTGGTAATCAGATCACGCTACTAGACCTCACACAGGCGCCCTATATGAGTCGCCTCACAGCTCATAGCAATCAGCTTACCTTCCTCGATTTTAGCGCTTGCTATCAGCTTCAATATCTAGACATTCGCTCTAACCCTACGATGACACCCTGTGCCATCAACTATATGCTACGCTCTATGTGGGATAATCCACGCAAGCCATATGGAGATAATTTTAATCTACTACTCAAAGGGTCTAACGCAGAGACCTCTGATGCAGGCCTTATCAAAGAAAACTGGAAGGCAGACGTCGAGGGCGATGGCTCCGCAGAGTGTGCTAATGTCTCTGTGACACTCATTCAAACCGAAGGCAAGATCACACTCCAAGAGCGTATGATAGACACTGATCAGTCACTCAAGGCCATCGGTGATAGCGTGCTCGCTGGCACTCCGCTCTACGTTCAGATTGATGAGATACCTGAGGGCAAGGAGTACCTCGGAGTCAAGGTGAACGGCACACTCATCAAGGAGCATGTATTTGTAGTCACCCAAGATCCTACCACCGTAGAGCCTGTTTTTACCAAGCCCTCTATGATGCAGATGGGTACCAAGGTAGGTCATGAGATATCTTTCGCAATAGCAGCTCCGCAAGAGGGCACTGAGATCCTCATTGACTGGGGTAACGGTGTACCAGAGCGCAACATCATCGGGCAGACGACCAAGCGTCTCGACGGAAAGGCTCTAGGAGACTATATCAAGGTCTCTGGACCGATCATCGAGGCTGACCTCTCTAGCTATCCAGGGCAGGGAATTTGGGACAACGAGTTCTCCAGTCTTCAGCTCGTACAGCCCGATCTACAGATCCTCTACACCTATATGAACCCGATCGGCGACATCGATCTTAAGGATTGTCCTAATCTAACCCTCCTCGATGTAGCCTATACAGGGATTTCTGAGCTCGACCTCACTAACTGTACTCAGTTAGACACGCTCCTATGCTATGGGAACATTCTCTCTAAGCTAGATCTATCTAAGCTCACAGGTCTACGAAAGCTAGACGCCAAGAAGAATCAGCTCACCAGCATTGATCTATCTTCGTGTGTCAATCTTGGCTACCTAGACCTGCAGGGCAATCAGCTCTCTGAGATAGACCTATCTATGCTCACGGGACTGCATACACTAGCACTCGGAGCCAACAAGCTCTCCAAGATAGACCTAGCCAACCTGCCCGAGATCGAGACGCTCCTCGTCAATGACAATCAGCTCAAGGTGCTAGAGCTCTCGAAGCTTACCCAGCTAGCCACGCTATACTGCAATGGGAACCAGCTCACCAAGCTCGATCTATCGAATCAACCTCTGCTTCAGATGCTACAAGCCTACGGCAACCAGCTCACAGCTTGTGATGTCAATGATCTATACGCCTCTCTCTGTAGCTATCCCAAGGGTGTCACACTTCAGATGCCCTACAGCCTCTACATCACCAACGACAAGAGCAATCCTGACAATGATGCTCAGCATGCTGATCCGACGATTGCAACGATCAAGGGGTGGCGCGTGAATACAGAAGGAGATGCCTCTGGCTGTGATCAGGTCTACGTAGAGGTCGCACCCACCACACATGGTAAGATCCAGCTCGCAGACAAGCAGGGCAACGTGATCAAACCTGTATGGAGCACGCTTCCTACGCACCTGGGCTACCACAAGGTCAATAAAGATCAGGAGATCAGTCTCATCATCAAGCCCGAAGAGGGTTACACGATAGACCGACTCACCGCCAATGGCGAGCAGATCTCTGGCACCAGCTTGACACCACAGCGCTACACACGTATCAATGCTCTGTTCAAGTTAGACAACGCCGTGATTGCGCCAGCACAGAGCCGCTGCATAGCTATCTCCTCTGAGGGTATCACTACGCTAGCTGACCTAGCTATGCTGACCATCTTTACCATAGATGGACAGACATACTACCACCAGCCCATCGGCCGTGGAGAGCTAGTCACCTTACCACAAGGCAGCTATCTTGTCACCGCACAGGCTGTCGCAGCTGATGAGACTGAGGTGATGCAGGTGCTAATTCCATAAGAACTCATCGGAGACTGCCGAATAACTCAGTAGTCTCAGAAGATTAGATTCAAGTAATAACAGAATAGCCACCGAGGAAATTGGATTTTCCTCGGTGGCTATTTTTTATTCTCCACGTAGGCGCGAAACATTTCCTCCGAAGTTTCATTTGATTCCTCCGAAGTTTCATTTCACGCCCACGTGGATATTTTTTATTCTCCACGTGGAGATTTACGATTTCCTACGTAGGAATCGCAGAGTTCCTCCCTTGGAACTAAAAAGTTCCTCCCTTGGAACTCGAAAGTTCCCCCCTTGGAACTAAAAAGTTCCAAAAGGAGAATTACTTTTGCAACTCGTATGTGCGACAAAATCAACATAATAGAGTAACATCTTCTATATGAACTCACGGCTCTAACTTCTACCCTCTACCCTCTAATCTCTAACTTCTAATCTCTAATTTGCTACCTTTGCAGGCAAGTTTTTGAGTTTAGATTGATTTTATAGAGATGAAGTCTCTTGTACAATGCTTTTGGGTGCTCTTTTTCTTTGCCGTGGGTGAACTGATCGGCATGATGATCGGGCACTTTCTACCAGGGAGTGTGATCGGGCTGATACTGCTCTTTCTAGCCCTAGAGACTAAGCTGATCAAGCCTGACAAAGTGGACAGCGTCGCTAAGTTTCTCACCCTCAACATGGGTCTCTTCTTCGTACCAGCTGGCGTGGGGCTGATCACCCAGGTGGAGCTTATCCAGCAATATTGGGCTGCTATCGTGATCTCGATGGTGGTCAGCACGGCACTAGTCTTGGTGGTCGTGGGACGTATGCAGCACCGCTTCGAGCGGCACCATAAGGGACAGATACCTAACGACAACGCATGATGGATCTCGTCACACAACTACTGAGCAAGCCTATCTACTGCTTGCCGCTCACCATAGGCGTTTACTTCCTCAGTTTGCTCCTATACCGCAAGGTGCGGATCGGTCTCTTTCATCCTCTGATTGTTACCATAGGGCTCATCATCTTAATGCTTGACCTATCGGATACAACGTATGAAGAGTATAAAGAGGGTAGCCAACTGATCGACTTCCTCTTAGGTCCCTCAGTCGTCTCACTGGGCTACATCCTATACGAGCAGTCTAAGTACCTCCGAGGACGCGTCGTCTCTATCATGGTCTCGCTCTTTGTAGGCTCTCTAATCGGCATACTCAGTGCCGTAGGACTAGCTTATGCACTAGGCGCAGGCGACGCGATCGCCTACTCGATGGAGTCCCGCTCGGTCACGACCCCTATCGCTATCGCACTCTCTGAGCAGTCGGGAGGTATCCCCGCCTTGACCGCAGTGGTGGTCGTCATCTCAGGCATCATCGGAGGCGTGATGGGGCCTCCACTCTTTAAATGGCTCCACATAGAGAGCAGTATCGCTAAGGGACTGGCTCTAGGTGCTGCAGCGCATGGTGTAGGCACCTCGGTAGCTATTCAAATGGGGGCTCTAGAGGGGGCTATCGGTGGCTTGGCTATTGGTATCATGGGAGTTTTTACCTCCATACTGATACCTATCATCCACTATATCGCTCAGATCTTTGTTTGAGATCGTATGTTGTTGGAAAAGGGTACCTTTACAACATCAAAAACAGTATATCCATGATTAGTATTACTCGAAAAATACTCTTAGCAACGCTTTGCTTGCTCTGCGGTATTACCTTGGGGCAGGCGCAAATCTCTTTCGGTGGGGCACCTGTGATGACATCTCAATCACATCGTGTGGTCGAGGTCGTTCCACCGTTCAATGCTCAAGACTTGCGCGCAGCAGAGCATTGGCATCAAGTGGACGATGGTGCGCCGCTCATCGTGGGGCGCATGCTACCGCTCTCGGGAGACTTCTACCAGCAGGCAACCCACGAAATGATCCAGGGGCGGAGTATCTATCATCTAGAGTTCACAGCTCCTGATGCACAAGGCTTGTCGCTCTCATTTGACAAGCTAGCACTGCAGCCTGGTGACCGCCTCTACCTCTTTGATCCTACTAGAAAGCAGATTTTGGGAGCCTTCACGAGTGAGAGCAATCCCGATGGTGGAGTCTTCGGCACCAACCCTATTGCGGGCAATTCACTGGTCATACAGTATGAGCCAGCGGGAGCTTTGGCCGATATACGTCTGAAGCAACTCGGCTACTTCTTTGAGTCGGTTGCGGCTCCTCAGAACATCTCTGGCGAGGGAGCTTCAGGTGTCTGCAACGTCAATGTCAACTGTCCTGAGGGAGCTGATATGCAGGATGTCAAGAATGGTATCGCCCAGATTATCGTTGTACTCAATGGCAACATTGGCTTTTGTAGTGGCACACTGGTCAACAACAGCAACGAAGATTGGCGACCACTCATCATGACCGCTTACCACTGTACCTTCGCCAAGAGTCCTCTGACGGGCAAGGTCATCAATGCGACTGAAGAGGACTTTCGTCAGTGGGTCTTTAACTTCCACTATGAGCGTCCCGAGTGTGCTAACAATCAGTGGATAGGCGAGCCAGCTTACTCCATCAGCGGTGCTAAGCGTCTGGCTGCTGTGCCGATGGATCACGGGAGCGATGCATTACTCGTGGAGACGCTAAACCCGATACCTGACTACTACGGGGTCTACTACAACGGCTGGGATCGCTCGGGTACCCTAGAGCCTACCGCTAAGGGCCTACACCACCCTAGTGGCGATGTAATGAAGATTTCGACGATCACCGAGCCGCTCAAAAACGGCACTTGGTTGACAGATAACAATGCTGGAGCACGTGATGCACACTTTGCGGTGCGCTATGCCAAGACGGAGAATGGGCACTGCGTGACTGAAGGAGGTAGCTCTGGTTCGGGACTTTTTAATGATAAGGGGCTACTCATCGGAACCCTCTCAGGCGGAGCTGCCGAGTGTGACAAGGGGATCAATGCTCTAAACATGTATGGCAAGCTGAGTGAGCACTGGGCACGATCCACGCAAGATAACTCACAACAGTTACAGCCACTCGCACAGATACTAGACCCCAAGGGAGATGGCACAGCTATGACGCTGCGTGGCGCTTACAAGCCTGGTGCCACGCTGATAGCTTCTGTGACTAAGCTACAGGGCGTCTATCAGGATGGTCAGGCAGCTCTATCGTGGCAGCCGATGACAGTCCTGCCTACGGGCGTCACTGCTGAGGTGCAGATCTTGCGCAATGGCAAGGAGCTAAAGCGTCTACCCGTGAACACGGGACACTACACAGATAGTCAGGCAGGAGACGAGAGCGGTATCGTGACCTACACGCTACGCTACCAATATACCATCGGAGAGGAAGCTACACAGCACTACACGGCTCCTCGTCATATCTCTTTCCTCACCTCAGACCTAGCGGGAGTCTCGCAGTTTGACCAGAAGAAGGAGGGAAGCCAAGTGACTCTCACCTGGCATAAGCCAGTGAATCGTCAGCTGATCTCTCAGCTGACACTCTCTAGCGAAGGGGAGGCTCAGGCAGTTGCTCCCCTAGAGTACCCTGGCTTAAACCCTGAGTACAAAGAGGTCTACCTTGGCGTCCGCTACGATGGACGAGACTTTGCTTCCTTAGGACAGACTCGCTTGGCAGCAATGCGCTTCATCCCAGCACGTACACCTCGTATGCACACCTACACACTCTTCGTGCGCAATGGGCAGAACATAACTGTGACCTCTGCTGGTCTAGAAAAGGATTGCTACGAGGTGATTGCAGACGATGCCACCACGACACTAAACTATCCTATAGGAGATAAATTCGAGCAGAAGAAGTGGCTCTGGGTGCAGGGCTTTACGCCAAAGGTGATACGACCCGAGGAGATGCTCATCGTAGGTTATAAGATCCAGACACGCACTGACTTCACACGTGATGTAGCTATGATCGACCCAACGCCTGCGACTGAATGGAGCAGTCGTCACAATGTACTATCCTTTGATACGCACTACTGGATGCCCGCAGATATTGAGCGATCCCTCCCTACAAAGGATGGCGCTTTTGCCATTGAGTTTATGATAGACGATGGAGAGCCTGGAGCACCTGTTGATGTAACGGGTACGATAGCTCGCGGCTTCCACCCAGCGCAGTGGCCCGTAGTCAAGGAGTATATCATCTATGCCGACGGCAACGAGATAGGACGTACACAAGACCTCAGCTACATAGTCACCAATGCGACAGGCAAGGAGTACAGCGTCAAGCCACTCTACGAGAATGGTTTGATCTCAGCCGTCGAAGCTCTGTCTACTGCACCTGATGCCGTCCATGTCTACCCGACGATCTGCACGGATCATCTGACTATTCAGACGAATGGCCTGACAGGTAGTTACCAGCTCTACACGCTCGACGGCACGCGTATCTCCGAAGGCGTACTAACGGATCGCTCTATCGATACCTCATCGTGGGCAGTCGGCAGCTACCTCCTACAGGTAACCCTCTCAGACGGCACGACGACGCTCCACCGCATCGTCAAGCGATAGCTTCTACAGATCCGTCATCCCCAAAAAGCAAAGGCACTCCTCTCACGAAGAGTGCCTTTACTACTATAAAGGGAGAAGCAAATGTAGCTTATTCAATATCTATTTGTTACCTTTGTGGTGCTAACACTCGCTAATGGACATATTATACGTAAACACTTTATGAATTCATTCTGGAAGACCTTCTTTGCAACACTATTAGCTATCGTCGTAAGCTGTGTCATCTTTGCTTCTCTAGCGGTCATCGTACTGATCAGCTTTATAGCGGCTCTGAGCGCTAACATAGCTAATAACACACAGCAGATCAAGGATGGGAGCATCCTCAAGATCGAACTAGCACACATCTCTGACACTTATGTGTCAAACCCTTGGTCTGATCTCGGATTGAACAAAAGTGATGGTAGTCGCGATCTGCCTCTCTCTTATGTCCTTGAGGCTATTGATGAGGCTAAGAATGATGATCGTATCAAGGGTATCTATCTCAATGTGACGGATCCAGGCTGTGGCTATGCTTCGGCAGAGGCGCTCAGAGGGGCTCTAGAGGATTTCAAAGAAGATGGCAAGTTCATCGTTTCATACTCAGACTTCTACTCACTCAAGGGGTATTACCTTGCCTCTGTCGCTGACCAACTCTATGTCAATAAGGAGGGGTCTATCGCTTTCGATGGCTTAGCTGGTGGGGCTGTTTTCTTCAAAGACTTGCTAGACAAGATCGGAGTGGAGATGATGGTCTTTAAAGTAGGTACATTCAAGAGTGCTGTCGAGCCTTATATACTCAATAGTATGAGCGAGGCAAATCGCACTCAGATCACCTCTTACCTTGGCGATATCTGGGGACGCATCTTAAGCGAGGTCGGTGCCAGCCGCAACTTAGACAGTGTACGCCTGCAGTCTCTAGCAGACAGTATGCAGTCTGTACGACCGACCGACTCTTACCTAGCTAATGGACTCATTGATGGAGCACTTTATCAAGATCAAGCTTTAGAGACCCTCTGCTCACTGGTAGGAGTAGATGAGAAAGATGATCTACACTTCGTATCTCTAAGCGATGTGTATGCGACGCGTGGCTCTGGCCGTAAGGGAGGAGCTAATGTGGGCGTCCTCTTTGCTGAGGGCGAGATCAATGTCGAGGTCGCTGACTCTCCCTTTAACACCAAGAAAGTGGTCTCCGACCGACTCGCTGACCGTATCCTCGAGATGGGCGAAGATGACGACTACGACGCACTTGTAGTACGTGTCAACTCGCCTGGTGGTAGCAGCTACATCTCTGAGCAGCTCTGGTACGCAGTCCATAAGGCTAGCGAAAACAAGCCAGTCGTCATCTCTATGGGAGACTACGCAGCCTCGGGAGGCTACTATATGTCTTCGGGCGCTAGCTACATCTTTGCAGAGCCCTCGACGATAACGGGGTCTATCGGTATCTTTGGCGTTGTGCCTAATGCGACCAAGCTCGCTAACAAGATCGGTGTACACCAAGATGTGGTCAAGACAGGTCAGCATGCTGACCTGGGCGCTCCCGATCGTCCATGGACAGAGGAGGAGCGCGCGCTCTTCCAGCAATATGTCAACCGAGGCTATGCACTCTTCCTCAAGCGAGTCTCTGAGGGACGCAATATGACCACAACTCAGGTCGACTCTATCGCTCAGGGACGCGTATGGACAGGTGCTCAGGCTTTAAGTCTAGGGCTCGTCGATGAGCTTGGCGGTCTACAAGATGCAATCGCTTATGCTGCTTCGCAGGCTGGATATGACACTTACCATGTGACTTACACAAAACGTGAGGTCAATGTACTCCAAGAACTATTTAGCTCATCAACGCAAGCTGTACGTATGAAGCTGATGACCTCATGGTTTACCGATGAGGAGATCCGCTACATCGACCAGATGCGCGAGCTACGTGCTATGTCGGGTCTTCAGGCTCGTCTACCCCTAGTAGTGGATCTCTAGTCTCTGGGAGCAACACAGACTATCCTCTCGACTCTCTTACAGTATGGATCAGACACCCAAGATCAATAGATGGCTGCTACCGCTCTCAGGTATTTATGGAGTGGGCGTATCGCTACGCAATAGCCTTTATAATATGGGGCGTCTGAAGAGTTACGCCTTCCCCATTCCCATCATCTGTGTAGGCAATCTAGCCGTAGGAGGTACAGGCAAGACCCCGATGATAGAGCATCTCATACGGATGCTTATGGGCGATCTGCGGATTGCTATCGTCTCGCGTGGATATAGGCGCAAATCATTTGGGCTTAAGGTTGCTGAGCTAGGGGATAGTGCCAGTCGCATAGGTGATGAACCAGCACAGCTCCTACGTAAGTTTGGCGACAAGATACAGATCGTCGTAGATGGCAATAGGGTGCGAGCGATCAATCACTTAGTCAATCAGCCCTACTCGCAGCGTCCCGATGTAATTCTGATGGACGATGGCTTCCAGCATCGCTCTGTGCGGCCCTCCCTCTCGATCCTTCTGTCCAGTTACAACAGACTTATAACAGATGACGTGCTGCTCCCCGCCGGGCGCCTGCGTGAGCCTGCACGTGCACGCTATCGTGCCGATGTGGTGGTCGTGACCAAGTGTCCTACCCTACTTAAGCCGATAGACTGCACCTTTACGGAGCGCAGGTTAGATCTCTACCCGCATCAGAAGCTCCTCTTTAGTGAGGTAAAGTACGACAATCCTGTCCCCATCTTTCAGAGAGATGCAGAGCCTACTAAGATAGACACCAATGCGGTTGTTATTGCCATATCCGGGATTTCTCACCCTGAGGAGTTCTTTGCCTACGTAGAGCGCGGCTTCTCACGTGTAGTGACACTACCCTATGGAGATCATCATCACTACTCTAGACGCAATGTCACCACGTGGGAAAACATCTTGACAGACTATCTATTGCGTGGTGCAGAGGTAGTGTTTCTTTGTACAGACAAGGACGCTGTCAAGATCTTCGAGCTAGAGTCTTATATGAGTCGTGAGCTACGTGAGCGATTCCTCCGACTACCTATACAGGTACGCTTTAGGGCTCATGGTGAGGAGGATCTGCGCGAGTTAGTCATGAACCATATAGCTCAGTTTACATCAGAGCAAGCTCAAAAAGAGGAGCAGGAGGGGAACGAGGAAAAGGAATAATCTATGAATACACCGATCTCTGACTTGGGTGAGTTTGGACTAATCCGAAAACTCACCGAGCAGTTTGCCATTACATCTCCCAACCGTGTCCGCATGGCTGTAGGAGACGACGCAGCTATCTTACAGATGCAGCCTGACGAAGAGCTGTTGGTCACGACCGATATGCTCCTCGAGGGGGTACACTTTGACATGACCTATATGCCGCTCAAGCACCTAGGCTACAAAGCGGTCGTGGTCAACGTCTCCGACATCTGCGCTATGAATGGCATCCCTCAGCAGATCACCGTCTCTCTAGGGATCTCAGCAAAGTACACAACTGAGATGATCGAAGAGCTCTATAAAGGGATCGAACTAGCCTGTCAGCACTACCAAGTCGACCTAATCGGTGGAGACACCTGCGCCTCACGAAACGGACTCGCCATCAGCATCACATGCCTAGGCTCCGTGCCTAAGGGAGAGGCTGTCCTGCGCTCTGGCGCTCAGCTTAACGATCTCATCTGCGTGACGGGTAATCTAGGGGCAGCCTACATGGGCTTCCAATTGCTAGAGCGTGAGCATCGCACCTTCCTCAGCGCACCGACAGAGGAGTTTGAGCCACACTTCGAAGGGTACGAATATCTCATCGAGCGTCAGCTCATGCCGTCAGCACAACGCTGGTTGCGTGACAAGCTAGCCGAGCAAGGTGTCACACCGACGGCAATGATAGACATCAGCGACGGTCTAAGCTCCGAGTTGCTCCACATAGCAGAACGATCACAGGTAGGTGTACGGGTCTATGAAGATCGACTACCTCTCGATCGTGAGACGCTAGCTCTCTGCGAAGAGATGAATATGTCGCCCATCACGGCGGCTTTCAATGGTGGTGAGGACTACGAGCTCCTCTTCACCGTGCCACTGGCTCAGGTCGGTCAAGTATCGACCATCGAGGGAGTCTCTATCATAGGGCACGCCACAGAGGCCTCTGAGGGCTGTCGCTGGATCTCGACCGATCGTGCCGAGCATGAACTCAAAGCCCAGGGCTGGAACGCCTTCTCCTAGCCCCCACCCTCCTGAGTTCGTCTCAAGTCATAAGCTTGTTCTAAAGCTCACACAGGGGGTGTCTATCCTACTTTGTCAATAAGGAACCTCCTCTATAGGTTTCCAAAAACTTTCCAGCCTTGGAAACTTAGTTTTCCACCCTTGGAAATTCCAAGCTCCTCCCTTGGAACTCGATATTTCCTCCCTTGGAACTAAAAAGTTCCAAGAGGGAAATTGTTTTTGGAACTCGTACGTATAACATATTCAGCACGATACAGACGGCGCGGACAACATCCCCGCTTGATGACTCCTCTCAGACAAGGGTTAGCAGGAGGGCGTCCCTATAGATCGTTACTCGTAAGGTTTGCGGAGTTGAGGGATAATTGCGTTGTCGTATGGGAGGAGTAAAATTCGTACCTTGGCGCTCTCAAACTTTTATGTTACATTTTATGAAGCGACTTCTACTCCTTCCCGTACTCTTCTTGAGTATCCTAACCTCCATGGCGCAAGAGGCGACAGTCCGTCTGCTTATCAAGCCCGATGCGACAGAGGTCACGTTTGTCTATCGCCTCGCTCAGCAAGGAGCGACCGCGCAGATAGACCTAGGTGGCGGTGAGACCGCTACGCTAGAGCAACCCGAAGCTGAGAAGCTACAAACCTTTAAGCACACATTTGCAGAGCCTAGTAGCACACAGCGCACTATTACCATTTCGGCAGATCAGCTAGTCACACTACGCTTTACAAGTAGCAAAGCTATCTGCGGAGTCACACAGATTGCTGCGCCCCTCCTAGAGCGCTTTAACTGTGACTTCACACCTCTGATGGAGAGCGAAGAGCTAGACTTCTCCGCTTGTCCTAAGCTTGAGGAGATCACACTCAATGGCGCCGAGGTCTCTCGAGTCATCCTACCTCCCAATAGAGGCTTGCTCAAGACCTTCCAGTGGGCTACGCCACTACTACCCACCCCTGACAGTAGACAGCTAAAGGAACTAGACCTATCTGGCTGCACAGCTCTGGAGAGTCTATCTCTACAAGGTACCACGCTGCGTACCATCGATCTAACCGATACGCCACTTCTCAAGCAGCTAGTCATCACAGGTCTCAGTAACAAGGCATATCCTCGTCAATTGATCGGGGGCAAGGCTTTGACTCATCTAGAGATGGTGACTCTGCAGTTCTGCGCCTTCACCTATGATATGCTTCCAGACCTCAACGAGACGCCATTGGACAACTTTAAGGTCTCGAAGATGTACTACGCTCATGTCGATCGCTCGCAGTATCGAGACATGACAGTCGACCTCTCCAACATGGCCTCTGCTAAAGGTATCGCGCAGGCACCGACACCCACGACCTTCACATGGTTCTATAAGGATGCAGCCAATAAGTGGCAGCCCATACCTACCGACAAGGTGGTAGCTGGCGACAAGCCTGGGGTCTATACCATTGACGAGTCCTTGCTAGACCCTACCACGCACCAGATTACGGTACGTGCCAAGCTCTTTAATGCTGGCTATCCCGACTTAGCCTTCTATAAGGGAGGACTGCACACTTATAACATCACGCTACCCTACAAGCCCACGACGATGTCTCTATCTGTGACTACGGAGTCTCCAGGTCAAGATGAGGATGGCTATGACATTGATGAGATAGATCTGTCTCTCCAGATAGCTGCTGCTAAGGCCCAGACCAAGGTGCAGATCGACTGGGGCAGTGGCCAGCTTAGCGACTATACAATTCCCAAGGCTAATGAGCCTTTTACCGTCCCCCAAACGGTAGACCTTGGGGCTAAGATCAAGCTTTATGGTCCCGTGACTCTCGTAGACGCTACGGCTAGCAAGATCGTCGCAGTAGCCTTTGAAGATGCCGCAACAATTGAGACACTCCGTCTCTCTCGCAACAAGATTGAGCAGATAGACCTCTCTCGTCTGCCCAACCTCAAGGAGCTGCAAATCACGGACAATAAGCTCGCCGAGCTATCACTCTCTGCTACTCCCAAGCTTGAGGAGCTGTACTGCGGGTACAACAAGCTCACGCAGCTACATGTAGAGCAGACTCCACTCCTGAGCGTCCTAAACTGCAACGACAATCAGATCTCCGCTCTAGCTCTAGCATCTCTGCCTAAGCTGGAGATAGCTGTACTGAGTGGCAATGCCTTTGGCGAAAGTCTAGATCTCTCGGCCAACGAAAAGCTACGTGTACTAGACATTGAGAATTGTCAGCTCTCTAAGGTAAAGCTCGAGAGCGAGTACCTAGAGCGCATCAAGGCTAATGGCAATAAGCTCACTGAGCTACAGCTCATCCCCTACCCAGGACTGGCTCTCAATCTGCATAGCCTAGACGTACGAGACAACAGCTTCACCGCTTGTGATCTCAACGACCTGCTCATACAGCTACCCCCCGCAGGTGACACCAGCGAGGGTCTCTATCGAGTTCAGCTCAGTGGCACGCCAGGAGCAACGACCTACGACAAAGTTCTGCTCAATGGTTGGATCGCTGATAGCGAGAGCACCAGCGAAGGGTGTGAGACAGCGAAGATTTTTGACGCCTCGACGAAGTCTCATGGACATGCTTACATAGCAGTCGGAGACAAGAAGTTCAACTTTGCAGAACCTATCAAGAGGTCAGTAGGAGGCTCTATCGTACTGGTCCCAGACGAAGGCTATATACCCGATTACTGCAAGTGGAGTACGAGCAAGCTCACAGCAGAAGATGAGGCTGGGACTATATACTTCTTCGTCCTGTCCAACAACATCTTCGTCTCTTACGCCTTTAAGAAAGATACTGGCGTCGCTCCTGTGACCGACCGTCCTAATGTTTGGGTGATTACTCCGACAGCTACGGGCTGGGATATAGAGACGCCCTACAGCCAGACGAGCTATGAGCTGTACGACCTGGCAGGACAGCTCCGAGCACATGGCGTAACGGACCAGACGGGACGTCTCTCTTGCGAGCTCCCCGCAGGAAGCTATATACTCTCTATCGCAGGAGCTACGATCAAGCTGATACGCTAAGCATCTAAATAGCTCCAAAGCAAGCGAAGCCCCATACTCCGACCCTGTGAGTATGGGGCTTTTATATGCACACACCGAATGTGTTACGCCTTGCAGGTCTATCTACGCTATGCTTTGCGGTGAGGTTAGGTTGTCGCTTTTTTGTACCTTTGGCTCTGCTAACTGAGTGCTATCGCAAATAAAAGCGACAGCGTCAACTGTGTAGAAGCATATGCCTGAAATAAATCCAGAAAACATTATTCTCCCCGACTCGACGGCTCTCACGAAGGAGGAAATCGTCGATAGTATCGTCAACTTTAACCTCGCTGACACCCTAGGATCATGGGTCGATAAAGCACTTGACATAGGTATCCGCGTACTGCTAGCTATCCTAATATTTTATGTAGGTCGCTGGCTGATAGGTCTTATCATGAAGGGCGTCACTCGACTCCTTGATAGGCGTGTCGAGGCGCTTGGCTTGCGACACTTCATCCGATCGATAGCTCGTGCTGGTCTTTGGATCGTACTGATTATCGTGGTGATCAATATCCTGGGCTTTGCCGCTGTATCCTTTGCGGCCTTGCTTGCTTCTGTTGGTGTCGCCATTGGTATGGCACTCTCAGGACAGCTACAGAACTTTGCGGGTGGTGCTATCATCCTGATCACGCACCCCTTCCGCATTGGCGACTACATCGTCTACCAAGATGTCGAGGGTACGGTACAGGACATCGGAATCTTCCACACTTCTATCACTACTACGGACAATACAAAGATTTACCTGCCTAATGGTAATCTAAGTACGAACATAATCAAAAACACCTCTGAGATGTCCACTAGACGGTGTCAGTGGAAGTTTCTCGTGGACTACGACGTGCCGTTCGAGCGTGCTAAGAGCATCCTCATGACGGAGCTACTCAAGGATCCACGCATCCTACAGGATCAAGGCGTGCTAGCCGTGATCTCTGATATGACGGAGAGCAACTACACGATCATGATCCGTGTATGGTGTACTAATGCGGATATGTGGGATCTCTTCTGGGACTTCAACGGTAGAGCTACCGAGCTCTTTGCTGGCGAAGGCTTTCCACGTCCATACTCCAAGGTCGAGCTGCGCAACAGCACACCATATAATAATAAAGAGACTGAGTCTCACGACTAGTCTCTTCTGTATCGCTTTATAACTCTATTCATCGGCTCCTAGAGAGCCTATGTCTGATTCGTATGAATATATCTTTCAACTGGTTACAGCAATACCTACCTCGTCTAGAGGGTTATAATCCAAATGAAGTGGCGGAGACGCTCACAGCCATCGGTCTTGAGGTGGCTGGCGTCGAGCAGACGGAGTCTGTACGAGGCGGTCTGCGTGGTGTCGTCATAGGGCGCACACTCACTTGCATCCCCCACCCTAACTCCGACCACCTGCACGTCTGCACGGTCGATCTCGGCGAGGAGGAGCCTGTGCAGATTGTTTGTGGAGCACCTAACGTGGCTGCAGGCCAAACGGTCATCGTCGCAACTGTCGGCACGACTCTATACGGGCCCGATGGCGAGTCTTTTAAGATCAAGAAGTCCAAGCTACGTGGCGAGCCTAGTATGGGTATGATTTGCTCGCAAGTCGAGATAGGTATGGGAGCCGACAGCTCTGGCATTTGGGTGCTAGACGATGAGACGGTGAAGCCTGGGACACCGGCGGCTGACTACTTTGACCTAGCCAGTGATACCGTCATAGAGATAGACATAACACCTAACCGTGTCGATGCGACCTCACACTATGGCGTAGCACGCGACCTAGCGGCTTACTACTCCTATCGTGAGGGGCAGGTAATCCGTGCGGAGCGTCCGACCCTGACGAAGCCTCAGTCGGTCGATGCGAGGGCTTCTGCCATTCAGGTTGAGATGGAGGTATCCGCTGAGGACTGCCCCCGCTATCAGGGAGTGACCATACGTGGCCTGAAGTGTGTCGAGAGTCCTGACTGGCTCAAGGAGCGACTTCAAAGCATCGGTCAGCGTCCCATCAATGCGGTGGTAGATGTAACCAACTTCGTCTTACACGAGATCGGGCAGCCACTACACGCTTTTGACGCTCAGAAGATCGCTGGCGGTCTGCTGCGCATAGCTCATCTACCTGCAGGCACGCCTTTTACCACCTTGGATGGCGTAGAGCATAAGCTCACAGGTATGGAGAATATGATCTGCGACAGCCAGCTCACACCGCTCTGCATAGGTGGTGTGATGGGTGGACTCGACTCGGGCGTGACGATGGAGACGACAGACATATTTATAGAGGCAGCGAACTTCAATCCGACGATCACACGTCGAGCTGCTAGAAGCCACGGACTGAGCACCGACTCCTCCTTCCGCTTCGAGCGTGGGCTAGATCCCGAGGCGACCGACTGGGCGCTCCAGCGTGCTGTATCGCTCATTTTGGAGATTTGCGGGGGAAAGTTAGCAGAAGAGACGGTGGATCACTATCGTATGCACCTTGATCCCGTAGAGTTGACGATCTCTACGGACTATGTCTCTCGGGCTATCGGTCGTGAACTGACGGCTGACCAGCTACAACTCATTTTAGAGGCTCTAGAGATGTCTCCTAAGGCTGTGGAGGGTGATGCTTTTGCCATTTCTGTGCCTCGCTATCGCTACGATGTGACACGTCCAGTAGATGTCGTCGAGGAGGTACTACGCATCTACGGCTACAACGCTGTCCCGCTATCGGGCTATGTGCATGCGAGTCTCTCTAAGCAGAGCGACCAAGACCATATCTATCACGCTCAGCTCAAGCTTTCGGAGCTACTCACAGGCTTTGGCTATCGAGAGATATTGAACAATTCGCTCACCTCTCGTCAATACTTTGAGGGGCAAAAGGCTTTTGACCCTAACCAGCTCGTCCCGATAGAGAATCCGCTAAGCCAAGAGCTCAACGTGCTACGCCCCACCCTGCTCGTGGGCGGTCTAGAGACGATCTCTGACAATGTGCACCGCAAGCAGCCCTACTGCGCGCTCTATGAGTGGGGCAACGTCTACCGCTACAAGCAAAACGATCTGGCGGCTACTCCCCTGGACCAGTACACCCAAGCTCACAGACTAGGATTGTGGCTCTCGGGGACGCTCATGCCCAATAGCTGGACGACCGCTGGCGAAGCTACCTCTCCTTACATGCTACGAGGGGTTGTCGAGAAGCTCCTAGCGCACATGGGCTTTACGACAGAGGACTACTCGGTGACTACACCAGCCGAATGCCACGACCTATGGAGCGACGTAGTTTGCTACACCGATCGAGAGGGCAAGAGCCTCGCTTACGTAGGTGTCGTGAGCAACTATTGGCTCACCAAGTGCGACATCAAGCAGTCGGTCTACTATGCTGAGCTATACAGCGACACTTTGATGGCATATCTACTACAGCACAAAGTGGTCAGCACGGAGCTAAGCAAGTACCCAACGGTGAAGCGTGACCTAGCTCTCCTCATCGACAACGACATCTCCTACGAAGCATTAGCTCGCACCGCCAGCAAGGCCGAGCGCAAGCTACTTCAGCGTATCGAGCTCTTTGACGTTTACACAGGCAAGGAGCTACCTAAGGGCAAGAAGAGCTACGCACTCAGCTTCTACCTACGTGACGACAAGGGCACCCTACGAGACGCACAGATCGATGCTGCCATGAAGCGCATCTGGCAAGCCATCGAGCAGGAGTACCACGCCACGCTACGCTAGCCTATCCAATCATCAGACATATAAATCAACTAACATAGTTAAGTATCCAATCCAATCATGGGAAGAGCATTTGAATATCGTAAAGCACGCAAACTAAAGCGTTGGGGCAACATGGCTCGTGTATTCACTAAGCTAGGCAAGGAGATTACCATTGCCGTTAAGGCCGGCGGTCCCGATCCTGATACCAACCCACGACTACGCGTCCTCGTCCAAACGGCAAAGAAGGAGAACATGCCTAAGGAGAACGTAGAGCGTGCTATCAAAAAAGCTACCGACAAGGACAGCAACACCGACTACAAGGAGATGAACTATGAGGGCTATGGTCCGCATGGCATCGCTATCTTTGTAGAGACAGCAACAGACAATACGACTCGCACGGTCGCCAACGTGCGTAGCTACTTTAATAAGTTTGGCGGCAACCTCGGTACGACTGGTAGCTTGGAGTTTCTCTTTGATCACCGATGCGTCTTCCACGTCCAGCCCAAGGAGGAGATAGACCAGGAGGAGTTGATCTTAGACTTGATCGATTACGGTGTAGAGGATCTAGAGCAAGAGGAAGAGGAGTGGGTCATCGAGGGAGACTTCTCTCAGAATGGCGCTCTCCAAGCCAAGCTCGAGGATCTAGGATTTGAGATTAGCTCGGTCGAGTTCATCCGCGTACCCAAGGATACACGTCCAGTCTCAGCTGAGGAGCGCGAAGAGCTCAACAAGCTCATCGAGAGACTTGAAGAGGATGAAGATGTGCAGAACGTCTTCACCAATATGGAGGACGAGGAGGAGGAAGAGTAATCGACTCCTCTACGCTCCTCACAGCTTCGCACCGCCCTTTATTTCCTTTCTTACAGCAGATAGACTGTAGCACTGTTGCCCTTTATTTAGCGCACGAATCCCTTTAGCACATGCAGCACATACGTAACTTTTGTATCATAGCTCACATTGATCACGGCAAGAGTACCCTCGCCGATCGCCTTTTGGAGTACACAGATACCGTCCAAAAGAAAGATCTGCAGGATCAAGTCCTTGACAATATGGATCTAGAGCGTGAGCGTGGCATCACGATCAAGAGCCACGCTATACAGATGTCCTATACTAAGGATGACGTAGAGTACACGCTCAACCTAATTGACACACCAGGACACGTGGACTTCAGCTATGAGGTGTCTCGCTCCATAGCTGCATGTGAGGGAGCATTGCTCATCGTGGACGCTTCGCAGGGCATACAAGCACAGACCATCAGCAACCTCTATATGGCGATCGAGCATGACCTGACGATCATACCAGTAGTCAACAAGATCGACCTGCCTGGAGCTTCTCCCGAAGAGGTACAAGACCAGATCGTCAGCCTGCTGGGAGTAGATCCAGACGAGGTGCTCTTTGCCAGTGGTAAGACGGGACAAGGTGTCAACGAGATCCTGGATGCCATCGTAGAGCGTGTGCCAGCCCCTGTGGGAGACCCCGACGCTCCGCTACAAGCACTCATCTTTGACTCCGTCTTCAACCCCTTCCGTGGGATCATCGCCTACTATAAGATTGTCAACGGGTCTATAGCCAAGGGAGACAAGGTCAAGTTCATCAATACAGGCATGGAGTACGACGCCGATGAGGTGGGCGTGCTCAAGCTTGACATGATGCCTAGAGATCGGGTCAACACGGGTGACGTGGGCTACATCATCTCTGGTATCAAGACCAGCAAAGAGGTCAAGGTAGGTGATACGATCACACACATACAGCGCCCTGCCTCAGCAGCTATCGCAGGCTTTGAGGAGGTCAAGCCGATGGTCTTCGCGGGTGTCTACCCCATTGACACGGAAGACTTTGAAGACTTACGCGCTTCACTCGAGAAGCTACAGCTCAACGATGCTTCGCTCACCTTCACGCCTGAGAGCTCGGCAGCACTAGGCTTCGGCTTCCGCTGTGGATTCCTTGGTTTGCTCCACATGGAGATCATTCAGGAGCGTCTCGACCGTGAGTTCAATATGAACGTCATCACGACTGTTCCCAACGTCTCCTACCTCGTTTACGACAAGAAGGGCGGCGTGACCGAGGTACACAACCCGTCAGGTCTGCCCGATCCGATGCAGATTGATCACATCGAGGAGCCGTACATACGAGCCACGATCATCACAGATACCGCCTACATCGGTCCTATCATGACGCTCTGCCTCGACAAGCGCGGCATCCTCATCAAGCAGGAGTACATCAGTGGCAACCGTGTCGAGATCTACTTCGATCTGCCTCTCGGTGAGATCGTCATCGACTTCTATGACAAGCTCAAGAGCATCTCACGAGGCTACGCTTCCTTTGACTATCACCTGAGCGACTTCCGTCCCTCTAAGTTGGTCAAGCTAGATATCCTCCTCAATGGCGAGCCCGTCGATGCGCTCTCGACGCTGACGCACTTTGACAATAGCGTCCCCTTCGGCCGTCGTATGTGCGAAAAGCTCAAGGAGCTCATCCCGCGCCAGCAATTTGACATAGCTATCCAAGCCGCTATCGGTGCTAAGATCATCGCTCGTGAGACCGTCAAGGCGGTGCGCAAAGATGTGACTGCCAAGTGCTACGGCGGTGATATTAGCCGTAAACGCAAGCTACTAGAGAAGCAGAAAGAGGGTAAGAAGCGCATGAAGCAGATCGGCAACGTAGAGATCCCACAGAAAGCCTTCCTCGCTGTCCTCAAGCTCGACTAAAGCCACTATTACAGCTCCTTCCATCTCCACAGCCTAGGCTCCTCGTCTAGGCTACCCGCTTGCCCCCTACACGTAACAATTCACCTAGCCAAACGAACTAACGCATGCCACCCCTAAAGACGACACAACAGAAGCAGCTCCGCAGGCCACAAGCCTCGCTCGATCGCACGACCGAGGGACGTGTGCCACCTCAAGCGACAGACATAGAGGAGGCTGTACTAGGTGCCATACTACTGGAGAAAGAAGCCTTCTCTGAGATCAGCACGATCCTGGAGCCCGAGAGCTTCTACGTCAATGCGCATCAGACCATCTTCGAGGTCATGCGCGACCTAAGTCTGGAGGAGCAGCCCATAGACCTGCACACGGTCAGTCAGAGACTACAGCGTGAGGGCAAGCTGGATCAGGTAGGGGGAATGCCCTTTCTCGTCGAACTAAGCAACCGTGTCATCAGTGCGGGCAACCTAGAGTACCACGCCATGATTGTGGCGCAGAAAGCACTGAGCCGCAATCTCATCAAGTTCTCTACCGAGGTACTTACCTCTGCGTACGAAGACACCATCGACATCGAGGATCAGATGGAGAGTGCTGAGGGGGCTCTCTTTGCGCTCTCGCAGAAGCATCTACGCAAGGATGTGCAGCCCATTGATACCGTACTCAAGATTGCTATCGACGACATCAAGGCTGCTGCCAATAGTGCCGAGGGTATCAGTGGTATCTCCTCAGGCTTTGACGGCATCGATGCGATGACCGCCGGGTGGCAGAAGTCAGACCTCATCATCATCGCAGCGCGCCCCGCTATCGGTAAGACAGCCTTCGTCCTATCTATGGCTAAGTATATCGCGGTGGACAATAAGATCCCCGTTGCCCTCTTTAACCTTGAGATGAGTAGCGTGCAGCTGGTCAAGCGTCTTATCAGTAACGTCTGTGAGCTCCCGGGTGAAAAGCTCAAAAGCGGTCAACTCGAGAACTTTGAGTGGACACAGCTTGACGAGCGTATCAGCGTCTTGGAGAATACGCCCCTCTACATTGACGATACGCCTAGTCTCTCCGTCTTCGAACTACGTACTAAGGTGCGCCGGCTCGTGCGGGAGCACGACATCAAGATCATCATCATCGACTACCTCCAGCTGATGAACGCTAGTGGTATGAACTTTGGCAATCGTGAGCAAGAGGTCAGTACCATCTCGCGCTCGCTCAAGATGCTTGCCAAGGAGCTAGACATCCCCATCATCGCCCTCTCACAGCTCAACCGTGCTGTCGAGCTGCGCAAGAACGATAGCGGTACAAATAGTAAGGTGCCACAGCTCTCCGACCTGCGTGAGTCAGGAGCTATCGAGCAGGATGCCGATATGGTTTGCTTCCTGCACAGACCCGAGGTCTATGGCATTATGCAGGATGACAACGGAGATACAAAGGGTATCGGTTACTTCATCATTGCCAAGCATCGTAACGGACCGATCGGCGATGTGCGTATCGGCTTTCGTGGCGAGTTTGCTAAGTTCTACCCTCTCGAGGAGGCTAACATGCACTACACCTCTCAGATCAATGGCGGTAGACCTCGCTCCGCTGCTACATCGACACCTGGTGGCTCTTCTACGGGCAGTGCACCCCACCCCTTCGATCAGTCGTTTAACGCTGGAGCCTCAGACTTCAACCCGATGGGCACTGACGACGAGGAGAGAGACTTCCCCTTCTAAGACTGTTGCAAAAGTCAACAGTCTCGCAATCTTGCAAGCAAGATTGTCTAGACTTTGCAGAAAGGATGAAGCGCAAGGCGCTGAGGGTGAGGTCTGAAGGGAGCATACATCCGTATGTGACCGAAGCCGAATCCCGAAAGCAACACAGCGATTCGCCTTTATGCAACAGTCTCCCTACTAAGACATTTAGTCCGCTACTAAAGCAATCCATTGACGAGACTGTCACCTTACCGTGGCAGTCTTTTTTTGTTTGCACTCCCTCTTACTCCTCCTCAAAGTCTATGTACTCCCCTTGGTCCTTCTCAAACTTCTTCTTCGCTATATCCTTCATGTCTAGCTTGCCCTGCTGTGACTGTGCGTCCGCTGAGCTTTGCTGTGAAGCGGCTGAGTGCCACCCCTTGCGAGGAGCTTGTCGTGACTTAACGTGCGGATCAGCCTGCTGTATATAGCGCTTCACCATCCACTGTAATATGCGAGGCGCAAAGTATCTCAGGAGCAGGTACGTAAGCCCTATGACAACGATCAGACCAAGTAAGAATTCCATATCGGGGTTAGATTAAGGGGTTATTATTGTTGAGCCGCAGCATCGATAGCGTCCGAGTTACTCTTGATCTGGCGACCGATGACCAGCGAGACGAAGATGTAGAGCATCATCACTAGGCGCAGGGTACTCGCTACAGAGCCTAGCCACATATAGAGACAGCCCGCAGGAACTAGGATCACGCCCCATGCGATGAGGATGATCCTACCGTGGGGCGCTTTCATCTGTGCGCTTAGATGCTTCAGCGAGAGCATTGGCATACGGCTCACCATCAAGATACAGGAGAGAAGCAGCAATCCGTAGCTAGTCACCAGCGAAAGGGTATCCACCGCACAGGCGCAAGTGGAGAGCGATATGCCGATCCACAAGAGCGCAGAGGCAGGTACCGGTAGCCCACGAAAGTAGTTGCTCGACCCCATATCATTATTAAAGAGTGCCAAGCGGTAGGCTGCAAAAGGTAGGATCAGGAGAAAAGGTAGCGACATCATCAGAGCCGTAGACGCTGCATAGCCACTCGCCAAGAGTCTCCCCTCCATCGTGCAGAGAGCCAGGAGTGCCGGTGCTAAGCCAAAGGTCACCACATCTGAGAGCGAGTCTAGGTCAGCGCCTATTGGAGAAGTCGCATGCAGGAGACGCGCCACCATACCATCGAGCAGGTCAAAGAGAGCACCCACAGCAATCCAGATGGCACCCATCTGGTACTCCTTATAGTATAGGATTGAGATGATAGCTGCCGCCCCCGAGAGGATATTGCACAGCGTTAGGAGATTGGGGATAAATTGTCTTATCTTCATCACAGCGTTGTTTTGATCATCATACAGCAAGAAGCGTGCCTACTGGGGCAGATAGCCCAGCGTGGTCTCACCGCCCACCACTTCGTCGCCTATCTTGATCGCTATCTCCGTACCCAGTGGCAGGTAAAGGTCGATGCGTGAGCCAAACTTGATGAAGCCGAGGAAGTCCTCGACCGTCACCTCATCGCCCACCTTCGGATAAGTGACGATACGACGTGCCACAGCACCAGCGATCTGACGCTCTAGCACCTCATGACCACCATCTGTACGAATGATCACCGCCGACCGCTCATTGAGCACGCTACTCTTAGGGAGAAAAGCCTTGTAGTAAGCACCGCTCTGATGCTCCACATGGGTGATCGTGCCATTGCAGGCGACCCAGTTAGCATGCACATTGTAGAGCGACATAAAGATCGAGAGCTTGAGACAGCGGCGTCCCAGCAGCTCAGGCTCTTCGACCTCCTCCATGACCACCACTTTGCCATCGGCCGGTGCTACGATGACACGTCTATTGGCCGCCTCGCTGTTGCTACGCCTAGGGAAGCGAAAGAAGTTTAGCGCTAGCCCCATCACCACGAGCGACACCAGTAGAGTCAAGATAAATACCCCCTTAAAGGGCACAAAGACAAAGGTTGCCCAGCAAGCCAACGTCAGTATGAGGAAGAATGAAATGAGGAGCCCCACCCCCTCGCGATGTAGTCGTACCTTTTTCATTATAATAGGAATCGGCAGTAATTATGATAGGCAAAGATACAAAATAGCCCCCAAAGCTCTACCCCACTCCCCCATCCACAAAGTCGTGGAGCCCGCTGAAACGTGTAGCCCGCTATAGGGACGCACGGCATCCGACTCCTGTAGGGACGCACGGGTGTGTTAAGTCGGAGGGCGTCCGTTGTGTCAAAGCGAGACGAGTAACGATGTGTAGGGACGCACGGCTCGTGCGTCCGTTGCATCAAATGTTACATTGTTAAGATCGGTCGACAATGGAGGCGACCGCTTGCGGTCGGACGCATCGTAGCCCCCAGTCGGAGGGGCGACAGCCCCGAACGACTGGAGGGTAAGGAGTATCACACGAAGCAAGCGACCACCCCTTGTGGGAGGTCGGACTGAGACTGTAAGCTTCGTCTAGTCCGACCCACAAGGGGTCGACCTTCTACCTCTTTCGCCTATCCATCGGTCGTTCGGGGCTTGTGTCCCTCCGACCGACGGCTACGATACGTCGGACCTCTTGCGAGGTCCTTTCTTATCAGAGTGATCGAAGGGGTTTAGAGGTTAGAGATTAGAGCGAGACGAGTAGCGATGTGTATGTGTAGGGACGCACGGCAAGATGATAACAACAAGGAGAAGTGTTCCCTTCTATCTAGACACTTCTCCTTGTTTTTACAGACAATCCGATAGAGGATTGCTCACCTCAGATTATAAGGTCTCTGCGTATCTTGCTATAGTTTCGTGCGTTTTCCCGCTCTCGCTTATCACGACCTTGATCTGCGAATCCTTCTCGAACTTATAGGGGGCAATAGGAATAAGCTCGAAGAGGTAACTGAAAGACTGATAGTCAAGTAAAGTCAGGTCTTCCACCGTCAACGACGAAAGAGTCTTATTGACAAGATAATCTCTCGGACCATACTTACTCGGCATGCCATCAGTTTTTGGCATCTCTACAGATTCCCGATCTTTGTACCCGCTCTTTATATAGGGCAAGAAGGTCAAAGCTCTCAGTACTACCTTGGAAGAAACATCGACCAGCTCTCCCGTTGATGACATTTCATAGCACTGCACTTTAGATAGAGGTTCAGCTAAGGCTCCATTGCTATTAGGCGCTGGAATCGGACGATTATATGACAAGTCGTTGTAACGCTTGGCATAAGTAAGGAATCGTTCAGGCTCTCTCTTGTAATTAACTACGTGAGTTTCAGCTCCCTCGTCTTCATTCACTTTGACCACCACGACAAATTGCCCAGTGGAGGTTTTGCTTTCGGCTTAAGATGGGACGGCCCAAATTGCCGACTTGAACTCAGGCCTCTCTACATATTGTTGAATGTAGTGAGGTTGGGGAGATTCGGATCCTTTGACAGCAGAGGATTTTTGGCAGGAAAAGAAACTCACAAGCACGGATAGTGCAATGAGAGCCAATCCCATAAAGGACACTACTGAAGACTTTCTTCTATTCATAATGTTTTTGAGTTTAGTCGGTTAGTATATTCTGTTCCTGTTTAGTTGAGCGTAGCTGTCAGGCGCAACCTTGTTTGCCCCTACTCTGATAAGGGGCTCGGGTGCTACTGTCTTACAAAGGCAAAGGTCGGCATCTTTTGTCCCCTTCACAATACCCGAAAGGGTAATTCTGCTCCTGCGATCTGTTTTTACCGAGACGGAAGAGCCGACGAACAGCGTCGCTACAAGACGGGTCGCTCGAGTGAGAGCGTCGCTGCGCCTTCCTGTGCGCTAAGCCATTGTCCTGCGATAACGAGCAGGAGGACGAAAACTACCTTCTTCATTTGAAAGCTTAACTTATTATTATCTACGAGTTGCTCACAATGATACTACTGCACACCAGTCCTCTGGTCTAGGTCGGAGGTGGCGAGAGACTCGTTGCGCGTCACCTTGCGGCTCTTGCCCGAGTTGAAGTTGTACGTGATCTTCAGACCGATAGCACGCGCTTGGATCATATTCCTTTGGTTATACTCGAAGTCATCACCCCACTGCTTCGTCTCGAAGCGTATGTATTTCGAGAAGGGGTGCTGAGCCGTCAAGGTTAGATCCAGCTTGTCGTCCCAGAAGCTCTTCTTCAGGTAGAAGCTGTACCCGTGGTTGTATGAGTAGGTCGTGCGGAGTGTCGGCGGATTGGCATAGTAGTACCACGAAGCTCCTAGGTACCACGACTTGGGGAGCGTGACATCCACATTGGCGGAGAGCATATGCTCCCAGTTCCGCTGAGAGAGTCCTTCGATAGGATAGTCGAAGAGGTGATACCTAGAACTTCCAAAGAACGTAAGCGAGAGGGGCATGATAGGACGCCAGTTTAACCAAAGCGAAGCGTTCGGCACACGGTGCAAGCCAGCATTAGCAAAGGTATGATACAGTATCTCTGGACTCTTGGGGTCTCTATACCTTACGGGCATAATCGCATTGTTGGTTTGCTCATAGCCCGTCGTTAGACTGAGGTAGAGTTGGTTCGAAAAGAATGTATAGGAGAGGTCTACATTGTGATGTAGCTCCGACTGCAAGTAAGGATTGCCAAAAGAGATGTCGTATGTTGTCATCTGACTTCGATAGGGATTGAGACGCCAGATGGAAGGACGGATAGGGTTCATCTTGTAAGAGAGGGAAAGTTGCTGGCGCTCAGTCAGCATATAGGAGAGCGTAGCCGTAGGGATCAGGTCTACGCCTGTCTTGTGAAAGTCTCCCTCACTGTTTTGCGAGAAAGTTATCTTGTCATAGACCAGCGTGCCTCGTGCCCCAGCGGAGAGAGCGAAGCGTTCACCCTGCCAAGCGTAGTTGGCATAAGCTGACGTAAGGCTCTGCAGCTGACTCATGTCTCCCTGACGGTAGAGCGGATTATTCACCTCTTGCCAGTCGCCCTTGCCTTCGTTCCAGAGATGGTACTCAGGGCGAGAGCTACCCAGTCGTAGCACTTCCTTGACACCTACCTGCAGAGCGTGTCCTCCGCTCCAGATAAACTGATAGTCGCTCTGTAGAGCATGCTCGCTCAGACCTCCGCGTGAACGCTCCATACGTCGTGTCTCATCATAGAGAGAACTCTCCCAGCTGGTGAAGCCATCTCGGTACTGACGCTCAGTCCACTCCTTGTACCTCTGGTCTGGGTTGTAAGCGTAGCGATAACCTATCGAGAAGCGGGGCTGCTTGTCCGCAGCATAGAGATTGCGATAAATAAGGTTACCCTCTACAGAGCCAGAGGTCAAGCGCATCTGATTGAGCGACGTGGCATATCGTGTAGGCTCATTAGGACGATCGAAAGTCTGCTGAGACAGCCCTGTGGTGTAGACCGATGAGACGAAGAGGTGCCCATCAGCATAGAGGCTATTCAGGCTATCTATGGCGTACTCTCCCATCAAGCTACCGACATGGTTTTGGAAGACACCATCATTGTTACTACCAGCTACCTCGGAGGACTTGAAGAGGCTGGTCGTCTTATCCCCTTGGAATGTACGTCTAGACACATCCACAGGCTGATCCTTATGACGCGTATAGTCATAGTTGTAGTTGAGCGCTACGCTAAGCTTACCCTTAGTGAGAGTCAGACTTGAGGTGCCATTGATATTGGGGATTGTAGAGCCCATCAGAGAGACTAGGCCACTGTACCCATCTAGGCTCTTGCTCTCAGTGATGATATTGATGATAGCATCTCCAGCAGAGGCATCGTAGCGAGCATCCACCTGTGTGATCACCTCTATACCCTTGACACTACTGGCGGGGATACCTCGCAGGACCTCCGTGGGGTTCATCGAGGCAACACGAGAGGGCGATCCATTGATGTAGACGGAGAAGTTTGACGACCCCTTGACACGTATATTTCCCTCTCCATCTACAGTGACGAGAGGCACCTTGCGCAGGGCAAAGAGGAGATTGTCGGTCTGAGCCAAGACGTCGTTTTTCATATCATAGGTCAAGCCTTTGGGAGAGAGTTTGATGAGCTTGCGACGCGCCACCACCTGCACCTCGTCTAGAGTCTGAGCATCGGGTGCTAGGTAGATCGTGTCTAAACTGTTCTGTCCCGCCTGCGTCGTGACCCGCATTTGTTTAGTCTGAAAGCCAACCGACCTAATCGTCAACTGGTAGCTACCCATACGGGGCAATGTCATCTCGAAGTGTCCCTGCTCATTGCTCACCGCACCGCCTGTCAACTGCTCGTCTAATAGTTTGTACTCAATCGTAGCGTAGGCTATCGCCTCGTGACGTGTGGAGTCTATAACGACGCCACTGATCTGACAAGGAGATGTCTGCGCCGTGGCGGATAGTGCGACAAGCAATAGCCCCGTCACTAGGAGGGCTTTGCGGATAAGGGTTGATTTCATCATATTGTGTGAGTTTAATGTTTGCCCCATAGTTGTTTCTTCTCAGGAGTAAAGCAGAGATAACCTATCACTAAGGCAATCCCCCAAGAGAGGAGGTTTACCACATCTCTCAGAGCGAAGCTTGTAAGCTCCTCCACAGGTCGTATCGAAGCTAAGTATGTAAAGGTAGCAAAGGGAAGATAGGCTCCCGAAGGTTCGTTGGTCATAAAAACAGCAAAGGCGGTCAAGAAGAATCCCAGCAGGATAGGTAGCGTGAAACTACGCGTTAGCAAGCTAACAATAAGTCCCAATGCTCCAACGCTGAGCGATGCGAGTAGAATGCGTCCCAATAGCTGTATCGAGCCAATCCAAATGGAGTAGTCTGTAAACTTGTAAGCAGGTATCAAAAGCCCAAGTAAGTATCCTCCCAAGATGAAGCCAAGCCAAGTAACTAGACACAAGATTACCGTGAGTAGCGAGAGCGAAAGGACTTTGGATAGATAGAGTTTCCACTTAACAATAGGGAGTGCAAAGAAGGTTCTGATATTATCGTTTTGAAACTCCAACTCGCATACCATATAAGATAGGATCACGATGGCTGGTGGTAGCACGAAGGATAGTAGAGGAAGTGTATAGCGAGACCAAATCATCAGCCACGGATTACCATCATAGACAATCGCCGTAGCATCTAAAAGCCCCGTCCGTCCCTTGTAAATAGCATAGAGGAGTATCAGTAGATAGAAAACTAGTGGCGATAGCAAAATCGTCACAATGCGTCTATTGCGCAGAGTCTTATAAACCTCTGCTTGTAGTATGTTGGATAGTGATATGAGAGACTTCATAGTGGCACTATTCGGTAAGGTGGATAAAAGCATTTTCAAGAGCCGAACCCCTATGCGTTACGTTGTAGATAGAGACGCCGTCTTGACTAAGTGTTGCGAGTAGGCGAGCAAATTCCTCTTCGTCCTTTACCTCAAACTCGACATGATGCGTATCACATACCCGCAGCAGTGTGAATCTAGAGTCGTATCCTAGTTGCGTCATCAGTGCGCTATCGCCCAGCTTGAGACATACGATATCGGGTTGCTTTTGGGTAAGCGCTTCGATGCCTCCTTGATAGAGTATCTTACCCTCCTTAATGATTGCGACTTGATCAGCCAACTTCTCCAGCTCCTCTAGGATATGACTAGAGAGAAAGATGGTCACCCCCTCCTCTTGATTAAGTCTAGACAAGATATTCCTAAGCTCATAGATCCCCTGAGGATCGAGTGCATTAAGAGGCTCATCGAGGATCAGCATCTCAGGACGCTTGAAGAGACACATAGCCAGGCCTAGACGTTGCTTCAGACCCGACGAGAGTGCTTGTGCCTTCTTGTCGGCATGCTCGCTGAGACTAAGGAGAGACAAGACTTCGTCCTTTCGCTCCCGTCCCATTCGAAAGATTTGGTCTAGATAGTCAAGGTTCTCAGAGACGGTGAGAAAAGGATAGTAAGAGGGGTGTTCAATCATGCCACTAGCACTGGAGCGTAGCAGTAAGGGAGAGTTCTTAAGGTTTACACCCTTAAAAAGTATCTCCCCCTCATCCAATGGGAGCAGTCCCAAGAGTAGTTTAATCGTCGTAGACTTGCCCGCTCCATTTTTACCCAAGTAGCCGAATATAGAGCCCGCAGGGATCTCTAGATCCACCCCTCGGAGTATTGGATTGCCTTGGTAACCAAAGCGCAAGCCTCTTATAGAGAGTATACTGTCCATTATCTGTTTTGGTTATTGTAGCTCCTAGCTCTTTCAGTTTATATGGTGTAGGGTGTATAGGTACTCCCATTGCTTGCGCAGTGCTGCGATAGAGAGCGTGTCAATCATCGCTCCTTCGAAAGAGAGCCCTAGGTAGAGGTGGTGAAAGGTCTCTGCGAGCATTGTCGTATCTGTGTCGGGACGTATCTCGCCTCGCTCCTTCGAGAGGTTGATCGCCTTGCTCCAAGCTTCTATCTTTTTGGCTTCGTACTCCTGCAGTTGCTCGCTCCAGGTCTCGTGATGATCTTTTAGGTACAAGATGAAGCTCATAAAGCTGGCAGAGGTGACACGCACATCGACATCCTTGAGGAAATAGGTCATCCGTCGCTCTATGAGAGCTAAGCCGGTGTCCATAAAATCCTTGAGGGGCGTCTGACTAGTCAAGTATTCCGCACCATAGTCCACCTCCTCGAGGAATGTATCGAGGAATGCATCGATGAATTGGTCAGCGACATGCTTAAACAGATCCTCCTTGCCACTGAAATGATGAAATATAGCACCTCGAGTGACCTGTGCTGCGCGCTCGATATCTGTAAAGCTGACAGCATCATATCCCTGTGCGAGGAAGAGCTTAAAGCTCTCTCTGACTATTGCCGCTTTCTTTTTAGTCTCTTTTCTTTCCATAGCGATCAGACAAATACGTACCGGTTGGTTCTTCTCTTTCTAGGCGCAATATTACAAATAAAAAACGAACTGACAAAACGTGCCCCTGTGACTCCTGTCGGGGAAACACGATATATCTTCGCTTATAAAGCAGAAAAAGATTAGAGGCTCTTCAGAAAACGACAATCTCCACGTGGAAAATTTCAAATACCCACGTGGATATAAAATATTCTCCACGTGGAGACGAAATGAAACTTCGGAGGAATCAAATGAAACTTCGGAGGAATCGTTTCTTCCCTACGTGGAGAATAAAAAATAGCCACCGAGGAATTTGGGATTTCCTCGGTGGCTATGCCATCATAAGGAGAGCGCACAGATTTATATAGAAATGGTGAGGTCGTAGTGGTCACTATTTAGTACCTTTGCACAGACTTCAGTTTTAATGGAGTATAGTACCTCTATATTATATAGCACTGTTATGACCGATACACGATACATCTTTGTGACAGGAGGCGTGGTCTCCTCGCTTGGCAAGGGCATTGTAGCCGCCAGTCTTGGTAAACTGCTTCAAGCTCGTGGATACAAGGTTACGATCCAGAAGTTTGACCCTTACATCAATATAGACCCAGGGACGCTCAATCCTTACGAGCATGGCGAGTGCTATGTGACGGAAGATGGCCATGAGGCGGATCTAGACCTGGGACACTATGAGCGCTTCCTCAATATCCGCACCTCTCGGGAGAACAACATCACCACGGGACGTATCTATCAGAGCGTGATCAATAAGGAGCGTCACGGTGACTACCTTGGTAAGACGGTGCAGGTGATCCCGCACATCACGGATGAGATCAAGCGGAGCGTACGTCGTCTAGGCATGAAGCATCACTACGACTTTGTCATCACCGAGATAGGTGGTGTGGTCGGAGACATCGAGTCACTCCCCTTCCTAGAGAGTGTACGTCAGCTCAAGTGGGAGCTCAAGAACCATTGCGTCTGCGTCCATCTGACTTATGTACCCTTTATCGCAGCGGCCAAGGAATACAAGACGAAGCCTACGCAGCACTCGGTCAAGCAGCTCCAAGAGGAGGGTATACAACCCGACATCTTGGTGCTTCGTACGGAGCATAAGCTGAGCGAAGAATTGCTAGACAAGGTGGCGCTCTTCTGTAATGTATCTAAGGAGAGTGTCTTCCAGAGTATCGATATGCCATCGATCTATGAGATACCACTACTCCTACAGGAGCAGGGTCTAGACCGTCAGGTGATCCAGCAGGCTGGTCTAGAGGTAGGCGAGACGCCTAAAATGGAGGGATGGCGCAACTTCGTTCACCGGATGAAGTCGGCGACCAAGGAGCTACATATAGCTCTCGTCGGCAAGTATGTAGAGCTGCAAGATGCCTACAAGTCTATCGATGAGGCTCTGCTCCAGAGTTGTGTGTACCATGATCGCAAGCTCAAACTAACCTCGATACATAGCGAGAGCATCACAAAGGATAATGTGGATAAGCTGCTAAGTGGCTACGATGGTGTCGTGGTGGCTCCAGGCTTTGGCTCTAGGGGTGTAGAGGGCAAGTTGATCGCCCTAGAGTATACCCGTACGCATCAGATCCCGACGCTCGGTATCTGCCTGGGTATGCAGTGCATGGCTATTGAGTTTGCCCAAAATGTACTGGGTCTAGAGGATTGCAATACGACCGAGATCAAGCCGACAGCGGCCAATAAGATTATCGATCTGATGGATGAGCAGAAGGCTATATCAGACTTAGGCGCCTCTATGCGACTAGGGGCCTATGAGTGCGAACTCAAGGAGGGCTCTAAGCTGGCAGCCGCTTATGGTAAGCTACTGATCTCGGAGAGACATAGACACCGCTATGAGTTCAATAGTCAGTACCGCGCAGCCTTTGAGGAGGCTGGCTTTAAGTGTGTAGGTACCAATCCCGAGACAGGTCTCGTCGAGGCTCTGGAGCTAGAGGGTCACCCTTGGTACATCGGTGTGCAGTACCACCCAGAGTACAGCAGTACGGTCCTGCAGCCTAGTCCGATCTTTATGGCCTTTATCTCAGCAATTAGCAATCGATAGGGGCACACTTCTCAAGCAGTTTCTTTTACACCCGACATACTCTATACTTTAGATGAATAAATCAAACCTCATAGGTATCGTTCTGATTGGCGTGGTCATCGTCGTCTACTCAGTCTTCCTACTACCTAAGCAGAAGCCTGCCTCCACACCTACCTCTACGACTGATACCACTCAGGTCCAGACAAATACAGCTGTAGCCGCTACAGAGGAGAGCCAAACGACTTCAGATGCAGTAAAGCCTGCCCCTGTTGACTCGCTCTACGCTTTTAGTCAGTTGATGAGCCAGCCGGTTAAGGAGTACACGCTACAAAATGAAAAGCTGTGCGTTACCTTCTCCACGCAAGGAGCTATGCCTGTCTCGGCTGAGCTGGCAGACTATCTGAGCTACGACAGCACACAGGTGCGACTCTTCGCTCCTGGCGACTTTATGCTCAACTTGCCTATACGGACGAACCAAAACCAAATTTTAGAGACGAAAGATCTGATCTGGCAGGCAAATCAGCCTAACGACTCAACGCTCTTGATGACGCTACCGATAGACTCATCGAGCTATCTGCGCATCATCTACACGATGCCTCACGAGGGCTATATGCTCGGTATGGCTATCGAGGCGCAGGGCTTAGGCTCGCTACTGCAGAGCAACAATGCGATACAAGATCTAGAGATGAGCCTGCGCATACCGCGGCAGGAGCGCTCTTGGAAGTTTGAGAATCAGTACTCCACTATATATTATAAGTATCCTGCAGACGATGTTGAGAAGCTGAAGGAGACCAAAATGGAGCAGGAGAAGGATGTCCGCGAGAAGATCCAGTGGGTGGCAATGAAGGATAAGTTCTTTAGCACCGTACTCATAGGTCTGGGAGATACCCGACTAGAGGGGAATAAGATGTCCTTCAAGACTGAGCCTAAGGAGACGGACTATATCAAGGTTTGTAACTATAAAGGTTCTTTTGCCATGGACATACGTGATGGGCGCAAAGCGGACTTTGCACTCTTCATGGGGCCTCTAGACTACAACATGCTCAAGGGGATGGACGCTGGTGTAGACAAAGCACAGCGACTAGACCTCAAGCGCATGATCTATGTGGGTGGCTCGCTCTTTAGATGGATCAATGTCACCCTGATTCGTCCGCTGATTGACTTCCTTCAGGGCTTTATCTCTAACTGGGGTATCATCATCCTTTTGCTGACACTCATTATCAAGCTGGTCCTCTCGCCACTTACCTTCAAGAGCTATATGTCGCAAGCTAAGATGCGTGTCTTGAAGCCGCAAGTGGAGGCGATCAATGCTAAGTATGCGGGTGATGATCAGCAGATGATGATGAAGCGGAGTCAAGCGACGATGCAGCTTTATCGCAATGCGGGAGCTAGCCCGATGAGTGGTTGCTTGCCGATGTTGCTGCAGATGCCTTTCTTGATAGCACTCTACATGTTCTTCCCGACGGCTATAGACCTACGTGGGGAGAGCTTTCTCTGGGTCAAGGACCTCTCGACCTATGACCCGATCATCTCGTGGAGCACGGACATACCCTTTATCACGGGGCTGCTGGGTGGTAACCATATCAGTCTCTTCTGCTTGCTATGGGCTGTCACCAACATCATTTACTCCCGCTATACGATGAGCATGTCCGCAGGCGCGGACAATTCGCAGATGAAGATGATGCGCTTTATGCCTTACATCATGACGATCATGTTCTTCATCTTCTTCAATAGCAATGCAGCTGGTCTGACCTACTACTACTTTATCTCTACGCTGATCACGATCTTGCAGTTTGTTGCTAGTCGACTACTGATCAATGAGGAGAAAGTGCTGGCACGTCTCGAGGAGAACCAAAGAAAGCCCAAGAAGAAGAAAGGCTTTATGGCGCGTCTCGAGCAGATGCAGAAGGAGCAAGAGAAGCTCATGCGTGAGCAAAACAAGAAGCGTCGCTAACTAAGATATAACCCCTGCGGATCTATGGAACCTCTCAAGCACGAGTGCGGGATAGCACTCATACGACTACGCAAACCCCTAGAGTACTACGCAGAGCACTATGGTACGACCCTCTACGGGTTGAACAAGCTCTACCTCCTGATGGAGAAGCAGCACAACCGCGGTCAAGATGGTGCTGGGCTGGCTGTGGTCAAGACTCAGGCACCTCCAGGTGATGAGTATATCTATCGAGAGAGAGCTCTCGGCAGTAACGCTATTACGGAGATCTTCAAGACGGTACATGAGACCATAGCCATGGCTCACGATGGTACGACGCCTACTGTAGAGCAGGCGACGCAAGCTGAGCGCTATACGCCTTTCCTCGGTGATTGCTACATGGGTCATCTACGTTACAGCACGACAGACTTGGCGGGCTTGACTTTCGTACACCCGATGATACGCCGTAGCAACTGGAGAGCGAAGTCGCTCGCCGTGTGTGGTAACTTCAACCTGACCAATGTGTCGGGTATCTTTGACGAAATCACAGCCATCGGTCAGCACCCTCGTACCTCTAGCGACACACATATTATATTAGACCAAGTGGGTCACCGTCTAGACCGTGAGGTGGAGCGTCTCTACAAGATCGCTCACGAGGAGCAGGGGCTAGAGGGGATGGATATAACGCACTTCATCGAGGACAATCTTGATCTGACCAACGTGTTGCATCGTACCAGTCCTATCTGGGATGGGGGCTTTGTGATGTGCGGTATGACGGGATCGGGAGATTCCTTCGTCCTGAGAGATCGCAACGGCATCCGCCCCGCATTCTACTACATCGATGACGAGATCATCGTCGTAGCTAGCGAGCGTCCCGTGATCCAGACGGTGATGAATGTGACCTACGACAAGGTTCTCGAGCTAAACCCTGGCGAGGCGCTCACCATAGACAACAAAGCTAATCCGAGTATCACGCAGATCCTGGAGCCTGGCGAACTGAAAGCTTGCTCCTTCGAGCGTATCTACTTCTCTCGTGGTAGTGATCGAGACATCTACCGGGAGCGTAAGATGCTAGGGCAACTCCTCACGCCAGCTATCCTCAGAGAGATAGACGGCGACTTGACTCATTCGGTCTTCTCCTTTATCCCCAACACCGCCGAGGTCGCTTACTTCGGTATGCTGGAGGGACTAAACTTAGAGCTTAACAAGCGCAAGGCGGAGCAGATCGAGCAGGTGCTGGGAACTCCCGACTTTGACGCACAACTAAAGCATATCCTCTCGCAGCGCATACGTAGTGAGAAGGTCGCCATCAAGGATATCAAGCTACGCACCTTCATCTCCGAAGGCAATACGCGCAACGACCTAGCGACGCACGTCTATGACGTCACCTACGGCTCCATCGAGCGTGGCGTGGACAACCTCGTGGTCATCGACGATAGTATCGTACGAGGCACCACGATACGTCAGAGCATCCTCACGATCCTAGACCGCTTAGGACCGCGCAAGATAGTCTTCGTCTCTAGTGCTCCACAGATTCGCTATCCCGACTACTACGGCATCGATATGCGTCACGTGGATGAGTTTATAGCCTTTAGAGCTATGATCGCACTCCTTCAGGAGCGAGGCCAGCAGCGTATGCTTGACGAGGCATACCGTGAGGCGATAGCTCTCAGGGAGCGTCCGCTCACGGAGTATGTACCCAACGTGATCAAGACTCTTTATGCGTCCTTTACGGAGGAAGAGATCTCTGCTAAGATCGCTGAGTTAGTCAAATCAGACGGCATCAAGGCAGAGGTTAGCATTGTCTACCAGACAGTCGAGACACTACACGAAGCTATCCCACATCATCCTGGCGACTGGTACTTTACGGGCGACTATCCTACGCCTGGAGGGTCCCATCTCGTCAACGATGCTTTCATTGCTTATTACGAGCAGCAGTACAATCGCAAATAGACATAGACGCTCTTTTCAACTAATAATCATGCAAACATCCACACAGCGCAAAGCTACGCTCACGCTACAAGACGGATCTACCTACACGGGCTGGCACTTCGGTGCGACTAGACAGTTGGCCGGGGAGGTAGTCTTTAATACAGCCATGAATGGTTACACCGAGTCGCTCACCGATCCCAGCTATATGGGGCAGATCTTGGTGATGACCTATCCGATGGTGGGCAACTATGGTATCCCCGCTGCTACCCGAGATGAGTACGACATCCCAAAATACTACGAGAGTGACGGCTGTCTCATGCGTGCTCTGATAGTCAATAGCTACTCGCCTGAGTACTCACACTGGAATGCGGAGCAGTCTCTAGGAGACTTCATGGCAGAGCAGGGCGTCGTGGGGATTACGGGCATCGATACACGAGCTCTGACCAAGCATCTGCGTGACCATGGTATCCAGGTCGGCACAATAACTATCGAGGGCGAGACCTCTCCCATAGAGCCTGCCATCGGAGAGCAAAACTTAGTTGCCCAAGCCTCTTGCTCCGAGCCGCGCATCTACGGATCGGGCGATTGTCATATAGCTCTGATCGACTGTGGACTCAAGGACAACATCCTTCGCTCGCTCATCGATGAGCGCTTCACCCTCCATCGCGTTCCTTGGGACTATCCTTTGGAGCAGATCGAGGGGCTGCGAGGTGTCTTCATCAGTAATGGTCCTGGCTCGCCGACTTGCTGCAAGGAGACGATCAGACAGATACAGTATGCCTTCGAGCGTCAGCTCCCCACTTACGGCATCTGCATGGGCAATCAGCTTATGGCGCTCGCCTCTGGTGCCAAGATCTATAAGATGAAGTACGGACACCACGGGCACAATCAAGCTGTCCAGTTGGTCGGCTCACCCCAGTGTCTCATCACCAGCCAGAACCACAGCTACGCTGTCAACTCAGCGACACTCCCTCAGGGATGGGAAGAGTGGTACACCAACCTCAACGACGGCACCAACGAGGGGCTAATGCACACCGACCTGCCATTTCGCTCGGTACAGTTCCACCCAGAGGCAAAGGGCGGTCCACTAGATGCGCTCAACTTCTTCTCAGACTTTCAGGACACCGTCTTGAACTACCCACAATTGTCGAAATAACCCATCAAGCTCGACCAAACCATGACTCAGCGTAAGCAATACAATAAGATACTCCTACTCGGATCTGGCGCACTCAAGATCGGAGAGGCTGGCGAATTTGACTATTCAGGCTCACAAGCTCTCAAAGCTGTCAAAGCGGAGGGTATCAAGACCGTTCTCATCAACCCCAATATCGCTACGGTACAGACCAGCGAAGGCGTTGCTGATGCGGTCTATTTCTTACCCGTCACGCCTTACTTCGTAGAGCGTGTCATAGAGCGTGAGCGTCCCGACGGCATCATGCTAGCCTTCGGTGGGCAGACAGCGCTCAATTGTGGTGTCCAGCTCTTTCAGTCGGGCGTCCTAAAGCGTTACGGCATCGATGTACTCGGCACACCCGTCGAGACCATTATGGCGACCGAAGACCGCGAGCTCTTTGTCGAGAAGCTTGACGAGATAGAGGTCAAGACGATCCAGAGCCACGCCGTCACTACGATGGCGGACGCTCTCGTCGCTGCCAACCAACTAGGCTACCCCGTCATCGTACGAGCTGCCTACGCCTTGGGAGGATTGGGTAGTGGCTTCTGTGACAATGATGAGGAGCTTAGAGTCCTTGCTGAGAAAGCTTTCGCCTTTTCCCCACAGCTACTGATCGAGAAGAGCTTGCGCGGCTGGAAAGAGATCGAGTACGAGGTGGTGCGAGATGCTTATGACAACTGCATCACCGTCTGTAATATGGAGAACTTTGATCCGCTCGGCATCCACACCGGCGAGAGTATCGTCATCGCGCCCTCACAGACCCTCTCCAACGATGAGTATCACAAGCTCCGCACGATCGCTATCAAGATCATCCGTCACCTCGGTGTCGTAGGCGAGTGCAATGTGCAGTACGCCCTCGACCCCTACAGTGAGGACTACCGCGTCATCGAGGTCAATGCGCGTCTCTCTCGCTCCTCGGCACTAGCCAGCAAAGCTACCGGCTATCCCCTCGCACACGTTGCTGCCAAGCTAGGACTAGGCTATGGACTCTTTGAGGTGCAAAATGCGGTGACAGGCTCCACGCCAGCCTTCTTCGAGCCTGCACTAGACTACTGCGTCTGCAAGATACCACGCTGGGATCTCGGTAAGTTCCATGGTGTGTCTCGTCAGCTCGGCAGTAGCATGAAGTCTGTCGGCGAGGTGATGGCTATCGGTCGCACCTTTGAGGAGGCAATCCAAAAGGGACTCCGCATGATCGGGCAGGGTATGCACGGCTTCTGCGAAAACAAAGAGCTCGTCATCCCCGACATCGATACAGCTCTGCGGGAGCCAACAGACACCCGCATTTTCGTTATCAGCAAAGCGTTCCGTCAGGGATACAGCGTGGAACAGATCCACGAGCTTACGAAGATCGACCGTTGGTTCCTCTATCGCCTCAAAGGCATCCTAGAGACCTCCGAGACACTAGGCACTTGTGACTCCATCGAGAGTCTCCCCGCCGAGCTACTACGACAAGCTAAGGAGCAAGGCTTCACCGACTTCCAGATCGCTCGTGCCGTCACCAAGGAGTACAAGAAGCCCCTACACAAAGAGGCTGACCAGGTACGCCAGCACCGCAAGAGCCTCGGCATACTACCTTATGTCAAGCAGATCGACACGCTAGCCGCCGAGGTACCTGCCGAGAGCAACTACCTCTACCTCACTTATCATGGCGAGGAGCACGACATAGCCACAGAGCAGGACGGCAAGTCGGTCATCGTGCTAGGCTCGGGAGCTTATCGTATCGGTAGCTCCGTCGAGTTCGACTGGTGCGGTGTCAATGCGCTACACACCATTCGCAAGGCGGGTCTGCGCTCTATCATGATCAACTACAATCCAGAGACCGTCAGTACAGACTTCGATATGTCAGACCGTCTCTACTTTGACGAGCTCACCTTCGAGCGCGTCATGGATATCATAGACCTAGAGGCTCCCAAGGGTGTCATCCTAGCTACGGGTGGTCAGATCCCCAACAACCTGGCACTACGTCTTGCCGCCAATGGGGTCACCATCCTAGGCACGCAAGCCGAAGATATAGACCATGCGGAGGATCGTCATAAGTTCTCCGCCATGCTAGACGAGCTAGGCATCGACCAGCCCGAGTGGAGCGAGCTCACCACCATTGAGGACATCGACCGCTTCGTGGATCGTGTGGGCTATCCCGTCTTGGTGCGTCCTAGCTACGTCCTCTCAGGAGCTGCGATGAATGTCTGCTCCAATCAGGAGGAGCTACTCCGCTTCTTGCAGCTCGCAGCCAATGTGTCTCAAGACCACCCCGTGGTCGTGTCACAGTTTGTCGAGCATGCCAAGGAGATCGAGATGGATGCCGTTGCTGACCATGGCGAGATCGTCGCCTATGCGATCAGCGAGCATATCGAGTTCGCTGGTGTCCACAGTGGCGATGCGACCATTCAGTTCCCCGCACAGAAGCTTTACGTCGAGACCGTACGACGCATCAAGCGCATCTCGCGCCAGATTGCCGAAGCACTACACATCTCAGGCCCGTTCAACATTCAGTTCCTCGCACGAGGTAACGAAATCAAAGTAATCGAGTGCAACCTCCGCGCTTCGCGTAGCTTCCCCTTCGTGAGCAAGGTGCTGCGACTCAACTTCATCGACCTAGCAACCAAGATCATGCTAGGACTGCCCTATGAGCACCCGACGAAGGATGCCTTCTCGCTAGACTATGTGGGGATCAAGGCTTCGCAGTTCTCCTTCTCCCGCTTGCAAAAGGCTGATCCCGTGCTAGGTGTCGATATGGTTTCCACGGGCGAGGTGGGTTGTATCGGTGAGGACACCGAGGAGGCTATCCTCAAGGCGATGCTCTCCGTAGGGCATCACATACCAGAGCGTGGCGTCCTCCTCTCGACAGGTGGCGCCAAGCAAAAGGCCGACCTCCTCGAGGCATCACAGCTCCTCCACAAGAAAGGCTACAAGCTCTACGCTACGGCGGGCACGCAGCACTTCCTAGAGGAGAACGGAGTCCCTGCTACGCTCGTTCACTGGCCCGACAGCACCGAGCAGCCACAAGCACTCGACCTGTTGCACCGGCATGAGGTAGACCTCGTGGTCAACATCAATAAGAACCTCTCTACGGGTGAGCTGACCAATGGCTACAAGCTACGCCGTGCAGCAATCGATCTCAACATCCCGCTGATCACCAATGCTCGCCTTGCTGCTACCTACATCAAGGCGTTCTGCACGCTCTCGCTAGAAGAACTCGAGATCAAGAGCTGGCAAGAGTACTAAGAGGTTGTAGAACAGCGAGACGAGTAACGATTTGTAGGGACGCACGGCTCGTGCGCCCGTTGTATCAAAACGAGACGAGTAATGATGATACGTGTAACCCTTTGTAGGGACGCACGGATAGTGTTTAGTGGGAGGGCGTCCGTTGTATCAAAGCGAGACGAGTAATGATGACACGTGTAACCCTTTGTAGGGACGCACGGATAGTGTTTAGTGGGAGGGCGTCCGTTGTCGAACGATCTTAATGATGTAACCTTTAACGGGGACGGACGCACGAGCCGTGCGTCCCTACATATCGTTACACGTCAAGTGTCTCCGTTGTATCAAAACGTAACGAGTAACCCGATTTGCAGAATTGAGAAGAGCTAACAGCCAACAGCCAAAAAAAACTATGGACAAGCCCTTCTGCATGCGACACTACGCTCTCATGCAGGGGGCTTGTGCTATGCGTATCTCTACCGATGCGCTCTTCCTCGGAGCGTGGGCTAGGACGGCTCACACGGCCAGCCAAGTCTTAGACGTGGGAACAGGCACTGGCATCCTATCACTGATGCTCGCGCAGACCTATCCCAGCGCCATGGTCACCGCCATCGACATCGATGACGAAGCGGTCCGAACCGCTCAGGACAACTTCTCACGATCTCCCTACGGCGATCGGCTCACGGCACTGTCGTGTGACATCACCGCGCCTGAGCTAGCTTTGCCGCCCCGTACCTACGATCTCATCATCTCCAATCCCCCTTACTACGACGGACTCCAGCCCGCTACTGCACCGCTCCGCCAGGCGCGCCACACGGAAGAGGGCTTTGCGCCACACCTGCTCTTTCGTTACCTAGAGGCATTCGTGGCGCCTGAGCCAACGCTCTGCCTCGTCACGCCCGTCGAGGCGTTGCCTCTCTTGCGTCGGGAAGCGGTGCTGCATCGCTACAACCTCACACGTCTCTGCGGGCTGCACCACCACGTAGGGCAGCCCGCCATACGACTCCTGACGCAGTGGCACCGCTCCGCGACACCTCCACCACCCTGTCGCTCCGAAAGTTTAGCCATACGCACCGCGCAGCAGCACTACACAGCCGAGGCGCAAGACCTCCTGCACCCATACTTACTCGACGAGTACCTTACGTAAGGAACTCGTTAGCCCCAGACCTTACTCTGGTCAGTATCACGTATCCCCCCGTACTTATGTGGACAACTTTTGATCTTAAGATTCGTCCCCACATGAGCCACAACTCGTTTCGGAATATATTTGACACAGTGCTCTGCTCGGTCTACACGTTGGTGCGTTGAGCTATTCTGAGATTGTTGCAACAGTCGACAGGCTTTCTCCATGCAAACAAAATTGTCCTGACTTTTATCAGACACCAGTAGATCTTTTTGTCAGCTTCTCTTTGCGTTGAACTATATCCACGTGGGGATTTTGAAATATCCACGTGGAAAATAAAAATTCTCCACGTGGATATGAAATGAAACTTCGGAGGAATCAAATGAAACTTCGGAGGAAATGATTCGTCCCTACGTGGAGATTTCTTTTTCTTCACCTGGGAATTTTGAAATATCCACGTGGACGTCTCTAATTTCAGTTTATGAGGCGACAAAAGCACCGCCAATAAAATCTTTCTATCACAAGAATAGATGTTTCATCACCACAGGGTCAATCGATAAAAGTCTATTTAACAGAGATCTAAGTCGCAAAGATAGCGTACGCTCTTATCACGGTCGTAACTTACGGAGTAGAAATTGACGAGGAAGCAGTTGTTAGTTTCAAAAATTGTCGTACCTTTGTCACCGCTAAGGAGCAGAGGAGCGTTGCTCTCACTTTCTATACCTAGGCTAGTGAGCCTATTTTGAAAGGTCTCATTTGGAGCTTCGCAAAAAAGATCACCTCAGCTATTGCAGTGTTGATATTTTTTTGTACCTTTGCAGAGCAAAACAACCGAGGTGCGGTAGTTCAGCTGGTTAGAATACCTGCCTGTCACGCAGGGGGTCACGGGTTCGAGTCCCGTCCGCACCGCTCTGATTCCTCATACGAGGTCACAACTTCTTGACAAGATGGTCAGCAAGTGTGACGGAGTAAGAGGATTCTTAGTCTTAAGGAGGTAGCGATCTCCTGATTACAGCACTCTTTTTAGACTCCCCATTACTACTATGGAGAGTTTATTATATGTACACAGGTAGTCACTGCTACAAGCCCAAGTGGCGGAACTGGTAGACGCGCTAGTTTCAGGTACTAGTAAACGCAAGTTTGTGCAGGTTCGATTCCTGTCTTGGGCACCTAAGATTACTTTAGGCGTAGTAGTTGCTGTAAGAGACTATAATAATATATTGTATGCGCAGGTGGTGGAATTGGTAGACACGCTACTTTGAGGGGGTAGTGCCAGCAATGGTGTGTGAGTTCGACTCTCATCCTGCGTACCACGAGAGAGACCTATTGGATGACCTTATGCAGATGAGGCTTCAGTAGGTCTCTCTCTTTTTACCCTACCTTTGCCTACATCATTGGGTCAATTTGTCCTATCCGCTTTCTCGTCTGTCTATTTAGTCTATCGACGACATGAAGCGAGTTGATACCAGCTGTATTCCTTGCCGTGGTACAGTTTTTGAGTACCTTTACACAGCGAGACTATTACATTAGGGTGCCTAGCTGTGCTGTGCACCTGCATATATCGCCCAGTGCTAGTACCCTTGAAGCGGTACCAAGCATAACATAATTCACTCTCAAGAGATAATATATACGCATGAATTTCACGCCATACCAAATAAGTAATCAAGTGGTCAGAGCTTTTTCTAGAGCTTGCGCTATCGGACTACGTTCGGGGGAGCAACTAGACATCTCTAGACCGCTTTTTATCGACTTAGCTCGCAGTAAAGACACCTTTCCTAGTGCCTTCATCTTGCGAACTCTGAATATACCGCTCTCTCAACTCCAATACACGCTCTTTGAGGAGCCTGCGAAGAGTGGGTACTACAAGCAGATCCAGAGCATCTTCGACCAGGGTCACTACACGATGCCTAGTGCAGAGCTCATACGCTACTACCACGATCAGGTAAAGTCTATCCTTGAGGGGGCGTGGGAGATCTTCCCCAATCATGATGACTTTCCCGTGATTGACGCACCGCGTATTGTCGCTTACATGCTACACGAGGGGCGACTGGACATCTACCCATGGCCATACATCACCTCTCGTCCCGCTAAGGAGGAGATCCTAGCTAGCTATGTACAGAACAGTCTAGAGCATAGCTCTAAAGCGACCTCTGTCGAGGTGCAGGCGATAGCCAGTGTCGAGGCGGAGGAGCAGATGCTTCAGACGATCCTCTCCGCAGCTATGACGGGGATGCCTGATGCATTGACAGAGGAGATGCGCCAAGAGCTAAATGTCGCTGCATGGCAAGCTCCCTTTGAGAAGATTTTCTCAGGCGTATTAAGCTCAGACGCTACCCAGACGAAAGAGCCTGCTAGTGAATTGGATCCTAATTCCATTGTAAAGCAAGTAGAGGTCTTCGTATCTCAAAATGATCCCAATGGGGATACGGACAAAAGCTCTATGCGCGCTGTGCCACTAGAAGAACTGCCCGAAGAGATACAAGAGCATATCAAGGCGATCATACGTCACGAGCAGCGCAAGGTAACGCAAAACTCGGGAAGCAACCCCTTCGACCTAAATGCCGATGATGAGGGCGACAAGGAGGAGAAAGCCTCTAACAAGTCTAGCAAGCGCTCTAAGACACCTGCGCTAGATGCCTTTGCGACCAACCTTAACCAGCTCGCTAAGGATGGCAAGCTAGACCCGATGATTGGTCGTGCTAAGGAACTAGAGCGTATCACACATATACTCTGTCGCCGACAGAAGAACAACCCCGTGCTGATCGGCGAGGCGGGTGTCGGTAAGACAGCCGTCGCCGAGGGCTTAGCACAGCTCTTAGCGCGCGACGAGGTGAGCTACAAGCTTCGTGGCAAGGTGCTCTACAGCGTAGACTTGGCACAGATGCTAGCCGGCACACGCTACAGAGGAGACTTTGAGGAGCGATTTAAGGCACTACTCAAGGAGGCTGAGATGCTGGGTAATACGATCCTACTCTTTGACGAGATCCACACGCTGATGGGCGCTGGCTCGACAGAGGGCAGTATGGACGCTTCCAATATGCTCAAGCCGGCTCTGGCGCGTGGCACGATACAGGTGATCGGCGCCACCACACTAGATGAGTATCGCAAGAGCATTGAGAAGAACGGAGCCTTGGCGCGTCGCTTTCAGAAGGTGATGATCGAGCCAAACACACCCGAGGAAACGCTTGAGATACTGCGTCAACTGAAGGATCGATATGAAGAGTTTCACCATGTACACTACAGCGACGAAGCTTTGGTCGCTATGGTGCGCCTGACCAATAGATATATCTACGACCGCTACTTCCCCGACAAGGCTATTGACGTCCTGGACGAGGTGGGCGCGAGTATGCACCTCAAGGGCAAGATGGGTGAGAGCGACAAGGTCGCTTCGCTCCGACAGCAGCTGCGTACCTATCGCGCTTCTCGTGACAAGGCAGTGCGTGAGAGCAACTACGACACCGCTATGACCCTCAAAGTGCAGGAAGACTTAGTCCAGAAAGAGGTGGACGAGGAGCTGGAAAAAGCACATGCCCAGGAGGCTGCCATCTATCTACCTGTAGATGAGGAGGCGGTCGCCAAGACGGTCTCTATGATGAGCGGGGTGCCTATCTCCAACATTAGTCAGGAGGAGCACGCTAAGCTACGCCAGATGCGCCAGACGCTTAAGGATATAGTGATCGGTCAGGATGATGCGATCGACAAGGTGGTCAAAGCGATACAGCGTAACCGCCTCGGCTTGGGTAGCGACAAGCAACCCATCGGGAGCTTTCTCTTCCTTGGTCCAACAGGTGTCGGTAAGACCTATCTAGCTAAGAAGCTTGCCGAGCTACTCTTTGACGATGAGGACGCACTCATACGTATTGATATGAGTGAGTATATGGAGTCGTTCAACGTCTCTCGTCTCGTGGGCGCCGCTCCTGGCTACGTCGGCTACGACGAGGGCGGACAGCTCACAGAGCAGGTAAGACGCAAGCCTTACTCGGTCGTACTCTTTGACGAGCTAGAGAAGGCGCACCCGGACGTTTATAATATACTCCTGCAGATCCTCGACGATGGCTTTATCACCGCTGCCGATGGTACGCACGTGAGTTTTAAGAATACAGTCATCATACTGACGAGCAACATTGGTACGCGCCAGCTCAAGGACTTTGGCGCTGGCGTCGGCTTCCGTCAGGAGGTGCAGCTCACCCAGACGGAGCAGGAGGCTTTGCTGAGCAAGCAGCTCAAGAAGCACTTTAGCCCTGAGTTCCTCAACCGTCTTGATGAGACGATCTACTTCGCCAGCCTAGAGAAGGAGGACATCCGCAAGATCGTAGATGTGGAGCTTCGTCCTATCATGGCGCGTATCACCGAGCAGGGGTACAACCTCGTAGTCACGCCCTCGGCAAAGGACAAGCTCGCCGATGTGGGCTTTGACCTAGAGTACGGTGCTAGACCGCTGAGACGTGCTCTACGTCACTGGATCGAGGACAAGCTAACGGATCTCATCCTCGATGGTGAGGCAAATGTAGGCGACACGGTGCGTCTGCGTGTCTCTGAGGGCGAACTCCTCATGGAGGTGGACAAGCGTGTACCGCAAAAGGAGTCGCAAGCAAAGAGCGATGAAGCAACACTAGGCTTCGCCCTACCCTCGTTCACCTCTTCTAGCCAGAAGGGCGACTAGCGGTAACCATTCAAATCAGACAAATAATTCAAGCTTATGAATAGTAATAAAGGACAAATCGGGGTTACGAGTGAAAACATATTCCCCGTCATCAAGAAGTTTCTCTATAGTGAGCATGATATATTCCTTCGTGAGATCGTATCCAACGCAGTCGATGCGACAACCAAGCTACGCGCTCTGATAGCTCGTGGCACGGAGGTAGGCAGCACTGAGGATCTCCGTGTAGAGGTCCTACTAGATAAGGAGGCGCGTACACTCACCGTACGAGACTACGGTATCGGTATGACTGCCGATGAGGTAGAGCGTTACATCAATCAGATAGCTTTCTCTGGAGCAGAGGACTTCCTGGAGAAGTACAAAGATGCTTCCGGCAATATCATCGGGCACTTCGGACTAGGCTTTTACTCAGCCTTTATGGTCTCCGAGCGTGTCGAGATAGACACCCTCTCCTACCAGCCAGATGCACAGCCAGTCCACTGGAGCTGTGACGGTTCGCCTGCCTACGAGATGAGTACGGGTATCCGCACCAAGCGTGGTACCGACATTATCATGCATCTGGACGAAGAGAGCAGCGAGTTCCTCGAGCAGGCACGCATCGAGGAGCTACTGACGAAGTATTGTCGCTTCCTCCCGATCCCCATTATCTTTGGTAAGAAGCAGGAGTGGAAGGACGGCAAGATGCAGGATACCGAGGAGGACAATGTGATCAACGACACCAACCCGCTCTGGCTCCGCAAACCTCAAGACCTTACGGACGAGGACTATCGTGAGTTCTACCGCAAGCTCTACCCAGGAGCTGACGAGCCGCTCTTTTGGATACACCTTAATGTGGATTACCCCTTCACCTTGACAGGAGTACTCTACTTCCCCAAGGTGAGCAACAAGGTGGATCTGCAGAGCAACAAGATCAAGCTCTACTGCAATCAGGTCTTTGTGACTGACGAGGTGGAGAGCATCGTGCCTATGTACTTGACCTTGCTCCATGGTGTGATCGACTCACCAGACATCCCGCTCAATGTGTCGCGCTCTTACCTACAGTCTGATAGCAATGTCAAGAAGATCAGCAGCTACATTACTAAGAAGGTGGCCGACAAGCTGGAGGAGATCATGAAAAATGACCGCCCCACCTACGAAGCTAAGTGGCCCGATCTCTCCGTCTTCATACATTATGGTATCCTCACCGATGAGAAGATGGAGGAGCGTGCGCTCAAGTCACTACTCCTCCTGGAGGATGTGGCGGGAAAGTTCTACACGCCCGAGGAGTATCGTGAGCTGGTCAAGAGCAATCAGACCGACAAGGACGGCAAGCTCGTCTACCTCTACGCCACCGATCCTGAGGCGCAGTACAGCTACATACAGGCTGCCGAGGCTAAGGGGTACAACGTACTCCACATGCACGGCATGCTCGACACGCCCCTACTCAACCATCTAGAGCAGAAGTGGGAGAACACACACTTCGTACGTGTAGACAGTGACACGGTCGACCAATTGATCCAGCGTGACGACACGACGACCGACGCTTCCGCACATGAGACCGAGATCATGCGTAGTCTCTTTGCCAAGGCGCTCCCCACAGGCGAGGTCAACTATCAGATCTTCCTGCGTAATATGGGTCAGGATGCTCAGCCAGCAGTGGTCACGCGTATGGAGTGGATGCGCCGTATGAAAGAGATGTCGCAGTATCAGCCTGGGGCTTCCTTCTACAACTCACTCCCCGACAGCTATTCACTCGTACTCAATGCGGATCACCCGCTCATCAAGAGCTTGCTAGAGGGTGAGGGCAAGGAGCTAGAGCCACAGCTTGCGTCCCTGCGCTCCCAGCTCGCCACGCTCCAAGAGCAAGTCACAGAGCTAGACAAGGAGGCCAAGGAGCAAACCGAGCCTACCGAGGAGCAAAAGAAAGAACTACAAGAGAAGAAGGAGGCTCTCCACAAGCAGCAAGAAGAGCTACACGGCGAGATGCAAAGCTTCTTCGACCAGTATGCCGAGAAGCAGCCTATGATACGTCACATCGTCGAGCTGGCTCTACTCTCTGCTGGTGAACTACGAGGCGTTGCCCTACAAGAGTTCATCAAGCGCACTACCGAACTTCTATCGTCTAAGTAAATACCCCTAAGAATATCCGTTTTATGAAGAGGAACACTTCCCTTTGCAAGCGTCTCCTACTCCTACTAGCCCTCTCAGCCACCTGGCTCGTGGGGGCTGTAGCGCAGGAGACACCCCGTTGGCTACGCTACGCCCAGATCTCACCAGATGGTAATCAGATAGCTTTTTGCTACCAAGGCGACATCTACATTGTCGACGCGATCGGTGGCGAGGCTCGTCTCCTGACCGGCTCCGATGGGTACGAGTCACACCCTACATGGAGTCCCGATGGCAAGCGTATCGCCTTCATGAGCAATCGTGATGGGCACCGCTCCATCTACACTATGTCAGCCCTCGGTGGCGATGTCAAGCGCATCACGCACCACTCGGGCAATAGCCATACCGTCGAGTGCTACACACCCGACGGTCGCTTTATCATTATGTCCGAATCTCTCCAGCAGCCTGCTACCAGTGCGCTCAATCCTTCGGGCATCCTCTCGCAGCTCTATATGATCCCTGTCGATGGCGGCACGCCTATGCTCTACAACGCTCGTCCTCTGGAGGCTGTCACCTTCAGCCATCGTGGCGACCGCTACGTAGCGCAAGACATCAAGGGCTTTGAGAATAAGTGGCGCAAGCACCACACCAGCTCCGTCACACGAGACATTTATATAGTAGACCCCAAGACAGGAGCCACCACCGCCTGCACACTAGAGCCAGGCGAAGACCTCTCACCCGTCTTCGGACCTGATGACCAGACCGTCTTCTTCATCAGCGAGCGAGGCAAGAGCAATTCGCTCAACGTCTGGAAGCAGCGCATCGGCGAGCAAACCGCTCAGCAGGTGACCAGCTTCCGCAATCACCCCGTACGCTTCCTCAGTATCTCACGCTCCGGACGGCTCTGCTTCGCCTACGATGGCGATCTCTACACCATGACCGAGGGACGCTCCCCGCAAAAGGTGCAGATCACCCTCCGCACCGAGGGTCCTAAGGACAAAGTGTACCGCCGCACAGCCAGCAGTGGAGGGAGCTCCTTCACGCCCAGCAGTGACGGCAAGCAGCTAGCCTTCATCATGCGTGGTGATGTCTACGTCACCTCTGTCGAGCATGGCACGACGAAGCGCATCACCCAGAGCGCCGGCGCCGAGGAGAGTGTCACCTGGAGTCCCGACAGCAAGACGCTCGTCTACGACTCACGCCGTGACGGCAAGCATATCCTCTACAAGGCGACCATCGCCTCAGACAAGGAGCTAGACTTCGCCTCTGCTACCATTATCAAGGAGGAGCCCCTCATGCCCGAGTGCAAGATGGAGCAAGCCCTCCCCCAGTACTCACCCGATGGCAAGCTGATCGCCTTCGTTGGAGACCGCAAGCGCATCTATACATATAATGTCGAGAGCAAGAAGCTCACACAGGTTACCAGTGGCAAGGATCAGCCCGAGATGCACGGCTACATAAGCTACGAGTGGAGTCCTGACAGTCGCTGGATAGCCTTCGGATATACACCCAATGTCCATGCACCCTTTGGTGACGTAGGCTTGGTAAGAGCGACTGGTGGCGAGGTGATTAACCTGACCAATACCGGTTACTTCAGCGACCTCACGGGCTGGGTTATGGAGGGCAATGCGATCCTCTTTACCTCAGACCGATATGGTATGCGCAACCACGCTTCGTGGGGCTCCATGAGCGATGCTTTCCTCGTTTTCCTCAATCGCAAGGCGTACGAGAAGTTTAGCATGACACCCGAAGAGCGCGACCTCTACGACCGTGCTGGACTAGACACGCTACAGTATGGATCTGATCCCGTTCCCACTGATAGTGCTAAGAAGGACGAGACCAAGCCTATCATCGTTGAGGTCAAGGGCATCGAGGACCGCATCGTACGGCTCACGCCCAATTCGAGCGACCTAGCAGACGCTTATGTAGATGCCGATGGTAAGAACCTCTACTACCTCTCAGCCTTTGAGGGTGGGTACAACCTCTGGCAGACAGACCTACGCGAGGGCAATACCTCCATGCTACGTCAGCTAGACCTCTCGGGCAGTGCCTATATGCGCCCCACTCCCAAGGGGGATAAGATCTTCGTCATATCCTCTGGACGGGTGCAGTGCTTTACGCCCGCCTCGAAGAAGTTTGAGCCAGTCAACTACCGTGCTCGTGTGGAGCTAGATAGCTACGCCGAGCGTGAGGCGATGTACGACTTTATGGTTCGTGAGGAGGGGCTACGCTTCTACCGCACAGATATGCACGGCGTAGACTGGAAGGGGCTGACTGACCACTACCGCCAGTTCTTGCCCCATATCGCGACGAACGAGGACTTCTCCGAGATGCTCAGCGAGATCCTGGGCGAACTCAACGTATCGCACACCGGCTCGGGTTACAGACAGAGCTCTAGCGAGCCAGCTACGGGACATCTGGGACTACTCTACAACTGGTACTCCCTACCCCTCGAGGGGATCATCGTCGATGAAATCGTTACGGGCGGTCCCTTTGACACCTACCTAACCAAGCTACAGCCTGGCGACCGCATCGTCGCGATCAATGGCACACGCATCGACCACCACACCGACTGGCGTGACCTCCTCGCAGGCACTACGGGCACGCTCACAGCTGTCACCTTCTATAGTAATAAGGAGCAAAAGGAGATCACCGAGGCCGTTCGTCCGATCTCTTCGGGCCGTTTCTCGGGACTACTCTACAAGCGCTGGGTCAAGGCTCGCGAAGCTGAGGTACAGCGTCTCTCAAACGGTCGTCTCGGCTATGTACACATTCCGAGCATGGGCGACGACGAGTTCCGCACCGTCTATAGTGAGGTGATGGGCAAGTACTACCAATGCGATGGTATCGTCATCGACATCCGCTACAACGGTGGTGGTCGTCTGCACGAAGACCTCGAGACCTTCTTCAGCGGCAAGGCTTATCTGCAGCAAGAGGTTCGTGGGCAGGACTACTGCACGATGCCTAGCAAGCGATGGACCAAGCCCTCAGTCATGCTCGTCTGCGAGGCTGACTACTCCAATGCACACGGCTCTCCATGGGTCTACCAGACCCTCGGCATGGGCAAGGTCGTCGGCATGCCAGTACCAGGTACTATGACCTCGGTCAACTGGGTCACCATGCAGAACCCGCTGCTCTTCTTCGGCATCCCCGCCGTAGGTTATCGCACCCAGCAGGGAGACTTCCTCGAGAATAAGCAGCTCGAGCCCGATGTCGTGGTACCGCTCGACTACAACCGCGTCCTCGAGGGACATGATAGTCAGCTAGAAGCAGCCGTACGCGTACTCCTGGAGGAGGTCAAGGCGCATCCGCAGCCTACCTTCCCCAAGCGATAAGCAGCAAACGGAGCAAGCACCGCCTAGCCTGCGGTACAAGCCAACATACACAGTGAGGAGCATCGCATCTCCCCACTAAATCCCCCAAGAGAGGAGATGTCATCATCGGCATCTCCTCTCTTTTTGTTGTCTCGTCTGCCTCTTCCCTTGGTTCCATCTAGTGAAAATCCAGTGCCAACCCCTATTGGCACTCCAGTTTCATACGGGAGAAACTACAGCTCCATATGGGAGAAACTACAGTTTCATGGGGAGGGAACTCCAGTTTCATGAGGAGGGAACTGTTGGCGTCTCTACTCTTTTTTGTATCTTCGTAGCTACAAATGAGGAGCTTCGTATCTTGATGTGGAGTCATCCTCATGGCAATACTGGCAAACCAACACCTACAAACATCCAGCATCTCTATGAAAAAACGCAATATATCCCTCTCTCAGTTCACCCCTAAGCTCTCAGACATACCGATTCCCGAGCGTCTGCGCAGATGGCGACAAGGAGCTGTCGCTGGTGGCACCCTCGCCTCAGGCGTGGCTGTGACCGCCCTGGCTCTCGTTTACTGGCAGCGTCATAAGCGTAGCAAGAGTTATAGCTACGCTACTAGGACCTTTGACACGTTAGAGGTGGGGACGGGCGTTCAACTACAGATCAAGTTTGACACCGTATCACACGCCTCGCTCAGAGTCTCCTATCCCAATGCGCTACGACGTCGTGTGAAGGTACGCATAGCGGACAAGACGCTATCCATCAGACGTCTACCCTATCGCAATCGTTGGGTACCCGGAGAGGTCTTTGCCGAGCTCACATTACCCTCGATCAACCAGCTGCGCGTGGTCGGGGATGCCAAGGTGGTAGCGACGGGATGCAACAAGCTCGATACGCCCTTTGACCTGCTACAGATTGGTGGGCAGGTAGAGGGTTTGACCATCGATGCGCACTATGCAGAGGTACAGCTGCGTGGCAATGCAAAGGCAGATCTTTACCTCTCGTGTGACCAATCCTTCATAAGCTATAGTGGCTCTCCGGAGGTACGTGCGGTGCTACAATCTGAGGGTCAGGCTCATATCACAGCGACTGGCTCAGGAAGTGCTACACTCCTCGGACAGACCAAGGAACTCACCCTGACAGCCTCCGATCGCTCTGTGGTGCGGGCTGACACACTGACTGTCGAGGCGGCTAACGCACTGCTCTCTGACAGCGCTGAGTGCTACCTACAAGTGACTGATCGACTCTCCTATACACTCTGCAACGACTCCAAGCTAGGACTCATCCAGCAGCCCAAACGCATAGTGAAAGCGGAGGTCCTAGACTCGGCAACACTGGAGACACTAGATGGGAAGCGTTAAACTTCTCTCTCGCTATCCTATCTGATACTGACGAAACAGTATAACACTTTGATATCACAATCTTATGACAACACCCCCTCCCTACAATCCCTCTGACTATACGACACCACAAGGGCAAACCTATATGGTCACTCCTATGGTTGGCAAGGTGATGCGCAAGACCTTCGGCTGGATGGCTATGTGTCTGCTGATCACAGCGCTGACCGCTATGGGAGTCGTAAACTCAGGACTCTTCTACCAAATAGCTTCATCGGGAGCTATGTGGCTACTCATCATCGCTGAGCTAGTACTGGTCTTCGTCCTCTCGGCTCGCATCAACAAGATGAGCGTGACGACTGCTACCATTATGCTGATTGTCTACTCGGCACTCAACGGTGCAACGCTCTCTTTCATCTTCCTGGCGTATAGTCTCGGGTCTATTGCGAAGACCTTCTTCATAACCACTGGTATGTTTGGCGTGATGGCGCTTGTGGGTGCTACCACCAAGCGGGATCTATCTAAGATGGGCTCTATCTTACTGATGGCGCTGATAGGTCTCATCATCGCTTCGCTGGTTAACATATTCCTTCGCTCGAGCGGTCTGGACTGGATCATTAGCCTCATCGGAGTGGTACTCTTTACCGCTTTGACCGCTTATGATGTGCAGCGGGTGAAGCGTCTAGCTACTGAGAGCGACCTCTATGACGATACGCAGGTGGGACGATTGGCGGTGATTAGCGCACTGTCGCTCTATCTAGACTTTATCAACCTATTCCTATACCTCTTGAGGTTCTTCGGACGTAACGACTGATAGCCCCTACTGCAGATCTATGCCTCGAGCATCTCACTGGAGTCCAATACTCCTATTACTTTTCGGCCTCCTCCCCTATACTATTGTACGGGGACAGGAGGCTCATACTTTTGGCTTCCTACTACAGCCCCCCTCGGCACAGTCGCTCGCTATGGGCGGCAAGGTGATCTCCTATATAGATGCGAACCCAGGGTTAGCTCTAGACAACCCCGCACTCTACGGGCATGAGGTGGCGGGACGAATGTTTCTCTCCTACTTCAACTACATGCGTGGCACGCACAGTGCCAATGCGCTCTACGGACTACCTGTCGGTGAGCGTGGCGCTTGGGCGGTCGCTCTGCGGAGCACCTACTACGGTAAGATGCAGGGATACGATACGCAGGGGGTAGCGACAGCTCCTTTTCAGGCGATGGAGATGGCGCTCTCGGGGCTGTACAGCTACGACTTGACCGACAGACTGCGTGGTGGATTGGCTCTTAAGATGCTCTACGGACAGATTGAGCATTACTCAGCCTTTGCCCTCGTAGCCGACGCAGGGCTGAGCTACTACCGCTCCGACTGGGGCACCTCGCTAGGGATGACGATCTCCAATGTGGGCGGCATGCTCAAGAGCTACGGACTCTCCCGTCGTATGCCGCAGTGGGACGTACGTCTCGGCATGTCACAGCGGCTGGCACATGCTCCGATACGCTTTCACCTCACGATACAGGGGCTGACTCCTTATAATATACAGACGTGGGGTGCGGGGCGGTCGACGGGCATACGTATAGCGAGTCACTTTGCTGGTGGCGTGGAGTTTGTGCCGTCTGAGCAGTTTTGGGTAGGCATCGGGTACAATGCGAAGCAAGCGGTAGACCTCTCAGAGCGAGGCGCCAAGAGCCTAAGTGGTCTGTCCGCTGGCGTGGGTTTTAACCAGAGGCACTACCGCCTAGCACTTGGCGCGACTTATTATAATCCACAGATGTTGGGGCTGATGTTTTCATTCTCCACAACCTTTGGCAATGACAAGTATGTCTACTAAAAAGATACAGATAGCGATAGATGGTTATAGTGCCTGTGGCAAGAGTACGCTAGCACGTGCGCTCGCCAAGGATTTGGGCTATACATACGTGGATAGTGGTGCGATGTACCGTGCCGTGGCTCTCTTTGCGATGCGCCGTGGACTATGGGATGGCGATCAGTTTGACCTAGATAAGCTACGTGAGGAACTGGAGGGGGTGCAGGTAACCTTCGATCCTAAGACGGGACACACGCTCCTCAATGGTGAAGACGTGGAGTCTGAGATCCGCACGCTAGAGGTATCTCGTCCGGCTAGTGTCGTAGCGAGCTATGACTTCGTACGTACGATGCTTGTGGCTCAGCAGCGTCGTCTGGGCGAGGCAGGCGGTATCGTGATGGATGGTCGGGATATTGGGACGGTTGTCTTTCCAGAGGCTGAGCTCAAAATCTTTCTCACAGCAACCCCAGAGGTGCGTGCACAGAGACGATACGATGAGCTACGTGGCAAAGGCGATCAGACGACAACGATCGATATGGTATCGGCTGACCTAAAGGATCGCGACTACCGAGACTCACACAGAGCGATCAATCCGCTCCGCCAAGCTGAGGATGCAGTCGTTATAGATAATAGTGTACTCTCTATAGATGAGCAGGCTGCAATGGCTCTAGCTCTAGCACGACAGAGAGAGCAGAAATAGATAAGTGTGAAAGCAAATAATCAGATAGGTCGTGTCGAGATAGACCCCGAGTCGGGCTTTTGCTTTGGGGTCATCAAGGCGGTCTCTCGTGCGGAGGAGATCTTGCGTCAGGAGCAAGGCGAGCCTCTCTACTGTCTAGGAGACATCGTTCACAATCGTGCTCAAGTGGATCGCTTGGAGTCTCTCGGCATGCATACGATAGATCACGAGCAGTTTAGCCGTCTGAGCAATGCCCGGGTACTATACCGAGCTCACGGCGAGCCGCCCTCCTCTTATACTTACGCCGCAGAGCATGGCATAGAGGTGGTCGATGCAACTTGCCCTGTCGTGCTGAGACTACAGCAGAAGGTGAGACAAGCGTACCTCCAGCACTTAAAGGATGATACGCAGATTGTCATCTTCGGCAAGCCTGGTCATGCGGAGGTCAATGGGTTGGTCGGGCAGACCGATGGGAAAGCGATTGTAGTGCGAGAGCCTAAGGACTTAGACTTGATTGACTTCTCACACGCTGTCGAACTCTTTTCGCAAACTACCATGCAGGAGGATCAGCTCGAGGAGATGCTTTCGCTCATCAAGAGCCGTCTGAGTGGCACGGCAACGCTCATTTATCACAACACCATCTGCCAGCAGGTAGCGCGTCGCATTCCCAATATCCGAGCCTTTGCCAAGAGCCACGATCGCATCTTTTTCGTTTCCGATCAGAAGAGCTCCAACGGGCGTGTCCTCTATCAGAACTGCCTCGAGGTCAATCCTAATACGACCTTTATAACCTATCCCTCCGAACTGACCTACGACTTAGTTCCCTCACACGAGGAGTCTGTCGGCGTGTGCGGAGCCACCAGTACCTCGCGAGAGCAACTGCAAGAGATCGCTGAGATCATCGAGCGCTGGATGCGACAAAGACAAGATGCTAATCAGTCTAACTAAAATACACACCCTATGAGACGACTGCTCCACACCTTTAGCATACTATTGCCGACCCTCACCTGCCTGCTCCTACTCGTATCTTGTGGTGGTCAGGTGAAGATTGAGATCGACAGCGGCAAGGCGGACAACACGGGTTACACAGCGCTTCTCTACACGCTACAGAGTGGCGGAGCACAGATTGACACACTCACCTTTACCAAGGTCGGGGAAGCTTTTTCCTACACCTTCGACCGGGACTCTATCTATGAGGCGTACCTCGTTGTGGGCTCCTTCGAGCAATACTATCCGCTAGACTTGCATAGCCGGAGCAAGGTACGCTTTCACCTAGAGGTCGCTTCACCGCACAACTGCTACGACCTTGATGAAGCTAAGAGGACCGGCTACAAGGACTTTCTAAAGGAAGCTGCACCGCTCCTACGCTCTTATGACAAAGCGGTCGCTGACAACGACTTCGACAATGCCAATAAAGAAGCAAAGTTGGTGATGCAGCAATTCATCGCCTTTGCGTCAAACCTCAAAAAGAAGGAGCAGACACGCTATGCGGGACAGATGGACTGGGCGCTAGAGATCATGTCGCTTTATGAGGACGGCATGTCGCAGTTTCGTCAGGCACTCACGGATGGCACCATAGACTCAGGGCTTTTCACGCCTGAGATCTATCAGTTTGTCGTTACCTCCTCGTCCGCTGCACAAAAGGAGTACCCCACGCTACGCGCTATCAACAAGCAGGACACGATCACATGGCAAGCCACCAGCTATCCACAGGGGCGCATACTCTTTGGCGCAGATATCGAGTGGCGAAAAGTGCGCGTACCGCAAGGCTCCCAGCAGTCGATCACACTTCTGCTGCCCCTAGGGAGCGTAGACTCGCTAGCTCAAATAGCCAATCGCCTTGGCGCTTACAACTATATCATTGATGCGCCTGAGCCTCTCCGTGTGCAACTCTACAGAGCTTTAGCTCCAGACAGACAGGCTGGCGTGATGCACTACCGTACCGACAGTAACCACACGCTGGTTGTAGACTCCATCTCTTATTTTCAGTACAATGAGTAAGCTCGTCAAGACCTATTCCTCAGCCCTCGTCAGCCTCGATGCGCTCCTCGTCACTGTCGAGCTCAGTGTCTCCAAGGGGTTTAACATCAGCATGGTAGGACTGCCCGATGCCGCCGTACGGGAGTCGCTCTCGCGTGTCTACACTGCCTGCGATTCCAGCAATGCACATCCCAAGAGCCACAACACGGTCATCAACCTAAGTCCAGGCGATGTGCGCAAGGAGGGGACAGTCTTTGACCTCCCCATCGCTGTGGCACTCCTTGCTGCTAATGAGATCATCCCCGATGAGCCTCTGGCAAACTTTGTGATGGCTGGCGAACTATCTCTCGATGGCACCCTACAGCCTGTCAAAGGAATACTCCCGATGGCTATTATGGCGCGAGAGCAGAAGTTCAAAGGAGTCATCGTGCCCAAAGAAAACGCTCGCGAAGCGGCTGTCGTCAACGACCTAGAGGTGTACGGTGTCGAGTCGCTCAGAGAGGTGATAGACTTCCTCGCAGGGAGAGCTAAGCTAGAACCGACGGTAGTCAACACCCGCGAGGAGTTTGCCCAGCAGCAGTGCGTCTCTTCGGTAGACTTCAGCGAGGTCAAGGGGCAGCCCGCCCTCGTTCGAGCCATGGAGGTCGCAGCTGCAGGAGGGCACAACATCATCATGATCGGCTCGCCTGGATCGGGTAAGTCAATGGTCGCCAAGCGTCTCCCCACGATCCTACCGCCGCTCACCCTCCACGAAGCACTCGAGACGACCAAGATATACTCCGTAGCGGGCGCTCTCAAGGGAGGTGTATCCCTGATGAAGAGTCGCCCCTTCCGTTCGCCGCACCACACCATCTCCAATGTAGCGCTTGTTGGAGGCGGTACGACCCCACGTCCAGGCGAGGTGAGCTTGGCACACAACGGGGTCCTCTTCCTCGACGAACTGGCCGAGTTCAATCGTGTAGCCCTCGAGCTGCTACGTCAGCCGCTTGAAGACCGCACCATCACCATCTCTCGTGCCAAGGCGACCTTTAGCTATCCCGCCTCCTTCATGCTGGTGGCGGCGATGAACCCCTGTCCTTGTGGCTACTACAACGACCCCAACCGTGAGTGTACCTGTCCTCCTGGTGCACCCGCTAAGTATTTGCAAAAGCTCTCTGGTCCTCTTCTAGACCGCATAGACATACAGATCGAGACCCGTCCCGTAGACTTTGACGCTCTCTCAGACCGTCGCCCCTCTGAGAGCAGTGCTGCGATCCGAGAGCGGGTCATCAAGGCTCGAGAGATACAGCTCCGACGCTTCGCTCCCTACCCGGGCATCCATTGCAATGCACAGATGACCCCACGCTTGATGAAACAGTTCGCCTACGTCGAGGGCGACGCTATGAAGATACTGCGTCAGGCGATGATACAGCGCGACCTCTCTGCGAGAGCCTACGATCGCATCCTCAAGGTGGCCCGCACCATTGCCGACCTCGACGGCTCTGAGCAAATATCGCTCAAGCATATCAGCGAGGCGATCAACTACCGCAACCTCGACCGCTCCTCCTGGGGCATCGTATCGGTCTAACAACAAGTAATACAATAAACAGCCTTCCTCCGCCGTTAGTTCAGTAAATCAATAGACTCTATGAAACTTCGCAATCTACGCATAACTACCCTCCTACTCCTAGCCTTGGGGGCGCTAAGCTCTCACCTCACAGCTCAAGAAGTGAGCCAAGACAGACGCTTCAATCCAGTCCTCACCTCAGTACCCTCACTCAATATCAACCCGAGTGCCCGTGCTGCAGGTCTAGCCGATATGGGTGTCTCGACCACACCTGACGTACAGTCTCAGTACTTCAACCCTGCTAAGTACGCTTTCCTCAGTAGCAAGGCGGGGATCAGTATGTCCTACACACCTTGGCTCGCTAAGCTGGTCAAGGATATCAAGCTCATGGAGCTAGTCGGCTACTATAAGATAGGTCGTGAGAGTAACCAAGCGCTGAGTGCCTCGGTACGCTACTTCTCTTTTGGTGCTATCGAGCAGTTTGGACCTATGTCCGAGTCTCTCGGTGAAGCGCACCCCAATGAGTTTGCCGTAGACTTTGGCTATGGTCTACAGCTCTCTGACAGTTACTCGATGGCGGTCGCTCTGCGCTACATACGTGCTGACAACAACCTTGCAACGGGTGAGAAGAGCGCAGGCAATGCCTTTGCAGCAGACATCGCGGGTTTCTACAATCGTTACTTTGACCTAGGCTCTGCCGAGAGCTTGTGGACCTTCGGCTTCAACATTAAGAACATCGGTACCAAGATCTCTTACGACAACGGCGGCACCAGTATGTTTATCCCGACCAATCTATCGCTCGGTACAGGACTCCTCTACCCCTTTGATGAGTACAATGCACTAGCCTTCAATGTGGAGGCGAGCAAGCTACTCGTCCCAACCCCTCCGGTAAAGGATCAAGCTAACCCCGAGGCGTACGATGCTGCTCGTGAGAAGTATCTCAACACCTCCTCCATCGCAGGTATCTTCACCTCGTGGGCCGATGCTCCTGGCGGCTTCAAGGAGGAGCTACAAGAGGTCTCCCTCCGACTCGGTGCTGAGTACAGCTACAACAACCGCTTCTTCCTACGTGCGGGTTACCACTACTTACACCCTGACAAAGGTAATCTGCAGTACTTCACCGCTGGTGCGGGCTTCAAGATGAACGTCTTCAGTATCGACGCCTCTTACCTCGTCTCGACCGTCCAAAGCAACCCGCTCGACCAGACGCTCCGCTTCACCATCGCCTTCGACTTTGACGGCATTCGTGAACTACTCAAGTAACCCATCGCAAGCATGACCTGCAGCTATCGCATAGGCTCTGGTTACGACATCCATCGTACCACACCAGACCGACCGCTCGTCCTCTGTGGCATACGCATCCCCAGCCCGCTAGGACTCCTCGGTCACTCCGATGCAGACGTAGCACTGCACGCCTTGATGGATGCTCTCCTCGGGGCTATCGGTCAGCGAGACATCGGCTACCACTTCCCCGACACCGATGAGCAGTACCGAGGAGCCGACAGCACTCAGCTCCTCGCCACCGTCATGCAGATGGTTCGCGAGGCGGGCTATCAAGTGGTCAATGCCGACCTCACCATCATCGCTCAGCAACCTAAGCTATCAGGTCATATACCGCAGATGATAGCGCGCCTTGAGGAGCTACTCGACACTCCTTGCGTCAATGTCAAGGCGACGACCCATGAGCATCTCGGACCGCTAGGCAATAGCGAGGGTATCGCAGCGCAAGCTGTCGTACTGCTTACTCGCTGATCCCCACGCCATATTAGAACCCCAATAGCCACGAAGGAGATACCGACATCCTTCGTGGCTATTCTGTTTTATCGTCTCTGATGATCAGAGCCGCTAACAGCCAACAGCCAACAGCCAATAGCTAACCACCTCCTTGTCGTAGAAAAGCACTATATTTGTAGGCTATGAACCGCATCTCTAGATAAATGGATCAGAATAAGCAGATAGACGCTCACACCGATAGGCCTAACGACAGCAACACACACGCCTCAGCTTCTGAGCAGGAGCTATGGGCGATGGGTGCCATCGAGGTACATGGAGCTCGTGTACACAACCTGAAGAATATCGAAGTCTCGCTGCCTCGCCATAAGTTGACCGTCGTGACAGGACTCTCAGGGAGTGGTAAGTCTTCGCTTGCCTTTGACACGCTACTAGCTGAGGGACAGAGACGCTATCTAGATACTTTCTCCTCCTATGCGCGTAGCTTCATCGGGGGCGGTGGCGGGCGACCCGACGTCGACGAGATCGTGGGGCTTAGTCCCGTGGTAGCTATCGAGCAGAAGAGTGCCTCGACCAATCCTCGCTCTACCGTTGGCACCGTGACGGAGATCTACGACTACCTACGTATCCTCTATGCACGTGTCGGCACCCCTTACTCCTACCTCACGGGCAAGGAGATGGTGCGCTACACCGAGGAGCAGGTCGTGGAGCATATTATGGAGCAGTACGCTGACGAGGGGATCTACATCCTGGCTCCCGTCGTGGTCGATCGCAAGGGTCACTACCGCGAGCTCTTCGAGCAGATGAGGCGTAGAGGCTTCCTACACGCTTACATTGACGGTGAGGTATGCGAGCTGACGCCTGGCATGCGACTCAACCGCTTCTCCATACACTACGTCAGTGTCGTGGTGGACAAATGTACCGTACGGGAGAGCAATAAGCAGCGCATCACCGAGGCGGTGGGCATAGCGATGAAGCTCGGAGAGGGGGTCATCGATGTGATGCGACGTGATAGCACAGAGATACAGCATCTGAGCAAGCGACTGATGGACCCCGAGAGTGGTATCGCCTATCCAGACGCTTCGCCAGCCGACTTCTCGTTCAATTCGCCTCGTGGCTACTGTAAGCGCTGTAAAGGCCTAGGGCGTGTGGGCGTACTAGACATAGACAAGGTGGTGGCCGATCCGAAGATCTCCATACGTGAGGGTGCTATCGTACCCATCGGGCGCTACAAGAAGCGCAGCCTACTCTTTACCTCTATTGAGGAGATCTTGAAGGAGTATGGCTGCACGATAGACACACCATTTGAAAAGATCCCCGAGGAGGCGGTCGAGCAGATATTCTTTGGGGTCGACTCAGACGAAGAGGACGACGAGGGCGAGGCACACTTCACCTTCGATGGGGTCTCTCAGTATGTGCGGGAGCTGGCGGAGGATGACGACGCTACGGCATCTATGCGCAACTGGGCGGAAGAGTTCCTGACGGAGCAAATCTGTCCCGAGTGCAACGGACAACGCCTCAACCCGATAGCCCTCAGCTACAAGCTCGCGGGCTACACCATCGCCGACCTGACGGAGCTAGACCTAGACCGTCTGGTAGAGCGACTACGTGAGATCGAGGGGCAGCTAACGAAGAATCAGCAGAAGGTAGCCCACGAAGTGATCAAAGAGATCTTGCTGCGGGTCAACTTCCTACTAGATGTGGGGCTCTACTACCTCACACTCGCTCGTCCCTCCGCTTCGCTCAGTGGTGGCGAGTCACAGCGCATACGTCTCGCCACGCAGATCGGTACTGGGCTGGTTGAGGTACTCTATATACTAGATGAGCCAGGCATCGGCCTGCATCAGCGCGACAACCGCATGCTCATAGATGCCCTCAAGAAGCTTCGCGATGCGCAAAACACGGTCCTCGTCGTAGAGCACGACCGCGACATGATGCTCGCAGCCGACTACCTGATCGATATGGGACCAGGAGCGGGTCGTCTCGGCGGGCATGTGACCTATCAGGGGCCGCCCTCTGCGATTGGCGACACGCATACGCTCACCTGCGACTATCTGACCAATAGGCTAGCTATCCCGCTACCAGCAGCCTACCGACAGCCTACCGAAGAGGCATGGCTACGACTCAAGGGCTGCGCGGGTAATAACCTTAAGAACGTGGATGTCTCTATACCGCTAGGACTCTTCGTCTGCGTCACAGGCGTGTCGGGGAGCGGTAAGTCTTCGCTCATCAACGGCACCTTGGTGCCGATCATCTCACAGCACCTCTATCGTAGCAAGCAGGCACCGCTCCCCTATGCTTCTGTCGAGGGCTTGGAGCTGATTGACAAGATAGCTTTCGTCGATCAGTCACCACTAGGACGCACCCCGAGGAGCAATCCAGCCACCTACACCGGTCTTTTTAGCGAGATCCGCAACCTCTTTGTCAAAGTTCCCGAGAGCCGTGCGCGAGGGTACAAGCCAGGGCGCTTCTCCTTTAATGTCAAGGGCGGAAGATGCGAAGAGTGCAAAGGCAACGGCTACAAAACCATCTCAATGAACTTCCTCCCCGACGTGACCATCCCGTGCGATGTGTGCCGTGGCAAGCGGTACAACCGTGAGACCCTCGAGGTGCGCTACAAGGGTAAGAGCATAGCCGAGGTGCTAGACATGACCTTCAATCAGGCGGTCGAGTTCTTCGAGCATATCCCCGCCCTCTACCGCAAGCTCTCTACGCTGCAGCGGGTCGGGCTGGGCTATGTCAAGTTAGGTCAACCCTCCACAACGCTCTCGGGCGGTGAGAGCCAACGTGTCAAGCTGGCGACCGAGCTGTCGAAGCGAGACACGGGACGCACCCTCTACGTCCTCGATGAGCCGACGACAGGTCTACACTTTGAGGACATACGTGTCCTGCTCAAGCTGGTCAATGAGCTCGTAGACCGTGGCAATACGGTACTCATCATCGAGCACAATCTAGATGTGATCAAGAGCGCTGACTACCTCATTGATATGGGACTAGAGGGCGGGCGCAATGGCGGCGAGGTCATCTTTGCGGGCTCGCCACAAGAGATGGCGCAGAGCCCCGACACGCAGAGCTACACAGCGCACTACCTCAAGGAGGAGATGCAGCGCACCCCAATGACAGAATCAGACGAGCAGGCTTCCTAAGCCGCTCAATCATCTATACCTATTTATCTACTAAACTATGCAACAGACAGATCCCAAGAAGCTCTCCAACCGCTATTGCCCCGAAGGCATGAGCGTCGAAGCCTGGCAGATAGCGCTCCGCAAGCAGTTTGCCGAGCAAAACGACTTTACCGTCACCCACTTAGACAAGAATCGTATCTGGGGAGACTACATGGTGCAGAGCGGATCAAACCACTACCGTGTCGCCTTCCGAGGCGTACGGAGCGACCGCAACTACTGCGCTTGTCTAGACTTTCGCACCAGCGGGCTAGGCACTTGCAAGCATATCGAGGCGGTCGCCAACTACCTCTCGGAGGTGGTGCCAGGCTACCCCTGGGGCACCACGCCCTTCCAGCCCGACCGCACCTCTATCTTCATCAGTTACAAGGGGGGACGCACCATCGAGTGCAGTATAGGCAAGGGCAAAGAGGAGCTGTACGCCGATTGGCAGGCGCGCTACTTCGAGGGGACCCTGCTCCCACCCAAGCATTACCATCTCATCGATCAAATAACCCGAGAAGCAAAGGAACTCTCCAGTACCTTCCAGTGCTACGACGATGTCTACGAGATGATACGTGGCTACCTGCGTCTCAGCAATTGGCGTGAGCTAGTAACCAAAAAGCTCCCCACGGGCGAATTGTCACAGCCTTACGTACAGGCTGAGAGTAGCCTCGAGATGCGACAGACACTCTACCAGCTCCTGTGGCAGAGCTACGGCATCATCCCAGCGCCTCACAGCGAGACCATCATCGAGCCTATGATAGCGATGATGCGCTTCGTCTCCGTTCACGAGCCAGGGCGTATGCTCATCATCGTACATGACGAGGAGGAGCAGAGCCTGTGGCACGAAATACTAGAGATGCGCGGTGTGACTGAGGGAGTCTCCGTAGCGCTCGCCTCCGAGGTGACTAGACAAAACGCAAGCATCTCAGGCGCCTACAGCTTTGTCTACGTAGCTTGTGGCGAAAAGCTCAGCAAGTGGACCGATCCCGTCTCCATAGCGATCAAGCGACTCGTGATCAGCCACCTTTACATCTCTGTGCCGCACCTATCGCTCTTCACGCCCCTGCAGTTCTCCTCCGTAACGCAGCATATCGACCCCTATCTGTTGGGACCGACTTACCTCTTTATAGAGGATGCCAAGCAGTTCTTCCCGATGACCGACCTGCCCGAGCGATTGCCGCAGCGGTTAGAGGGCTTGATCACCTTCCTGCCCGACGACCCCACCATACGCACCTACGAGCCACAGCAGCCGACCACACCGAGCGAGGAGCCTGTGTACGACGATGAGGCACTCCCCCACCAGCTTCTGCAGGCGCTACGAGACGCCATCGCCGACCCCAAGCGACGCATACGCCTGCTCGAGACGCTAGACGCAATCCTCCAGGAAGAGCAAGAGTAATATGGTAGACCTCACTGCACTCAACGAAGCACAGCGAGCTGCCGTCGTCTATAACGAAGGACCCGCCCTAGTCATCGCTGGGGCAGGCTCAGGCAAGACCCGCGTCATCACCTACAAGCTGGCACACCTCGTAGACCAAGGGTGGAACCCCCAGCGACTCTACGCCCTCACCTTTACCAACAAAGCAGCCGGCGAGATGCGTTCACGTGTTAGCGACATGCTCGGCGAGAGCATCGCTTATAGGCTACGCATGGGTACCTTTCACGCCATCTGCGGACGTATCCTGCGGCGCTACGCCCCACTGCTTGGCTATAGCCAGGACTACTCCATCTACGATACCAGTGACACCAAGGCACTCATACGCAACTGCATCAAGGAGCTAGACCTCAGCGACAAGAACTACACCCCGACACGTGTCCTCAAGCGCATATCCGATGCGAAAAACATGCTCATCTCCCCACAAGCCTATGCCGCCAATCAGGAGATACGCAAGTACGATACGATGAATCATGAGGGTGAGCTCTACAAGCTCTACAGCCTCTACACGCAGCGATGCAAGGAGAGCAACTCGATGGACTTCGACGACCTCCTCTTCCTCCTCAACGTCCTCATACGCGACTTCCCCGAGGCGCACCAAGAGATCAAGAGTGGCATAGACTTCCTCCTCATCGATGAGTATCAGGATACAAACACCTCACAGTTTGAGCTAGCCCGTCACCTCGTCGCCGACCACAACCGCATCTTTGCCGTGGGCGACGATGCCCAGAGCATCTACTCCTTCCGAGGGGCGCGCATTGCCAATATTCTGAGCTTCAAGCAAGCTTTCGCCGGTGCCAAGCTCTTTAAGCTAGAGCAAAACTACCGCTCCACGGGCCATATCGTGAGCAGTGCCAATGCTCTCATCGAGCACAACCAGCAGCGCATCCCCAAGGAGGTCTACACCGACCTCGGCGAGGGCGAGAAGCTACAGCTCTACCACTACACCTCGTCCGACGAGGAGGCGACACGACTCATCGACATCATCACCCAGCGACACGATGAGGAGCAGATACCGCTCTCTGACCAGACCATCCTCTACCGCACGAACGCTCAGAGCCGTAAGTTCGAGGAGGTCCTTCTCTCGGAGGGCATCCCCTATGTCATCTACGGAGGTATGGCCTTTTACGCTCGTGCCGAGATCAAAGATGCCATAGCTTACCTCCAGCTCATCATCAACCCGCACAACGAGCTGGCACTGCGCCGAGCCATCGCCTATCCACGCAAAGGCATTGGCGACAAAACCCTCGAGAAGGTAGCTCTCTATGCCAAGCAGCAAAGCCCGCAGCTATCCCTCTACGACGCGCTCTGCGCCGCTATCGACAGTGCCGACCCCGTCGGTCTCAGCCGAGGCGTGCGCAACAAGATAGCCTCCTTTGTCAATCTCATCGACTCGCTCGCCACCGCTTATCAGCACTATGCCAAGCTGGAGGAGTGGATCGCACACATACTACGTGAGAGCGGTATCGTCGCTGAGCTCACACGCGAAGACACCGTCGAGAGCCAGGCGAAGCTCGACAACCTCAAGGAGTTTGTCAGCAGTGCCTCCGAGTTTGAGGCTCGCTACCGACAGGACCCGCTCAACCTCTTTGCCGAGGAGCCACTAAGCACCGAGATCCTCAGCGCCTTTGCCCAGCAGATCCCCCTCTTGACCAACCAAGATCAGGACAACGTCGAGCAGCATAGCGGAGCCACCCCGCAGGATCGACTACAGCTCATGACCATCCACGCCGCCAAGGGACTCGAGTTCCCCTACGTCTACATCGCGGGTGTCGAGGAGAACCTCCTCCCCTCCTCACGCAGCCTCGACACCGCCGAGATGATCGAAGAGGAGCGCCGACTCCTCTACGTCGGCATCACACGAGCCCAAAAGCTCTGCACCCTCAGCTATACCAGCATACGCACGCGCAACGGTAAGACCGAGCTCATGATCCCCAGCCGCTTCATCGCCGAGCTACCACGGGCGCACTACACCCTCCACGAGGAGGCAGACCCCATCGGGACCAGCGTGAGCAGCTATGCCACAAGCTACCAGCCGACCAACTACAGCTCACCCGCCACAGCACAGCGACCCACCACCAGCGCAACTAGCACCAGCACCAGCTCCAGCTCCAGCACCGCCACGGCGCAACAGATGCTCGCGAAGAGTTCGCCCGTCAACGCCCTCGAGAGCATCGACGGCTACCACGTCGGTGACCGCGTGCGCCATCCACGTCATGGCGACGGCAAGATAGAGCGCATCGAGAGCGCTATGGGCGGCAAACTCACCATCCACTTCGACGACGGCAGGACCCGCGAAGTACTCATCCGCTACACCCACCTAGAGCATATATAGGAGCCTCTAACTAACCCCAGACTAACCCTAATCTAACCCTGAAAGCACAATAAACTGATTTACTAAACACAAAAAACTTATGGAACACGCTAGTTGTTACACACCACGATGCACCCGACGAGAGCAGTGCACCCTCTGGCACAACGCTCTCAAAGAAGTCGAGCACAGCAATAGCTTGCTCACCATCACCAATCCCCAGCTCATCGACAAGGCAGGCGGATATGACCACTGCCCCAACTACCACGAGCACAAGCTCAGACGCTATGCCCGTGGACTCGTATGGAGCTACAACGATCTGACCCTAGGGCAAAAGGAACAAATAGAGGCGCAACTCAATGCTCACTTCGGCAAGAGTGGTGTCATACGTATGCGCTGTGGCTACGAGGCGATCAGCCCCGAGGAGCAAGGCTTCATAGCAGAGACCTTCGCCACCCACGCTCCCGCCGTCGAGCCACGGTACCAAACATACGAAGAGCATTACGTCAAGCCCCCACGCATAGAGGGTCGCGCAGCTCACAAGCTACTCAAGGGCTAGCCACTACACGCACACACACTCGTAGGGACGCACGGTCTAGACATTGACCGTGCGTCCTTTTTTTCGTCAAAGCGAGACGTAATCCTGTAGGGGCGGACCTATGTGTCCGCCCATTGTCGTCGGAGCGTTGTATGCCATGTGGGCGGACACGCAGGTCCGCCCCTACACAAACCACATCAACACAAAAAGTCTAGCCATCAGACGCTGTAACACCAGTAACGGACGCACAGACCGTGCGTCCCTACAGCCGTTACACGTCTCCCGACCATACGTTCCGATCGTTACTCGTCAAGTGTCTCAACCTTTCCAACGGTGGAAAGAAAAGTTCCCTCCGTTGGAAAAAGAAATTTTCAGCGTTGGAAATTTTATTTTCCAAGGCTGGAAAGTTTTTGGAAAGTTGACACTTTGCGCAAATAGTCCCCCAATCGCGAAGAATTAGTTATCTTTGCATTCAGAGCAGCATTAGCTGAATGAGCAAACGAGGAGCCTGTACGCTGCGCTGACGCATACGGCGACTCCTCGATATTAGTTATACATCTAGAATCATCTCGAAAATGAATCTTATCCCACAAGAAGAGAACAACACAGAGCAGACCTCTGCTCTCGACCAGACGACTACTACACCATCGACGCAGGAAGCGACGACATCCCAGGCTAACACTCCAGAGACCTCTCCATCGCCCGAGGCGGTGGCTGAGACGACTCCAGAGAAGTCTGTCGCTACGGAGGAGACCACCGAGACGATTCAAGCTGAGACGACGGCACCGGCCGAGCTATCGGAGGAGGAGCGACAGTATCAGGAGCTACTCAACAAGAGCGACGCAGACATTGCTAAGATGAGCTGCGCACAGATCACTGACGATGTGGTTCTCCTCCTGCAGAGCGGTGAGCTGCCTCCACGCTCTATCATCGATCGCTACAAGAATGTCTTCTACAGCAAGATGAATAGCTACCTGAACACGGTCTCTGAGGAGAATGCTAAGCTACGTGCTGACGCTGAGGCACAGGAGATACGTCTCAAGGAGCTACTCAATGACTTTAAGGAGCGGAATCGCAAGCGCCAAGAGGAGATAGCTGAGGAGCAGAAGGCTAATCTAGCTACCAAGCGTGACCTTGTGGAGCGTCTGAGTAAGCTGCTCACGTCGAGCGAGAGCTTTAGCATCATCAGCAAGGAGTATCGTGAGATCACGGAGAGCTGGCGCAACACGGGTGCTGTGCCTCCTGGTGATATGCGTCAGATACAGGGTGAGTTTGAGCATCTGAGGGAGCAGTTTTACGATCTGCAGCAGATCAATAACGAGTTTCGCGACTATGACTTCAAGAAGAACCTTGAGGCTAAGGAGGCAATCATACAGCGTGCTAAGGAGTTGGCAGAGTCTACCGATGTAACGCAAGCTGCTCGCGAATTGCAAGATCTACACCACCGCTGGCGCGACGTGGGTCCTGTGGCTAAGGAGCTTCGCAAGGATCTGTGGAAGCAGTTTCAGGAGCTTTCGGCAAAGATCAACAACAACAACCAGGAGTATCGTAACCAGCAGCGCACGCAGGAGGGTGAGAACGAAGCGATCAAGCGGGGTATCATCACGCAGATCGAGGCGATCAATCCGAACGATATACATACCTTCAAGGATTGGCGCACCTACACGGATCAGATCAAGGAGCTGCAAGATCAGTGGCGTAAGACGGGTCGTGTGCCTCGTGCGGTGAGCGAGGAGCTATACCTGCACTTTAGGACGGCGTGTGACATCTTCTTTGACAAGCGCAAGGAGTTCATGCGTGATCGCAACAAGCTGATCAGTGAGCAGGGCGACCGCAAGCGTGCGATCATCGAGGAGATCGAGCAGATCGTCGCTGAGGAGCGCTGGCCTGAGGGACATAGTCGCATACAGGAGCTTCAGACGGAGTGGAATGAGATGATCCACACGAACAAGCACCAGGCTCTCTTCAAGCGCTTCCGTGCTGCTTGCGACACTTACTACACGCATCACAAAGCGCTCTATCAGGCTCAGCGTGAGGAGAGCAAGGAGTCGGTGGCTACGGCTAAGCAGCTCTTAGCTCGTGCACATGAGCTGGCCGCTATCGAAGCACCGAGCGATGCTGATCGTGAGGAGGCGGTGACCCTGCAGAGAGACTTTAACCAGCTGGGCTACATGCCTCGCAAGACGCGCCGTAAGCTACAAGATGAGCTGAAGGAGCAGATGGATGCTTTCTTCAATAAGCTGAGAGCTAGCGACAAGCCTCGTGGCGACAGACGTGGTAACCGCAACAATAACCGTCGCAACTTCGGCCCCGCTAGTCCTTATGGTGAGGAATACGATCGTATACAGCGCCGCAAGGAGCAGCTGGAGAGCGACCTGCAGACTTACAGCAACAACAAGGAGCGCCTGAGTGTGACGAGCCGTGCGGGCGAGAATCTGCTCAAGATGCTTGAGGAGCGTTGTGACTCGATGCAGCGAGAGATCGACGAGCTAGATCTCAAGCTACGTGATATACGTAAGGAGCAGAGAGCACAGCAAGGGGCTGATGAACCAGCTGACGCTCCTGAGCAGAGTAAGGAGGAGTAAAGCCTTACTGCTCTCCCCTATGATATGACAAAAAAGAAAGTACCCACAAGAGACTACCCCACTCCTCTATGAGTGTGTATCATCCCTTGTGGGTACTGCTTTACCTGCTCGTCTTTACTAACTGATTAGACTCTTACTCTATATGTCCCGCAGTCGCAGATCTAAATCTAAACAATGGCGTCCTTCATACTTCAACGACACTTCGCACAGGAGTCATCACCATGGGTCGTCTAGACGCATACGTACGTGGATACGCTTGACGCTACTCATTGTCATACTGCTCTTACTCTCGTGGGCAGCTTACCTCTTGCTGCGTCCTGCGGGGCGCACGAGTCAGCAGGAGTGCTACGCCTACATCACGGACACGACTAGTAGCGAGGCGCTGATAGCGACTATCACGAAGGAGCTAGAGGTCAAAAACCCCACACTGCTCCGTAGCGTGGCTCGTCTCGTACGCATTGAGGAGAGACTGCGCCCAGGCCGCTACCGGCTAAGCCCCGACATGAGCATCCTCTCCATCTGCAAGACGATCAAGTATGGAGCTCAGTCTCCGGTCAGACTCTCTTTCTCCTCTATCCGTACGCAGGAAGAGCTGATCGACAAGCTGACGGCTCCCCTAGAGATGAGCGCCGATGAGCTACGCACGCTACTGCGAGACTCTGTCTACTGCGACTCGCTAGGGTTCACGACCGAGACGATACGCTGTATGTTTCTCCCAGACACGCACGAGGTCTACTGGACGGTCTCCCCTAAAGAGCTACTGCACAAGTATGAGCAGAGCTACCACAAGTTTTGGGATCAGAAGCGTACCGCACTGGCTCAGGAGATAGGGCTCACGCCGGTAGAGGTCTCTATCGTAGCTTCGATCGTCGAGGAGGAGTCGAGCAAGACGGACGAGTACAGCGACATCGCGGGGCTTTACATCAATCGTCTGCGCAAGGGCATGGCACTGCAGGCTGACCCGACGCTTAAGTTTGCCTCGGGCAACTTCACGGCGCAGCGTATCGGTGGAGAGCTACTCAAGGCTGACTCGCCCTACAACACCTATAAGTATAAGGGTCTCCCCCCAGGTCCTATCCGCTATCCACAGATGACGACGCTGGATGCTGTGCTGCATCACACGGCGCACGACTACCTATACATGTGTGCTCGGGCAGACTTCTCGGGGTATCATGCTTTCGCGGCTAATTACGCAGATCATATGCGCAATGCTAGAGCTTATCAGAAGGCTCTAGATGAGCGGGGCATCACAGAGTAACGACACTTGATAACGACACCTATGGACGACGTACCACACTGGCTGGAGCGTACGGAGCTACTCCTCGGGAGCGAGACGTTGCGAGGCTTTGCTGACAAGCATATCCTGGTCGTGGGGCTAGGCGGTGTGGGGAGCAAGGCGTGCGAACTGCTAGCGCGCTCTGGCATCGGTCGCTTTACGCTCGTAGATCACGACAAGGTCGATGAGACGAATATCAATCGCCAGGTGATCGCCTTTAGAGATACCATAGGGCGTCCTAAGGTGGAGGTGGTGGAGGAGCTACTGCATCGGATCAATCCTACCATAACGGTGGAGACTCACGCTGCCTATCTCTCTGGCGACAACATCCCCACGCTCCTCTCGACACATCACTACGACTATATACTGGACTGCATCGATACGCTCACGCCTAAGTGCGAACTGATCCTCGCTGCGCATCAACTGGGCATCCCGATCATCAGCGCTATGGGTGCGGGTGCTAAGCTAGATCCACGGCAGGTCTCCGTAGCTCCGATGAGTAAGACGCATATCTGTGCCTTGGCACGCTTCGTACGCAAGCGACTTCGCCAGCTAGAGGCACCGCGTGCCGTCTTTGCCACGCCCTGTGTCTACAGTAGCGAGCCGTCACACGAGGAGGCTATACGTGCCCTACCCCACAGCGACCAGAACAAGCGTAGCATCGTCGGGACGATCTCTTACATGCCCCAGCTCTTTGGGCTCCATATGGCAGCCTACGTACTACAAGACCTCTCTACGCCTCAGTAAAAAACGACAAAGCCTATGCCCACGCCTCTCGTCACCCTAGACTCTATCTGCAAGTCCTTTGGCTCGCTGCAAATACTCAAAGAGATAACTCTCTCGATACATCAGGGGGAGATAACCTCTATCGTCGGTCCTAGCGGTGCAGGCAAGACGACGCTCCTACAGATCATCGGGACGCTGCTTAAGCCGGACAAGGGAGAGCTATCGATCAACGGGGTCAATCCTTTTACCCTCTCAGCTCAGAAGCAGGCGCACTTTCGCAATAAGCAGATAGGCTTCGTCTTTCAGTTTCACCAGTTGCTGCCCGAGTTCACAGCTGCTGAGAATGTTGCCATACCTGCTATGATCGCAGGCATGAGCAAGCGACAAGCACTCAGCGAAGCGGAGCAGCTACTCACACAGCTGGGGCTGGCCGATCGTCTTAAGCACCGCCCGGCACAGCTCTCGGGTGGTGAGAAGCAGCGCACGGCCGTAGCACGTGCCCTGATCAATCGCCCCACGCTGATCCTAGCCGACGAACCGTCGGGGAGCTTAGACACACAGCGCAAGGAGGAGCTCATAGAGCTATTCTTCGAGCTACGAGATCAGCTCGGACAAACCTTCCTGATCGTGACACACGACGAAGACTTTGCACAGCGAGCCGACCGCACCATCTCACTACAAGATGGGCGCATCATAGCCGATACGTACGCTCCTGACCAGCATGAATAGCTTCAAGAGAGGACGCACAGAGACCTGGGTGCTGATAGCCGTTAGCCTGATCATACTCGCTGCCATCGGCAAGATACTCTGGGACAATAATTACCAGGCTCAGTCGCTCGCCCCACTGGCGGGACAGACGATAAGCGAGCAACTAGTCTCTCTCCCCACAGACTCCATACAAAGGCGAGCTAGCGGAACCTACGCGCCTCCTCTACAGCCTGACAAGTCACAAAAAGATGTAAGCGGGGCCTCACAGGGGGTCGAGCTTTCGGCAGACTATGTCGGTGCGCCTGAGCAGCAGAAGTACAGCTCCCAGCCGAAGCTCCGCAAGGGACAACGCATCGATCTCAACAGTGCCGACACGCTTACACTGCAGCAGGTCCCAGGCATTGGACCTAGCTTTGCTAGACGCATTGTTAAGTATCGTGATCAGCTAGGCGGGTACTACACGGTACTGCAGCTGCAAGAGATCTACGGCATGGAGCCTGATCGGTACCAGCGCATCAAGCCTTTCTTCTATATTGGTGTAAGGAATTACAGTACCCCCTTTGACGCTCTGCGTAGTGACAGCATCCCTTCACATCCCTACCTCAACTACCGGCAGCAAGCAGCACTAGCACGGAGCATTCGTAAGAACGGCACCATTGATTCGTGGCACCGCATTATGAGCTTAGAGGAGTTCAATCGGGATGACAGTGTGCGTCTCTCCCACTACTTTCACTTTAAGTGAGCCGGCTTACGACCTCACTACCAGCCAGCCTGCCCTTTCATCACGCCCATCAGCTCGCCAGCAAAAGCAAATAGGAAGAGGATAAAGACGCAAAGGAATGAGGTCAAATATCCGATCGTTGAGGCGCAGAGACGACTCTGAGACTCCGAGGGGTGTACGTTGTATAGCTTCACACGCAGCCAGCGATAGAGTAGATAGACTAGATACCCCAGCAAGAGCCCCACACAAGCCCCAGGCACCACATCTGTGATAAAGTGCACGCCGAGATAGATGCGACTATAAGCTGTGGTCAGTGCCAGCACGAAGACCACCACCGTATACCAACGATTGCGGAAGGCCAATGCGGTAAACATCGCTAGTGCCATAAAGTTCGTCGCATGCCCTGAGATGAAGCCGTAGCCCCACGCTTTATATCCGTAGACCGACTGCACTAAGTCTGCCGTAAGTGGATGATAAGAGGGTCGCAGCCGCTCGAAGTAAGGCTTGATCAAGCCACTAGAGAGTTGGTCGGCTACGGTAATCAAGAGAGCAATCATCAAGACGAGAAGGATCGACTCACGAAGCGGCTTTTTGACAAAAAGAAAGATGACCAGTCCAAAAGCAACGGCGATCCACGGCCAGCGCGAAGAGATGAGATACATAAAAGCGTCCCAATAAGGCGTGTGCGCTGCATTGATGGCTAAAAAAGCGTCCCGCTCCCAGAGTGCTAACTGCTCAACCATAGTTTCTAACCTTTCATCACCATAGGGAGTGCTTTACCAGCTGGGGCACTCCTGTGTTTTTACTTTTGAGCACTGACGACCTTTTCTATAGCCGTACGTGCTATCTGTCCGGAGATGCCATCAGGCAGAGTCACAGCTAGATAAGCTTGCCCACGATCCTCGACATCGATACACATCTCAGCACCGTCATAAAGCTCCATCATCGGGGTAGCTACTGACGGATCATCCTCTAGAGCATAGAGCGGAGCCTTGACACTGCAGAGTACCGCCACATCTGTCTGCTGATCGTAGTGACGACGATGTAGTATCATGAGTAAGGTACAGCCCCACAAGACGATCAGGGCTAACATCGCATAAAACGATCCTCGTCGCACCCGCCTAGAGTGTCCCAGGAAGAAAGCCAAGCAAGTGACTATGCTCGCCACAAAAAGCACAATTGATGCAACGAGCCACCCATTCATCGGGACCGCATAAGCGCATGCATCAGACCAGCGACGCACGATCGGGTACTCCATAGCGGGCATATTCATCCTCGCCTCCTCGACCAAACGCAGATTGTGCCGCGCCTCTGAGTAGTCAGGAGCCAGTAGCAAGGCTCTGCGATAGTTCACTATCGCTCTCCCCCTTTGCTCCACATCATTGTAAGCAACGCCAGCACGATAATAGCAGAGACTCTGCAGACTCTCTTGTTCCTCAGACTCCTGAGCCAGATGACTATACATCTCGGCAGCTTGCTCGTAGCGACCATTAGCATACGCAGCATCAGCCTGAACAAGAGCTTCAGGCTGTGCACCCTCTACGAGATCTGCACGACTACAAGAGCATAGCACGAGGAGCTCCACAAGAAGCATCATCATCACACCACACCCTAACCTACAGCCTCTATGTCGTACTATCATATCCTTTTACTCTTCAAACTGCACACAGGCACACATAGCCTCCGTTGCTCGGACTCAAGACAGATCGTCCACCATCAACACCTTAGTATGAGAGCGTGAGAGAAGCCCCTAGCTTATGACCTTATATAGATATGGTGAAGCACAACCCACTGGGAGGAAGAGCCTTTGATACAGGGCAATAAGAAGCGCGCTCAAGACTAGAGTCTACGCAACGTGTGATCGAGTTGGGATTCGAACCCAAGACCTACTGCTTAGAAGGCAGTTGCTCTATCCAGCTGAGCTACTCGACCTATTATTAATGGTATCACACAGCGACCTCTGATCTGTCGTGTCAAGAGGTAGCTGATACGCCTTGCACATGCGCACTACCGCTACGGCTCGACAAAGGTACAAAAAACTATTCGCCCCCCAAAATAGGAATTATCCACACTACCCTTTTATCAGAAAAAGCGGAGGTTGTCCTAAACGTTTTTAAGCGAATAAGTGCCTAGTGTAGCAGTCAAGAGCAATTGAGATCCTTGGCGAAATGCTCAAAAAGAGGGGATCCCCTCTATATGTTAACAAGTTCTCCCGAAGGAGGCGTAAATGGTTCGTTTTAGCCACTTCTCAAAGTTCATTTTGGTAAAGGTGTTTAACCGAAGGGAGACAATAAGATTGGCAAGCCCTCCATTTGTATTTGGCAATATCCTTAAGCCAACTGATCACGCCTTTGGTCGTCTAGGGTGGACGCTTGCTTCTTGTTTCATTACTGTTGGATTTGACTTCCCCAACTGTGTACTATTTCAGGAGAGGAGAGAGCGTCCGCCCTCGTCCTTCCTCGTCAAAGCAATACGTCACCCAGTAGAGACGCACCGCTCGTGTCTAGCCAGAGAGCGTCCGTCCCCATCAAAGCAACACCGCACCCTGTAGGGACGCACCACTCGTGTCTAGCCAGAGAGCGTCCGTTCCCGTCAAAACAACACCGTACCCTGTAGGGACGCACAATCTGTGCGTCCATCCTCGGCAAAGCGAAACGTCGTCAAGATCGTTCGACAACGGACGCCCTTCGGCTAGATACTCTCGTGCGTCCCTACAGGACTCAGTCACGGCTAGTGTCGAGTCATAGTGCGTCCATTGCTTCAAAAGTTACAGCGTCGTAACCCTTAACGGGGACGGACGCTCAGACCGAGCGTCCCTACAGGGCGCAGTAGTAGCTAACAGCCAAAAGCCAACAGGACAAAAAAAGAGTCCCCAGACAGGTGTCATACCTATCTGAAGACTCTTCAATGGGAAAGGCGGTTACCTACTCTCCCGGTTTTACTCAGTACCATCGGCGCTATTGGGCTTAACTGCTCTGTTCGGAATGGGAAGAGGTGGATCCCCAACGCTATAACCACCTTAATGGGTGACATACGTAGACTTATATAGTTACTCTAGATAATTTACGAGTCAGCGAGTCTATCAAACTCTCGAATACGCTGCTTCGTTTTTAGGCGTACACTCTAAGTAAGTCGTATAACTCAACTCTCTTAGCGAATCGTTCGGGTAATTAGTACTACTCGGCTTTGACATTACTGTCTTTACACCTGTAGCCTATCAAGGTCATCGTCTTTGACCACCCTCAATGAGATCTTATCTTAGGGTCGGCTTCGTGCTTAGATGCTTTCAGCACTTATCCTAGCCCGACTTAGCTACTCGGCATTACACCTGGCGGCATAACCGATAGACCAGCGGTCGGTCCAACACGGTCCTCTCGTACTAGTGTCAGAGCCCTGCAAATCTCTACGCCCACAACAGATAGAGACCGAACTGTCTCACGACGTTCTGAACCCAGCTCGCGTGCCACTTTAATGGGCGAACAGCCCAACCCTTGGAACCTTCTCCAGCCCCAGGATGTGACGAGCCGACATCGAGGTGCCAAACCGCTCCGTCGATATGAGCTCTTGGGAGCGATCAGCCTGTTATCCCCGGAGTACCTTTTATCCTTTGAGCGATGGCCCTTCCATACGGAACCACCGGATCACTATGCTCTAGTTTCCTACCTGTGCGACTTGTTTGTCTCCCAGTCAAGCACCCTTGTGCCATTACACTCTACGACCGGTTACCAATCGGCCTGAGGGTACCTTTAGAAGCCTCCGTTACGCTTTTGGAGGCGACCACCCCAGTCAAACTACCCACCATACAGTGTCCTTGCTATTCGCAAGTTAGTACCCAAACATCAAAAGGGCCGTATTTCAACAGCGACTCCTGAAGCACTGGCGTGCCCCACTCTCAGTCTCCGGCCTATCCTACACATCTGATACCCAAGTACAATGTAAAGCTATAGTAAAGGTTCACGGGGTCTTTTCGTCCCGTTGCGGGTAATCGGCATCTTCACCGATACTACAATTTCACCGAGATCGCGGTTGAGACAGTGCCCACATCGTTACACCATTCGTGCAGGTCGGAACTTACCCGACAAGGAATTTCGCTACCTTAGGACCGTTATAGTTACGGCCGCCGTTTACTGGGGCTTCAATTCAATGCTTCTCTTGCGATGACATCTCCTCTTAACCTTCCAGCACCGGGCAGGTGTCAGGCTGTATACTTGATATTTCTATTTCGCACAGCCATATGTTTTTGTTAAACAGTCGCATGGGCCTATGCTCTGCGGCCAGTGTCGCCACTGGCGTCCTTTATCCCGAAGTTACAGGACCATTTTGCCTAGTTCCTTAACCGCGAATCTCTCGAGCGCCTTAGTATACTCAACCCAACCACCTGTGTCGGTTTGTGGTACGGGTAATATATCAATTGTTTAGCGGGTTTTCTTGGGAGCTGGCTTACCTACATTATCACTTTGTGCATGCACGCAGTGTACTCTCAGGTTCGACTCGGTCTGCGGATTTGCCTACAAACCAATTATCTACACCCTTTAACCAACTATTCCGTCAGTCGGCAGTAGTGTCACTTCTCCGTCTCCACATCACTCAATATATTAGTACTGGAATATTAACCAGTTCTTCCATCGGAATCGCCATTAGGCTTATCCTTAGGCCCCGACTAACCCTGATCCGATTAACGTTGATCAGGAATCCTTAGTCTTTCGGCGAGGGGGTTTCTCGCCCCCTTTATCGTTACTTATACCTACATTTGCTTTTCCTATCGATCCAACACAGGTTGCCCCTGTATCTTCTGCTCAATAGGAATGCTCCCCTACCGATGTATTCACATCCCACAGCTTCGGTACACCACTTATGCCCGATTATTATCCACGCCAAAATCCTCGACTAGTGAGCTGTTACGCACTCTTTAAATGAATGGCTGCTTCCAAGCCAACATCCTAGCTGTCTTCGCATCTTGACTTCGTTTGTCCAACTTAGTGGTGATTTCGGGACCTTAGCCGATGGTCCGGATTGTTCTCCTTTAGGACATGGACCTTAGCACCCATGCCCTCACTCCTTGGCTTTGACTTGTACGCATTCGGAGTTTGTCTGGACTTGATAGCCGGTGAAAGCCTCGCATCCAATCAGTCGCTCTACCTCATACAAGAAACACCAAAGGCTGCACCTAAATGCATTTCGGGGAGTACGAGCTATCTCCAAGTTTGATTAGCCTTTCACCCCTACCCTCAGTTCATCCGAAAGCTTTTCAACGCTTACCGGTTGGGTCCTCCAGATAGTGTTACCTATCCTTCAACCTGACCAAGGGTAGATCACTTGGTTTCGCGTCTACCTCTACCGACTAATCGCCCTATTCAGACTCGCTTTCGCTCCGGTTCCGTACTTACCTGTACTTAACCTCGCCGGCAACGGTAACTCGTAGGTTCATTATGCAAAAGGCACGCAGTCACCCCTCAGGGGGCTCCTACCGCTTGTAAGCAGATGGTTTCAGGGTCTATTGCACTCCTCTTATCGAGGTTCTTTTCACCTTTCCCTCACGGTACTTGTTCACTATCGGTCTCTTGGAAGTATTTAGCCTTACGGGATGGGCCCCGCAGATTCACACAGGATTTCTCGTGTCCCGCGCTACTCAGGTGGTAGCTCTGTCTACAAACATGTTTCAAGTACGGGACTGTCACCCTCTATGGTCGGACTTTCCAATCCGTTCTTCTACACGTTTACAGTACATTAGTGCTACTCCTACAACCCCGTAGATGCCGAAACATCTGCGGTTTGGGCTACTCCCCGTTCGCTCGCCACTACTAAGGGAATCACTTTTGTTTTCTTTTCCTGAGGGTACTGAGATGTTTCAGTTCCCCTCGTTGACCTCTCTTGCGAGATACTAGACCTCCAGTCTAGTGGGTTGCCCCATTCGGATATCTGCGGATCAATTCGTATGTGCCAATCCCCGCAGCTTTTCGCAGCTTATCACGTCCTTCTTCGCCTCCAAGAGCCTAGGCATCCGCCATCTGCCCTTATAACTTTTCGCCTTGAGCATTGCATCAACTTACGTCGATACAATCTCTGTTGAGTTATACTACTTAGCGCACGATCTAAAATCGTTACTCGCTTTGTATTCTTTATTTGTTCGTACTTATTTCTAAGCACGCTCGTTACTCGTTTCTATTGTTTCTATTGCTACGTATGTCAAAGATCACTTGATGCTGTTAGCATCCGTGTGGAGAATATCGGATTCGAACCGATGACCCCCTGCTTGCAAAGCAGGTACTCTAGCCAGCTGAGCTAATCCCCCGTCCATCTTGCTTAAGATATACTAGCCCCGTGGTGCCGCCCTATCGTAGTCCCAGGCAGAGTTGAACTGCCGACCTCTACATTATCAGTGTAGCGCTCTAACCAACTGAGCTATAGGACTCTCTCGACAACCATACCGCAGTATGATCTGAGCCGTATATCCTATCATGGGTTTATCGCTCTACACGTGGACGACGTCTCGAGACCGCTCTCTATTCCTGCCTGCCTAGCTTAGACCGACAGCCTCTGAGCGTTGCCTCAGGGTCGCTCTCGCTTCATCGATTCTCCATGTTATATGGATTTCATAACTAATTCTACCTTCATCGTGTGTGTTACCTACTGACGATCTCCTATCCGTGCCTCACTGCGTCTGATAGACTTGTAAGAAAAAATAGCACCAATCTTAGAGATAGGTCTTGACGAGAGCTCTAGACGAAGGATCAACCCTCTTGTCTAAACCTCTCAGAGAGCCTCGTGTCTCCAGAAAGGAGGTGTTCCAGCCGCACCTTCCGGTACGGCTACCTTGTTACGACTTAGCCCCAGTCACCAGTTTTACCCTCAAGCGCTCCTGTGACGGTCACGCTCTTCAGGTACCCCCGACTCCCATGGCTTGACGGGCGGTGTGTGCAAGGTCCGGGAACGTATTCACCGCGCCATGGCTGATGCGCGATTACTAGCGAATCCAGCTTCACAGAGTCGAGTTGCAGACTCCGATCCGAACTGGGATAGGGTTTATAGATTAGCTCTCTGTCACCAGATGGCTGCTCGCTGTCCCTACCATTGTAACACGTGTGTCGCCCCGGATGTAAGGGCCGTGCTGATTTGACGTCATCCGCTCCTTCCTCACGTCTTACGACGGCTGTCTCGATAGAGTCCTCGACTTGACTCGTTAGTAACTATCGACGCGGGTTGCGCTCGTTATGGCACTTAAGCCGACACCTCACGGCACGAGCTGACGACAACCATGCAGCACCTACATAGAAGCCCCGAAGGGAAGAGACCTCTCAGCCTCATGCATCTACATTTCAATCCCGGGTAAGGTTCCTCGCGTATCATCGAATTAAACCACATGTTCCTCCGCTTGTGCGGACCCCCGCCAATCTCTTTGAGTTTCACCGTTGCCGGCGTACTCCCCAGGTGGAATACTTATCGCTTTCGCTTAGACCCATACTGTATATCGCATAGATCTAGTATTCATCGTTTACTGCGTGGACTACCAGGGTATCTAATCCTGTTGGATACCCACGCTTTCGTGCTTCAGTGTCAGTTGTAATGTAGTACGCTGCCTGCGCAATCGGAGTTCTGTGTGATATCTATGCATTTCACCGCTACACCACACGTTCCACGTACCTCCAGTACACTCTAGCTAGAGAGTTTCAAAGGCAAGACCATAGTTGAGCTACAGCTTTTCACCCCTGACTTCCCTTGCAACCTACGCACCCTTTAAACCCAATAATTCCGGATAACGCTCGCATCCTCCGTATTACCGCGGCTGCTGGCACGGAGTTAGCCGATGCTTATTCGTATGGTAACTGCAAACACCTACACGTAGGTGACTTTAATCCCATACAAAAGAAGTTTACAACCCTTGCGGGCAGTCTTCCTTCACGCGACTTGGCTGGTTCAGGCTCTCGCCCATTGACCAATATTCCTCACTGCTGCCTCCCGTAGGAGTTTGACCCGTATCTCAGTGTCAATGTGGGGGGTCAACCTCTCAGTCCCCCTATCCATCGTTGCCTTGGTAAGCCGTTACCTTACCAACTAGCTAATGGAACGCAGGCCCATCTCTTAGCGATTAATCTTTCCTCCTCTTCTCATGGGATCTAAGGAGTATATGGTGTATTAGTCCGACTTTCATCGGGTTATTCACCACTAAGAGGTAAGTTGCATACGTGTTACTCACCCATTCGCCGGTCGCCGACGACGTATTGCTACATCTCGCTGCCCCTCGACTTGCATGTGTTAAGCCTATCGCTAGCGTTCATCCTGAGCCAGAGTCAAACTCTCCATTGTTAGTATTTTGTTTGTTTGTTCTCTGTTATAACACAAGACCCTATTATCAGTAGCTTTCGCTACCGCAAGCCTTGTCTCTAAGATGATTATTGTGCTATTATGCTTATTGTCCTCGCAGTGTAGACCTAGATTGGATTGTCTTAGGTATTGTTTCATCTAGAGCATCGCAGCTCTAGATCACTACACTTTGATTGTTTAGTTATGAAATATATCAAAGATCGCTTCTATTATCCCCGTAAGCGTAGCCCTCTTAAGAGCCCCAGATCAACGCCTCTTCACCTGTGAAGAGCGATCTGCTTTTTCTTGCGGGTTGTGAGTGCAAAGGTACGACAAGTTTTTGAAACCACCAAATATTTGGAGAAGTTTTTTTTTTCGCCGATCGTTTTTTGTCAGTCGATGAACACTCATACGAGCAAGTGCTTCATTGAGTCTCTAAATCAACCTGGCAAGCGAGTCATCACATAGACTCAGCAAGCGTTTCGATCAGCTACCATCGTAACCAAACCCCAATCGTGCGCCGGACACTTCCGACCACCCTTTCTTTGAGGTTGCGAATGCAAAGGTACGACAACTTTTTGAATCCACCAAATTTTCGGAGAAGTTTTTTTTCGAGCTCCTCGCTCGTGCGTCTTACACCTATTATATATAGGGTCGCCAAGCGATGCTCTTAACATCAAAAACCTACTCGCCTCTCATGAGGCTCAGACACTTCCGAAACCCCGTTCTTTTGAGTTGCGAGTGCAAAGGTACTACAACTTTTCCAATCCACCAAATGTTTGGCAAACTTTTTTCGGCGAAGGACACAACGAGCCAACTCAGTATGCTGATGCATAGGGATTTGTATGCGTTGCGGGACAGGTGACGGACGCTCAGGCCGAGCGTTACTATAGGAGTCGTTTCGCTGTGATACAACGGACGCCATCTTGCTGTGATACAACGGACGCTCAGACCGAGCGTCCCTACAAAGGGTTCTCGTCTCATCGTTACTCGTTTCGCTTTGACACAATGGACGCACGACCATGAGTCCATACAAATACTGGCATTACAGCATTTGATGGCTGGATTTGTCGTGTTGATGTGATTCGTGTAGGGGCGGACCTGCGTGTCCGCCCGCAGAATAGACTACGCTCAGGTGAGGACAGGCGGACACATAGGTCCGCCCCTACGGTGGAAGCCCCCACCCCGCTGAGCGGTTCACCCGAAGAGCAGTCGACCGAACTTCCGAAACGAGAAAAAACTTCGCTTTTTACTTGCATATGAACTTAGAAAGCAAAGGGTTACTCGTTCGAGAAGTCGAGATGAGAAGAGATGACGTTTACCCCGACACTGACCTGACACGTACTCAGGAGCCGTAGATATAACTATCACCTCTCCATCGCAAAGGTCCGAACTAACGAGCGACAGACAGTATGGACGAACTCAAAAAGGGTTTGCACTAAACATCCTAAAGATGTTGTGAACTCGTATAGCTTCACTAGGCTAGCTTAAGCGAAGAGATTTTTAAGGGGATTAGGCAGGGAGGAGTCAAACGCACTACTTCATATAGGCTCTGCTAGGTGAAGGCGTTCGCTCGATAGTCATTCTTGTAGATAGGTCCTTTGGAGCCAAGTCACAAAACTAGCGACATCTTCCTCCAAAGACTGATAGCCTCCGAGCCAATGCACATAACGATTGAAGAGCAGTTGCTGAAGAGATACGGGGACAGAAGAGAACTCTCCCCTATTAGCCATCGCGACAGGCGGGAAGGCAAGGTAACTAGACTGAGTCATTTGCTCGTCAATATAGTCTCCCTTAAATTTATTCACCCAGATATATTCATACGACCAAAAGGCAGTCTTGTCTTGGTCTACTCCGTCAAAGGGGCACTCTTCCTCTCCTTTGTAGTATCGGCATTGCTTGATCAGTTCGTCTCGTGTCATAGTTTATCGTGTCTTGCACTCCAAAGGTACGAACTTGCTATAGACACCGCAATTATCCAAGCTAAACAAGTCGACGAGTTATCAGCTGTACGAGCACTCGCCTCCCTCAACAAGTAAGAAACTCTTATGAGCTAACTAGGCAATGTCTGTCGTCAAGGAAGTACTGAGAGCCGCTCAAAACTGAGCGACAAAAGAACAGCCCCTACTGAGAGAGTAGAGGCTGTGTGCTTTTGAGACTTCGGACTGCAACCGCTATCGTCTCGGGTGAAGAAGACCGCCAATGGCGATGAACTCCACTGCAAAGATACAGACCAACGAGCTACTGAGCAAGCGACCGCACACTTGCGAACCAGCCATCAGTTGACTGCTGTATCTTTATTGTAGGTTAGAGATCTGAGAAGAACTGAAGCCTTTGTAGCACGTGAAGGCAAGCAACGTAGGATATTAAGACGATACTCCGCTCTCAAGATAACCATCAACTAGTTCGTAAAAGGTCGAAAGACTTTTCTTTAAGTCATAGGTGTATTTTCCCCATGATGTGAACATCACAATGAGAAGAGCGTATGGAATACTCTTATATCTTTTTCCGCCAATGCATTCATAATCTAAATGCATCGGAAGTAAGAGACCTTCATTCTCCACGAATACGCGCTCCATATCCCAATACCAAGTTATCTCTTGAGGATATTTTGAATCATCAAAGGGGCACCCTTCCTCGCCTTTGTAGTATCGGCATTGCTTAATCAGTTCGTCTCGTGTCCTCGGATCGTCTGGCGGAAGCTGTCGATGACCTGGCGCATATCCTCGGGGAGATAAGCGAGGGTACGCTGCTCTATCTCGGAGGGTATACCGAAGTGCGCCTCGGCGAGGCTCCCCGCGATAGCGCCTATGGTGTCGCTGTCGCCACCAATGGAGATGGCTAGGCGAATAACCTCCTCGAAGGTGCGCCCCGCTAAGAAACAGACGATCGCTTGCGGCACGGTCACCTGACAAGTCTCGTCAAAGCTGTTGTGCTCCCGGATGTAGTCGACCCGCTGTGTGAGGTCATAGTGATAGGTCTCCTCGATATGCTTCTTGAGGTTGGTTTTGCTCGCCCCACCTCTGAGCTGGTAGATGGCGTCTGCGATAGAGACCGCCCCTTTTATCCCCTCGGGGTGGTTGTGGGTGCACTCGGCGCTGGCCTTAGCTTGTGAGAGGACGGTATCGCGAGTGGAGAGCCAGCCACAGGGTGAGACGCGCATGGCACTGCCATTGCCAAAGCTGCGATACGGCACTGGTGGGGTCGTGTAGATCCACTGATGAAAGCGTCCGCCGTAAGCCCCCTTAGGATGGGGGTAGCGTCTGCACCACGCCTGCAAGGTATCAGCAAAGTTCGCTCCTCTCAGCAGCGCATCGGCAACGGCTACGGTGCAGATTGTGTCGTCCGTATAGTCGCACCCATCGGCAAAGAGCTCGAAGTCTGTGCGGTAGGTATTTGCAAACTCAAATCGTGAACCGACGATGTCTCCTACTATTGCTCCTAACATAACTTGCTTGTTGTTTGGCACAAAGATAATGTTTCTCTGCGAGTAATGGAGTGTCTACGCTCTGGGCTAGATTTGGGCTTTTGCGAAGAGGGCTGACGCATTATAATCGCTCTGTCAGGAGCTACACATAAGGACAAGCGAGGCATAGATGAGTGCACTATATATAATAATGTGTCAGTCCTGCCCTCTAATCTCTAATCTCTCCCCCTCCGAACTCTCCGATTCCTCCGATGCTCTCCGATCCCTAATTTCTAATCCCTAATTTCTAATCTCTAACTTCTAATCTCTACTCTCTATTTACATATCTTTACGGGGAAATTCGTCCGATTCCCCCCTTTCTCGAATATCCACGTGGAAAATCTCAAATCTCCACGTGGATATTTTTCTTTTTCCACGTGGGCGTCATTCATTTCCTCCGAAGTTTCATTTGATTCCTCCGAAGAGTTTTTTCTTCCCCACGTGGAAAATAAAAATTCCCCACGTGGAGATTTTGAAATATCCACGTGGAAATCACTTTTCCCCGACGCAGTGCCGTTTTGATATGTAGTCAGTTCTAAATTATTGTAGCGATCCGGCATCAACTTTTCTCAGCCAGGGATGACGCATCATAATCGGATTTTCAAGAGCCACACAGAACGATAGACGAGGAATAGATAGGTAAACGAGCTCATTGTACATAATGCGTCAGCCCTGGCTTTTGCGAAGCAAAGGTGCGGCGGTACGTTTTTATTGCGTACCTTTGCGGAGGCGATTGTACAAGGCAGTTTGCAGAGAGCTGTGGCACACGCTATGGTGCAAGTATGCAGAAGCCCCTGTAGTTCAACGGATAGAATAGAAGTTTCCTAAACTTTAGATCTGAGTTCGATTCTCAGCGGGGGTACGCTTGCGGGGTGTCAAGTTTTTTGTACCTTTGCAGTCGGTTTACTTCCTAAGTAAGGTTTGTCAAGCGCTAGTCGATAGTAGGCAGCCACCTTACGGGACTATATAATAATAGTAACAGACAAACGTAATGTACGCAATTGTTGAAATCCAAGGTCAGCAGTTTAAGGTAGAGGAGGGTCGCAAGCTCTTCGTGCATCATATCCGCGAGGTGGAGCAGGGTGCAGAGGTTACCTTTGACCGGGTTATGCTCCTCGACAAGGACGGAGCAGTCGCAGTAGGTGCCCCGACGATCGAGGGCGCACAGGTAGTATGTGAGGTGGTATCTCCACTCGTCAAGGGTGAGAAGGTGCTGATCTTTCATAAGAATCGGAGAAAGGGCTATCGCAAGCTCAGAGGGCATCGCCAGCAGTTCTCCGAGATACTAGTAAAGCAAATCGTAGGATAATTAAAGACTCTAAGGAATCATGGCACATAAGAAAGGTGTAGGAAGCTCCAAGAACGGACGCGAATCCGAAAGCAAACGCCTAGGCGTTAAGATCTTTGGAGGCGAAGCCTGTAAGGCTGGTAACATCATCGTACGTCAGAGAGGTACGCAACACCACCCAGGTGAGAACGTGGGCATGGGCAAGGATCATACCCTCTATGCACTGACAGACGGTACGGTCGTCTTCACTCAGACGAGAGGAGATCGTAGCTTCGTCTCTGTAGCGACACACGAGTAGTCATCACTTAGTGACACATCGCTAAGCTCTACGCTACACGATACAGCAGCCCCTCCGCCTCCTATCCCTTCGTTTGATAAGGGTTATGAGGTAGAGGGGCTTGGCATTTTTCATTCTTCCATCATTACCTAGGCGGATCCTCTAGATTATTTACCGTGCATCGGGTAGACAGTGTGCTATCTAAAGAAATATTACTATCTTTGCATCGTAATGAACCGGTTGAGGTCGTACGGCTCACAAGCAGTTATCTCAGCTTAGGTATGGAGGAGGAAGCCATGCGACAGCGGTTCCCTCCTTTTTGTATATAATCATCGAGTATCATGATAGATCTAGCAGTACTCCGCACAGAAATAGAGCAGATGCTCCACGAGGACGAGTTTGTCGTGGAGATAACTAGTAGTCCAGGGGATCAGATCCGAGTAGTGGTTGATGTCATGGGTGGCTTGCCCATCTCTCGTTGTGTCGAGATCTCTAGGGCCATCACGCAGCTACACGATCGTGACGAGGAGGAGGACTACGCCCTAGAGGTGTCATCGCCGAGTCTCTCCGATCCGTGGCAAGTCTACGAGCAGTACACACGTCATCTAGAGGCACCCGTGCAGGCGGTCGATGCGTCAGGTATGAAGTGGCACGGCAAACTCATAGAGGTTGGTGCCCGAGGTGCTGATCAGCTCCCTGAGTATGTCGTCCTAGAGATAGAGCGCACAGAGACCGTACAGGATGGTAAGAAGAAGAAAAAGAAGCAGGTCATCGAGCCACACCGCATCGACCATGATCAGCTCAAGCGCATCTCATACGATCTAGACAAAGCACTCTGATAGAGATCCCCTCCCCCATCATTACTTAGATATACTAGTCCCACAGAAGAGACCCAACATACATATATGGCTAGAAAGAAAGAATCAACGAGCTTAAAGGTTCTACTCACCGAATTCAAAGAGCTGAAGAACATAGACGAGGAGACGATGCTCCACGTATTAGAGGACTCCTTCCGGAGCATCCTCGCTAAGATGTTTGGCTCAGACGACAACTTTGACGTAATCATCAATGCGGATAGCGGAGACTTTGAGATCTGGCGCACCCGCGAGGTGGTTGCTGACGATGCTGTCGAGCGGGAGAACGAGCAGGTAGCCTACACAGAGGCTCGTGAGATAGATCCCGAGGCTGAGATCGGAGATGATGTGACCGACTCGGTAGACTTCCTCTCCTTCGGTCGGCGTGCCATAGTCAATCTACGCCAGACCCTCTCAAGCAAGATCTTGGATCTGCAGAAGGAGCACTTCTACCAAACCTTTATAGAGCGTGTAGGAGAGCTGATCACGGCTGAAGTCTATCAGGTATGGAAGCGTGAGACTCTACTCGTTGACGAGGATGGCAACGAGCTCATCATGCCCAAGAGTGAGCAGATCCCTGACGAGTACTTCCGCAAGGGTGATAGCGTTCATGCCGTCATAGCTCGCGTGGATAATGAGAACAACAACCCTCGTGTCACGCTCTCACGCACTAGCCCAGAGTTTCTCAAGCGTCTCTTCGAAATCAATGTCCCCGAGATCGCTGATGGTTTGATTACGATCAAGCGTGTAGCACGCATTCCTGGTGTCCGCGCCAAGATTGCCGTCGAGTCTTACGATGATCGCATCGATCCTGTAGGTTCTTGTGTCGGCATGAATGGTAGCCGCATACGTGGCATCGTCCGGGAGCTACATGGGGAGAACATTGACGTCCTCACCTACACGGCAAACGATAGTCTATTCATACAGCGTGCACTGAGCCCTGCGAAGATCTCTTCGATCGAGCTTTATCCAGAGACTGCCAAAGCAGAGGTTTACCTACGTCCAGAGGATGTACCTCTAGCTATCGGTAAGAACGCCAGCAACATCAAGCTAGCGTCCGTTCTGACAGGCTTTGAGATTGAGGTATTCCGTGATGCAGCGGATACGACTGAGGAGGATATCTACCTCTCCGAGTTTAGTGATGAGATCGAGGACTGGGTCATCAAGATGCTTCTAGACATTGGGCTCAACACGGCTCGTGCCGTCCTAACCACTTCACGCACAGAGCTTCTTAAGAAGACTGATCTCGAGTTAGAGACCATCGACCGTGTCCTCCGCATCCTCTCGTCCGAGTTTGACCTTGAGGAGCTAGAGGAGATGGGACTACCACAGGAAAACATTGACCTGCTCAAGAGCCCTGTACCTACGCAAAAGGAGATCGCGCAGGCGATCATCGAAGACCTCAAGGAGGACGAGACGACCGCTGAGCCTCAGCCAACAGACGAAGCTACTGAGGAGTAAGCAGAGCACACTACCAGCTAGTCACAGTATAGGGGTTACAGTGACTGGGACTATTCATAACGATAAGAAATACCGAACCCCACCCGTAGACGAGCAATCAAGAGAAATATATGTCCATAAAACTGTTTAGCCTAGCCAAAGAACTCAACATCGGAGTCAATTCGCTTGTCGCCTTCCTTCACGACAAGGGAAAGGAAGTCGACAACAACCCTAACACACGCATCACGGAGGATGAATTTAATCTGATCCTGCGTAGCTTCACGCCGACCTTTGATGAGGAGACTGTAGGAAGAGCCAAGAAGAAGTTCCTTCGCAGCAAGAGCGCTCCTAAGGCTAAACCAGAGGAGCCTACGAAGACTGCAAAGTCTGAAGCTAATAACGCCGAGGCGCAGTCCACAGAGGCAAAGACTCCAGCAGCTAAAAAGGGGCAGGCAGAGCCAGACATCCCCACCACGGCCAGCACCTCGCAGGTCAACGTAGTGGGGCGGATAGAGCTCGATAAGCACAATAACCCAGTCTCAACCTCTACATCCAAAGCCTCTACGGCTACTCAAGAGGAGCCCACCAAGACGAAGGTAGCAACTAAGGCTAGCAAGCCAAAAAGCACGAGCACAACTAAGCAAAAGGCAGCTACTCAGGAGGAGCCTACCAAGACGCAGGCAAGCACGACAGCTGAGCAGCCGAAGGTCGCTACGCCTGCCAAGGAGACCAAGGAGACGAAAAAGGCTCCCGAGACTAAAGAGACAAAGAGCGAGGCTAAGCCCGTAGAGAGCGCTAAAACCTCTACGAAGGTCTTGTCTAAGGAGCAGGACACATCTAAGGCAGCACCCGTTGTTTCTAAGGAGCCTGCACAGAGCGAGGTCAAGCCAATCGCTGCTAAGGAAGAGCCAGTGAAGGAAGAGCCGAAGCAGAAGGCTACCGAGCAGCCAACCGCTGCCGCATCAGAGCCTGCAGCCCAAGAGCCAGCCGTCAAAGAGCCAGCAGTCCAAGAGCCCCACACCCCTACGCCCAAAGCAGGTGTGCCCACCGAGACTACTCCCGAGACCAAGGGTGAGGATGCGACAGAGATCTTTCGCATTGCCAAGAAAGAGGACGAGCCACAGCTCAAGGTGGTCGGCAAGATCGACCTCAGTAGCTTTAGCAACTCTCGCAAGTCTAGCAAGTCTAGCAAGGACAAAGAGAGCAATCGTCGCAAGCGCAAGCGCATCTCCTCAGGAGCTGTCGATGTCAAGAGCGAAGGCGCCAAGATACAGGATGATCGCTCTGGCAAGAAAGGCAGTCGCACAGCAGCTCCACAGCGTAATGAGCGCGGAGGACGCAATGAGCGTCGTAATGGACGTAAGAGCAAGCGTCAGGAGCCAGTCTTGACCCCCGAGGAGCAGGACGAGCTAAGAGCTAAGCAGGTCAAAGAGACCCTAGCGCGGCTCAACAATAAGCAGACAGTCTTCGGACGTGCTGCTAAGTCTAGACGTGAGAAGCGCGAGGCACGTCGTGCCGAGTTTGAGCGTGAGCAGGAACTCTCCACGCAAGACGACAAGGTACTCAAGCTGACCGAGTTCGTCACCGTCAGCGATCTTGCCAACATGATGGACGTGCCCGTCACCGACGTCATCTCGACTTGTATGAGTATCGATATGATGGTGTCGATCAATCAGCGTCTTGATGCCGAGACGATCAATATCGTTGCCGAGGAGTTTGGCTACGAGACCGAGTTCGTATCGGCCAACGTCGTCGAGGCTATCTCAGCCGACGAAGAGCCAGACAAGCCTGAGGATCTAGAGCCTCGTCCACCTGTCATCACCATCATGGGTCACGTAGACCACGGTAAGACTTCGCTGCTCGACTGCATCCGTCGTTCGGACGTTACTGCAGGCGAGGCGGGAGGTATCACACAGCACATCGGTGCGTACAATGTGACCCTCTCCGATGGTCGTCGCTTGACTGTCCTAGACACACCAGGTCACGAGGCCTTTACCGCTATGCGTGCTCGTGGTGCGCAGATTACAGACATTGTGGTCATCGTCATTGCAGCAAATGATGCTGTGATGCCCCAGACCATCGAGGCGCTCAACCATGCGAGCGCCGCAGGTGTGCCGATCATCTTTGCGATCAATAAGATCGATGTCAACGGGGCCAACCCCGATAAGATCCGCGAGCAGCTCGCTGGAATGAACTACCTCGTCGAGGATTGGGGTGGTAAGTACCAGGTACAGGAGATCTCTGCTAAGAAGAATATCGGCATCCCCGACCTGCTAGACAAAATTTTCCTTGAGGCTGAACTTCTCGAGCTTAAGTCCAACCCTCATCGTCGTGCCTCTGGCTCGGTCATCGAGTCTTCACTAGACAAGGGCAAGGGTTACCTCGCCTCCGTCTTGATCCAGCGAGGCACCCTTCACATCGGAGACTTCATCCTAGCTGGTAGCTACTACGGACGTGTCAAGGCTATGTACAACGAGTACAACAAGCGTGTCGACACCGCTGGGCTATCCTCGGCAGTCTCCATCCTCGGCTTCAATGGAGCACCGACAGCAGGCGATGACTTCAACGTTATGGAGAGCGAGCAGGAGGCGCGTGAGCTAGCGGTCAAGCGTGAGCAGTTACAGCGCGAGCAAGGCTTGCGTACGCAGAAGATGCTTACCCTCGACGACATCGGTCGTCGTATCGCTGTGGGCAACTTCCAGCAGTTTAACCTCATCATCAAGGGTGACGTGGACGGCTCCGTACAGGCACTGGCCAACTCACTCATCGAGCTCTCGACGAAGGAGATCCAGGTGAGCGTCATCCATCAGGGTGTTGGTCAGATCACCGAGTCAGACATCCAGTTGGCGACAGCTTCAGAGGCTATCATCATCGGCTTCCAGGTTCGTCCTAGTGCTCAGGCTCGTAAGCTAGCAGAGCAGGAAGGTGTCGAGATCCGCACCTACTCTATCATCTACGATGCTATCGAGGACGTACACGATGCGCTCGAGGGCATGCTCTCGCCAGACATCCGCGAGCAGGTCACGGCCAATCTGGAGGTGCTTCAGACCTTCAAGGTAAGCAAGATCGGTACCATCGCAGGCTGTATGGTCACCGATGGCAAGATCAAGCGTACCGACAAGGTGCGTGTCATTCGCGACGGTGTGGTCATCCACACAGGCGAGCTAGAGTCGCTCAAGCGCTTCAAAGACGAAGCCAAGGAGGTGGTCTCTGGACTTGAGTGCGGTATCAACATCAAGAACTACAACAACCTAGAGGTAGGCGATATCATCGAGTCCTTTGAGGAGATCGAGGTACGGCGCAAGCTCTAGGCCCCTACCCCAACATATTTGTCCAGGTGGCGACTGCTTCTCACAGAGGAGCCGTCGCCACTTTTCTTTTGCCGCTCCCTCACTTCAGCTAGGTTCATACGGGTGAAACTACAGTTTCATAGGTAGGGAACAACAGATCCACGTACATCCGAGTGTCATGTAGACCACGAAACAACGTTTTGGTTTGCGATTGATCCTAAATTCTGCCAAATCTTGGAGAAACCATATCGGATTCTGCTGTATTTGGACAAATCCCGAGAAGTGCCCTTTTTGCTCTTGATTGATAGCCCTTAAGGCTTGTAACTTTGTGCTGTCTATAAGCCTCTTCTTTAGTATCCCCTAGAGGGTATTTATGCACTCTCTAGGGGGTATTTAGAATCGCTAGAGCCTGGACAACGACACTAATCAAAACCAAATATAACAATGAAGAAATCCAAACTACACCTGATGTCTTGGCTCCTACTACTAGCCAGCATCCTACTCATCTCATGCAAGAAGGATGAGCCAAATCAAAAGAAAGAGACCCCTCGCAATCCCGAGGTGGTAGCACAGGAGCAGGAACTCCTCAAGCTCCTCGGAGAGGACGAGGGCATCGCCTTTGCCTCTGGCATGAAGGTGGGTGACACCATCTCTATGGGCATCTGGGCTGAGGGAAAGCTTGAGTTTAAGGGGATGAAACCCTCGGAGTACCCCTCACGCTATCCTAACATAAAGGAGTGGGTCTGCTATACCATCACCGACCCTAATGTAGTCATCAAGGGTAATGTGATCGGGTTCAATATTCATGAAGCTCCACTCACTGCATTTGTGGCATCTCAGGCTCCTAACTTGAAGCACTTTTATATGATTGGTTGTCCTAATATTACCGATCTAGACTTCTCTCAGTGCAAGGGTCTTGGATCTATACGGACAAGCAAGCTCAACAACCTAACTAGGATAGCACTACCTACAGAGCCTATTCTCAAGGAATTAAGTTTGTGGACTTCTCCCAAATTAGAGCAACTAAATCTATCTAAGGCTACTGAACTAAAGGTTCTTAACTTAGTTAGAACGTCTCTCAAAGAGCTAGACCTCACGCATTGTAATAAGCTCATAGAGCTATATCTAGAAGAATCCTCTACTCCTATACCCGACATAAGTCATCTCAAGCTAGAGGCTCTATCCCTCAGAAATAAAAATCTGACTTCACTAGATGTTTCTAAGCTCCCTGCGACATTAATCGGTTTAGACCTTGGAAAAAATAAGCTCCAAAGCTCTCTAGATCTCTCGCTTCTGAAGCGCCTCAACGTCTTATACATATCAGATAATCAACTATCTACGCTCAAGCTCCACCATGTCCCAGCTCAGCTCTATGCTCAGAGAAATCAGCTGACATCCATTGAGGTAGCCGAAGCAGAAAATAAGTACTACGAAGAGGACTGGTATGATGAAAAGCAACAGAAACAAAGGTGGTACACTACTCTTTTTGTGGATCTGACATTCAATAAGATGTCAGAAGAGGCTATCACACAGTTCCTCGACAAGCTCTTTACAAATGAAATCCCTAATAAATTGCAAGGACTCTTTCTTGTGGCAACTCGTGAGAATGAGAACGATGAATTCTCTTTTGGTGAGAATGCTTTCACTTCCCAACACTTAGAGCTGATTAAAGCCAAGGGATGGATGACCGTAGGGTATACAAAGAGTACAGGAGACCTCTATTTCGTTAGTCCCGCAGTATACACAGCAGAGCTGCCCACTCCTATGATGTCACAGGGCTACCCCTCTCTAGAGCTGATGCGAGAGAACCCGATTGATGCTAGCAATGAGTCCGATGCTAGAGCGTTTACTCCTCATCTCTAAGCTCTCCTAAACGAATAGACAAGACACAGCTCCTCGGGGCGTGTCTTGTCTCATATCATCATCTATCAACTCCTCTAATATGACAAGTAATATGACAAGAAGACTACACCACTGGGCGTGCGTCCTACTCTGCACGCTACTCACCACGATAGGGCTACAAGCCGAGGTGACACCCTCTATTACCAACCTCCCCTCTGAGTCCCTCCGCACTGGTAGTGACGGTGTCATCACGATGACCACCTCTGGGGCAGTAGGCGAGCAGATTATGCTGGCGGTGAGTCCCGTCGAGGGGCAGAATGTCATCGCTGAGGGTCTCAAGGAGCCGCTGGTACTCGATGGCACGGAGCATCTCTATACGCTCACGAGCCAGACAGTCACCCTTCGGGGTAACCTTACACACCTAGCATGTGATGAGATGAAAGATTCAAGTATCCCAACTGGTCATAGGAATCAATTGACCAGTTTGGATGTGTCAGGATGTAAGACGTTGACTTACCTCGACTGCTCCAACAATCTCCTCCAGAGCTTGGACATTACGCACAACGAAGCTCTTACCGAGCTATTCTGTATGGACAATCAGCTGACCAGTCTAGACCTGTCACAGGCTCGTGGCTTGGAGATGTTCGCTTGCAGTGGCAATGCATTGACACAGCTAAATCTGTCTCAGTGTACTAATCTAGTGGGTCTAGGAGTAAGTCGTAACCAACTGACCGACATAGATGTGTCGCAACTCAAGAAGTTGAAATTCCTCGAGTGTGACGATAACCAGCTGACCCGCCTTGATGTGTCGCACAATGGTGAGTTGCAGGGTCTTGCTTGTTATGGTAATCAGATTAAAGATGAGGCGATGACAGAGCTAGTCAATGGTCTACCTAGTCGCATAGGCAAGGACCCTCATGGTCAGTTTGTCGTAGTAGGAGAGGATGCTAAGGCAGATGGCAATATATGTCTCAAGAGTGATGTACTCATTGCTAAGCTTAAGAACTGGAGTGTCCTAACCAGCGATTTCAGAACCGAATACGATGGGGAACCTGATCCTGCTCCTAATCCTAACACTCCAGTCGGTGACGGTGTCATCACGATGACCACCTCTAGGGCAGTAGGCGAGCAGATTATGCTGGCGGTGAGTCCCGTCAAGGGGCAGAATGTCATCGCTGAGGGTCTCAAGGAGCCGCTGATACTCGATGGCACGGGGCATCTCTATACGCTCACGAGCCAGACAGTCACCCTCCGGGGTAACCTGACACTCCTATGGTGTGATGGTGCTGTAGATATGGATACGCCCCCCTCGCATGAGAATCAGTTGACGAGCTTAGACATAAACTGCGAGACGCTTACACTGTTGTCCTGTTCGGGTAATCCGCTGACCAGTCTAGACCTGTCACATGCTCGTGCATTGACTACCTTGGCGTGTTATGAAAATAAACTGACGCAACTCGATCTTTCTTCGTGTACTAAGCTGACTGGATTAGGTGTCGGGGAGAACCAGCTGACCCACCTTGATGTGTCACATAATGGCGAATTGGAGATCCTTGATTGCTATGGTAATCAGATCAAGGGTGAGGCGATGACAGAGCTAGTCAATGGTCTACCCGATCGTAGGGGCAAGGAGCCTGGCATATTTCAAGTTATAGGCATGGATGCTCAGACAGATGGCAATATATGTCTCAAGAGTGACGTAGCCATCGCCAAGGGTAAGAATTGGAGTGTCCAGTCCTTCTCTGGCGACTACGAGGGAGAAGACCCTACCTACAGCGTCACGCTCACGAAGGAAGGAGAGGGTACCCTCACAGTCACAGGAGCAGACGACCTCGATGCAGTACCCTACGATACGGAGCTTACCGTCATTGCTACTCCAGCTGAGGGGTACGAGCTTACGGCACTTACTGCCAATGGCACAGACATCCTCGCTACGAAGAAGTTCGTTGTAAAGGGTGCTACCGAAGTGAAGGCCACCTTTGTCGATCATACCTCTGTCGGGGAAGTAGGTACAGAGACTATGCGCCTCTACCCCAATCCTGCTAGAGAGTACATTATCGTAGAGGGTACACTCCCCGCTACATTAGTGACCTTATATAGTATGGAGGGTATGCGCCTCTACGAGGATGAGACCGATGCCGAGGGGACGCTTCGCATAGATCTCTCTGCTTATGCTGAGGGTACTTACCTCCTCCGCATAGCCGACCAAATACACCGTATCATAGTCCAGCACTAAGGATTAGGTGACGACCTGTAGAGGCGGACATATTGCTTCGTCTCTACAGGTCATCACCTTGTCATATAAAGCGATGCGACTAGCCTCATTCTAATCAATCTCGACAACATTCTAATCAATCATATATGAACTCTCTACAAATTCGTTGGCGACATTTGCTTGCCCTCTCGCTCATACTACTCTGTAGTGTGAGTGCGCTCTTTGCTCGGCCTCTGAGCGAGCGTGAAGCTCGACACCTCGCCGAGCAGTTTTTCCATCAAGTTGCCTATGCACATAAGGTGTTGGCTCCTGCGCAACAACCGCTCAGTCTCGTATCAGCTCCGATACGTCAGAGTGCTGGTGTAGAGCTACGCACCCTATCGGGCGACAAGGCTCGCTACTACTATATTTATAATAGAGGTAGCAATGCTGGCTTCGTCATCATCGCTGGTGATGATGAGCTGACACCCTATATCGGCTACGCTACGACTGGACAAGTCCTTGAGCAGGATATGCCCGAACAGCTCCGAGCCTTTCTCAAGGCTTGTCAGGAGCGTATCGATGAGCTTACCTCTAGTGTAGGTTTGCGTAGCTCTCTCAGACCTACACCCCTAACCGCTACAGAGCCAGCACAGATTGCTCCTTTGTTGGGAAACATACAGTGGAATCAGAGTGCCCCGTGGAATAATCAGACTCCTACCGACAATCAAGGAGAGCATATGCCAGTCGGTTGTGTCGCAACCGCCTATACGCAGGTGATGCGTTATTATCAGTGGCCTACGCAAGGTGAGGGATCTTTCTCCTATACGGAAGAAAGAAGTAACCGCCAGCATAGTGTAGACTACGGGGCTACTACGTATGACTGGGCGCATATGCCTGAGCGGTATAACGACCCATCGTCTGCGACCTCTGAGGAGACCCAAGCACTCTCTACGCTTGCCTACCATGCTGGTGTCGCTGTCGAGATGATGTACGCACCCAGTGGTAGTGGCTCCTATACGCCCCTTGTAGCACGAGCTTTGGCAGATCACTTCCGCTATGACAAGAGGGTGAGCTTCAAGAGTCGAAGCAATTATACTCAGTCCTCTTGGGAGCAGATGCTACGTGCCGAGCTGATAGCCGCTCGTCCTGTAGTCTATAGTGGTACTGGTAGTGGCGGTGGTCATGCTTTTGTCTGTGATGGTTACGATATGGAGGGACTCTTTCATATCAATTGGGGCTGGGGAGGCATGAGCGATGGCTACTTCAACCTCAACTACCTGGTCCCTTCAGACCTAGGCATCGGTGGTGGAGCCGGTGGTGGCTTTAGCCTAGGGCAGGGAGCGGTCATCGGGATTAAGCCTGATCGTACGGGTACCTCTCAGCGGACGGCGTCTTCCGTAGTCACCACTTGGCGCTTCAGTATGCGCTTTGACGAAGGCACACTAGACGCCACTGCAAACTACGAAGTATTTCTCGCAGACGATGCGACACCTTATGATGACCTCATTACCTATGGTGTCACACGTCTAGGCTCTGCCGATACGACTTACCTAGATCAGTATGCACTCAATGCACATATAGAGACTCTCTATAATGGTGCAAATGTTGAATCTCAAAGACTCCAGCTCAGTCGCTATATAAACGAGGGTACGTGGGACTTCTTCCTCGCCTATCGAGCTAAAGACGCAGCTGGTTCTGCTTCGTGGAGACCTTGTGGGCAGCATGAGCGTGCCAAGGATCAGTATCGTCGCACCTTCACCATCTCACGAGAGAGCGATGGCTCCTATACAGTTACCGAAGATGCTAGCTCCAATCAATCTAAGCTAGAGTTCGTTGCAGGATCTGATCAGAACCGTATCGTAGGCTATGAAAAGAGTCAAGTCTCCCTCCAGCTACGAAATACGGGACGCTTTGAGTACTTTAATCAGTTATACCTCTTCGCAAGAAAGGCGGGCGAAAATCAGTATCAACCGCTCCTCAATATCCTACCAGCCATTGAGGCTGGAGGTCAGGAGCGTGTGACCTTTGACATAGATCGCTTCCCCTATGGCTCAGGAGATGTAGAGCTAGAGGTGGGCTATTTCGTGGGAGGGAGCTTTACCTCTGTTTGGTCTAATACGGTTTCCATTCAGCCAGCTACCGAGGTACGCACGGCTTACGTCCTCTCATCGGATCAGCCCGTCACAGCCAACCTATCTACTGGAGACCTCTCACAGATACGCATACGCAATGTCGGGACGACAACGCCTTCTTCGCAAGGTCGCTTTTTCTATCGCTGGGAGCTTAGCAAGGGTGATAATAAGCAAAGCACTCGGTGGACAAAAACAACTTCTATCCCAGCGGGAGACGAGGTCACCTTTACACCTAATCTAAAGGACGAGCTTCGTTATATCAATGCTAAGGTTGGCGATGAGCTCACCCTCACAGCGACCTTTATTGAGGTAAACGATGAGGGATCTCCAATTGGTCTCATCCCTATGCTAGAGCAGGGCTCACTCGCAGTCACCTGTACGAAAGACCTCATTGTTGGCGACGGCGTCATCACGATGACCACGGCGAAACCTGTCGGAGAGAGCATCAAGCTTTATTACGATGCAGATGGAGATGTCTCTATCGAGGGAGCAGAGGGCACCCCTAGACCAAGCGATTTTGTAGACTACAAACTCACCAATCAGCAAGTGACTATGCGTGGAGATATCACAGCATTGTATTGCTTTGAAAATAGATTGACAGATCTAGATGTTTCCCAATGTAGCTCTTTAAGTGTTCTTCTCTGCATTGCCAACGAGATCAAAGGGAAGTCAATGCTACAACTAGTCAATAGCTTGCCTGATCGCACAGGTCTAGAGAATGGACTCTTCGTTGTCTACTCAGACGGTTCTTTGGGACCAGACGACAATGTGTGTCTGAATAGTGATGTCGCCATAGCTAGGGCTAAGAATTGGGAAGTAGCTCAGGCAGTATGGGAAAACGGAAAACTGAAACTATACCGCTACGATGGCGAGGATCCGACAAAGACCTTTGCCGTAACGCTCACAAAGGATGGCGAAGGTACGCTCACAGCCATCGGAGCTGACGATCTCAACGCAGTCCCCTACGGTACGGAGCTCACAGTTGAAGCAACACCAGCCGAAGGCTACGTGTTGACCGCTCTAACGGCTAATGGCAAAGACATCCTAGCGACGAAGAAGCTGATCGTCAGGAAAGACACCGAGATCAAGGCAACCTTTGCGAAGGGCGACGGCGTCATCACGATGACCACGGCGAAATCTGTCGGAGAGAGCATTAGGCTTGCTTACTCTGCATATGGAGATGTCTCTATCGAGGGAGCAGAGGGCACTCCTAGACCAAATTATTATTATGTAGAGTACGCACTCACCAACCAGCAAATTACTTTGCGTGGATATATTACAGAATTGGATTGTTCTACGCAGCTATTGACAGATCTAGATGTTTCCCAGTGTAGCTCTTTAAGATTTCTTTTCTGCTCTGCCAACGAGATTAAAGGGGAGTCAATGCGACAACTGGTCAATAGCTTGCCTGATCGTACAGGGCTAGAGGGTGGCATCTTCGTTGTCTACTCAGACGGTTCTTTGGGGCCCGAAGGCAATGTGTGTCTGAAGAGCGATGTCGCCATAGCCAGGGCTAAGAATTGGGAAGCAAATCTGGCAAGAGTGGAAAACGGAAGGCTGTACCTATCCAGCTACGATGGCGTGGACCCAACAAAAACCTTTGCCGTAACGTTCGCGAAGGTAGGCAAAGGGACGCTCATAGCTACGGGAGCTGACGATCTCAACGCAGTCCCCTATGGTACGGAGCTCACAGTTGAAGCAACACCAGCCGAGGGCTACGAGTTGACTGCTTTAACGGCTTATGGCGAAGACATCCTAGCGACGAAGAAGCTGACCGTCAGGGAAGACACCGAGATCAAGGCAACCTTTACGAAGGTTGGCGACGGCGTCATCACGATGACCACGGCGAAATCTGTCGGAACGAGCATCCGTCTTGCCTACTGGGCAGACAGTGATGTCTCTATCGGGGGAGCTATTGGTGACCATAGATCATCGATCTCGGTTGACCTCACACTCACCAACCAGCAAGTGACTATGCGTGGAAATATCACAACATTGTATTGCAATGCAAATAGATTGACTGATATAGATGTTTCCCAGTGTAGCTCTTTAACAACTCTTCTCTGCTATGTCAACGAGATCAAAGGGAAGTCAATGCTACAACTAGTCAACAGCTTGCCTGATCGCACAGGGCTAGAGAATGGATTCATCATTGTCTCCTCAGACGGCTCTTTGGGGTCCGAAGGCAATGTGTGTCTGAAGAGCGATGTCGCCATAGCTAGGGCTAAGAATTGGGTAGTAGGTCTAGCAACAGTGGAAAACGGAAAGCTGGAAGTATACCGCTACGATGGCGAGGACCCGACAAAGACCTTTGCCGTAACGCTGACTCAGAGCGACAACGGTACCATCTCAGCCACTGGCGCAGACGATCTTAATGCCGTACTGGAGAGTACCGAGCTAACCATCACAGACAGCCCCAAGAGGGGTTACGAGCTGATCGCTCTAACGGCTAATGGCGAAGACATCCTAGCGACGAAGAAGCTGAGCGTCAGGGAAGACACCGAGATCAAGGCAACCTTTGCGAAGAAGAAGAACTACACCGTGACATTCACGAAGGAAGGTGAAGGGACGCTCACAGCTACGGGTGCGGACGATCTCAACGCAGTCCCCTACGGTACGGAGCTCACAGTCGAGGCTGCACCAGCCGAGGGCTACGAGTTGACTGCTCTGACGGCTAATGGCGAAGACATCCTAGCGACGAAGAAGCTGAGCGTCAGGGAAGACACCGAGATCAAGGCAACCTTTACGAAGAAGAGCTATACCGTGACATTTACGAAGGAAGGCGAAGGGACGCTCACAGCCACCGGCGCTGACGATCTCAACGCAGTCCCCTACGGTACGGAGCTCACAGTCGAGGCTGCACCAGCCGAGGGTTACGAGTTGACCGCTCTAACGGCTAATGGTGAAGACATCCTAAGCTCCAAGAAGTTCACCGTGAAGGAGACGGTTGAAGTGAAGGCAACCTTTACGAAGAAGACTTTTGCCGTAACGTTCACAAAGGAGGGCGAAGGTACGCTCACAGCCACCGGCGCTGACGATCTCAACGCAGTCCCCTACGGTACGGAGCTCACAGTCGAGGCTGCACCAGCCGAGGGCTACGAGCTGACCGCTCTGACGGCTAATGGCAAAGACATCCTAAGCTCCAAGAAATTCACCGTCCAGGGAGCCACCGAAGTGAAGGCAACCTTTACGAAGAAGACTTTCGCTGTCACCTTCGACAAGGAGGGTGAGGGTACGATCACCGCTACGGGTGCGAGCGACCTCAACGCAGTCGCTTACGGCACAGAGTTGACCATCAACGCTACACCTGCTACGGGCTACGAGCTAACAGCGCTTACTGCCAACGGCACGGACATCCTCGCTACGAAGAAGATCGTTGTCACGGATAATGTGACCGTCAAAGCGACCTTTGAGAAGAAGACGTTTGCAGTGACGCTGACGAGTAACGAGCATGGCGAGATCACGATCGTTGAGCCAGTAGACCTCAAGGCAGTGCCGTATGGTACGACTCTGACGGTGAAGGCTACGGGCAAGAATGCGCAGTGCGTCCTGACGGAGCTGACGGCCAACGGCGAGGATATCCTCGCTACAAAGAGCTTTGTGGTCACAGATGTGACGGAGGTCAAGGCGACGTTTGTGGATCATACGGGCGTGGAGACGACCGTCACGCAGCAGGTGAAGCTCTACCCGAACCCAGCGACTGACTATGTCATCGTGGAGGGTATAGCACCTGCTAGCGAAGTGACGCTGCACAGCATGACTGGCGAGCTACTGTGCGCTATGCAAGCAGATGCAGAGGGGCATCTACAGATTGACCTGACAGCTCTCAGCGATGGTGTCTACCTTCTCGTAGGCACTGGGTGGCAGGAGCGACTAGTGGTCAAGAAGTAGGGCTACCCCCTTTTCTATAGTAGAGACTGCGGCATGGTGGCAAGCGATTAAGCTCACCATCGTGTGGCAGTCTCTTTTAGTTTCTCCCGTATGAAACTGGAGGGCTGACGCATTATGAGACTGTTGACTTTTGCAACAGTCTCACAATCGTGCTTGCAAGATTGTCTAGACTTTGCAGAAAGGATGAAGCGCAAGGCGCTGAGGGTGAGGTCTGAAGCTCACATACCTACGTATGTGACCGAAGCCGAATCCCGAAAGCAACACAGCGATTCGCCTTTATGCAACAGTCTCATCATAATCGCTCTGTTAGGAGCTACACATGAGCGACAAGCGAGGAATAGATGAGGTCACTATAATATAATGTGTCAGCCCTCTAATCTCTAACCTCTAATAACAGATCTTTACAGGGAAATTCGTCCGATTCCATTCTTTTTCGAATATCCACGTGGAAAATCTCAAATCTCCACGTGGATATTTTTTATTTTCCACGTGGGCGTGATTCATTTCCTCCGAAGTTTCATTTGATTCCTCCGAAGAATTTTTTCTTCCCCACGTGGAAAATAAAAATTCTCCACCTAGATATTTCGAAATATCTACGTGGAAATCAGTTTTTCCCGATACAGCGCTGTCCTCTTCCTGAAAAAAGTACACAGTTGGGAAGGTGTTACTGAGATGATACACGGGTTGTTTTTGTTAATCCTGTGAGCGTTCTCATCTGTTAGTTTTGCTCCTGCTAGGGTACACGACTTGTCGTCGTCTTTACTGCGGAGGTACACAAAGATAGGTCTTTGTTGGGAGTTAAGCGGCATGAGCTCGGAGATTTGAGGCTCAGAGCTTTGGGAGAATTGTTCTTAGCTATCTGGTTCTTAGAGGGTTGGGTGGTTAGAGGGTTGGGGTAATTTGGTATGAGCATCTGCATCGGAGTCTTCTTGTTGATGGCTCGATGAGGTCGCGCTGTGTTATAGAGAGCAATCGTTTGAGAGAGGATCTCTCGAACTTGATCTATGGGCTTATCCTCGAAGTTGTAAAGCCAGTCGTTCTTGATGATCCCGTTAAGTCGCTCAGCCATAGCGTTGTGAAGGGGGTTTCCGGTCTGGGTGACGCTGGTTACGATGCCTAGGCTGGCCTCGTAGTCCGTCATCTGCTTGGAGACATATTGACAGCCTCGGTCGCTATGGAAGATGAGCCCTTTGAGGTCAAAGCCATGCTTCTGATAGAAGTCAACGGTCTGTCTTAGTGCGTTGTAGGGACCCTCTGTGGAGAGCGTGGGCTGCAGGTCAAAGCCGGTGATGATGCGGCTATAAGCGTCCATCGTCAGGGAGAGATATGCGAAGCCCCCTAAACATTTGACGTAGGTTATGTCTGAGACGGTGAGCCGGCAATGGTCGGTGGCTATGTACTTAGGGGTGGTGTTCAGGTGGTCTTGGAAGCCGTGATTGACCACTCCCTTGGTCGTCTGGGGTGGACGCTTGCGCTTGCGACTTCTTAGTAGCATATCGTTGGCTCCTAACACTTTGTAGAGCCAGTCTCGACCTACTTGGAAGGTCCCTTTGAAGTATTCGTTGGCACACTGCTGGATGGTGTCTACGCCTGCTTTGGGGAGCTGACCGCGCACATACTGGCAATAGTGTAGGACGGAAGCTACTTTGACATCTTCGTCTTGCTCGGTGAAGGTGTGCTTGTAGTAGCCTTTGCGGCTGACTTCTAACAGCTGACAAAGGTAGGTTATGGAGAGCTTTTGATCTCTCTCTTTGGCGGACTCAAGCTGTCTCACGGCTGCAAATCGGTCTTTTTTTTTAGATCAATGTGGTAGCGATTCAAGACCACTTCGAGTAGTGTCTTGTTGACTAATGCCTTGCTCTCAGCCTGGAAGAGGGCTGCTTTGAGACGAGCGTTTTCACGCTTGAGTTCTGCGTACTCTGGATCTACGTCTTTGTTCTTGTTTGTCTTGCTCATAGTGCTACTGGTGCTTTGGTTGGGTAACTCTACATCAAAGGTACGCAACCAATTTCGAATGGTGCGTGTGGTAATGCCGTAGCGCTGGCTGGTGGTGGCAATGCTGTCACCGGTGGCTAGGAGGTCGTCAATGACTCTCCACTTGAAATCTAGGGGATATCCCTTTCGTCCTAGTTTACTTTTTTCTTGTTTCATAGTTGTTGGGGTTGGCTTCCCCAACTGTGTACTATTTCAGGAGAGGACACGCCGTATCGATATGTAGTCAACCTTAAATTATTGCAACAAGCCAGCGTTGAATTTCCTAGCCAAGGTGAAGCATCATAATCGTTTTTTCAAGAGCTGCACATGAGCGACAAGCGAGGAGTAGAGAGGTAGATGAACTCATTGTGTATAATGCGTCAGCCCTGTATGAAACTAGAGTTTCTTTCCTATGAAACTAAACATGTCTCCCTTCAAAAAATGATTTCCCTAGATTCCACAAATCTTACGAGTAGTGACCAGTAGGAACGCTCGGCTTAAGTGTCCGCCCCTACAGATCGGGGTTACAGCGTTTGATGAGTGGAATTGTCGTGCTGACATAGCTTGTGTAGGGGCGGACCTACGTGTCCGCCCGCAGAATAGACTGCGCTCAGGTGAGGACGGGCGGACACACAGGTCCGCCCCTACGGTGGGAGCTTCCACCCCGCCGAGCGGTTCACCCGAAGAGAAGTCGACCAAGCTTCCGAAACGAGAAAAAAACTTCGCTTTTTACTTGCATATAAGCTTAGAAAGCAGATCGGGGTTACAGCGTTTGATGAGTGGAATTGTCGTGCTGACGTAGCTTGTGTAGGGGCGGACCTACGTGTCCGCCCGCAGAATAGACTGCGCTCAGGTGAGGACGGGCGGACACACAGGTCCGCCCCTACGGTGGGAGCTTCCACCCCGCCGAGCGGTTCACCCGAAGAGAAGTCGACCAAGCTTCCGAAACGAGAAAAAAACTTCGCTTTTTACTTGCATATAAACTTAGAAAGCAGGTCTTTACTCGTTTAGATATCCCTACTCGTGAGCGTTACGGCATCGAGTCCAAGAGAAGAATTTCGTCCAAATCTTGGAGAAACCATATCGGATTCTGCTGTATTTGGACAAATCCCGAGAAGTGCCCTTTTTGCTCTTGATTGATAGCCCTTAAGGATTGTAACTTTGTGCTGTCTATAAGCCTCTTCTTTAGTACCCCCTAGAGGGTATTTATGCACTCTCTAGGGGTATTTAGAATCGCTAGATCCTAGCCAACTACACGAAGCAATCATCTATCAACTACCAATTAATATGACAAGAAGACTACACCACTGGGCGTGCGTCCTACTCTGCACGCTCCTCACCTCGATAGGGCTACAAGCCGAGGAATCCTCCCAGCCCTCGTCTACTACCTCCGATGCACTCCGCACTGGTAGCGAGGGTGTCATCACGATGACCACCTCCAAGGCCGTCGGAGAGAAAATCACATTAGAAATTTGGGGTGGCAACGTCACCATCGAGGGTGTCAAAGAGCCGTTTTCCAGAGGCTCCGCTCCCTACACACTTACCAGCCAAACTGTCATCATTCGAGGCAATGTCACAAAGTTTAACGGTTGGAACAACAAACTGACCAATTTGAACGTGTCTAGTTGCACTATCTTGACATCGCTTAAATGCTTCGGCAACAAACTGACCAGCTTGGATGTATCGGGCTGTACCGCCTTGACAGAGCTTAAATGCAACGACAATCAACTGACCAGCTTGGATGTCTCGAGCTGTACCGCCTTGAAAGACCTTTACTGCCACCGCAACAAACTGACCAGCTTGAACGTCTCGGGCTGTACCGCCTTGACAGAGCTTAAATGCTACGACAATCAACTGACGGCATTGGATGTTTCCCAAAACACCGCCTTGACAAGGCTTGACTGCTACGACAATCAACTGACGGCGTTGGATGTTTCCCAAAACACCGCATTGACAAGGCTTGACTGCTACCGCAATCAACTGACGGCGTTGGATGTTTCCAAGAAAACCAAATTGGAAACACTTAACTGCCAGCAAAATCAACTGACCGCATTGGATGTTTCCAAGAATACCAAATTGGAAACACTTAACTGCCAGCAAAATCAACTGACCGCATTGGATGTATCCCAAAACACTGAGTTGACAAATCTTAACTGCCAGCAAAATCAACTGACTGCATTGGATGTTTCCCAAAACATCGTGTTAACAAAGCTTTCCTGCTCTGACAATAAGCTGACGGCATTGGATGTTTCCGAAAACACCGTGTTAACAAAGCTTTTCTGCGGCATCAATCAGCTGACTGCGTTGGATGTATCCCAGAATACCGCACTGATATGGCTTGACTGCTTCAACAATAAGCTGACCATGTTGGATCTATCAAAGAATACGGCTTTGACAACCCTAGGTTGCTTCAACAATAAGCTGACCGCATTGGATGTATCCCAGAATACCGCACTAGAAAAGCTTTACTGCTCTGACAATCAGCTGACCGCATTAGACGTATCAAAAAACACTGCGTTGACAGAACTTTTCTTCGACGGCAATAAGCTGACCGCATTGGATGTCTCCCAAAACACCGCATTGATATGGCTTGTATGCTACAACAATCAACTGACGGCATTGGATGTTTCCAAAAATACCAAATTGGAAACACTTAACTGCCACGGCAATCAAATCAAAGGCAAAGAGATGACCCGCTTGGTGAACAGTCTACCAGACCGTACCGGAAAGAATGCTGGTAAATTTACCGTAGTGCAAGAACCGGCTCCTGAGGGCAATATTTGCCTTAAATCCGATGTCGCTATTGCCAAGGGAAAGAACTGGAATACGCTAAAGTACAAATCCAATACCCAAAAGTATGTTGCCTACGAGGGCGAAGAGGAGACACAACCCTTAAAGGTAACGCTGACTAAGGAGGGCGAAGGCACGCTCACCGCTACCGGTGCGGACAACCTCAACGCCGTTCCGGAGGGTACCGAGCTGACCATCGTAGCGACACCGGCTGACGGCTACAAGTTGACAGCTCTCACGGCCAACGGCACAGACATCCTCGCGACGAAGAAGTTCGTTGTAAAAGGTGCTACTGAAGTAAAGGCAACCTTTACGAAGATGGCGTTTGCCGTGACGCTGACTAAGGAGGGCGAAGGTACGCTTACCGCTACGGGAGCCGACAATCTCACAGCTGTCCCCTACGGCACAGAGCTAACGATTGCCGTTACTCCAGCCGAGGGATATGAGCTTACTGCTCTTACTGCCAACGGTGAGGATATCCTCGCTACGAAGAAGTTCGTCGTCAAAGGTGCTACTGAAGTAAAGGCAACCTTTACGAAGATGGCGTTTGCCGTGACCTTAACGAGCAATGAGCATGGTACGATTTCGATTGTCGAGAACGTAGATCTCAAGGCTGTACCCTATGGGACTCCCTTGACAGTTCAAGCTACGGGCAAGAACGATCAATGCGAGCTGACCGCCCTCACAGCCAACGGAGAGGATATCCTTGCCACGAAGAAGTTTGTCGTCAAGGGTGCTACCGACGTGAAGGCAACCTTCGTAGACCATACGAATATAGCGGAAGTCAATACCGAAGCTATTCGCTTTTACCCCAATCCTGCTAGAGAGTACATTATCGTAGAGGGAGTAGACCCTGCTAGCGAGGTCACGCTCTACAGTATGACTGGCGAGCTACTGTGCGCTATGCAAGCAGATGCAGAGGGGCATCTACAGATTGACCTGACAGCTCTCAGCGATGGTGTCTACCTCCTCGTAGGCACTGGATGGCAGGAGCGACTAGTGGTCAAGAAGTAAACGATCAATCCTGCTTATTAGACTGCTGCATTGAAGTGAATGAGTATCACGTCAGTGTAGCAGTCTTTTTTGAGACTTTTGCAACAGTCTCTTTTTTATCTCTTCTCTGCGACACAAGAGCTTCTGAGCTTAAAGTCAAAATCTTAGTCGCTCTAGTCTCTAAATATGTATCTTTGTGAACCGATGAAGTCTTATCATCTACAACAATACACTCCTATTATGACAATCCTAGCCCTATGGCTACTAGTCATAGGAACTCTTCAGGCACAAAGCTTGGAGGGGGTGCAGAGCATACGCTACTCCAAGGAGCAGGGATTGCCACAGTGTCAGGTGACTAAGTTGATGCAAGATAGTCGCGGGTATATATGGGCTGGGACGAAGGCTGGTGTGGGTCGATTTGATGGCGTGCGGTTTCACCCCTTTACGGCATCTAGGGAGGGGTTGTCAGCTGGAGAGGTCGTCCATCTTGAGGAGGATGAAGATGGCTTTGTATGGATCATTACGACGCAAGGTGTCTCAAAGATCAGTGGCGATAGTGTACAGACACTCCCTGTACCTCTGGCGGGACTATATGCCGCAACCTTAGGTGGAGAGCGTACCCTGTGGTATGCCAAGCGGGATGCATCGTCTCGCTTTGTAGTCGGTCACTATGCAGAGGGGAGGCTGCAAGAGACGCCTCTCTCTCCAGGGGTCACCTCGGTACACTCTCCGATGCGCTATGATAAGCTACACCACGACCTCTACCTCGTAGGTTCGTATGATGATGACTCTGAGAGGCTATTGCGGGTGACGAGAGAGGGGCGTATCACAACCGTTGACCTCCCTAAGCAACTACAGCAACAGTCTAAGCGTCTGCTCTATGGGCCTCGGGGCGAGGTCTGTATAGCCTTTAGCCGAGAGGTGGGGACGGTGGAGCTTTATGCTCTCTCTGCTAAGGGGCTTAGTCGTATAGCTTCTTCTGTAGGAGGGCGTTGGGTAGAGCCACTCCCGATAGCTTGGTATGGGGTAAGCAATGTCATACTGCCGGGCTTACATTTAGGAGAGTTACAGTTCCTAAATTATGGCGAGCTGATAAATCTTAGTAAGTATATATCGCAGTGGGGGTATATCACAGATATGGTCGTTAACCATCAGGGGGGCATCTATCTTGGTACAGAGCGCGGTATGCTACAGGTATTGCCTGATGCGATTCAGCTCTACGATGCGAAGCTACTGCCTGAGGTGTGGGGCTGTGTCGCTGGCGATGATGGCACAATATACGCTAGCTCCTTTACGCACGAGATCAAGCGCATCCGTGGCGATCAGGTAGAGTCGCTCTCACTTACTAGCGAGCTAGATCAAGGGTACTACTTTCATCCTGTACGAGATAGCCGTGGGGTGCTTTACTTTCCACACTCTAAAGGAGTGATACGTTATAATCCGAAGAGTGGTAAGGTCTCAGAGCTAGAGCGTACAGGGGTGCATGAGCAGCTCTGCTTCTATACCTATTACGACGCTCAGCGTCGGCTTATATGGGGAGGAGGTATGGGTAGCTTTGCTATATGGGACGAAGAGGGTAAAGTACAGCGTACAGTCACACAATATAAGAGTGTCACAATACAGGGTAATATACTCTCCATCACACGGGACTCTGTCGGGAGCTACTGGCTGGGTGGTAGAGAGATTTACCGCTATGACTACGACACAGGAGCGTTAGTTAGGTATGCTAACGAGCGAGGCGCCCCATACTTCTGTATGGAGATGGCGACAGATGCGTATGGCACGACTTGGTTTGCCACTGATATGGGACTATGCTACTACGATGCTAAGCAAGATCAAATCTGCGTAGTAGATGATCCCGAGTTCCAAGAGGTGACCGCCCTCGTCCTACCGATAGATAGCGAGCGACTACTGGTGTCGCAGGGCGATCGGCTCTGTATCATCGATCTCAAAGCATTTCATCATACGAGACGAGTGAAGCTGTGGGGCTATATCGATGCGTCCAATGGTTTTCGTGTAGAGGAGCCTGGGCAGGCTGGCGCATATATGGACTCTCAGGGCAACATTTGGGTGACTAGTAGTTCGCAGCTAGCGTCTATTCGCCCCAAACTATTAAGACCGACAGCTACGCACGGAGCCAAGCTCTTCTTCTCCTATTATAATAACACGCCTATACTATATAATCAGCGACGAGTGAGCCTCCCGACCAATAGATCGTCTGTGACCATTTCGCTTACGACGCTGGCCTATAGTCGTCCCTATCCGCTGGTGTATCGCTATCGGACGAGTAGCACAGCACCTTGGAGCAAGGCTCAGGATGAGGATTATATCGTCTTGACCAACTTGCCTCATGGCACGACGACACTGCAGGTGCAGGTGCTATACAAAGGGACTGATAAGGTCTGCTCAGAGCAGGAGCTATATGAACTAGAGATATCGGTAAGGCGAGCCTTCTATAATCAGGTGTGGTTTGTCCCGAGCATTGTCCTCTTACTGCTGCTAGCCATCGTGGGGAGTGTGCTCCTCCTGCTACGTACTAAGCGACGCCTCTCTGAGACTATTACGCAAGCTCAGGTAGCTGAGATGGATACGATACAAGCTCAACTCAATCCACACTTTGTATACAATGTCCTGACCTCGGTACAGGCTAAGGTACACTTACAGAAAACCGAAGAGGCAGAGCGACAGTTGGTCAGTCTGAGTCGGCTCATACGAGCATTCCTCCATAGTTCGATACAAAGCTCTGTAAGTGCGCTAGACTCTACACTAGCACAGCACTGGACTACGCTACAGCGAGAGCTAGAGCTGACGGAGCAGTTTGTGAGCTTTCAGCAGGAGCTACACCCAGATGCTTTTGCCTTTCAGATTACCATTGAGGAGGCTATATCTTCCGATCAGGTTTGTATACCTCCGATGCTCCTGCAGCCCTTTGTGGAGAATGCTATAAGTCACGGACTACTGCCTCTCAATGATGCCCGTAGAGCGATGCTACAAGTCTCCATCTCTCTAGACCAACAGGGTGGAGCCATATCCATCCAGATAGCTGACAATGGTATCGGCATACAGCAAGCCCAAAAGCTACAACACAAGTCCAAGCTCAGCTATCACTCCTATGGTCTGGAGCTAACGAAGAAGCGTATCCACCTCCTCAATCGACTAGGCTATGCGATAGACCTCGGTATAGACTCTTCGGAGCAAGGAACCACCATCACACTACGCTTACCACCTCATTATCGCCTATAAATCTATGTTTACAACTATCCCACCACTACGGACCATAATCGCTGACGACTCTCCCGAGATCTTGGCTCTGATGCGTTCTCTAGTCGAGGAGGTAGCCCCAACGCTAGAGATTGTTGCGACTTGTACCTCTCTGGCAGAGGTAGATCTAGCCATCAAGAAGTTTGCCCCCCAGCTACTCATCTTGGACATACAGTTTGCTCCTGAGGGGCGGACCGCCTTTGACCTACTAGAGGAGTGGCAAAACTTCCGACAGTTTCAGCTCATCATCTTCTCTGGGCACTGTGAGTTTAAGTATGCGCAACAAGCAATCTATGAGGGAGCCGTTGCCTTTCTCGACAAGCCTATAGACAAGGAGTCGCTACACTCAGCTATCGAAAAGGCTGCTCAGCGTATCTATCAGTCCCAAGAGACGAGTACTGCATCTACCCCAAGCGACCAGACTGGTAAGTGGCTACAAATCTCCACAGCGGTAGACACGCGCATCTTCCATAGTAATCAGATCGTATACATACAGTCTAGTGACGGGGGGTGTAAGATCTATCTGTCTGATGGTGAGGAGATCTACAGCTCTAAGAACATAGGTGTCTACGATAGAGAGCTACAGGGACTACACATCTTCGTTAGGACGCATCAGAGCTACATCGTCAATCTTAACTACATCCAGGGCTACACAAATCGCACCGAACGCAAGCTCATACTGCGCTCTCCTTTTCCTCAGTTACCCAGCTCCAAGACTGGCTTCAAGAACCTCAATCATTTCTTCTCCCAAAACCGAGAAGACTAGCGATAAGTCGTAAGCTCCTTTTTGCCGTGAAGCTCCAGTGCCAATCCCTATTGGCACTCTAGTTTCATGCGGGTGAAACTGCAGTTTCATCTAGGAGGAACTACAGTGCCAGCGAGAGGAAAAAGAAAGGAGAGGGGATTTATTGTTACCTTTGTGCTAGGAGACTGTTGCCATAGTCTCCGCAGAGGATTGCTCTGCAGGCTCCGTGGCGGAGATGATCAGCTCCTCTCTGCTTTTATCGATTTACCATATGTCTCACACGACTCCCCCATTATCGTTTGTGCCCTCTCCGCAGCCCGAGGGTTACCGCTACTATAATATACAGAGCGACACCGACCGTCAGCTCTTGGCTAGTCGGTGCAAAGAGCGACTGCAAGCCCTGCACCGCATACCCGTCGAGGAGCGGGCACAGTATCATCGTGCGCTGCAGGAGCTACTCGGAGCGCTAGGCGAGGAGAGTTGGCTGGTGACCCCATTCTTTTGCGACTATGGGAGCGAGATTGAGGTGGGGAGTCATACCTTCATCAATAGTGGCTGCACCATGCTCGATGGCGGACATGTGACCATAGGCGACCATGTGCTCATCGGCCCCTCCGTGTCGCTCTACAGTGTGGGGCATCCGCTCGACCTCGAGGAGCGCGCTGCCGGCTGGGAGTTTGGCATCCCGATCATCATCGAGGATCATGTCTGGATCGGCGGTGGCTGTACGATCCTCCCCGGCGTAACCATCGGCCGAGGCTCCGTGATCGGCGCTGGTAGTGTCGTCACCAAGAGCATCCCCCCGATGAGCCTGGCCGTGGGCAATCCCTGCCGTGTCATTCGCTCGCTCAGCAACCCCACCGAGCCTCAAGATTAACCCGTTACTTTTTACCCTATTTGAACTATGCCTACGCTCTATCTGCTTGACGCTTATGCCCTGATTTACCGAGCTTACTACGCCTTCATCAACCGTCCCCTCGTTGACGCGCAGGGACGCGACACGAGTGCACTCTACGGCTTCGCCTCCACGCTACAAGACATCATTGACAAGGAGCGACCCGACTACATTGCCGTGGCTATAGATATGCCGGGGGGAACCTTTCGCCACAAGGAGTACCCTGAGTACAAGGCCAATCGCCCCGAGACGCCCGAGACGATACGCTTTTCCATGCCTTATATCAAAGAGTTGGTGCAGGCTTACCAGATACCTCTGCTAGGGGTCGAAGGGTACGAGGCGGACGACCTGATCGGCACGCTGAGCCGCCAAGCTGTCGAGGCAGGCTACGAGGTCCGCATGGTCACACCAGACAAGGATTACGGGCAACTCGTCGGACCGCATGCGCAGATGTTTGCGCCACAGCGCACGGGGTCAGGCTTTGAGCTACTCGGTGCTGAGGAGATTACCGCTAAGTACGGCATACGCTATCCGCTACAGATGATTGACTACTTGGGACTGGTGGGCGATAGCTCAGACAATGTGCCCGGCTGTCCAGGCATCGGCAAGGTAGCAGCGCAGCGACTCCTCGAGGAGTTTGACTCGATCGAAGATATCTACGCACGCATTGACCAGGTGAAGCCGACCTATGCGAAAAAGCTCCTCGCAGCCAAGGAGCAGACGATTCTCTCGCGGCATCTCGTCACCATCGTGACTGACGTACCAGGAGTCACCTTTGACCCAGATCAGATGAAGTGGCGGGGGCCCGACCATGCCGCTGTGGAGCGCATCTTCAAGGAGTTTGCCTTCACCTCACTGCTCAAGCGCATAGGCAAGCCCGCAGAGAGCACCCCTCAGGTGGGTCTCTTTGACCTTGGCGGTAGTTCGACGCCAGCTAGTTCGCCAGCCACGATTGAGGTGACGGGCCCAGTTAGCGCTGCAGCTCCTCTAGAAAACTACAAGACAGTCGGCGCGACCTTTACCGAGGTGCAGGGTTACGAGGCTGTGAGCCAGCTCGCTAAGCAGTTGGCGGGCATCTCCGTTGTCGCCTTTGACACCGAGACCGATGGCCTCGATGCGCTCTGTGCGGGCATCGTCGGTATGTCGCTCTGTGCCGATGAGCAGCAGGCTTACTTTATTCCGCTACCTGAGTCCGCTGAGGAGGCTGCGCATATACTTTCTCCGCTTAAGGATCTGATGCAGGACGAGCGTGTGCTCAAGGTGGCGCACAATGCGAAGTTTGACCTAGAGGTGCTGACACGCTACGGACTGCCCGAGGCGCACCCACTCTACGACACCATGCTGGCGCACTACCTGATCGACGCCGACCAGGGGCATAGTCTCGACGAACTGGCAGGCGGCTTGCTCCGCTACGACACAATACGCTACAAAGACCTCGCGCCTCAGGAAAGCTTTGCGCTACGCACCGACGTAGACCCCAAGCTCCTCTGTGATTACGCTAGCGAAGATGCCTACGTGACGCTACGCCTCTACCACGCCCTGCACAAGCAGCTCTCCCCTACCGAGCAACGACTCCTCACCGAGGTGGAGATACCGCTCCTCTACGTGCTGATGCACATGGAGCAGCGTGGCATCGTCCTCGACATCGAGGCACTGCAGCGCTCCCGTCAGGAGCTTCTCGAGAGCGTCCTCCGCCTAGAGAAAGAGATACAGAGCTACTCCTCACGAGGGCTTAACCTCAAGGTCAATAGCCCGAAGCAGATCGGCGAATTGCTCTTTGATGAGCTTAAGATTATGGAGAAACCTCGCAAGACCAAGACGGGCAACTACGTGACCAACGAAGAGACGCTCCTCCCGCTTCGCTCGCTCCACCCCGTCGTCGCGCTCATCCTAGACTACCGCGAGGCGCGCAAGCTGCTCAACACCTATATAGATCCGCTGCCCAAGATGTGCTATCCCGATGGTAAGCTGCACACTTCGTACAATCAGGCGGTCACCGCCACGGGCAGGCTCTCCTCGAGCAATCCTAATCTGCAAAACATCCCCATCCGTAGCGACCTCGGGCGTCCCCTACGTCGTGCTTTTGTCGCTGATCCGTACTACACCCCACGCCTTTCGGCTTGCACTCCTGTGGATCACACCCATGAGGAGCCGATCGGCGCTGTCCTGCTCAGTGCGGACTACTCGCAGGTGGAGCTGCGTGTTATGGCACACCTAAGCCAAGACCCAGCGATGATACACTCCTTCCTCTCGGGCGACGATATCCACACGGCGACAGCCGCTAAAGTCTTTAAGGTGGCCCCCGAGGAGGTGACCCCACTGATGCGCAGCAAGGCGAAGACGGCCAACTTTGGTATCAACTACGGCATCACGCCCTATGGTCTGAGCCAGCGTCTCAACATCCCCGTTGGCGAGGCTGCCGAGCTGATCAAGGAGTACTTCGCCACTTTTACTCATATACAGGCCTTTATGAATGAGGCTATAGCGCTGGCCACCGAGCGAGGCTATACGGAGACCGCCTTCGGTCGTCGTCGGCAGCTGCGCAACCTCCGCACGGCGCGTGGAGCCCAGCGTGGCAATGAAGAGCGCAATGCGATCAACGCACCGATCCAAGGCACCGCCGCTGACATCATCAAGATCGCTATGATACGTGTCGAGGAGGAGCTGACGAAGCAGCAGCTACGCAGCTACCTCGTCCTGCAGGTGCACGACGAACTGGTCCTCAACGTCTATCTCGACGAACTAGATCGTGTCACTGCCCTCGTTCGCGAAGCGATGGAGGGCGCCTGGCCCGAGTGCTCCGTACCGCTCGTCGTCGAGATCGGCACCGGCAAAGATTGGCTCGCAGCGCACTAATTCGCCCGAGACAGAGAGGACAATGAACCCGCTCACCCACGCCACACAGCGTCTAGCTCGCACCCTGAGCCGTAAGGGAGGAGATCGCCTTAAGCTCCTCTCCGTCCTCGGTATGCACCTCTTGAGGAGACGCTACATAGGCGTTTTCATCGACCCTATCTTAGCCTGCAACCTCCGCTGTCAGATGTGCTACTTTAGCGATCCTGAGTATAGAGCTACGCTGCGTGGCAAGCTGACCACGGACGACTGCGAGGCGATAGCGCCTCACCTCTTTCCCCAGGCACTCAGGCTACAGATCGGTTGCGGTGCCGAGCCGACGCTCACCCCAGAGACGATGCTTCGCCTCGTACAGCTGGGCCAGGAGTACCACGTTCCTTGGATCTCTGTCATAACAAATGGCAATGCCCTGACCGAGGAAACCCTGCGGGCACTCGTGACAGCGGGACTGAGCGAGCTGACGCTCTCGCTGCATGGCACCACGCAAGCGACTTATGAGCGGCTGATGGTAGGTGCCGAGTGGCAACGATTTGTCACGCTACTAGAGTGGTTGAAGGCGCTAGACAACCCACCCGCCGTACGGCTCAACTACACGGTCAATCGAGACAATCTGGAGGAGCTAAGCCGTCTACCCGACTTAATCCGTGACTATCCCGTCCGAACGGTGCAGATACGCCCCGTACAGAAGATCGGCGAGAGTGCCTACAAGGAGTTCGACATGACTCCCCTCGTAGCGGCCTACGAGCGGGTCATAGCGACTACCGTAGAGCGGCTTCGTGCTGAGGGGATAGAGGTCATTTGCCCCAGCAGTAAGAAGATGAGCCAGACAGCCAAGCCGCCCCGACGCTTGGCAAAGCTCTTTGAGGAGGCGACCTATTACTACATCTCACCGCAAAGCTTCGGGCCTCATGGTGTGGACTTTCGCGCGGTCTCGCTCAAGAGCTATGCTCGCCAGTCGCGCCTCGTCGGGCGGCTGCTTCGCGCCATCTTCACCCAGCGCAATGCCTACGCCGAGCGCAATACGCACACGACCAAAAAGCTAAACTACTAGCCACCCACTCCGCTCCTTCAACCGAAAGCGTACGGGTCACGAAAGACGATATACACCCCCAAAACCAATAGTCTCATTAGGGCAAAGTCACCACCGACCTGTTACAATAATTTGAAGTCGACCACATATCGAAACTATGCTGTGTCGGGAAAAACTGATTTCCACGCGGGGATTTTGAAATATCCAAGTGGAGAATTTTTATTTTCCACTTGGGGAAGAAAAAATTCTTCGGAGGAATCAAATGAAACTTCGGAGGAAATGAAAGACGCCCCCGTGGAAAATAAAAAATATCCACGTGGAGATTTGAGATTTTCCACGTGGATATTCGAGAAAGGATAGAATCGGACGAATCCCCCCGTAAAGATATGTGAATAGAGACTAGAGGTTAGAAACTAGAGAGGAGATGATCGGAGCTGTCGGCAAGTAAAAAGCAAAGGGTTACTCGTATCATCGTAATACGTCTCGCTTTGACACAACGGACGCACACACCTACGACTCCTATAGGGACGCATGGTCGTGCGTCCGTTGTCGAACCAGCCGACGAGTAACGGTTGTAGGAACGCACGGCTCGTGCGTCCGTTGTCGAATCAGCCGACGAGTAATGGTTGTAGGGACGCACGGTCGTGCGTCCGTTGTGTCAAAGCGAAACGGCGTCAGGGTTTTAACGGGGACGGACGCCCTCCCGCTAGACACTCCCGTGCGTCCCTACTGGGTAACGTCTCCCCCCTAACCTCTAATTTCTACCCCCTTGCACAATTCGAAACAAAGGTATAACTCCGCAGGAAACATCACTCACACGTCAGAGTCCTCACAGCTTCCCCCCACTTCTACCCCCTAATCTCTAGCTACATTATGAGCAAACATCTACGCATCTGGCTCTTCGCCCTTCTCGGCACGCTTCTAGCGTCCACCACTCTCCTCGCCCAAGGCGTCATCACCATGACCACATCCAAGGCCGTCGGAGAGACAGTCAAACTGAGGATTGAGGCCAATGGTAACGTCACCATCGAAGGTGTCAAGGAACTACCTCAGCTAGGCAAGGATAAAAAAAACTATACCCTTACCAGCCAAACGATCACCATCCATGGCGATGTAACAAAGCTTGACTGCTCCGACAATCAACTGACCAGCTTGGACTTGCCAAAGAGTACCGTCTTGACATGGCTTTGGTGCTCTGGCAATCAACTGACCAGCTTGGATCTGTCAAATAACACCGCCCTGACAACGCTTGGCTGCTCCAACAATCAGCTGACCAGCTTGGACTTGCCAAAGAACACCGCCTTGACAACGCTTTACTGCGACAGGAATCAACTGACCCGATTGGACGTGTCAAAGAACGCCGCCTTGACAGAGCTTGGGTGCTCCGAGAATCAACTGACGAGCTTGGACGTGTCAAAGAACACCGCCTTGACAACGCTTTTCTGCTTCGAGAATAAACTGACCAGCTTGGACGTGTCAAAGAACATCGCCTTGACAGAGCTTTACTGCTCCAACAATCAACTGACCAGCTTGAACGTGTCTAGGTGTGCTAGATTGAATACTCTTTATTGCGACAGTAATCGTATCAATGGCAAGGCTATGAACAAGCTAGTGAATAGTCTTCCCAATCGAAGGAGAAAGAGTAGTGGTGCTATTTTACTAGTAGATAACTCCCCTGAGAAAAGGGATAAAAACAGGTGTAGCCCTGCTGACGTAACTACTGCAAGGAGGAAAAATTGGGAAGTTCTAAAACTGGAAAGTTCTAAAATAAGAGCGTTCTAACTGGGGCTGTAGCCGTTGTCTAGTCCGACCCGCAAGGGGTCGACTTTCTACCACGTCCGCCTTTCCATCGGTCGTTCGGGGCTGTAGCCCCTCCGACCGACGGCTACGATGCGTCGGACCTCTTGCGAGGTCCTTTTTATCAGAGCTATCTGAGGTATCAGAGTAATCGGACGTGTAACCTGGGGTAGGGACGCACGAGACGAGTAACGAAGTGTAAGGACGCACAGACGTGTAACGGTTGTAGGGACGCACGATCTGTGCGTCCGTCCCCATTAAAAGTTACGATGTCCAGTTTGTATGATGACTGGGTTATGCGTCTCGCCTTGACACAACGGACGCACGAGCCGTGCGTCCCTACAACCGTTACTCGTCCCGGGAGTCCCCACGAGTCGCACACTCGTGATATTTGCGGGATCTACGACGTGAGGGGTGTGGCGTATGTGCAGAAATAGCGTTATCTTTGTTTCTGAATCAAACTAGGAGCGCTTCACTCGCTTAGCTGTTAACTTTCGAATGTGAGGCTTAGCTCCCCTTTTAATCTATAGTAAATCTTTCAACTCTGCTTCATCAATATGACAGACTACAATAAGGACTTCGTCCACTATGCACACGCTCATCTTCGGATGAATACCAATGCACTCAACGACTACATAACCGCCTCCACTGGCTACATCAACCCCACGATCATTGAGGAGCGCCAGCTCAACGTGGCGCAGATGGATGTCTTCAGCCGCCTGATGATGGATCGTATCATCTTCCTCGGCACGGAGGTCAACGACTACACCGCCAATGTGATACAGGCTCAGCTCCTCTACCTAGACAATGCAGATCCGGGCAAGGATATCTCGATCTATATCAATAGCCCTGGTGGGTCAGTCTATGCGGGCTTTGGTATCTACGATACGATGCAGTATGTGGGTTGTGATGTCTCGACGATGTGTACCGGTATGGCTGCCTCGATGGCCGCTGTCCTCCTCGTAGCGGGCGCCGAGGGCAAGCGCTACGCACTGCCCCACTCACGGGTGATGATTCACCAGCCGATGGGCGGTATGCAGGGTCAGGCGAGCGACATAGAGATCGCTGCTAAGGAGATCCTCAAGGTGAAAGCCGAACTATACAAGATCATTGCTGATCACTCAGGTCGCTCTGTCGAGGATATCGAGCGAGACAGCGATCGTGACAAGTGGATGACCGCCTCTGAGGCTCTAGAGTATGGTATGATCGACAAGGTACTCACATCTACTAAGCAAGTAGCGAAGGACAAGAAGGCAGATGGCAAAGAAAAGTAACTCGATAGAGCGTCGATGCTCTTTCTGCAATCGCCCTGAGAGCGAGGTGCCTATACTAATAGGTGCCGAGGGCTCCGCGCAGATCTGTAGTGATTGCGCAGAGCAGATCTACACGTTGCTCTATCAGAACGGGCTGGTCTCTGCACCTAAGCTTGACCCTAATGAGCCGAGGAAGCAGGGAGACAAGAACTCTACCTTTGCGCCACTCACCTATGAGTCGCTGCCTAAGCCGCAGGAGATAGCTGCCTATCTAGATCGCTACGTGATCGGGCAAACTGATGCTAAGAAGTATCTCTCGGTAGCTGTCTACAACCACTACAAGCGTATCTTAGCTAGCCAAGAGAAGGGCGAAAAGAGCGACGAGAGCTCTAAGCTAGACGATGTAGAGATTGCCAAGAGCAACATCATCATGGTGGGGCCGACTGGGTGCGGTAAGACGCTCCTAGCACAGTCGATAGCTCGTATGCTGCAGGTGCCCTTTGCGATGGTCGATGCGACCGTCCTGACACAGGCTGGCTATGTGGGAGAGGATATAGAGAGTATCATCTCTCGCCTACTGCAAAACTGCGACTACGACGTAGCAGCCGCAGAGCGTGGCATCGTCTTCATCGATGAGATTGATAAGATAGCGCGCAAGGGCGACAACCCCTCCATCACCCGTGATGTGAGTGGCGAGGGTGTGCAGCAAGGCCTTCTGAAGCTGCTCGAGGGGAGTGTCATCAATGTACCCCCTTATGGAGGTCGCAAGCATCCCGAGCAGAAGTTTATCCAGGTCAATACGCAGCAGATCCTCTTCATCTGCGCTGGCGCCTTTGACGGCATAGAGCGAATCATTGGCTCTCGCCTCAACACCCGCGTGGTGGGCTACAAGGAGCAGCAGATGGACTATCAGACGATCCAGAACAACCTGCTGGCACACATTACTCACCAAGACCTCCGACGCTACGGGTTGATCCCCGAGATCATCGGACGTCTACCTATCCTCACCTATCTAGACGCACTAGATAGTGATTCGCTCCTGCGTATCCTCGTCGAACCTAAAAACGCTATCACAAAGCAGTACCAGAAGCTCTTTGAGATGGATGGCGTACGACTGACTTTCGATGAAGACGCACTCAAGTATATCGTCCATGTCGCTGTCGAGACAAAGCTAGGGGCTCGCGGACTACGCTCGATCGTGGAGAAGATTATGATCGACGCTATGTACGAGATACCCTCTCTCAAGCGTAAGACGCTACGTATCACAGAGCAGTATGCCCGCTCTAAGGTGACCCCGAGCATGACTGCCTCTCTAGCAAACTAAATCTACCTCTGACACAACCCAGTGCATCCTCTTATGTAATCGTTAATCCACCTATGGAGAGCGCATCTCAAAGACTCTCCTGACGACCAATCTCACAAACCATGACACACAATCTGACAGAACTACTGAGTAAGATCTTCGGCTTTGAAGAGTTCAAGGGTAATCAGAAAGAGATCATCCAAAGCCTGCTAGAGGGTCATGACACTTTTGTCTTGATGCCTACGGGTAGCGGTAAGTCTCTATGCTATCAGTTGCCTGCACTCATCATGGAGGGGACGGCTATCATTGTCTCCCCGCTGATTGCTCTGATGAAGAATCAAGTCGATGCCCTGCGAGAGACGACTGGATCTAACGATATAGCGCACGTACTGAACTCTTCGCTCAATAAAGCACAGCTCGATCAGGTCTACCACGATGTCTCCTCTGGTGATACGAAGCTGCTCTATGTGGCTCCCGAGTCACTCGGCAAGGCTGAGAACATAGAGTTCTTCCGTCAGGTCAAGATCTCTTTCTTTGCGATCGACGAGGCACACTGTATCTCTGAGTGGGGACATGACTTTCGCCCTGAGTATCGCAAGATACGCCCTGTGGTCGATGAGATAGGACGTAGACCTATCATCGCACTGACAGCGACAGCTACACCTAAGGTGGAGCACGACATTCGCAAGAATCTGGGCATCCTCGATGGTCGGATCTTTAAGTCCAGCTTCAACCGTCCTAACCTGTACTACAGTGTAGAGAAGAAGGGCGAAGATGTCAATGCGCGCATCATCCGATTTATCCGCAAGAGACCCAATAAAAGCGGCATCATCTACTGTATGAGCCGTGAGAAGGTGATGAACCTCTCCAAGCTGCTTCAGATGAACGGCATCAAGGCGCTCCCCTACCATGCTGGGCTAGACGCTAAGGAGCGTTCGGCCAATCAGGATGCTTTCCTAAGCGAGGAGTGCCGTGTGATCGTTGCCACGATAGCCTTTGGCATGGGTATCGACAAGCCCGATGTGCGCTACGTCATACACTACGACATGCCTAAGAGCCTCGAGGGCTACTATCAGGAGACGGGACGTGCAGGTCGTGATGGTGGCGAGGGATATTGCTTAGCCTTTTATAATGAGAAGGATATACAGAAGCTGGAGAACTTTATGCAGGGAAAACCTATCGCCGAGCAGGAAATAGGTAGGCAATTACTCGCAAAAACTTCTACCTTTGCACTCACGCCCATGTGTCGACGGGCATATCTGCTCTATTATTTCGGAGAGAGATATGACCAGGAGAACTGTGGAGCGTGTGACAATTGTGCAAAAAACAGACAAACAATGGAGGCTAAAGAGCTTTTGAAACAACTGCTCCAAACGGTCTTGGAGCTCAAAGAACAATTTAAGAAAGATCACGTCATCGACGTGATCCTAGGTTGCGACACCGCTCCTATTGAGGACTTTCATCACGACAAACTTGATTCTTACGGCATAGGTAGCGACTACTCACGAGATGTATGGGAGCTGGTCGTAGAGCGAGCATTGGTGCTACAGTACCTCACCGAGAGTACAGAGACATATGGTATCCTGAGCGTCACACCGAGTGGTAAGAAGTTTATCAAGAAGCCGACCTCGTTCAAGATTGTGACTCCCGATGAGGAAGATCTGGATGACGATGAGGATCTTGATGATGATGAGGAGATGGATAGCTCCGTATCTGGAGGACGTGGTCGTACAGCCTCTACAGACCCCGCTCTATACAATATACTCAAGGACATGCGCAAGAAGCTCAGCATCAAGCTCGGGCTGGGACCCAATGGGGTCTTCCCTGATTCAGCTCTTGAGGAGATGTCTACCCTATACCCGATTACGTTGCCTGAACTTAAGAACATATCGGGCATCAACGTAGAGCAGGCTGATCGATATGGAGAGGATTTCGTCCGTGTCATACGTAACTATGTCGAGGAGTATGAGATCGAGAGACCCGAGGACTACAAGATCCGCACACTACCTAACAATACCAAGCAGCATATCTCTATCGTACAGCAACTAGACCGTCAGGTGATCCTCGAGGACATTGCTATCTCGCACTCTATCAGTACCGATGATCTGCTCACCGAGCTGGAGCGTATCGTCAAGTCTGGTACCAAAGTCAAGCTCAACTACCTCATAGCCTCCGAGCTAGGCGAGGATAGCTATGATGAGCTGAAAGAGTATCTAGAAGATCACCCAGGATGTACTCTAGACGACCTCATCAGCGAATACGAAGACTTCTATAGTGAAGCGGAGCTACGACTCGCTATGATCATCTTCTCCTGCAATCAATAAGACCACTTTAGCAATACAACTCTTATGTCTATCTATAGATCATCTACATCACCCGCACGCTGGATGATAGCATCCATGCTCTTGTCTTTGTTGGCTAGCCTCCCTCTGACGGCTCAGACTCCACAGCAAAAGACTTCCGCAGGATCTGTCGTCGATGAGGTTATATGGACCGTGGGCGATGAGCCTATCCTCAAGTCTGAGATAGAAAACCAGAAGCTCTACATGCGATCTCAGGGAATGCCTCTCGAGGGAAACCCTGACTGCTATCTCACGGAGCAACTAGCTGTCCAAATGCTCTTCCTCAATCAAGCTAAGATCGATAGTATCTCGGTGGATAATACTAAGGTAGACAGATTTGTGGACAACTTTATGGAGAGCCTCGTGCAGCAGATCGGCTCCCGTGAGCGTCTTGAGGAGTACTTCAATCGCCCCTACTCCAGCATTCGTGAGCAGCAGCGCATCATGGCGGTCAATAATGAGATCGTCCGACAGATGCAGCAGAAGATTATCCAGGGAGTGGCGGTAACACCTACAGAAATCCGCTCTTACTACGCTCAGATACCACAAGACAGCTTGCCATACATACCAGACGTCGTCGAGGTACAAGCGCTTCGGATCACTCCTGACATCGAGCTAGCAGCTATCGATCAGATCAAGGAGCAACTCAGAAGTTACTCCGACGATATAGTCGCTGGGCGTCGTGACTTCTCTACGATCGCACGACTCTACTCACAGGACTCCCGCACCTCTCTTCGTGGTGGTGAGTATGGTTTCGTGGCTCGTAGCTCTCTAGAGCCTGAGTTTGCTCAGGTAGTCTTCGCACTATCCGACACCAAGCAGGTCTCTCCTATCATACGCACCGCCACGGGCTATCACATCGTACAGCTTATCGAGAAGCGTGACAACACGATCAACTTCCGTCACATACTCCTCAAGCCCAGTGTGGCTCCTGACAAACTCCAGCAAGCCGTCAACAAAGCAGACTCTGTCGCTGTGCAGGTACGCAATGGCAAGACCTCCTTTGACGAGGCGGTCGTACTATGCAGTAATGTCGATGAGACGAAAAACAACTTTGGTCTCCTCCTCAACGAAGACTACGAGAGCGACCGATACGGTACGGCTCTCTTTACCATGTCCGAGCTACAGCAAGACTTTGCCTCTTATGTGGACAAGATGCAGGTAGGCGATATTTCTCCAGCATTCGTATCACAGGATGCAAACGGCAATACGCAGGTAGTACTTCTCAAGCTCAAGCAGCGCATCTCTGGTCATCGTGCGGACATGGCTACCGACTTTCAGCTCATCAAGCAGCTAGCTCTGCAGGACAAGAAGCAGAAAGAACTCGACAAGTGGATCGTCCAGCACCAGAAGAGTACTTATATACGCATCAGCCCTGACTATCAGCAGTGCGACTTCAAGTATCCAGGTTGGATCAAGAAGTAGTACCTACTCTTCTACAGGGAGACGATAGAGTACACACATCTCTGCCCATTAGACTATAAAGTTTCATGTCTTATCAGCCTAGCGAAGTGACCACCACACGGCGACTACTACTCACCCTCAGCGGGTTGCTAGCGGTCGCTGTGCTACTCTTTGTGGGGCTGCCTCTATGGGGCGGGACGGCAAGACTACACCCCTCGACTCATATAGCGGACGCTCCAGCACCTCCTCCTACGATGGTGCGAGGCAAGCGTCTTATCGTCCTCGATCACGCCGATGTACTCAGTCACGATCAGGACATACACCCAGACATTGTCATCCTAACGGGCAATGTGCGTCTCAGGCATGGCAGTTGGATTATGACCTGCGATAGTGCCAATCTCAACGAGACGACCAATTCCTTTGATGCTTTCGGTCATGTGCATATACAAGAGGGAGACTCGATCTCGATCACTGCTGGAGAGATGCTATACGATGGTATGACCGCCCTCGCGGAGCTGCACGACAATGTGATATTGACGAAGAATGTGACGACACTTTTCACCGAAAGTCTCTTCTACGATCGCAACCAACAGGTCGGTTACTACGACAACTTCGGGACCCTTGCCGACTCAGTCAACACGCTCACCTCTATCTATGGTGAGTACAATACCAGCTCTGATGAAGCGCTCTTTCAGAATGAAGTACACCTAGAGAACGACCGCTTTACCCTCGACACCGACATACTGCACTACAATACGAAGACCTCAATCTGTCGTATCGTCAGCCCCACCCTTATAGAGACCAAAGACTCTGTCAGGATAGAGACCGACCGAGGCTTTTACAATACAAACACCGAGCAGAGCATCCTCCTCGACCGCTCTCTCATTACGCATCCCGATGGTACCATGACGGGCGACTCGATACTCTATGACAAGAAGAGACAGATCAGCCAAGCCTACTATGATGTGGTAATAGACAACCAAGAGGACAAGGTAACCTACTTCGGTGACTATGGCTATATGGACGAGGCAAACGGCTATGTCTACGCCACAGGACGAGCCTACGTCATGGACTACTCCGAGAAGGACACACTATATATGTCTGCCGAGATCATGGAGGGGATCAAGCGTAACCTGCCCCCGTCCCCAGGCACTACCGACTCGCTAGAGGTCAAGTACACCAAGGGGTACCACGATGTGCGCCTGTACCGCAGGGATATACAGGCCATCGGGGACTCTATACACTACTTTTCCGTTGACTCGCTCATCAAGCTCTTTGGCAGTCCTATCTTGTGGAACGACTCGACACAGCTCAAGGGAGACACCATCTATGCCCACCTTGCTAACGACACGATCGATCATGCCTTCGCTTGGCAAAATGCCTCGACAGTGCGCTGGATCGATAATATCAAGCAGGATCGTGTCAAGGCCGATACGATCCAAGCCTACTTTTGCGAAGGTACTCTTGACCACGCTTTCTATCGCTCCAATGTAGAGTCACGCTACTACCTTCAGCAGGAGAAGACGAAGCATTACTATGCCCTCGCTCAGGTACAGAACCCGCAAATGGACGTTTACATTGTCGATGATAAGCTCGATCGTATCTTCTGGCATGGTAAAGCGGAGGGGACGATTCACCCGATCCAAGACCTCACCGATGCTTTGCGTCAGATGAGTGGTGCCGAGTGGCATGGCGACCAGCGTCCGCTCACGCCCGAAGATGTTATCCCTGACCGCACAGCACCGCTACAATCTACCGACTCGCTCGCTACCCTGCAGAATCAGAACAGCAAAATGAGCCAAGGCTTCGACGGACTAGCCGCATGGCAAGCCTTCTACAAGGAGTACCAGCAAGCCATCGAGAAGCCTAAGCCAGCAGACGTTCAGATGACAGTCCCCGACACGACTGCCGTAGCCGAGACGCCACTCTCCATCTACATACGTCGCCCGCTAGAGAGCGACACCAGCTCCGTACAGTCTCTTGCAGACTCGCTACAGAGCTACATACACCTTTTACCACTATACTCATGGGACTCATATTCAGACCACGACAACCGCGCAGCTTCAACCACCAGCCCATCTATTGGGATCCTAAGAAGGAGCAACTCCAGCGACGCATCGAGCAGATCAGACGAGAGCTCGAAGCTGCCGAAGGCTCCGAGACCGAAGCCCACACCGACAGCAGCACAGCTTGCGACGATACCGACAGAGCCCGCAAAGAGCAAGTAGAGGCCGACTATGGTTCTGGCGAAGCGTTTCGTGAGAGCCTCTCGGAGAGTCTCTACGGAGGCACACGTCATCTCAAGAAGCAACGCGATCGAGGCATAGATAACTACGCTCGCTCGGGCATCATCCTGCGCTCTATCCTGACACTCATCCTCTTAGGCTTCATCGTCTGGGTACTATACTACAGACAGGGTCCCCTTTTCTCCTTCCTATGAGCGAAATCATACACCTCCTCCCCGATAGCATCGCCAATCAGATAGCCGCTGGTGAAGTAATCCAGCGACCAGCCTCTATGCTCAAAGAGCTAGTCGAAAACGCTATCGATGCCCATGCCACACAGATAACCATCGAGCTACAAGATGCAGGCAAAGAGCTCATGCGTGTCATCGATGATGGCGTCGGTATGAGTCCACTAGATGCTCGCATGGCCTTCGAGAGGCACGCTACCAGCAAGATCTCCTCCGTCGACGACCTCTTCACGCTTCGCTCCATGGGCTTTCGCGGCGAGGCGCTTGCCTCCATCGTGGCAGTAGCTCAGATCGAGCTAGTCACACGACAGGTCGACAGCGACATAGGCTACAAGCTCCTGATCAACGGCTCGGAGGTTATCAGCTCCTCCCCCACCGTTGCCGAGGTAGGCACCTCTATCACGGTGAAGAATCTCTTTTATAACGTCCCCGCACGGCGACGCTTCCTCAAAGGCTCCGAGACAGAGCTGAGACACATCTACCGCCAGTTCGAGCGGATTGCATTGGTCTACCCCGAGATCGCCTTCACCCTCTACTCCGAGGGCAAGCTCATACGCAACCTCCCCAAGAGCGACCTGCAGCATCGCATCGTAGACCTACTAGGCAAGAGCTACTCCAAGCAGCTCATTCCGATCGAGTACCAAGGGCCGCTAGCAAACGTCTCAGGCTTCATCACCCTGCCACGAGATGCTAAGCGCAGAGGCGCCCAGCAGTTCTTCTTTGTCAATGGACGCTATATGAAGCACCCCTACTTCCACCGTGCGGTCATGAACGTCTTTGAGGATCTCATCGCGCCAGGTAGCCAGCCCAACTACTTTATCTACTTCCAGGTAGACCCCAGTCGCATCGATGTCAATATACATCCGACGAAGACGGAGATCAAGTTCCTCGATGAGCAGGCTATCTTCAAGCTCCTCATGGTAGTGCTACGCGAGCACCTCAGCACCACCAGTGCTATGCCCGCCATCACCTTTAGCACCGACCAGCTCATCGAGATACCAGCCTACGATGCCACACGACAGAGTAGCAGTACGCTCCAGCCACCGCCCGTGCAGATAGACCCTGAGTACAACCCCTTTAAGGCGATCTCTACAGACGATCAGCGACCCCTCGACCCGCTCTCCTCGATGAGTAGTGGCTCTCCCGCTCATTGGGAAAACTTCATCGACGACTTCCAGCAACGACGAGGCGAGTCAACGCTTTCCACAAGCCAACCCACGGGAGCAGCCCCCACAGCGATAGATCCACTCTTTACGGTATCTCCTAGCTCCCCTCAACCGGCTGCCAATAGCACCAACCTGGTCTACACCTTTCAGGAGCGCTACCTCTTTACCACGATGAGTGACCGTCTTGCAGTCATACAGATTGATCGCGCGCTGCTACGCATCTACTACGAGCAGCAGATAGCCACCCTCACGCTCGAGCCCGATCAGGCGCAGCCGCTACTCTTTGCCGAGGAGCTATCGCTACCCAGCGAAATCTACCCGATGCATCACGAGTTGGTCGAAAGCCTGCGACAGATTGGCTTCGAGATCACACCGCAAGAAGAAGCCTCCGCAGGCACAGACGAAAACGTCTACCTCATCACCTCTGTACCCAAGCCGCTCCGCCCCATCGGCGTCGCTGATATGATCACCCAGACACTCGGTGAGTACCTCGATCAGCTGGAGCGTGAAGAGACCGATACAGAGCTCTCTCAGGCGACGCAGCTCGCGCAGCTCTTCCTCTCCAGCGAAGCCCTGCGCCAAGCCAGCGAACTGGTGCGCCACACACTCCACGCACGTGCAGCGCAGCCCAGTCAGATCATCTCCGACCTCTTTCTGACGCCCAACTCGCAGTTCGATCCGCTCGGACGCTCCATCATGGTCTCGCTCACCTCCGAGGAGATCGACAAGTGGTTCTAATCCTCCCCCTGCAAATCTCACGAGCAACGTGTTACTCATGAGATTTGCAGAATTTCAGAAAGTCGTAAACATTGTATAGAGACACAGAATTACCCTTTCGGGTATTGTGCAGAGCGTAAAGCCTATCTAACTTTGCAGGCGTATAAAGAAAGTGTCCTGGGGTGGGGTCTGTTCTTTGCGTAAGCCCCCCTCAGATACCTATAGCTCTCTATCAAGACAACAAGAAGCGATGACCGAAAGCCCTTTCCCTGCGAAGGATCGTAAGATGACGTTCGTGAGACTCATACTTTCACTTCTCCTCGTGGTGGTCTCAGCCGTGGCATCGCTCGCACAAGAGCGCATCGGCACCGTGACTGGGGAGGTAACCACGACAACGGGCGAGGCACTGGTCAATGCTGTGGTTCTCTTCACCAGCAGTCAGGACTCCACGCACTGCTTCCCCGCTGTCTGTGATGGGCAAGGGCGCTTTTACCTAGAGCTCCCCCTAGGAGCTTATTCGTATAGAGTCTCTTCCCTCGGCTCCAATTACACCCCTGAGCGAAATCATGTAGAGGTGAGCAAGGAGCCTACAAACCCTCTGAGCATCGTCATAGCGCCTGCCGCTCAAGCACTCGATGAGGTGGTCATAGTTGCCAAGCGTCCGTTTGTCACATACAGTAGCGGCGTGGCTCGCTATAACCTTTTGGCTAATCCTGCAGCCATCGGCGGGAATCTTTTGGACGGGCTTAAGCTAATCCCGGGGGTACAGGTGGAGGAGCGTGGAGGGCTCTCTGTCTATGGCTTCTACACACTCACGGTAGCTGTCAATGGTCGTATACTGCGTCTCTCCCCTGAGGAGGTCCAAGCTTACCTCAGCTCTCTGAGCGTGGAGGATGCCGAGCGGGTGGAGCTCATTCGCCATCCAGGGCCCGAATATGGCGTGCAGAGCGGTGCCGTCCTCAACATCGTCACAAAGGGGAACCCTCGAGAGGGTCTCAATGCTTTCATCTCTGCCGACGCGAGCTATCGGAGGAGGGTGTCGGAGGGCGGTCGGCTCAGACTCAACTACAATAAGGATAATAAGCGAAGCTACATAGCGTACCAAATCTTTGACAATCGTCGTATAGAGTCCCTCACGACTACACTGGGTGCTGACACGACGAGCACATCGCCTCATCGTGGACAGGCTATGCAGGCGGGCTTTGAGTGGCAGATCTCTCCGCAGCAGCTCTTTGACATACGGCTTCACGGATCACTCTCAGATGAGCATATAGACTATAGTCGAGGGTATCACACCGATATGAGACGTATGGTCGGGGCTGTCAATCTCTATCACACCCTCTCTGCTGATCGCTGGGCCTGGAAGAGCTATGCCGACTACACCTCCAGTAGCAATCATCGCACCTACTCTCACAGTGACAGCGAGCTACAAGATCGGTATCACTACCTTCGTCTATCGACAAACTATACCTACCGCTTTACCCCTTCACTACTGGGACTCCTCGGGGTAACGCAAAACAATATCTGGTTTGCAACACAAGCCCCCACAGCTTCCAGCGGAGTCAATGAGCGGTACTATGAGAGCAACAGCTCTGCTTACGTCACGCTGCGCTACCACAAAGGAGCACTCGACAGCTACGGTGGAGTACAGCTCAACTACGACCACCGCACGAGCCAAGCTCAGGGGACTCGCCTACTATCTGACCAAGCGGTGCGCTGGCAACCTTACCTCAACGTGGCCTACGATATAGCGCGCAACCATCGTCTAGCACTCTCCTTGCAAACCTACTACCAGCGTCCTGCGCTAAGAGATCTGATGCCGTATGCCTCCTATGCGGGATTTCTCTATCGTGTCGGCAATGATCGTCTGCAGAGTAGTATGCGCCACAACCTTGCGCTCAACTACAGCTACCGACGGGCTGCGATGCTAGAGGTAAACCTCTCCAACGAGCAGCGCCCCATCGTTGAGTACTTGACACCATATCAAGGAGGCTATGCCATTACCAAAGGGAACCTGGACTACAGTCGCTACCTGCGCATCGTAGCGGGGGCACCCATACCTATCATCTACCGAGACAACGGCTTGCAGTGGATCGTCACCACTTATCTAGCTTGGCACTTGCAGCGTGACAAGGGGACTATAGACAGGAGCGAGTGCGACCGCACCTTTCACGCATACTATCTCCAGCACAAGCAGTCGCTCAACCTCCCTGCTCAGTGGTACCTTGACGCTCAGGTTACCTATTACAGTCCGCTATTTGTCGGAGTCTACAAGACTCAGAGCCAGTGGTGGATCAATCTATCTATTAGCAAGCGCATCGCCTCCTGGAAGCTCTCCCTCTCGTGCTACGACCTACTGAATAGCAATGTAGCACGGGGCGAGATCATGGGTCTCTCCCAGCCGATAGCCTTCGTCCAGGACTGGTACAGTCCGAAGGTCACGCTCAGCATCAGTTGTACGCTAGGCAATAAGCGCCTCAAGAGCTCTAGCCGTCAGACGATCAATAGCGAGTCTCGTCTCACCGATTCCGCCAACGAAGGGCTCTCATTTAGCAAACCTTAAATAGCCATTTAGGAGGCTCTACGGGAGTAGAGCTTTCCTCTCCGTGGGCACAGTCTATGTCCATACGGAAGAACCTTCAGTTTCATACGAAGGGAACTACTCGCCTTAGGGGGAAATACCTTGTTCTAGGTATGTGTTTTACTTTTTATTTCAAGTGCTTACGCCTATCTTTGTGACTGTTGGTGGGGATGTCCGACCAACGTCAATCAATCTTTATCTAAAACTCAAATGCAAATGACTATGCAACCTATTATCAATAGCAGCTTACCAGAATTCAAAGTACCCGCATATACCAAGTCCAAGGGCTTTCACGAGGTCTCTAACGAGGATCTCAAGGGGCGCTGGAGTGTACTCTTCTTCTATCCTGGCGACTTTACCTTCGTATGCCCTACGGAGCTAGCTGACCTCGCCGACAACTATGCTGAGTTTCAGCAGATCGGCGTAGACATCTACTCTGTGAGCACTGACTCGCACTTCGTTCACAAGGCTTGGCAGGATGCCAGCGAGGCGGTCAAGAAGGTGCAGTACACGATGCTCGCTGATATGCGCTTCGAGCTGGCTCGTGCCTTCGGCGTGATGATCGAGGAGGCTGGACAGGCTTACCGTGGCACTTTTCTCATTGACCCAGACGGCAAAGTGCGTGTGGCTGAGATCCATGACAACGGCATAGGCCGTGACGCTCAGGAGCTACTGCGCAAGGTGCGCGCGGCTCAGTTTATCTATGAGCACCCAGGCGAGGTGTGCCCCGCTAAGTGGAGACAAGGCGATGCCACTCTCAAGCCTAGCATAGACCTAGTTGGTAAGATCTAACACATAGATCCACAAGAGACTGTTGCATAAAGGCGAATCGCTGTGTTGCTTTCGGGATTCAGCTTCGGTCACATACGTAGGTATGCTCCCTTCAGCCCCCACCCTCAGCGCCTTGCGCTTCATCCTTTCTGCAAAGTCAGGACAATCTTGCAAGCAAGATTGTGAGACTGTTGACTTTGCAACAGTCTCACATATCAAGACGAGAGGGTTGTGTCGTATACTCACACGAGCGGCACAGCCCTCTACTCTTTCTAAAAAACAGCACAACCATGAGACTAGACCAAGATACCTTACAGCAACTGCAAAGCATCTTTGCCTCGCTAAAGCATCGATACACACTTAGAGCGAAGGCTCCCGAGGGTGACCACTACGGGGAGCTAGAGCAGCTCCTCGGCGACTTCGCCTCGACCTCTCCGCAAATATCGCTAGAGATGAGCGTGGGCGACAAGCTGAGCGTGGAGATACTGTGTGACGACCAGCCCACGGGGATAACCTTTAGAGCAATCCCCTCGGGGCATGAGTTTAGCAGTCTGATACTGGCCATATACAATGCGGATGGTCAGGGGAAGAACCTCCCCGATGTGGCTATCTGCGACAAGATCCGTTCACTACGCAAACCTATTCATCTACGCAGTTACATTTCGCTCAGCTGTACCAACTGCCCCGATGTGGTGCAGAGCCTTAACCTAATCACGCTCATAGCGGGTGAGGGGGTGACCCACGAGATGGTCGACGGAGCTCTCTACACGGAGGAAGCTAAGGAGCTAAGCATATCGGCCGTACCGACGGTCTACCTGGGAGATCAGGTGCTACATATAGGTAAGAGTTCGCTGGGTGAGCTACTCGGCAAGCTAGCCGAAGCTGTCGGAGTGGAGCCATCGTCCGTCACGGCAGAGCGCAAGGAGTACGACCAGATCGTCATCGGTGGTGGTCCTGCGGGTGCAGCTGCTGCACTATACTCTGCTCGCAAGGGACTGCACGTGGCACTTGTGGCAGACCGCATGGGTGGTCAGGTGAATGAGACAACGGCTATCGAAAACGTCCCCTCCGTGCTTCACACCACAGGGACGCAGCTTGCCGAAGATCTGCGCCAGCATGTGCTACACTACCAGGTAGAGATACTAGAGCAGAGACATGTCGAGCAGATCAAGCTTGTCGACACCCAGAAAGAGGTAGTCACCTCGCTCGGCGAGACGCTCGTGGCACCGCAAGTGATCATTGCCACTGGAGCCTCCTGGCGCAAGCTAGGTGTGCCAGGTGAGGCGGAGCATATTGGTCGCGGGGTAGCCTTCTGTCCGCACTGCGACGGGCCGTTCTTCAAGGGACAAGACATAGCGGTCGTGGGCGGTGGTAACTCAGGCATTGAGGCTGCTATCGACTTAGCGGGCATCTGCAAGCATGTGACCGTCTTGGAGTTTATGGAGAGCCTCAAGGCAGACACTGTACTGCAGGAACAGCTGGCTAAGCTACCGAACGTGACCGTCCACACGAACGTGGCAACGGAAGAGGTCATCGGCGACGGCAGCAAGGTGTCCGCACTGCGCATAGCTCCTCGTGACGGGAGTGCTCCCTTCGAACTCGCTGTCGCTGGGGTCTTTGTGCAGATCGGGCTCAAGGCTAATACGGATGTCTTCGATGGTCTGGTTGAGCGCAACCGCATGGGCGAGATCATCATCGACGACCACTGCCGCAGCTCCGTAGCGGGTATCTATGCCGCAGGCGACTGTGCCAGCATCCCCTACAAGCAGGTGGTGATCGCTATGGGCGAGGGTGCCAAGGCTGCTCTCTCGGCCTTCGACGATCGCATTCGCACGAAAGGATGAAGCATGCTCCCCAACACGAAAAAAAGGAGACTCCCCCACAGCTGGACACGATCCAACCGAGGGGGAGTCTCTCTTATTGTTTTTATCGCAGGGAGGGAGGCTTACCCTTCCGCTAGCAGACCTAGATCTTTCATTTCATAGACTTATTCCTATTTTGAGGAGTTCGAAGGGGACCGCTCTGAGATGTGATCGACAGGATCTCTTAGGCTCCGATACGATTTTCCTTTAGAAGGGGTAGATCCCCACGTGGAAATTCTCAAATCTCCACGTAGCAAATTAAAAATGCCTACGTAGGAACGAAATGAAACTTCGGAGGAATCAAATGAAACTTCGGAAGAATTGTTTCGCCCCCACGTGGAAAATAAAAAATATCCACGTGGGAAATCGAAATTCTCCACGTGGATATTCTGTTTTATAGTCTCAGATGATTAGAATATGTCATCTTAAAGTTCTCCCAGCACCTCAAAATAGGAATTAGCCGTTTCATAGGGAAACGATTCGTTTAGCGGGAATTTAACCTCCATTCAGCGGTTAATTCGTATCTTAGCAACGCAGAGAGGACTATCCTCTAGACCGCTCACCACCTCGCTAGACTACGCTTGTCTCTGGCGCGCGTCGAGGAGCGATCGCATCATAACTCCCAAGTAATTTACTATCTATGAGTTATCTCAAGTTTGACCGCACGACACTCTCTAATCTAGACCGCTCGCTACAGCTGGAGCATATACGCTCGAACCGTGGGGGGGCCTTCAACTGTACGACCCTCGTGGGGTGCAACACGCGCAAGTATCACGGTCTGCTCGTGGTGCCACTGCCTCACCTGAGCCATCACAACCACGTCCTCCTCTCGTCGCTAGATGCTACAGTGATACAGCATGGGGCAGAGTTTAACCTCGGGGTGCATCTCTACGGTGATGGCACGGTCTATCCCAATGGACACAAGTACATACGAGAGTACAACATAGACAAGATGCCCCGCACGATATACCGTGTGGGTGGGGTGGTCCTACAGCGGGAGTCGATCTTCTGCCACTACAAGAATCAGGTGATTATCAAGTTCACGCTCCTCGACAGCCACAGCGAGACCACTCTGCGGTTGCGCCCTGTGGTCGCCTTTAGGGATGTGATCCTCCTATCGCATGAGAACGAGACCGCCCACACGACCGTCTACCCTGTCGGCACGACGGGTGTGCGGACCTGTCTCTATGAGGGTTACCCCGATTTATATATGCAGGTGGATGCCCCCTCGCATTGGGTCGATGAGGGCTACTGGATCAAGAATCTGCACTACCCTAAGGAGCAGATACGAGGGTACGAAAGCTGCGAAGACCTCTATTCGCCGGGCTACTTCGAGATGGAGCTACGCAATGGTGAGTCAGTCTACTTCACCGCACAGCTAGAGGAGGTAGACGTAACCACGTTGCCCGCACTCTTTGACTCAGAGGTGGCGCACCGCAAGGCGCGGGTGGGCCTACGGAGCTGTCTGCGCAATGCTTGTAGCCAGTTTTACTACAAGCCTGTCTCCAATCGGCACTATATCTTAGCGGGCTTCCCCTGGTATGGGGTGCGGGCGAGGGATGAAATGGTCGCTTTGCCTGGGTGCTCGATCTACAGCGATCACCCAGAGCGCTTTCACAATGTGATGAGCACCTTCATACGGAGCAGCATCAACTTCATCAAGCAGATAGCGCTCCCGCTAGATATGGAGGGGGTGCGCGACCCCGATGTGGGACTCTGGGCAATACGTGCTATACAGCTCTTCCTCGCTGAGTATCCAGACGATAGCCACCGCTCCTTCTACCTAGACTTCGTGGGGCGCATCATCGACTACTACCTGAGCGACCGCCACCCGATCCTGCGCATCGAGCCTAATGGACTGCTCTATGCCGAGGGTAGTGGCACGCCTCCAGTCACCTGGATGGACTCAACGATAGCGGGGCAAGCGGTCGTACCACGACGGGGCTATCTGGTGGAGGTGAACGGCTTGTGGTACAATGCGCTCTGTTTCTATCGTGAGGCACGTGGCGAAGAAAACTTTCCCGAGGAGCTGGCGGGTGTGATCGAACGCTTAGGACCGGCCTTCGAGCAGACCTTTGTCAATCCCTATGGCTACCTATATGACTACGTGACCAAGGAGGGGTATCGTGAGCGGGCTGTCCGACCCGATATGCTGATAGCTATCTCGCTACCGTTCTGTCCGCTGAGCCGTGCTAAGCAGCGACAAGTGCTAGGGATCGTAACCTCTGAGCTACTCACGCCAAAGGGGATTCGCTCGCTGAGCCCCCGCAGTGAGGGCTATGTGGAGCAGTGCAGCGGACTTCAGGAGCAGCGAGAGCATGCTTACTACAACGGCTCCGCTTGGCCGTGGTTACTGGGAGCCTACACGGATGCCTATCTGAAGATAAATGGTCGTAGCGGTGTGACCCACCTGGCGCGCTTGCTCGGGGATATACAGGATGAGCTACAGCATCACGGCATCTCGACACTGAGCGAGCTGTACGATGGCAACCCGCCCTACGATAGTCACGGCGGTATCTCCTTTGCGATGAGCTGCGCAGAGGTCTTGCGCGCCTTGGTGACCCTGGAGCGGTACAACAGTGAGGAGACCCCTCTAGCTAACTACCTATACTATACAACCAGCAACGAAGAGCGTCCTACAAGATGAGAGTATTGATGTACGGGTGGGAGTTTCCCCCACACATTTCAGGCGGGCTAGGCACGGCTAGCTACGGCTTGACCAATGGTATGGCCGAGCAGAGCGATATGGATATAACCTTTGTCGTGCCTAAGCTGTATGGCGATGAGGACACTTCGCACATAACGCTGGTTGGCGCTGACCGCACGCCGATTGTTTACCATGATCATAGTACCGACTACCTGCGCTCACGGCTACACAATGAGGCGGAGGTGAACTACTACCAAGCTGCTAGAGAGCATATCTACGATGACTTCCGCTATCGCTGTCCCAACGACTTGGGCTGTCTGGAGTTTAGCGGAGCTTACCCGGACAACCTGCTGGAGGAAATCAACAATTACTCGATCGTGGCGGGTGTCATAGCGCGAACAGTGCCATGCGACATCATTCACTCGCACGACTGGCTCACCTACCCAGCGGGGATCCATACGAAGATGGTGACGGGAAAGCCGCTGGTGATCCATGTGCATGCGACCGACTTCGACCGCAGTCGTGGCAATGTCAATCCGCAGGTCTATGCGATCGAGCGACAAGGGATGGACTACGCAGACGCTATCGTCTGTGTGAGCAACCTGACCCGACGTACCGTCATCGACAAGTATGGTCAGAGCCCCGACAAGGTCTTTACGGTCCACAACGCTGTCGAGCCGCTTAGTCCAGAGCTACTAGCCCTGCCCAATGAGCAGCATACGGGCGACAAAGTAATCACCTTCCTCGGGCGTATTACGATGCAAAAAGGGCCTGAGTACTTCGTCGAGGCAGCCCACAAGGTGCTACAGCATACCGACGGCATTCGCTTTGTGATGGCGGGCAACGGCGATATGATGGACAAGATGATCGACCTCGTGGCTCGCAAGCGTATAGCCGACCGCTTTCACTTCACAGGCTTCCTACGGGGGCGGCAGGTGTATGAGATGCTTCGCTCGAGCGATGTCTATGTGATGCCCTCGGTGTCGGAGCCTTTTGGCATCTCGCCGCTAGAGGCTATGCAGTGTGGCGTGCCGAGCATTATCTCCAAGCAGAGTGGCTGTGCCGAGATCCTGCGCTACGCGATCAAAACCGACTACTGGGACGTAGACGCTATGGCCGACGCTATGCACGCACTCGTCTCCTATCCGACCCTCCACCAGCATCTCAAGCAAAAGGGCATCGAAGAGGTCAACAACATCGTTTGGAGCAAAGCTGGACTGCGCCTCAGAGCTATCTATGACCGACTTGTATAACCCTTTGATAAACGACTTCTCCACCTTCCTATGATACAGATTATACTTCACTTCTACCTACACCAACCGTTTAGGCTCAAGAACTACCCTTTCTTCAATATCGGTAGCGACCACTACTATTACGACGACTTTGCCAATGAGGAGATACTGCGTCAAGTGGTAGACCGCTCCTATAGACCCGCACTCGAACTGATCGAGCAATTGATCGAAGCGCATCCCGACTTTAGGGTTGCTCTCACACTCTCAGGCTCGGTGCTCACGCAGATGGAGCTGCACACACCGGACATGATTCAGCTGCTCAAGCGACTGGTCAAGAGCGGGCGCATAGAGATACTTGGCGAGCCGATCTCGCACGGACTCTGTGGACTGTACGATGAAGAGGAGTATGCGAACCAGCTGCGCATGTATCGCACCCGTATCAGTTCGCTCCTAGGCGTTGCTCCCGTGACGCTCTCCAATCCTGAGCTAATCTACAGCGACCGCATCGCACAGATAGCTCACAGCCAAGGTTACAAAGCAATCGTCACTGAGGGCGCCAAGCACCTCCTAGCGTGGAAGAGTCCCAACTACCTGTACAACGCTACGACCGATGGCGTAGCGCTCCTGATGCGTCACGCGGCGCTCTCCGATGCGATCGCTCACGACTTCGCACGGTACGACAGTCCACTCTATCCCTACACGACGGAGCGCTTCTTTGCGACGCTGGAGGCTGAGCAGGGCGACTATGCGCTGGTCTCTCTACCTCTGGAGACGCTTGGATCGATATGGAGCCGTGAGACTGGCATCTTTGAGTTCCTCCGCGCTCTTCCCGAGCAGGGTTCTAAGCGTGGCTTCACCTTTACAACGCCCCAAGAGGTTGCCACGCACTGCACCCCGCAAGACACGATACAGGCGACCTATCCAGTGAGTCGTATGGGCGAAGAGCGAGACACCTCGCTATGGACAGGCAATGAGCTGCAGCAATGCGTCATACAGAAGCTCGAGGAGTGGGGCGAGCGCATCCGTCTCTCACGAGACCAGCGACTACTGGAGGACTGGATCAACTTGCAGGGCTCCGACCACCTCTTCTACATGACCACTAAGTTGGGCGGTCCAGGCGCATTCTCGCCATACGAGACGCCTTACGCGGCTTTTACCAACTATATGAATGTCCTGAGCGACTTCCTCCTCCGTGTCTCTGCCGAGTACCCCACCTCTATGGGCAATGAGGAGCTCAGCGCACTCCTGCAGACGATCGAAAACCAAAACAAGAAGATAGCTCAGCTGGAGGATCAGCTGGCTAAATAGACCAAACGAACCCAACTCTACCCGACTCCTTATATATGACCGCAACCACGCCTCAGGCGACAGCACTGCTAAGCAAACTCTTCACCGCTCCCGAGACACCCTACGGGAGCTTCCCCTTTGATCAGTTTTTCGACATCTCCTCCTCCACCGCCATAGAGCAGACGATGAAGACCTTTCGCACGGCTATGCAGGAGGCGATCACGTTACATCGTGCGGAGATTGATGCGATCACGGCACAGAGCGAGCCGGCAACCTTTGACAATACGATCCGCCGCTTCGAGGAGAGTGGAGAGGCACTAGAGGCGGTCACGGCAGCATTCTACAATCTGCTCTCTGCCTACTCTTGTCCCGAGATGATGCAGCTCTCGGAGACTTTTTCCGACTGGCTTAGCAAGCTGTCAACAGATACGCTCCTCAACGAAGCGCTCTTCGCCCGCATTCGCTCCGTCTATGACCAGCGCAAGGAGCTACACCTAGACGAGATAGACCTGCGTCTTCTGACCGAGAGCTACGAGGGCTTTGCGGACAATGGCGCTCTGCTCGTGGGTGCCGAGCGGGAGCGATTTAGAGAGATCAATGAGCAGCTCAGTCAGTTGACCACACGCTTTGCGCAAAACAAACTTTGCGACGAGGAGTCCTGGACACTCTTCGTGCCTGCTGACGAAAGCGACCGACTACGTGGCTTGCCCCAGCAGATCCTAGACGATGCCCAGGAGAAGGCACGCACCGCCTCCGAAGCGCATGGCGAGGGCTACCTCTTTGATCTGTCGGCTCCGCATGTGGGTGCCATCATGAAGCATTGTGCCGACAGAGAGCTGCGCTACAAGATGTACCTAGGACGGGGCAGCGTGGGCAATCGAGACAACGAACAGAACAACCGGCAGATCGTTCGCCAGATAGCTACACTTCGTGGCGAGCTGGCACGACTACTAGGACACCCCAACTACGCGACCTACCGCCTCAAGCATCGTATGTGCAACACTCCTGAGCAGGTGGAGCAACTCCTCGACGACCTGACGAAGTATTACCGACAGACTGCGCTCGATGAACTAGACGAGCTGGACCATGAGGCGGGCTTCGAGCTAGAGTCGTGGGACCTATCTTATTATATGGAGCGGCACAGCGAGCAGACCTTTGGGGTCAAGGAAGAGGAGCTACGTCCCTACTTCCCGCTCTCGCAGGTCCTCTCGGGCGTCTTTGCCATTGCCACACGGCTCTACGGCATCACCTTCGCACCCGCCGAGGATGTCGCCGTTTACCATCCCGACGTGCGTCCCTATCAAGTGCTAGACAGTGACGGAGCGCATCTCGGACTACTCTACCTAGACTTCTTCCCCCGCAAGGGCAAGCGCAGCGGTGCCTGGATGAATAACTTACGGGAGTGGACGCCCACGCAGCGCCCGCATATCCTCCTCGTGATGAACTTCACCCCGCCGACGGCTGGCAAGGAGGCTATGCTCACCCTCTCGGAGGTGCATACGCTCCTCCACGAGTTCGGTCACTCGCTCCACGGCTTGCTCACACAGACGCGCTACAGCTCCATGTCGGGGACCAATGTGGAGCGTGACTTTGTGGAGCTACCGAGCCAGTTTATGGAAAACTATCTCCTCCAGCCCGACGTGGTCACCGAGCTGCTCTCTAAGCACTACCAAACGGGCGAACCGCTCCCCGCTAAGCTCCTCAACAAAGCAATCCAGGCGACTCAATACCCCGTTGGTTACAGCACCATCAGACAGGTGATCTTTGGCAAGCTTGATATGGCTTACCACACTTTAGCCGAGGGCGAGAGCCTACCCGATGACCTCTACACCTACGAGCGTGAGACCCTACGAGGCACCACCCTGCGAGACAAGGAGCGAGACCCAGAACATCCGAAGCATATCATCGCTACCGCCTTCAGTCACATCTTCGCAGGAGGCTATGCCGCTGGCTACTACGGATACAAGTGGAGCGAGATGCTCGCCACAGACGCTTTCGAGCGATTTAGCGAGGAGGGTATCTTCTCTCCTACAGTCGCTACCGACTTCCGGCATCAGATTTTGGAGCGGGGTGATGAGCTAGACCCGATGGAGCTTTATGTACGCTTCCGAGGGCGCAAGCCTACGCTCGCCGCAATGCTCAAGCGTGATGGCATTACGCCGCAAGAGGAGGTCCCTGCTAACTAAAGGAGAGAAGCTATGCGCCTTCACTGGATCTGGTTCGCTCTCATCTTAGGAGTGCTCAGCAGTTGGCCCGTCATGGGGCAGTGGCAGGCGCACTTTGCCGATAGCGTTTCGCTCTCTTCCTCCGTATGGCAGGGGACGCTCGACAAGTTTCGCTGCGATCCTATCAGAGGGCTACAGCTCAACGACAGCAAGGCTAGTGGCACGACCAACTATGCCTACATCAAGGCGGACGTTTTCCTCAGCAAGCAGATGACCTGGCATGGCAAGGTACAACTAGACTACACCCCGACCAAGGACAACAAAGTAAAGCTCCTCCTCTACTGCTACGAAGCTCTGACAGACGGCACCTTCAACTATGTGGTGCTCAACATGAAGGACAATCAATACTTGCGTCTCTCTGAGTGTAACCTTTCGCTAGAAAGCACTGGGCGGGTGAAGATCATCTCGACCAACGAAATCTTAGCCTACAACTACTTTGATGAGATGCGCCAAGGTGGCGGAGTCGTTGACTTTGTCATTCAGTATGATCCGACGGCTGAGGCTCGCTGGTCGATGTGGGTGCGGCACCGAGCGAGCGATCTCTACAAGTATGTGGGGAGTGCAGGAGATACGCCCTCGACTCCTAGCAAATACAAGCAATTTTCGCTCCTCTTCGCTTGCGAGTACAGCAAGTCTCGTGCACAGAGCAGTTCGCTAGAGTTCCTAGACGTTTACCCCTCATTGGTCTCTCCTGAGGATTTGAGTCGTGAGCGCAACGTGATACCAGCGAGCCAATTTTACAAAGAGTTTCGTCAGAGAGATCCGCACACGGTCGAGATGCTCTGCTCCGAGCCGGCCGACCTCTCGGAGGCAATCATTACTGTAGCTCCCTCGTGGGGCAAGCTCACCACCGCTACCGAGGGCAAAAGCATCTATATAAGGAGTGAGGCAGCAATTCCTGCGGGAGAGTATGCGCTCTCCTTACGCGGTGTACGGACTGCCAGCGCCACTAAGGTCGAGAATGCGATCTACAAGATAGCTATTGAGTATGACCAGCCGCAGCCTCGTCCAGATAGCATGGTGCTCACCTTCAGCGAATTTATGGCCAACCCGCTCTCGGGTGCCTCTGAGTATATCGAGCTGCACAACCCCACGGGTCAAACGCTCGATGCCAGTGACTACTCGGTCGGTATGCTGCGACAGGGCAAGGTGTCCACATGGTACCCGCTAAGTAGTCGTCCCTGTCCAATCCCTGCGGGCGGGTACCACGCCTTCACCACTTCGGTAGAGGGCATCACCGCCTTCTATGAGGCACCGCGCGACAGCCTGACGCAGAGCAAGACGCTGCCACAGCTCGCCAACAAAGGCTTCACCATCGAGTTACTACGTCATGCCGACTCAACGGTTGTAGAGACCTTTCGCTACGACCCGGGGCTCCTGGGTCAGCGACGCAATCAGCGTGGCGTAGCCCTCGAGCGATACTTCTCCCCCACGGGCGACAAGACTCAGGAACAGTGGGGCGCAGCCACCCCGCAGGCGCACTTCGCTACCCCGGGGCAGCGAAATAGCATACAGACCGCAGGCAGTTCGCCTAGTGAAACGACCCACAGCGAAGCTCCCCTACCGCTCTACATCACCGAGATCATGGCGCGTCCTACGGTCGACGGCTCCGAGTACATCGAGCTCTACAACCCCAACGACACCACGGTCAAGACGGACCACCTCGGACTGGTCATCGTACGGTCGGGGCACCCCTCCAAGGTCTATCCGCTCCCGCCTCACCCCACGGGTGGCATCCCCCCACGGGGCTACCTCGCACTCACTCCCAGCACGCATCCGCTCGAACGTCTGTACTATGCCAAGCCCGACAGCTTGCTTCTCTTCCCCGAGATGCCTCAGCTCCCTGATAGCGAGTGCGCTATACGGCTCGTACACTTGGCAAACGACAGCATCGTTGAGGAGGTTTACTACGATATCAAGACCTTTCCCAAGGCTCTGCAAAAGGTTCAAGGGGTAGCTCAGGAGCGCATCATCCCAGACAAACAGTCACAAGACTTGAGCAACTGGACGGCTGCTGAGGCGTGGGCTAACTACGGTACGCCAGGGCGGCAAAACAGTGTCTACGGACGCACCGCCACCTCTGACGACAGTCTAGACCTTCCGAAGCGACGCACGCTCCTATCGCTACCGCAGCTCGCCAGACTGGTACTCCAAGAGATCTCAGACGGTGAGACCCGCTGCACAGCAACGCTATACGCCGTGGCGGGCTATCGGCTGGTACAGTATGACCACGCCGGTACCGAGGCCCTCTGCCGAGCCATCGTAGAGCGGCAGAGCCTCGCGGAGCTCTTGCCTGCGACACTCACTACACGCGCTATCCTCCTCGTCGAGCTACGCCACCCCGACCGCAAGCGCGCCTACCCGCTCGTCAGCATTATTGTCAACTAAACACGCCCGTTGTGTCAAAACGAGACGAGTAACGATTTGCTTTCTAAGTTCATATGCAAGTAAAAAGCGAAGTTTTTTCTCGTTTCGGAAGTTCGGTCGACTGCTCGTCGGGGAACCGCTCGTCGGGGTGGGGGCTCCCACCCCTTGCCGCGGAGGCGCTCCCCGAGCGGAGACTTTCCTTCCCTTGGACTAGGCTCGAGCAGTTCTCTTCGTCTCGTGGTCTAGCTCAAAGTCGCAGTCGTGCAGAACCAAAGAGAAGAGAATGTGTACGAGCTTGTTGTTGACATTGTTGAGGATAACCCCGTAGGGCTTGCCTTGGGCTTTCATGCGTAGGTAGTATTGTCTTAATGTTGGGTTATGCGTTATGGCACTTCGGGCTGCTTGGGTCAAGATTCCTTTTAGCCGTCGGTTACTGTAGCCACCTGTGTTGGCCTTGTGAAAAACTGAGCTCCCAGAGCTCTCGTAGAAGGGCGCTATACCGCAGTAGCTAGCCATCTTCTTGGCATTCCAGCCCTTGAAGTTGTCGGTATAAATGATCAGCATGACGGAGGTGACGAGACCCACTCCTTTGCAGGAAGTGAGGTGCAGGTAGTTGCGGTACATCTCCTCGTCTTCCTTGATGATTTCAAGCATTCGGTGCTCGCACTCTTTGATGCTTTTGGTCAAGATGTCGATGGCCTTTTGGGCATCTCGGTAGATGAATTTGTCGACTTTAGACTTGCTAGAGATGTGCCGTTTTTCCTTGGCACTAACTAGCTTGGCCTGCCTATCGGCAACCAGTGACTGCCTATAGAGAAAGAGGTCACGTAGGCTGCGCATGTTCCCGTCCAGAGGTTTATAGAGAGTGGCTTTGGAGCGGAAGCGTAGGGCATAGTAAGCGATCATCTCAGAGTCGGCTTTGTCGTCTTTGCCTTTGCGGAGACCCATGCTGCGCTTGATCTGCAAGGCGCTCTCGCGCCAGATGTTTAGACCGTTGCCGTAGAGCCAGTCGCAGAGTGCACGATCGTATCCTCCTGTAGTCTCACAGCAGAAGAGCATGGCATCGGTCTTGACTCCTCGACCAGCGTTCTTCTTGCTCCAAGAGACGAGGCTCCGGAACCCTTTAGGGTTGTTTTCTACAGTGGTGTAGGCGAGCTGTTGCTCGCTGTCTGATTTGGATTCGTAGTGAATCAGGGTGGCGTCCAATTTTTCTTTGGAAACGTCGATGCCAATGAAAAAGTATTTCATAACTTTGTACTTGAATCTTGATAAGGCAGCTAGGCTACATTAGGCTATTACTTTAATTAGGCTCTGAGCCTTCCTTTCTAATAAGTCTCGAGTAGCTGAACTCCAGAGGGTCTCTAACAGAGCTTAGGCTCAAGGCCTCGTAGGGACGATAGATTACCCTCTGGTTGCTGTCCTTACCTTACTACAACAAAGGTAAGAACAACCCGTTCAACTGACCTATTCTCGGGTCGATTCCTTTTCACTCTGCAAACTTAAAGTAGGGGCGGACCTATGTGTCCGCCCGTTCTTGTTGAAGCACAGTATGACCTGTGGGCGGACACGCAGGTCCGCCCCTACAACGAGTTACTCCTATCTCTTTGACACAACGGACGCCCTCCCACTAGACACAATCCGTGCGTCCCTATATGACGATGTCTTCACTATTCGTATCATGCTGAACTTATTGTACATACGAGTTCCAAAAGTTGTTCCTCCTTTGGAACTTTTCGGTTCCAACGTTGGAAAACAAAATTTCCTCCGTTGGAAAAGAAACTTTCCAAGAGAGGAAAACAAAATTTCCAGCCTTGGAAATTTATTTTTCCAAGGCTGGAAACTTTTTGGAAACCTGAGAGAGCAACTTCGTTTAGTACTTCAGCGCAAAGATCTGCGTCAAGAGGTCTAGGTAGATGGTGCGTGCTGAGGCATTGACCCCATGGGCGCCTTTGGCGTCGCCGTCGGCACGTCGTATGGCGGAGATGATGTTGAGCGTCTGCTGCTTAGAGTAGAGGCGCATGGCCGACTGGTACATGCGTGCCATCGACTCATACTTCAGGTTGAGCGCTTCCTGTATGTTTTTCTGGCTATTGGACGGTAGGTAGTGCGCTACCATCAGATTGGCAAAGAAACCGTAGAGCGAAGCGATGATCTGCGGTACAGGGTATCGCTTTTCGTCCTCCGCCATGGCTAGTGCTATCTGCAGTGCCTCATCGTCCTTGCGTCGCTGCACCGCATTGAGCAGATCGTAGGGACCGTACTTGCGCGACTTGCTCACCACCTGCTGCACCATAGCACGTGAGATGAGTCCGCCGGCGCTCTTGGCTGGTATGGCGAGCTTTTGCAGCTCCGAGTAGAGCGTCTCTAGGTCATATCCGACCCGCTCGATCAGCGTCGAGATCGCTTGCGGAGCCAGCTGCAAGCCTAGCCCCTCAGCCATATGGATCATCGCCTCTCTCAGTTCGTTGTCACGCCTGACGGGTGTCGACTCGATAAGCGCCACCTGCGACTTGAGCGCCTGCGCATTCTTCTTAGCAGCTGCTGGGAGCGCATCGTGGTATAGGATAAGGAGTGTGGTGCCCTCGGCAAAGGTTGTCGCATCGCGTATCAGCTCGGCAATGCCGTACGGCTTCTTGAGGACGCTGCTCTTCTTGAGATCCTGCGCATCACGCAAGACGATGAGACGCTTCGGTGCAAACATCGAGAAGGTCTGCGCCTGCTGAAGCACCTCGGGAGCCGTCGTCTCGGAGCCGAAGTAGACGACCAGCTGGGTCGTGCGCTCCTCCTGAGGAATGTAGTTCTCGACAACCAGTTCCTCTAGGCGATTGATATAGTAGCTCTCCTCCCCGTAGCCAAGCACGAGAGGCGGGAGCGGTTGACCCGATCGGATCAGGTCACTAATCTGTACGAGTTCAGTCATAGCTGTTTGGAGTCTCTATTACCAGTCAAAGACGATACTCTTCATTTCCTCGGGAGATTGGAGGAGGCTCTCGACGGTGCGAATGCCGAGCTGGAGATGCTGCTCGGCGAAGTGTGCCGTCACGTAGCTATCGCTCTCGTCACTTTTGACCCCCTCGGGTGTCATCGGCATATCACTCACCATCAGGAGAGCTCCCGTCGGGATACGGTTCGCATAGCCCACGGTAAAGAGCGTAGCCGTCTCCATATCGATGGCGTCCGCATGGGTCGTGCGGAGGTACTCCTTGAAGTGCTCGTCATGCTCCCAGAGCCGTCTATTCGTCGTGTAGACCGTCCCCGGCGCATACGATATGCCCGCCTCGAGGAGCGCATTGCTACAAGCTTTGAGCACATTAAAGGAGGGGAGCGACGGCACCTCACGAGGCATATAGTCATCGCTCGTTCCCTCGCCACGTATCGCTGCAATCGGGAGAACGTAGTCCCCCAGCGTCAGCTGTGACTTAAGCCCGCCACACTTACCGAGGAAGACTACCGCCCGGGGCTCAATGGCCGAGAGCAGATCCATGATCGTCGCCGCATTGGGACTCCCCATACCAATGTGTATCATCGTCATCTCCGCATTGCCACAGTTTGGCATCGAGGCACTCTCGCCTAGGATCGGCTCGCCGATCTTCTTGGCAAAAGCTTGCAGGTAGCTCGTGAAGTTGGTCAGGAGTATGTGTGGCGCAAACTCCTCGAGGCTCCGTGTGGTGTACCTCGTTAACCAATTGGTAGCAATCTCTTTCTTTGTTTTCATTGGTGGAAATGGTAACTTTGCACCGTCTAATAGCAGTAGTGCGAAGCAAAGTTAATGAAACCCCTCCACTTACCCTCTTACCCTGCTCTCATTGAGGAGCAGTCAGGGCGTTCGGTCATATACGACGTTTATCGTCAGAGTATGGTCGCTCTGACCCCTGAGGAGTGGGTGCGTCAGCACTTCCTGCACTATCTCTCGGATCATCTAGGCTACCCGCGCCTCTCCATACAGGTGGAGAGCCTCGTCGCCAGCTCCATACGTCAAGACCGCTTTGATGCGATGATCTACGGTCCTGGCGGACGAGTCCTCGCCCTCATCGAGTGCAAAGCTCCCGAGGTGCCACTCTCACAGGATACGGTCAACCAGATATCGCGCTACAATGCGCACTACCACGCACCGCTCCTGATGATGACCAACGGGCTTACCCACCTCGTCCTGCAGATAGACTACGCCACCGCCACGGCAAAACCGCTCGCCGAGATCCCCTCTTACCAGCGAGCCCTCGACATACTCCAAACCTCTAAGGTCTAATCTCTAACTTCTAACCTCTAAAGTCTCATGCCATACTTACTAGAAGCAGAGCATATCGTCAAGCGATACAAGAACCACCTCGCCCTCGACGATGTCTCCATACAGGTACAGCCCAATAGCGTCTTCGGACTCCTCGGTCCCAACGGCGCTGGCAAGAGTACCCTCATCAAGATCATCAACAAAATCCTCCTAGCCGACAGCGGCACCGTACTGCTCAACGGCCAGGAGATGACCTACGAAGATATACGCCATATCGGCTACCTCCCCGAGGAGCGAGGACTCTATAAGAAGATGAAGGTCGGTGACCAAGCCATCTACCTCGCTCGCCTGCACGGACTCTCCCGACAGGAGGCGCAGCAGGAGCTGAGGCACTGGTTTGAGAAGTTTGACATTATGCCCTGGTGGCATCGTAAGGTTGAGGAGCTATCTAAGGGAATGCAGCAGAAAGTTCAGTTCATCTGCACCGTCATTCACCATCCCAAGCTACTCATCTTCGACGAGCCCTTTAGCGGTTTCGACCCAGTCAATGCAGAGCTTCTCAAGCGTGAGATCCTAGAGCTGCGGGACAACGGCTGTGCCGTCATCTTCTCCACGCACAATATGCAGTCTGTCGAGGAGATCTGTGACGACATCGTCCTCATCAACAAGAGCAAGGTAGTGCTCCGTGGTGATGTGACCGAGGTCAAGCGAAGCCACTTCGACGGCGTCGCCTCGCTACTCATCGCAGGTGAGGGGTATCGCCCCAACTGGGTCGAGTCTCTGACCGAGCAACAGATCGAGCTACTCGAGATCAAGCGGGAGGGACACGATATGCGCGTCCGCCTCAAAGACCCGCAGCAGCGGGACGTACGCGCCCTTGCGGGACTAGTCCCCACCGACCTGCACCTCCTAGAGGTCGCGCAAGAGATACCCTCCATGCAAGACATCTTCATCCGCACCACCACGGCTCAAGCTCAGCCCGCTACGACCACCCTCTAACAAGACCCACTCTTATGAAAAAGAAATCAGCCTCCAAGCTCTCCATACTCATCGAGCGAGAATACATGGTGCGTGTCAAGAAGAAGTCCTTCATCGTCACCACCCTCCTCGTCCCGATTATCCTATTTGCGATCTTCTTTATCGTTATCTACATCAGTATGAGTTCGCTCAGTGACGAGCGTGTCGCCGTCATTGACGAGACGGGACTCTATAGCGATGTGTTGGTCGATGACGAATACTACACCTTCATTCCAAGCTCCGAGCCGCTTGAGGCTTATACCGACAAGGCGAAGCTCGAGGAGGAGGGACTCACAGCGGTCCTCTACATAAAAGACACGCTGATGAACAATCCCAACGGCTGGAGTCTTTACTCTTACAAGAAGCTTCCCAGTGGTATCGTTAACTACATCGAAGATGCTTTTACCGAGCGACTCAAGGAGCAGCGCATCGCTCAGTACGATATAGAGGGACTGCCCGAGATCATCGAAGATGTAGAGACCACCATCTCCGTACCCACCTATCAGTGGGATGCCAAGGGCGAGGAGGCTAAGTCTAGTGGCTCGCTAGCTGGTATCATCGGTATGATTCTCTCTGTGATCATCCTCAGCTTCATGTCCAACTATGCGGGGCAGGTGATGAGTAGCGTCTTAGAGGAAAAGAAGAACCGCATCATAGAGGTCATCGTCAGCACCGTACGACCTATCGATATGATGATCTCAAAGATTATTGGTGCGTTCCTCGTTGGACTGACACAGGTAGCTATATGGCTGGTCTTCGGAGGAATTATCTTTGTCGTCGGCTCACTGGTTGCCGTGGGTGGCGTCTACGACCTCTCGGCACTCTCGCAGCTAGACCCCGCACAGATGGGTGGGCTCGCTGGCGGTATGAGTATGGACTCCGTCGCCGAGATGCAGTCTAGTCTAGAGGTGCTACAAAGTATCAACTTCGTACAGCTCATCATCATGCTCCTTGTTTACTTCATCGGAGGTTACCTCCTCTACGCTTCGCTCTTTGCAGCGATCGGGTCGAGTGTCTCGAGCGACGAAGATGCCAGCCAGTTTATGATGCCGTTTCTCCTCGTCATGATGCTCGGCTTCTACATCGCTATGGGTAGCATGGACAATCCTGATGGCACGATGGCCTTCTGGGGCAGTATCATTCCCTTCTCCTCGCCCTTCGTGATGATGGTTCGACTACCCTATGGGGTCGCCATGTGGGAGCTCATCCTCAGCATCGTGCTCCTCTACCTCACCGCCTTTGGGATCGTCTGGCTAGCCGCACGTATCTACCGTGTCGGCATCCTATTCACGGGCAAGAAGCCCTCTCTGCGCGACCTCTGGAGCTGGATACGGATCTAGTGATTAGTATTTAGCGAAAGCAACACAGCCCCAGCGACTCACGGCATCAGCCCCCTCACCGCTCAGCAGGTGAGGAGGCTGTTTCTTTCTCCTCCGTTGTAGCACGGCTAGACGAGTAGCGATCTGTGTTCCCCGTGACGTGTAACCCTTTGCTTTCTAAGTTCATATGCAAGTAAAATGCGAAGTTTTTTCTCGTTTCGGAAGCTCGGTCGACTTCTCTTCGGGTGAACCGCTCGGCGGGGTGGGAGTTCCCACCGTAGGGGCGGACCTGTGTGTCCGCCCGTCCTCACCTGAGCGCAGTCTATTCTGCGGGCGGACACGCAGGTCCGCCCCTACACAAGCTACGTCAGCACGACAACTCCACTCATCAAACGCTGTAACCCCGATCTCCGTAGGAACGCACGGTCGGTGCGTCCGTTGTAGCACGGCTAGACGAGTAGCGATCTGTGGGGATCTAGGGCTAAACGAACAGTTTCATACCTATGGCACTAGAGTTTCACCTAGGTGGCACTGAGGTCTAACGGACTTTTAGCCCTTTGTCGGGATGTACGGGATAAAATGAACGTAGGGACACACAGCGCGATGCCGTACGTCCCTACGTTATTCGTTAGCGGATAGCCTCTCGCGCTAGGCGATGGAGGCTCTCTGGTGTGACTGACTACTCGATCGTAAAGTCATCAAGGTAAAGATCCCAAGCGACACCCTTACCTACCTTGAATGCAAAGAGTTTATCACTCTTAGCTAGTGCCTTACCACTGATATCGAGCGTTACCTTAACCCAGTCAGCAGCGTTGATAGAACCATTGTAACTGTTCCAAATCTGCCCTTGTGCATTAGCAGTGGCTGCCTGAATGGTAACATCACTACTTACGTCACCCAGATTATAGACGTAGTATGCGTCGCCATTCTTCTGAACAGATAGTCCAGGCTGTGACTTATCAGCAGGGAACAGATTGATAGATATGCTCTTACCAGCAGCTGTACCCTTCATATAGAATGAGATCTTGGTCTTGCCAGAGAAGTCCTTACCTGCATTGTTCATAGCGGTAAAGACGTAGTCATTGCCTTTAGGCGTACCATTGATATGAAGTGCTGTACTGCCGTTGCGACCAGCACCTGCAGCTGCAGTTGCATAGGGCTGAGGAGCCTTCATTAGCGTACCCGTGAAAGCAGCGAAGTCCTCGAAGTCAGCACCAGGGAAGAGTAGCTCACCCGTAGTGGGCTGTGGCTCTGGCGTAGGCTCCGTACCACCATTGTTGTCGGGATTAACGATGATGTCATCACCATCTACGACCTCCCAGTCAGAGATCTGACCATTGACCTGATCTACTGTGATGGCACCAGCGGCGAGGGTGACGTTGAACTTGTGGTTCTTGCCAGACTGGAGAGCGAGGCTTGCGAAGGTGTAGCTGTAGCTCTTGCCGTCGCTGAGCGTGATGACTAGCTTAGCGTTGCTATTGGTAGCTGGGATGACGATCGTTGGAGCGAAGGTGCCAGCAGCAAGCTGTAGCTTTTGCGTAGCCGTTGCCGTGCCGTTGGTGAGCGCACCGTCAGCAATCTTCATCGAGCTGGTGGTGACGATGCCCTCTAGCTGAGCTGAGGCGATAGTCGTACCAGCGGGTAGACCGGCCATGGTGAAGCTCACGAGCGCCAGCTTGTGCGTAAACTGTAGTACGTGGTTAGCACCCGTAGCGTCCTTAGCCGTCTTGATGCCCGTTAGATTATTGGAGTAGAGGACATCGGTCTGAGCGTTGGTCAGGTCGATAGCTAGATCGGTCGTAGCGCTAGCGCTGTAAGGATAGTAGCTGACGAAGTTGACCGTCTGCCCCTCGGCAAAGGTTAGTCCAGTAGCGGCAGGTGCAAAGGTAGCTGTAGCACCTCCTGCGGTGGTCTTGTACTCTACGTTGGTAGCGGTAGCGTCTCCAGTCATAGAGATACCGATAGCATCGTTTGCCTCGAAGGCGTTGTTTGCCATACGGAGGTTGAGCGCTGGGATGTTTGACCCAAACTGCATCGCCTCCTGCTGGAGAGCGGGCTCCTTGTTGTCCTGGTTACAGGCCGTGAGTGCGAGTAGTGCGAGTGCACCGACAAGTAGTTTCTTCATATCTTGTTCTATTTAGGTGTTTATTGAGTATTTGCTATTTCACAGTTAGAGCTTCGACTTGATAAGTCGTCGTGTGGAGAGGCTCCTGCGAAGCCTCATAGAGGATAGCGATGTATCCAGCCTCAGCAGAGCCTGCGATAGCGTAGCTCTTCTTGTAGTGCTGATTGCCATAGCCACGCGGGGAAGTGCTATCGTTGATGACCTCTAGCGTCTTGACGAGTGCGCCATCCTTGTCTAGCTGCTGGACAGTGAGCGTAGCACCATTGGTGTGTCCCGAGCTGTATGTTAGCTCTACCGTATAGCTAGATCCTGCGGTCATCTGCAGACGTGGCGTGATGAGGACACATTTGTTTACGGGATCTGTAGACTTATAGGCACTGGCCTGAGCATAGTGCACACCACCATAAGAGCGCTTCTGGAAGTCACGCGTACCAACGAGTGCTTTGTTGAGCCAACCAGGTAGTGCAAAGGGATCGTAGTCCTTGCCCCCCTTAGCGAAGTCATCACTGAGCGGTAGTGTGCGAGCCGTCTGTGTGAGGTCTACATTATAGACATTCTCACCAGCTGGTTCTGGATTGGGATTGGGCTCAGGCTCCGTACCGCCATTGTCGTCAGGATTAACGATGATGTCATCACCATCTACGACGTCCCAGTCTGAGATCTGACCATTGATCTCGTCAACCGTAAGTGCGTTAGATGCGAGGGAGACGTTGAACTTGTGGTTCTTGCCAGACTGGAGAGCAAGGTTAGCAAAGGTGTAGCTGTAGCTCTTGCCGTCGCTGAGTGTGATGACTAGCTTAGCATTGCTATTGGTAGCAGGGATGACGATCGTTGGAGCGAAGGTGCCAGCAGCGAGCTGTAGCTGTTGTGTAGCGGTCTTCGTGCCGTTGGTGAGCGTACCGTCAGCGATCTTCATCGAGCTGGTGGTCACGATGCCCTCTAGCTGAGCTGAGGCGATAGTCGTACCAGCAGGTAGACCGGCCATGGTGAAGCTCACGAGCGCCAGCTTGTGCGTAAACTGTAGTACGTGGTTAGCACCCGTAGCGTCCTTAGGCGTCTTAATGCCCGTTAGGTTATTGGAGTAGAGGACATCGGTCTGAGCGTTACTCAGGTCGATAGCTAGATCGGTCGTAGCGCTAGCGCTATAAGGATAGTAGCTGACGAAGTTGACCGTCTGCCCCTCGGCAAAGGTTAGTCCAGTAGTGGCAGGGGCAAAGGTAGCTGTAGCACCTCCTGCGGTGGTCTTGTACTCTACGTTGGTAGCGGTAGCGTCACCAGTCATAGAGATACCGATAGCATCGTTTGCCTCGAAGGCGTTGTTTGCCATACGGAGGTTGAGCGCTGGGATGTTAGACCCAAACTGCATAGCCTCCTGCTGGAGTGCTTCACTCTTGTTGTCCTGGTTACAGGCCGTGAGTGCGAGTAGTGCGAGTGCACCGACAAGTAGTTTCTTCATGTTTTGTTAGGTGTTTAGGTAATAAGTAATTGATTGTTATTTCACAGTTAGCGCTTCGACTTGATAAGTCGTCGTATGAAGAGGCTCCTGCGAAGCCTCATAGAGGATAGCGATGTATCCAGCCTCAGCAGAGCCTGCGATAGCGTAGCTCTTCTTGTAGTGCTGATTGCCATAGCCACTCGGGGAAGTGCTATCGTTGATGACCTCTAGCGTCTTGACGAGTGCGCCATCCTTGTCTAGCTGCTGGACAGTGAGCGTAGCTCCGTTGGTGTGTCCCGAGCTGTATGTTAGCTCTACCGTATAGCTAGAGCCTGCGGTCATCTGCAGACGTGGCGTGATGAGGACACATTTGTTTACTGGATCCGTAGACTTATAGGCACTGGCCTGAGCATAGTGCACGTCGCCGAAAGAGCGCTTCTGGAAGTCACGCGTACCGACGAGTGCTTTGTTGAGCCAACCAGGTAGTGCAAAGGGATCGTAGTCTTTGCCCCCCCTTAGCGAAGTCATCACTGAGCGGTAGTGTGCGAGCCGTCTGTGTGAGGTCTACATTATAGACATTCTCACCAGCCGGCTTGGGGTCCGGCGTAGGCGTTTCGGTCGGTGTAACCACAATATTAGAAACAGTGCCATCGTCCTCCCAATCCACGATCTGCCCATTGACTAGATCTATAGATATACCCCCTTGCTGCTCGTCGAAGGTGATGTTATAGTAGTAGATCTTGTTGCTAATGATGTCCAGCTGCTTGATTGCCTTGGTGTAGGTGCGTCCATTGCTGAGCGTGAGCTGCAGCTCTACATCTACAATATCTTTCGGAAGAATAAGAGTCGAGGCAGAGCGCTGGTCTGCACCGATGGTGAGGGGTAGCGTCTCCTTCGAACTATATGGTGTGCGTAGCTCGCCCGTGAGGACGTCAAAGTCCCCCTCGACGACCAGGCCTTGTAGCTTCATCGATTGCAGCATTACACCTGCGGGAAGTCCCTGGACGGTGAAGACGATGCGTGAGAGGACGTGTCCGAAGAGGAGCGTGTACTCCTTCTTCTCTACACGAGGTGCCACCTCCCGGTGATGAGCCCAGAGGAGGTCGATGGGTTCCTTGATCAGATTCAGATGTATAATACCCTTCTGAACGGCTGTGCGGTAGGGAGCGTAAGCGTAGAAGTCTAGCTCCTTAACGGTGCTGGGGTAGATGCGGTCAGCAGTTGTCGTGGGATGAAAGATCGCTATCTCTCCCCCAGGGATGGCGTGGTAGTGTAGGTTATTGCGCTCCTCAGCACCACGCGCATAGACACCGATCTGGTCGCTCACGTCAAAGCGTTCGTTCGTGGCGCGCACCTCCTTGTCGCTCAGACGTATATTACTCTTGAAGACTATGTAATCCTTAGCTTGCGCTCCGTCTGCATCGGGGCAAGTGGTACAGCGAGACTGCTCCTTGGTACAAGAGGTAGCTAGGAGTAGTGTCGTGAGTAGTATAGATATTGTTGTCAGTAACTTATTCATAGTAATAGCTGGGCTGCAGATTAATTATCAAGTACGTTGACCTCATTAAGCGCAGGGAAGAAGTCAAAGCCAGTCTTCGTCTCCATCGCACTGAGCGTAGTCTGGTAAGGGGCGGGACTCCCTTTGAGCGGCTCGTGTGGTATGCACCACGCCTTGGAGTGCCAGCGCTCCTGCCTATCGCGCCATACAACCACCTTATAGAAGTAGTCAGGTATCGGACAGTCGACCCCACTTCGATCCTGTGTGTACTGATAGTTTGTATCATCAAAACCTACGCCCGTCACTACATAGAGCGTGTCGACACCACGAGCAAGCGTACGTACCTGGTTCTCTAGATTGCCCCAGATACCACTATTGTGGATTTGATTTTGAGGAACCATATTGGAGTAGTAGAACGTGCTGGCGTTGTCATCCCGAGAGGAGAGTCGATCTGCACTGGGTATTTGGTGCCCTCTAGAGTATCCTCTATTATAAGCCCCCGTCAGGTTTGGTTGATACGCTTCTGAGATCATCGGATCATACCCCCAAGCATTCGTGCGATCAACCTTTTTCTCCATTACATCCTTGTACAGCGGATAAGCCACATAGTGAGCTAGGTGCATCTTCGTATCATATAGTAGGAAGTAGTTGCGTGCCGAGGAATTGCTCGGGAGCATATGCTGCACCTCCATCGTGTTGGGGAGCGCCTTCTTGGCAGGTAGCTCTAAGTATTGGCCGACCTCTGCGACCTTGCCCGTACCGGTATCCTTGAGCGTGATCGTGTGGGTGCGTTGCTGCCCCATGACGAGGCTCTGACCCGCACGCAGTGGCCAGGTGTAGGTACGTCCGTTGGGTAGCGTGAAGAGTACCTTCATCTCGCTCGTGGTCGTCTCGATAGGTAGGAGCAGCGCAGTAGCCGTAGCGGTAGCTCCCAACACGAGGACCGGCACTGAGATCTCGGTCGTAGAGCTCGCATCGGCCTGCCACTGACGACTATAAAGGTCTAGCGTACCCGTCGTCGGCATACCAACGATGCGCACCTTGACTCCCTCTAGAGAGCCCCCATCCTCACTGCGCATCTCAAAGCGGAGCGAGGCGAGTGCCTGACGGAAGGCTAGCTGCTTCACATCATCGGGCGCAATGGCGGAGAGATTGTCCGAGATAAGCAACGGCTTGATCGTAGCCTGATCAGCGACGCTGTAAGCGATCTTGCCCTCCTGCGTCTGAGCATTGTAGGGGTAGTAAGCGAGGATGTCATACTTCATTGATGAGTCCCACTGCACCTTCTGCTGATCATCAGCTGGATCGAAGGTAGCGATGCCCCCACCACGGATAGTCTTGTAGTGTAGGTTACTATGCTGTAGTTGCTCAGCCGACCAAGTGGTACTCTGCGCTGTGCGACGTACGTAGATACCTATCTGGTCGCCAGCCTCCCATGCGGTGCCAGCGACACGCAGGTCATAGTCCTGCTGTGATGCTAGAAATGTCTGGTTGGTCTCACGCTGAGGTTGCTCCGCACCTTCTTGCCTACCGTTGGGCTGACAAGCAGCTGTCAAGAGTAGCCCCCAAGAGAGTGCTAGTAGTGTGAAGAGTAGACGATATGTCCTATTTGTCATAGATTAACTGGGATATCAGATTAACTGAGATACATGATGCCGTAGCAACTAGCGGAGGTCGCCATAAGCCCACCAAGACACAATGCAAAGGTAGCCTACATTGATCTCTCTATCGTTACTACGATATTACAAAGCTACTAAAAAATGGACTGCCAGCCAATGAAACGCAATATCCCTACACATCGTTACTCGTCTCGCGGGGATACATATCGCTACTCCTCTCTAACCTCTCATTCGATCGCCACGTGGAGATTTGACATTGCTCACATGGATTTTTTTTATTCTCCACGTGGGGAAGGAAAATTTCTTCGGAGGAATCAAATGAAACTTCGGAAGAAATGATTCTCGCCTACGTGGGAAATATTTTTTCTCCACGTGGAGATTAAAGAATTCCTACGTGGAGATTGAATTAGAGATTAGAATTTAGAGACAAGTAGCCCTTTGCGAAATTGAAAAGCTAGGCGGGTCGCTTGCAAGAAAAAAATATTTTTACTACCTTTGCGAGCGATACAGTTTATGAGAAGACTCGCACATATCGATATGCCGACTCGAATGACGGCTTTGCTATTGGGGCTAGTATACGTACTGGCTCTGATGGGACAAGCTGTGCACCAGCACGACGCAGGAGCCTTCTCGGTGATAAACTGTGCTACAGCTCAGTCTGACACAAACGATGATGAGCGGAGTGAAACGAGCTCGAAGGTTTATCTGGTCAACAACGTGACCTGCCCTATCTGCGAATTTCATCTCGGCATCACCGACCAATGTGCCATAGCACCTTCCTTTGCAGTGGACGAGTGGGATGCCCCCACTCCCGTACTACAACCCGAAGCTGTGCACCTAGCCCTGAGAGAGGGCAAAGCTCTAAGAGCCCCACCAGTGAGATACTGCTAGCCACACTTCTATCGACTATGTGGCTATGAGCGGATTAGCTCTACGCTTATACTCCGCTTTATGCGCTTACCTTGGCTGACTGCCAAAGGTGTGAGTGACCACGATGTCACTCTGATCCCCCTAGCATAGCTAGACCATATCTCTACGTGACGCAATCCCCTACGTACGCCTGGCTCCTCCGCTGTGTGTGAGCTAAGCTATCGGTGTAGTGGGGCGCATGATCTCCTTATATTTCACTGGTTAATAACATTCTTGCGATGTATTGTCGATACATTTGCTATCTATTACTATATCTCACCCCGATGGTTGCTCTAGCTGAGCCGTCCGCCTTGAGACCTGATAGCGTTGCGCTAGAGCCTCACAGCTTTGACGAGACGCTCCAGACGGTGGAGGTGCGTGCTAATAGCAAGCGGCTCCAGACCATGCGTATCGGTCAGACGATCGAGTGGCTTGACAGCACCTATCTGACGCAGCACTTTACGGGTAACTTTGCAGCGACACTGAGCAGCCTCCCCGGGGTCAATGTGATCACGATCGGCTCTGGCTACGGTAAGCCTGTGATCCGTGGTCTAGGCTTCAATCGTATCGCCTATGTCGATGGCGGACTCAAGCAAGAGGGGCAGCAGTGGGGTGCTGACCATGGGCTGGAGGTAGACGCCTTCGACCAAGACCCCGTACAGGTGATCAAGGGTGCTGGCTCCCTACTCTACGGCAGTGATGCCCTAGGGGGAGTCATCGTGAGGCTGCCGGCTACACCTCCTCACAAGCAAGGCCTTTACGGCTCCTATACCATGATGGGGCAAAGCAGCACAATGGGCGGCGGGGGCAGTCTCATGATGGGCTACCTGCATGGAGCGCACCACCTCCGCCTACGTATGAGCGGTCAGTATCACGGCGACCGCAATGTGACGGCAGACAGCATCACCTACCTCACGCGCTGGATACCTATATATAATGGTAGGTTGAAAAACAGTGCTACACAAACCTACGCTTCGCAACTACGCTACGAATGGCTAGGAGAGCAGGTCAAAGCTTCGCTGCAAGCCTCTGTCAATGGCGAGCGCAGTGGCTTCTTCCCAGGAGCGCATGGCATACCAGACCTCAAGCGTGTGCTTCCTGACGAGAGCCGATACAATATCGAGCTACCATACAGCACCGTGCGTCAGATCTCGACACAGGGTAGCCTCCAGTGGAGGCTTTCTCCGCAGTGGCAAGTGATCGGCGAGCTAGGCTGGCAGCAGAACTTGCGCCGTGAACTTAGCGCCTTCCACACGCACTACGGGACGATGCAGCAACCTGAGCGGGACGCTGACTTAGAGTTTGAGTTTGACCTCAAGACCATCTCAGCACGCTTGCAGGCAAGCTACTATGCCCCGTGGGGTGGCAAGTGGACGCTAGCCACTGATGGGCAGTATCAGTGGCACAAGCGGAGAGGCTATGGCTTCCTCTTACCAGACTACCAGCGGGCGACGAGCGGCGTGAGCCTAACCTATCAGGGACGCATAGCTCAGGGGCTACACCTCACCAGTGGTCTGCGCTACGATCTAGGCTACATAGCGATGAGTCCCTACCATGACCCTTACCTAGCTGACTACCTCCAGGAGCGTGGCGAGTCCTCGGCAACCTTGTCGCAGTACTACTACAGCAGTCAGGAGGGCGAGCGGAGGTGGCACGACCTTTCGGGTAGTGTCGGCTTAGCTTGGCAGATAGACCGTCATTGGCTCTGGAAGGTTAATCTAGGCAGGAGCTTTCGCCTACCAGGCATCTACGAGCTTGCGGCAAATGGCATCCACCACGGCACCTTTCGCCACGAGGTGGGCGACCCTTCGCTGGGCAGTGAGCAGGGGTGGCTACTAGATAGCGAGGTAGGCTTTCACAATGACCTGTGGAGCTGTACGGTCTCTCCCTTTGTGACCTACTTTACCAACTACATCTTCCTACAACCCTCGGGTGAATGGTCTATACTGCCCCACTCGGGACAGATATATCGCTACCAATCCACACGAGCGCTCTTCACAGGCGTTGAGCTGGAGGGTACTTGGCATCTGCACCCGCAGTGGGACTACCACCTGCAGGGTGACTACGTCTACACCTACAATGTGGCAGACGGCTTAGCTCTTCCCTACTCGCCACCAGCTCGCTTTAGCCACGACTTGACCTGGCACCCTGAGCATTGGGCGCTTTCGCTCAAGCATCGCATCATAGCTCCTCAGCATCGCATCGCGCGCAATGAGGAGCCGACACCTGGCACAGCGTCCTTACTGGACCTAACTGTGACCTACGACGGACAGCTCAGACAGAGCAACTACCGCATCTCTCTAGCTATCCAAAACCTTTTGAACAGCCGCTACTATGACCACATGAGTTACTACAGGCGAGTCAATCTCCCTGAGGCTGGACGAAACGTACTACTAACAATCAATCTATCATTCTAATCTTCAATACTATGATGAAAAGAACAATCTTCGCATCAATCACGCTCCTCAGCTGTCTCGCTCTAGCGACAGCCTTCACCGCTTGCAAGGAGGAGCCTAAAGACACAACCAAGCCTATCATCGAGCTAATCGAACCAGAGGATCATGATAAGCTCCTCATCGGCGATGAGACCGGCGTCCACTTCGAGATGAAGCTCTCGGACGATGATCTCGTCAAGTCGTACAAGATCGACATCCACAACAACTTCGATGGGCACTCGCACACCCGCGACCTACGTCACGGTGATGACAAGACGAAGCCTTTTACCTTTAACAAGGAGTACACCGTCAATCAGCGCAACGCCTCTATCCACCACCACGACATCAAGATACCGGCCAATGCGACTCCTGGCGAGTACCACCTCCTAGTCTACTGCGTGGATCGCTCGGGCAACGAGTCGATGGTGGCTCGCACCATCATCCTCTCGACGGATGCTCCTGGTGATCATCACCACGACCACGACCATGACCATGACCACGACCATGACCACGAATAAGGCGGGTCAGAGATATTAATTTGTTTAGTGTATGTGATAGGGAGGGGTGTTACCGTGATGGTAGCACCTCTCTCGCTTTTTCATTGTTTCCGCTTACGTGTCGTAGGAGGAGCACAAAATCGAGTAGGTCGGGAAACGAAAGTTTTCTGACCTACTTTCGTTTCCTTTCCTCTCACACCACCGTACGTGCCGTTCGGCATACGGCGGTTTAATTCGTTTTCAAAGAGTGTCTAATCGCATAGTAGTCCAAACAGCTTACGAGGCCTCTGCGGGCTAGCACATCTTTCGATATTGCTCGTACCACGCATGTACGTCTCACCACCCATTCGTAGCGGTCTCCGCTGCACGAGGTGAGCTTGGCTAAGTCGTTGCAGATACCAAGCTTGCGTAGCCCCCAGGCTCGCTTTCGAGGTGTTTTCCATTGCTTCCATATCACCTTACGTAGCATCGTGCGCAGATGTTCGTCTATCCCTACCATCTTGCCTTTCATAGCTCCAATGGCAAAGTAGTTTATCCATCCACGTATCACTCTGTTCAGCATTGTGATACGGGCAGTCATGGAGATGCTCCACGAGCGTTTGCATAGTTTCTTCAGCTTCCTGACAAACTTCGCTACGGAGTCCTCGTGAGGTCTTGCCGTCCACTGCTTGGTCTGAGGGGATTTGTAAAATCCAAAACCGAGGTACTTAAGTTTGCTCGGTCGGCAGACGTGCGTTTTGGTGGCATTGACCTTAAGCCCGAGGACACGCTCTATCCATTGGGTGACAGAGTGCATCACTCGTTTGGCACTTGCTTCGCTTCTTACTGCTATGACGCAGTCGTCTGCGTATCGAACATAGCGCAGCCCCCGTCTGACCATTTCCTTATCTAGCTCGTTGAGCATCACATTGCTCAACAAGGGGGACAAATTGCCACCTTGGGGCGTGCCGAGTTCTGTGGCTTCGTAAAGACCATTCTCCATTACGCCCGACTTCAGATACTTGCGTATCAGACTTTCGGTGTCTGGGTCATGGATCACACGACCCACATAACTCATCAGTTTGTCTTGTGGAACATTGTCGAAGAACTTCTCCAAGTCTATGTCAACTATCCACTCCGCTCCCTCGTTGAGGTATTCCAAAAGCTTCTGAACGGCTTGCTCACAGCTCCTGCCGGGGCGGAAGCCGTAGCTGTTCTCTTGAAACTCTGCCTCGAAGATGGGAGTCAGGACTTGGACAATCGATTGTTGAAGGGTTCGGTCGACAACGGTCGGGATACCGAGCTTGCGTACGCCTCCGTTGGGCTTAGGTATCTCAACCCTCCGTACGGGGGCTGGCTTGTACCTACGCTCTAGGATCGACTGCTTGATGCTCGTCCAATTGGCGTTCATATAGTCGCGGAGCTCCTCGACTTTCATACCGTCTATACCCGAGGCGCCCTTGTTGCTCACAACACGATTGAGTGCCTCGCGTACATTATTCTTGGCGAGTATCTGTTCGATTAGTTTCATCTTCCGTCTTTCTTAATTTCCGCTTCCGATGCTCGCGTGCTTAGCTCTATGTGGTCGATCGCATTGACGTTTTGACCGTTGCCACTCGTCAGCAAAAACATCGGAACATACATTCTTGATTAACGTTACGAATTATTCGGTCCTTCGCCTTGTTCTGCGCGAGAACGGCTACTTCGACCTCTGCTGACTCCTCGACATTCGTTGTTACTATCCTTGAGGACTGCCGAGGCCTCACGGGATAAGCCATACATCTTTCATCGTTTACCTGCCTAATTTACGCATCAAGGTTACGGTTGCCTTTTGGAGCTTCACTGTCGCGTGCCAGCTTGTCCGCTTGATACGCCTTGGTATTAGGTTTCTGTTCGTCAGGCCACGAATTCGCTATTGCTTCTTCTCTCCCAAGGGTCACCCCTTGAAACTTGCAAGTCGCTATGGGGTTCGTTGGCAACTACGCCCCGTGTGGACTTTCACCACAGATGTATGACATGCCCGTCATACGCGCAGAAGGCTCAACCGCATCACTGCGACTGAGCCTTCTCGTTGTTTTTATTCTGCCGACTGGTAGGTCAGCAATCTTAGCTGTGATTACTTGCGCTTAGGAGCGTTCTTGAGGATCGCTACGAGGTGACGCCAGAACATCTCCACCGTCTTGATCTCCATGCGCTCTGCGGGTGAGTGCACGTCACGCATCGTCGGACCAAAGGAGACCATGTCGAGGTAAGGATACTTCGCGAGGAAGAGTCCGCACTCGAGACCTGCGTGGATGGCCTTGACCTCGGGATCCTTGCCGAAGAGCTCGCGATAGGTGCTCTCAGCGACCTTTAGGATCTCAGAGTCGGGGTTAGGTGCCCAGCCAGGATAGCCGTCACGAACCTCAGTGCGTGCGCCTGCTAGCTCGAAGAGTGCAAGGAGCATATTGCCTACATCCTCCTTGAGCGACTCGGTAGAGCTGCGCTGACTCGTCTCAATGCTGATCACATTGCCCTCCTGCATCTTGACACTGGCTAGATTGGTAGAGGTCTCTACGAGTCCCTCTAGCGAGTGGCTCATACCCATCACACCATGAGGGCAAGCGTAGAGCGTGCGGATGACCGTGTCAGCCGTCTTAGCATCGACGACCTCCTTAGGCGTTGTGGTCGTCTCCACACGGAGGTTGACATTAGGATCAACCTTCTTGAGCTCATTGCGGAACTCAGCGTCCATCTCGTTTGCCCAGATAGCTAGATCCTCCTTGCGATTAGCAGGGATGGTGATGACAGCCTTAGCCTCACGAGCGATAGCGTTGTGTAGATTACCGCCATCGATCGTAGCGAGGCGCATCTCAGGCACCTCCTTGAGTACCTTATATAGGTAGCGCACGAGGAGCTTATTGGCGTTGCCTAGACCGACATGGATATCGCCACCGCTGTGTCCGCCCTTGAGACCGCTTACCTTCACCTCGAGAGCTATCTGCCCAGCAGGCGTAGCCTCTGTGGTGTAGTCAAAGAAAGCCATCGTGCCCATACCACCAGCGCAGCCGATGAACATCTCGCCCTCATCCTCACTATCGAGGTTGATGAGGATGCGCCCCTGGACGAAGCCTGGCTCGATACCCATGGCACCGGTCAGACCTGTCTCCTCATCTACTGTAAAGAGGCACTCGACTGGTCCATGCTCTACGGTGGGATCGGTCAGGACAGCGAGCCCTGCAGCGACACCAATACCATTATCAGCGCCTAGGGTCGTACCCTCAGCGTGAATCCATCCGTCGGTGATCTTGGTCTTGATAGGATCCTTGTAGAAGTCATGCTCTACGTCACTATTCTTCTCGCAGACCATATCTATATGTCCCTGGAGGATGATGGTCTCGCGATCCTCCATACCAGGCGTAGCACCCTTGCGGATGACGATATTGCCTGTCTTATCCTGCGCATAGTCTAGGTTATGCTCCTCGGCAAACTTCTTGAGGAAAGCCAGTATCTGCTCCTCATGCTTTGAGGGGCGAGGGATCTTGGTGATTTCGTAGAAGTGCTGCCAGATGGGCATGTTAGTTAGATCTGTTATTTGCATCGTTTATTGCTTTGAAAAGTTAGAATATTAGCTGGTTAACTACCACACGGCCTCAGTTTGTTTTATCAAATGCGTGCGTAAGTCCGACAAAAGGTATACCTTTGTCTACCTGAGAGCTGTAGCACCGTGCTACTCTCCCTCTGCAAATATACTAAGAAAAACTATGAAACTCATCATCATATCCATTATCCTCATCGGACTCGCCGTAGTTTTACTCGCCTTGCGACTGATCGTCAAGGGCGACAAGAACCCCCAAAGTTCACACATTGAGGACAGTAAAGCTCTTAAGAAGAGAGGTATAGGATGTGCCAACAAGCAGATGGCAGAGCTAGCCACAAGGCAAAACTTAGCCGACCGTATGGCCGATGATCCGCAATAGTCCTCTCTTCTATCACTCTCGTCAATCAACACTATAGCTTATATGAATCAGAAATCAATCCTCCTACTCTCCCTACTCGTTGCGTCTCTTCTATTCGGTAGCTGCCAGAAGAAGCAGTCCGATGGGCAGCCCGCTACCTCAGAGCCGCTCACAGAGACCACTCCTACTAGTGATCACACGCTTAAGATAGGTGTAGTATCTCTCGACTCGCTTTACAAGAACTACGAATACTATACCCAAGCAAACAAGCAGATAGAGGCTCAACTCAAGCGCAATCAGCAGACTCTTGCCAACAAGGCTCAGAAGGCTCAAGAGGCCTACGCAAGCTATATGGAAAAGGCTCAGAAGGGTCTCTTCACCTCCCAGGCTCAAGTTGATGCTGAGGAGAAGCGCATCACGGCTATGCAGCAAGAAGGTGCTCAGTTGGAGCAGCGTTATGCCGAGGAGGCGATGAAAGTACAAGCAGATGCTCAGAAGGCTCTACACGATGAAGTGGTCGCTCAGCTCAAAGCCTTTAACGCAGATAAGAAGTATGACCTGATCCTTACCTCCGCAGGTCTAGAAGGGGTTATGTACGCTGGCGAAAGCTTTGACATTACCCAAGAAGTCCTAGACTTCCTCAACGCTGCCTACAAGGCTAAGGCTAAGGAGACTAAGAAGTAACTCACACATCCCGTGTGTTGTGAGCCACGCACACTCGCTGTAATACTTACCTACTATGAAAATCGCTATACTCGGATACGGACGCATGGGGCACATGATCGAAGAGGTCGCTACCCAGCGCGGACATGAGGTGGTCGCTCGTATAGATAAGACTGATGCGGCCTTACTGGAGGATGGCTCTCTGCGAGAGGCCGATGTCGCCATTGAGTTTTCCACCCCTGAGAGTGGCTACCAGCTTTGCCAAGCTGCCCTAAAGGCGGGACTACCCGTGGTCACGGGCAGTACAGGCTGGAAGGAGCAACTAGAGGCGCTAAAGGCTGAGGTGCAAAGCTCTGGCCGTGGGGGACTCTTTGCTGCGTCCAACTTTAGTCTCGGGATGAATCTGATGATGATCCTCAATGAGCAACTCGCACAGCTCATGGCTCCCTATCCCGAGTACACGCCACGCATTCAGGAGACGCATCACATACACAAGCTTGATGCGCCTAGTGGCACTGCGATCACACTTGCCGAGGGGCTGATCAAGCAGACCCCCTCACTACACGACTGGCATCTAGGAGTAGAGACTCATGACGGTTCTCTCGGCATAGAGGCAATCCGTGAAGGCGAGGTCCCAGGCATCCACACCGTCATCTATCACTCTGACATCGACGAGATAACGCTACGCCACGAGGCTTATAGCCGTCGGGGCTTTGCGCTAGGAGCCACCCTCGCTGCGGAGTATCTCCTGCAGCACCCCGTAGGCGTTTGGTCTATGCGTGACCTCATCCTACACAAATAGCTGTACCCACACACCCTTCACGCTATGAAAATGAAGCTTCACTGGCAAGATAAGTCCCTATTTCAGAAGATTGTAGCGATCATCGTACCGATCCTCTATCTCCTCTTTTGTATCCTCTGGGCCGGTCCCTTTTGGCTGATCTTCCTCCCCTTTATCGTGGACTATTACTTTACCAAGCTCATCAATTGGTCTTGGTATCGCAACATCAAGAACAAGACGCTGCGAGGCTTCGTATCGCTATTGGCAGACCTCCTCTGGGCAGTCATCGGCGTGCATCTACTCAGCATCTTCTTCATTCAGAACTTCGCCATCCCCACCTCTTCACTAGAGAAGACGCTCCTCGTGGGTGATTACCTCTTTGTGGACAAAGTGACCTACGGTCCCCGTATGCCGATGACTCCGCTGCAGGTGCCATTAACGCAAAACCGCTTTCTCGGCCGTGAGTCTTATCTCAGCAAGCCACAGCTCTCCTACAAGCGTCTCAAAGGCATCCGAAAGGTACAGCGTGGCGACCTTGTCGTCTTCAACTTCCCCACGGGCGACACCGTCACGACCAAGGTAACCAATCCCGACTACTACTACCTCAAGGAGATGTATGGCGGACGGGCTGCCCTAGAGGCTCAGCCCGAGGTCTTTGGCAAGATTGTCTACCGTCCCGTGGATCGTCGTGACCACTATGTGAAGCGCTGTGTGGGACTCCCCGGCGACCTCATCGAGATACGCAACAACGATATCTATATCGATGGCAAGCTACAGGAGCGCCCCGAGCATATGCAGCTCAACTACTGGGTCTGCACCCGTGGAGGACGATTCTCCGCTGAGGAGCTCAAGCATCTAGGCATTAGTCTCGATGACCAGCATATAGTCTCTGCATCACGGCTCACGACGGCCGATCTAGAGGAGATGGGCTTGACAGGCGTTGATCTGAGCGACGTACAGGCACTCTACTTGCTTCCTCTCACGGAAACGATGCGCCAGCAACTAGCCAGTGATAGCCGTGTCGCTAAGATCGTTGTGTCGCAAGATCCCAATACCAATCTCTACCCCGTAGGTTATGACCTCGGCTGGACTCGTGACAACTACGGACCGCTACAGATACCACGCAAGGGGCTTACCATCGAGCTCACGCCCGACGCCTTAGCACTCTACAGCCGATGCATACACAACTACGAGGGGCACGCTCTCGAGCAGCGTCCCGACGGCACCATCCTCATCGACGGACAGCCCGCTACGCACTACACCTTTGGGATGGACTACTACTATATGATGGGTGACAATCGCCACAACTCGGCCGATAGTCGCTACTGGGGCTTCGTTCCTGAGGATCATATCGTAGGGCGTCCCGCTCTCCTCTGGCTCTCGCTAGACAAGGATCTAGGTCTCTGGAACGGCAAGATACGCTGGAGACGTATGATGCACACGATACATGGTCAGCCACTCTGACATAGCGACGAGGAGACGAGCCACCTGGCTACGCTGGGTACTTCCGACGATCATGGTAGGACTCATCATCGTCGGGCGGCTCTTCTTCTTTGTCTATCGCCAGCCCACACCTAGCGGGAGCAACTACCACCTGATGAGCCGCATCGCACAGCCACATCGAGGCGACAATGTGCTCCTCACGCTAACAGCCGACAGTTTAGCTGGGAGTAAGCTCATGCTACGAGTTGTGGGCGAGCCAAGCGACACCCTGCGCTTTACCGAGGGCAAGCTCCTGGTCCTGGGCAAGCGTGGCCGGCAAACCTTTATCATGCCACTCCCCCAGCCTTTACAGCAAAGCACTTACGAAGTGGTCTTGGCAGCCGATGAGTACTGGCTCCTAGCCAAGCCCCCGCTCACGACAGAGACGATAGACTCGCGCCTCCTCGGACCGATCCACCGCTCAGAGATCACAGCGACCGTAATATGGTAGTACTCCCCACGGCATACGCTCCCTCAGTCGCCTATATGAGCTATCTACTGGACAGCTCCACGCGTATAGAGGCACACGAGTATTATCAGAAGCAGACCTACCGCAATCGCTGCGCCATCGTAGGTGCCGAAGGGGTGATGAAGCTCTCTATCCCCGTCCTAGCGGGCTCCTCACAGCAGTGCCCTATCCAGTCCGTGCAGATCGCTGAGCATGACAACTGGCGGCACAAGCACTGGTACACTATAGAGACCTGCTACGGCGCATCACCTTACTACGAGTACTACGCTCCCGACCTAGCACCACTCTACCTCGACAAAGAGCGCCGAGCCACATCGCTCTATCAGCACAACAAGCGGCTCATCATGCGCATCTGCCAACTCATCCACCTTCCCTACCAATGGCGAGAGACAGAGCAGTATGTCGGCACCTCAGTTGGTGTATGTTCACAGCTCCTGCCACCCATCGCCACCGCCAGCACAGCGACCGAAGAGGCTATCGCCTCCGTTCCGTACTATCAAGTCTTCGTGGGTTCGCTCGGCTTCGTTGCCAATCTCAGTATCTTCGACCTGCTCTTCAATATGGGACCCGAGTCGCTCCTCGTCTTGCGACAGCTCCACAACCAGCTCTCTGGCATCTCGCTTCTCTAGGGATGAGCGTAGCCATCGGCCACAACCACCGTCATAAAGACGCCGAAGATTAGGACGAAGATTATTAGCCAAAAGAAAGAGATACAGGCCCCTGCAATGGCTAGACCTCGTGGCTTACGAAAGATGCCAATAGTAGAGAAGATGGCTCCTAAGACCCATACAATCCAACCTACGACGGGGAACCAACCTACGACTAGGGCGACCAACGACAAGGCGAAGCCCGTCGTCCCTAGAGAGTTCTTGCGCGGAGTCGGCACCACGTTCTGGACGTAGACATTTGTAACAGGCTTGTCCTGTTGCTCCTCATTTCGATTTTCGTAGGGAGGAGTATTTACTTCCATAAGAAACTAGTTGATAATGTTTTGCTGTACCAAATGTACGAAAAGCTATCAATAGAGACTCCATAACTCTACGACATGGAGGGATCCTTAGTACTAGATTGCACCCATAGTAACATACCCTTCACATCATCAGCATACCTTTGTCTCCGCAACTGCTCTAGTGGGCAGTACCTTGTGGTGCGCTCTAGCTAGAGACTGCGCATCATCAAGCCTGATCATCATAAACATTTTCACTTTACTATGAGACAAAGACTTTACCTCTTCACCTTACTACTCCTAGGACTACTGAGCTCCTCACACGCTCAGAGCAATCCCTACGGAGTAGATCCGACAGCCACCCCTATCGCCTGCACGACGATAGACCTAGACTTCGAAGATGGGCAACTCCCTACTGACTGGCTCAATGTATCTCTAGAGGGATCACGCCAGTGGGTCCTTAAGACCTTTGACGAGAATACGGCTCTACGTATGACAGCTTACCAATCGGGGAGCAAGTGTACCACAGCTTTCGTATCCCCTCTGATTGAGTTCCCTGCGAATGAGGGGCGGGGCTATCAGCTAAACTTCTGGAGTCATACAGGCTATGCCAATGGAGCAAAGCTCGTGACGAAACTACTCGATCGCAATGGCAATGTGGTACAAGTCCTCGAGGAGTTCATCAAAGAAAGTCATCCAGACTGGGCTCCCTTTTGGGATGAGCACACACTCTACCTACCTGACACGACAAAGCCAGGCTATATATGCTTTGAGTACATCGGCAATGACGACAACACGCAAGGACCTATCATGACCACGACCTACGAGATCGATGACATCGTCATAGAGCCTGCCAACGCTGAGCAAGAGCTCACCGCCTCCGTAAGTAGCTACGATTTCTATAGTCGTGCGATCAATGAGGATCACACCTACACCATCACCTTCCTCGGACGCAACCTCCCTGAGGACATACAGCTCTCACTCACTGACAGCAGCAAAGTATTTACCCTGAGCACCACCACCCTACCTAAGGAGGGTGGTGAGCTGGTCATCACTTATCATCCCACAGAGGGCGGCAGTCACTCAGCCTCTCTCTCCGCAACGGCTGGAGATCTTTATGAGGGGATTATGCTCTACGGACGCGGTTTGGACCCCTCTAATCCCTACAATGTGAACGTCACTATGACCCCGCAAGCTCTCGATGAGGACTTTGAGCCATACGGATGGGACGACTCTGGCTACAATCTACCCAAGGGGTGGAGTCAGATTCCTCTCAAAGGTCGTGTAGCGTGGGAGGTTCGAGATTACAACAATAATATGTTCCTACAGATCAATCCCTTTGGTCTAGGTGTAGAGGTCGAGACGGCCGTAACGACACCTCTGATCGATATGGATCCGACAAAGAGCTACACGCTATCCTTCGACTACAACTGGGGCTTTGCCAATGGAGCTGAGCTATCTGTCCTACTTTTAGACAAGGCGGGCAAGGTTGTCAAGGAGCTCACGACACTCTCCCACACCGACAATGTACTGTGGAGGGATGACTTCACTCCAATGGAGATCTTGTTACCCTCAGGCTGTGATGATAGCTTTATCACCTTCTTGTACAGGGGGCTGGACAGTGACGACAAAAGCCTAAAACGCACGACCGCTTATCGACTAGACAATGTCAAGGTGTATGCTGAGAGCGACCAGCCCTCATCGGGTAGCATCAAGGCGAGTGAGTCTCGTGTGGACTTTGGAGAGTTTCTCGTTGGAGAGAGAGATGAGTATCAGATCTCACTCACTGGAGAGGACTTAAGCGAGGATATGACTATATCGCTAGAGGGTGATGAAGGCTTTACCATCAGCCCCACGACCCTACCCAAGGAGGGTGGAGATATAACAATCGCCTTTGATGCTAAGAAGTCGGGATCGTTTACGACCAAGATCCTAGTGAAGAGTGGCGAGGCATCTCTCGCGATTCCTGTACTAGCTACCGTAGAGGGCAACGAGGGCGATGATGACGATGATCCGACCCCAGCCTCCTACCACTTTGACACAACGGCAACACCTATCTCTCTCAATGAGGACTTTGAGTCGGGCTCCTTACCCGAGGGGTGGAGTTCACAGGCACTAGTCGGTACTCGCCAATGGATTATCAAGGAGTACAACAGTAATCAGTATGCCCAGTTCTCAGCATTTAAGAGTGGAGAGCAACTGACCGTAGGACTTATTACGCCTCTTGTAGCGATAGACGCTGCCAAGGAGTACAAGCTGCAGTTTGACCTCAAGAGCGGATTCTGCAATGGTGCAACCCTCAAAGTCTGCCTCTACGATGCTCAGGGACAATTGACTAAGGAGCTTAAGACATTCACCGCCACGGAGCCTGAGCAGGGATATGCTGACAACTTTACCACAGAGACTATCGTCTTGCCTAAGGGCATCAGCAATAGCTTCATCCTCTTCGAGTACAAAGGCGATGATAGCTCTCAAAGCAAGCGAACCACAACCTATCAGGTAGACAATGTCAAGGTAAGCCAAATCACATCACTGCAAGATGTCGTCACAACGCCTGCCTACACAATTGATGGAGTCAAGTTGACCCTTACAGGTCATAGTTCTCTGACACTCTACACAGTAGATGGTACGATGGTGGCTCACGGTGATTACCCTGCTATGAGCCAGCTCACACTTGAGCCGAGCAAATGCTACATACTGCTACTAAACGGCATCACCTACAAGCTTATGACTCGTGAGTGATCACAAGTAGTTGCGACTTAATATCTAGACAGGGGCAAGTCCCCTTGACAATAATCGGTGACTAGCAGAGAGCCCTCTTGACAGAGTAGCTAAGGAGAACCGCGCAAAGCGGGTTACTCTATCACCAGTACACCTCTAATAGAAATAGCCACGTGGAAAATCTCAATTCTCCACGTGGCTATTTTTTATTTTCCACGTGGGCGCGAATCATTTCCTCCGAAGTTTCATTTGATTCCTCCGAAGTTTTATTTCGCCTCCACGTGGGGATTTTTCTTTTTCCACGTGAGGATTTTCGAATTCCTCCGTGGAAATTCCTTTTTTCTTCCTAGATGCGCTTTAATACTAGCTTTTCGTCACTTGAAAGGACGATCTTGTCCGACTGTCTTTCCTCTTTTTCAGCAAATATCTTGGAATAAACTACACGTATTACACTTTTGTAATAGAAAAAGTGTACCTTTGCGTCGTAATATAAGACGAAACAGTGCTAGTTATAGACGCAAGCACATTAAATATGGCCAGTATGAATACAAATAGTCGCAAGGATAAGTATGTAGCTAAGGCGATCAGCATACTCAAGCAAGAGGGCTTCAGGCTATCGCTCGATGAGATGGCTACCAAGATGGGGATCACAAAGAAGACCCTCTACAATAACTTCAGCTCCAAGGAGGAGCTACTCAAGGAGTGCGTGCACGCTATCGCAGGAGACTTCCAGCGTGTACTCTCGATACTCGATGACGAGGAGGTGAGCGCCATAGAGAGCTTGACGAGATGCTTCGCACAGCTAGACGAGCTCTTCGTAACGCTCAACCCCGTCTTCTTCTCCGACCTGATGCGTAGCAATCCCGACCAGGCGATGCTGGAGCATGTCATGGGGTCTCATTACTTCAGCGAGAAGATGACAGCCAATCTGCAGCGTGGCGTCCAGGCGGGTCTCTATAGAGCCGATCTAGACATCCCCTTCGTGTGTGAGTATATGTCTTACTCGATATTTGGCTTTTACATACAGGCGGTGATTCGCAGCAAGCCGTTGCCCTCGGGGAGCTACTTTGCCTCCATACTGCAGTATCACTTACGAGCTATCGTCTCGACACAAGGAAATTAGTTTATACACCACAATCATGATAAGATCTAATCGTCGCACCGGGCTGCTCCTCATCAGCCTGCTCCTGCTTGTATCCTCAGGCTATGCTCAGGAGAGCTACTCGCTACAGCAATGCCTCAACTATGCTGTGCAGCACAACAGTAATGTCAAGAAGTCGTCCTATGATCAGGAAAAAGCTAAGCAAGCTCGCAAAGAGGTAATCGGAGCTTTAATGCCTCAGATCAGTGGGTCAGCTGCGCTAAATGACAACGTAAAGAAGGCTAAGTTCATCATGCCGAACTTTATGAACAATATGCTCCCCGAGAAAATGCGCGACCCCAACGCTTCTCAGTATATGACCATCGAGATGGGCACGCAGTACAGTGCCAACGCTGGAGTTGCTGTCAATCAGCAGATACTGAACATGTCGCTCTTTAACACGCTCGACATTGCCAAGGTCTCTGAGCGTATGGCGACACTAGCTGCGACCTCGACCGAGGAGGATGTGATCGCACAGACAGCGACACTATATTATGGAGCTCAGGTCACACAGTATGCGGCCGAGCAGATGGAGCATAGTGTAGAGCTCGTGGACAAGATGCTCCGCACGATGGAGGCTAGCTACTCCAGTGGTCTGATCAAGAAGGTAGACGTGGATCGTCTCAAGGTCAACCTGACCAACCTCAAGACACAGCAAGCTGCCATCGAGAGTGGTCTGGAGGTGCAGAAGAACCTCCTCAAGCTACAGATGGGACTAGAGGTCACAGAGCCGATCGTGATAGCTCCGCTAGACCTAGATCTACTAGCTCAGCAGGAGATCGCCGAGAGTGGCGCAGCAACCTTTGACCCCGCGCAGCATATCGCCTACCAGCAACTACAAGAGCGTGAGAAGATGGCGCAGCTACAGGAGCGCTCTAAGCGATATGACTACATCCCTACCCTATCTCTCGCCTTCAATGCTCAGTACAACTACATGAGCGACAAGCTCTTTGGCGGTGGCAATACACAGTACAGTTACCCGACAGCGATGCTGGGGCTGAGCCTGCGGGTGCCTATCTTTAGCGGTCTATCTCGTCTCTCCAAGGTGCGCGAGAGTCATATGGATCTCCTTAAAGCGCAGGAGGATCTGCGCTCTCTCGACCAGTCGCTCCGCATGGCACATCTCAACGCTTCGCTCAAGCTACAAGACACACAGCGGACGATCTCACTGCAAAAGGAAAACCAAGCCCTCGCAGCACAGGTCTTCGACCTAGCACAGCAAAACTTCACCCTCGGTGTAGCTTCGCTCTCAGATGTGCTCAATGCGAGTCAGTCGCTCGTACAGGCGCAGATGTCTTACGCCAGCGCCCTCGGAGACTATATCAAAGCCTACATAGATCTCAAGAAGAGCAAAGGAGAGATCAGAGACCTTATGGAATAACAGAACAACTCAATAGCATCACACTTATCTAGTTATGAAACGAAAAGTCTATCTACCGATAACCATCGTACTAGCTATCGGACTCATCGTACTAGTCCTAGTACTGAACAAGAAATCCACCACCGCCAAGACACAAGCCCTCCTCGCTGAGGAGTCGGCCGTGGCTGTACGCACAGAGGTAGTCAGCGAGAGCGACTATACCGCAGACTTCACTGCCAATGGGCTCGTGGAGGGTGTACAAGATCTATCCTTCGTCTCTAGCCTCGGCGGACGCATCGTCTCGCTCTATGCCGACGAGGGCGACCATGTATCCAAGGGCAAGCTCCTCATACAGCTCGATGCCGAGACACTTCGAGCCGATGCCGAGGCTAGTCGTGTGGCTTACGAAGCGGCTAAAAAGGACTACGAGCGCTTCCAGCAAGCGCACGATCAGGGTGGTGTGACCGACCAGCAGCTCTCGACGATGCACACACAGATGGTTGCAGCCCAGGGGCGATATATATCTAGCCGCAGTCGCCTTACTGATGCCTCTATCAAGGCGCCTATCTCAGGACAGATCTACAAGCGCTACGTAGAGGTCGGTAGCTATGTCAACCCAGGCACGAAGCTCTTTGACATCGTCGATGACTCCCAGCTCAAGGCTAGCTGCTTCGTAACCGAGCGCCAGCGTTTGCAGCTTACCAAGGGGCAGACGGTCACCGTGGAGAGTGAGCTTTATCCAGGTCAGACGATCACGGGTAAGATTTCAATGGTAGGTGACAAGGCAAACCATGCGCTCGCCTTCCCCGTGGATGTGACGCTAGACAAGCAAAGCGCCGAAGGGCTTCGCCCTGGTATGTATGTCTCCGTATCCTTCGGCAGTCAGCAGGAGACACACGGCATCTTGATACCCCGCCGCGCTATCGTCGGCAGCGTCAAGGATGCACACGTTTATGTCGTAGAGCAGGGCGAGGCTAAACAAAAAGCGATCACCGCTGGCTCTCTCATCGGTGACCGCATCGAGGTGCTGAGCGGACTACAAGCTGGCGACAGCGTCATCGTAGCCGGACTCATCAATGTATCGGACGGACTTCCCGTCAAGACTATCAACGAGTGACTTAGCGGACGACAGCATGAGAATCGTAAAGTTATCTATCCAACGACCCATCTACGTCACAGTACTCTTCATACTGCTGACCGTGCTGGGGTACTTGAGCTTCAAGAGCTTGAGTGCAGAGCTGATGCCTAAGTTTACACCGCCTCTGCTCAACGTACAGATCATCTACCCAGGCGCTTCGCCTAGCGAGGTGGAGAACTCGCTAACGCAAAAGGCCGAGGAGGTGCTCTCCAGCATGGAGGGTATCGACCAGATGCAGTCCTACTCTTTCGAGGGTATGTCGATGATTATGGTCTCCTTTGACTTTGGCACCGACATAGACAAGGCTATGACCGAGGCGCAAAACCGTCTCGCCGCCAAGCGTGCCGAGCTACCTCGTGAAGTTTTTGCTCCTCGTATCTCTAAGGTGTCGGTAGACGAGAAGCCTATCCTGATACTCTCCGCCAGAGCCGACATCGGCTCCACAGAGCTTTATGACCTTGTCGACAAGCGTATCGTCCCCGAGCTATCGCACATCAAGGGTATCGCCAATGTAGACCTCGTCGGCGGCGTAGAGCGTGAGATACAGATCAACCTAGACAAGGGGCGCATGCAGGACTTCGGCATCACACCGATGATGGTGCAGGGAGCCATCAGAGCGTCCAACCTCGACTTCCCGACGGGTTACCTGCAGAGCGACCTGACGCAGATGGCCGTACGTCTCTCGGGCAAGATCACCTCTATCGAGGAGCTACGCCGACTCATCCTGCGCAACGTCTCTGGGACACCTATACGTCTAGAGGATGTCGCTGAGGTGGTAGACGGAGTCAAAGATCCCGTCAAGATGGGACGTGTCAATGGTCAGGAGGCGATCCTGCTCAACATACTCAAGCAGTCCGATGCCAATGCACTCCAGGTGAGCGAAGCTGTCGGTAAGCAGATCCAAAACCTTGAGGAGCAGTACGCCTCTGAGGGGCTCAAAGTGGAGGTAGCGCAAGATACAACAACCTTCACACGCAATGCCATCAGCTCCGTGCTGACCGACCTCCTCCTAGCGATCCTACTCGTATCGCTCGTGATACTACTCTTCCTGCACAACGTGCGCAATGCGCTCATCGTGATGGTCGTCGTGCCGGTCTCACTCATCTCTTCCTTCATCGGGATGCGCATCTTCGGCTTCACGCTCAATATGATGTCGCTCCTAGCCCTCTCGCTAGTCATCGGCGTCCTCGTCGATGATGCTATCGTGGTCATCGAGAATGTCTACCGCCATATGGAGATGGGCAAGAACCGTGTCCGAGCCACTTGGGACGCGCTCAACGAGATCGGTCTCACCGTCGTCTCTGTGACCCTCGTCCTCGTGGTGGTCTTCCTACCGATCATCTTTACCAATTCGCTGGTCTCGGACATCTTGCGTCAGTTCTGCGGAGTCATCGTCATCTCCATCCTCTTCAGCCTGCTCGCTGCCCTCACCTTGGTGCCTCTGCTCACCTCTAGGCTGGGCAACATACAGCCGCTACGTGACGATCGTCCGCTGGGTCGTATGCTCACGGGCTTCGAGCGGGGCATCAGTCGCTTTGCCAATGGTATTTCGTCACTCACACGCTGGGGTCTAAGCCATCGCTGGGCTTTAGCAGGCATCGTTGTCGTGCTGATGGCTGCGGTGCTGATGCTCTTCCCCTTGGGCTTTATCAACTTTGAGTTCCAGCCCTACATGGACCGCCAGGAGTGTATCATACAGCTCGAAATGCCTAAGGACATCTCTATGGCTGAGTCTAACCAGCTCGTGCGCAAAGCTGAGAACTGGCTCATGCAGCGCCCCGAGGTGGAGAAGGTGGTGACCATGGTCGGACTAACAAGTGACAACAGCCAGAGCAACAAAGGCTCCCCCTACCTTGCTGAGCTAGATGTCAAGCTCCGGAAGACACCCGAAGGTACTGAAGCCTACGTGGCTCGTATCCGCAAGCCTCTGACCGACTACCTCGTCGATGCGCGTGTCAATGTCTATAGTGTGAGCATGACTGGTACCGTCTCCAAGGCGGCTGTCGAGTACATCATCTCAGGTGCGGACAAGGACTCCGTGGCTCGCTATGCGGACAAGGCTCTGGCGCTCCTGAGCTCCGTGCCTGGAGTCATACAGCCTACCCTTTCGGTCGAAAACGCTACCCCCGAGATTCTCGTGCGGGTGGATCGCGACAAGATGTCCAATCTGGGGCTAACGCTAGACAACGTGGGGGGTATGATGCAGACCCTCTTCCAGGGCAATGACCAGCTCCGCTACACGCAGGGAGACTACGAGTATGCGATAAATATACGTGCCGACAAGGCCTCTCGTCGCTCTATCGAAGATGTGGCAAGTCTCACCGTTGCCAATCCACAAGGCGACCTGATACAGTTGTCGCAGTTTGCCGATGTCACGCTCGGCATCGGGCCTAGTCGCTTGGAGCGCTTCAACCGCAACAGCTCGGTGACCCTGCGCGCACAAGCCTACGGCGTGCCAGCAGGCGCTATCGCCAAGCAGTTTATGAGCCAGCTCAGCGAGGAGCAGATGCCCCAAGGCGTACAGATACAGACCGCTGGAGATATGAAGAAAATGTCAGACTCGATGAGCGTCCTCACCACTGCCATCCTGCTCTCTCTACTCTTTATCTACCTAGCTCTCGTCTTGCTGTACAACAACTGGACAGACCCGCTCGTCGTCATGATCGCTATCCCGCTATCTATCGTGGGGGCTCTTCTCGCCTTAGCTATGAGCAATACCGCCATGAGCATCTACGCTATGCTCGGCATGGTGATGCTGATCGGTCTCGTTGCTAAGAATGCGATCCTACTGGTGGACTTTGCCAACGAAGCTCGTGGCGAGGGCTTGCCCGTAGACGAAGCGCTCATTCAGGCGGTCAAGCTTCGTACACGACCGATCCTCATGACGGCACTGTCGACCATCATCGGTATGCTCCCCGTAGCGCTCTCACGCGGCTCGGGTGCTGAGCTACGCACCGGTATGGCGTGGGTCATCATCGGCGGTATGGCGCTCTCCACGTTGCTGACGCTGATTGTCGTGCCAGCTCTCTACAAAGCCTTCCACGCTAGGCAGCGTACCAGCGCCAAGCCAGAGGTCGATATAGAGGCACTGATGCAGGAGTAACCCGCACGGAGTAGCAACCCGCATCTAGTTTACTTTGTCTTAGTCACGCCTAGGAGCGACCGCACTCCTGGGCGTGACTTTTTCATGCTCTCTTCGTCAGGAGGAGAGTTTTCCTACCTAGGAATCAAAAAGTTCCTCCCTTGGAACTAAAAAATTCCTCCGCTGGAACTAAAGAGTTCCTCCCTTGGAACTTTTTAGTTCCAAAAGGGGAACGACTTTTGGAACTCGCATATATAACGAAATCAGCACGATACGAAGAGCACGAACGACGTCCGCGCTCTATAGAGACTCCTAGATAAGAGTTAGCGTGGGGAGGGCGTTGTTGCAAGAGAAGACCAACAACCACTCGGCGTGTAACACCTTCCTCCCGATCGAGGAGTTGCAGGAGGGTTGGCTACTCTGATATTTTTCATTACCTTTGCAGGTGACTCTTAGGGGTGCCACGGTGCGACTGCATGGTGGCTGAGATGAGACCCTCGACCTGATCCAGATAATACTGGCGTAGGCAAAGAGAACGACTACACGCTGATCGTGCAGACTCTCATACTGGGACACCCTACTTGTCAAGCCTCTTGGACTTGGCAGTACACACTAAGAGTTTTACATACTAGACTGATGAAGGTATGTAGGCTCTTTTTCTTTTTATATGGCTTATGCAAGTAACGATCAATAAGACTCCACACGACCTGCCTGCAGGTATCTCGCTTCTAGAGGCGATATCGCCTGTCGTCGCTACGCTCGACCACACGGCACTAGCGGTCAATCATCGTGTCATACCACGTGATGCTTGGGCTACGCACCAGCTCTGTGAGGGTGATGCCGTCACGATCATTACCGCAGCGATGGGTGGTTAATGCATCCTACTGACTCTTACGAACCTTTATCAATCACACTTAATCTCTTTACTCTATGAAGCAAAAAGATCAAACGGACAATCTAAACATCTCTCAGGGTCCACTCCCTGGCTCTACTAAGATATATGTCACTGGCTCTCGCCCCGACATTCGCGTGCCGATGCGTCGCATCACACTCTCTGACACCATCGACGAGGAGGGTGTACGACACAACAACGGCTCGGTCGTAGTCTACGACACCTCGGGACCCTACACCGATCCCGACTATCATGTCGATCCGCACCAAGGGCTACCTAAGATACGCCAGCAGTGGATCGAGGAGCGTGGCGACACGACGAGACTGAAAGAGCAGAGCTCGGAGTATGGTCGCAAGCGGAGACAAGACGCTTCGCTAGATCATCTGCGCTTTGCCCATCTCAATGATCAGCCGCTCATAGGCACCGAGGAGCATCCTGTCACGCAGCTATACTATGCTCGTCAGGGGATCATCACCCCCGAGATGGAGTATGTCGCTATCCGTGAGAATCAGCTCATGGACGAGATCCGAGAGCAGTACCCGCAGCATCCAGGCGAGAGCTTTGGAGCTAATATTCCTGAGCGCATCACCCCTGAGTTCGTTCGTGACGAGATCGCTGCTGGACGAGCTATCCTCCCCAACAACATCAACCACCCGGAGAGCGAGCCGATGATCATCGGACGCAACTTCCTCGTCAAGATCAATGCCAACATTGGCAACTCGCCCATCACCTCCTCTATCCAAGAGGAAGTCGAGAAGGCGGTCTGGGCTATCCGCTGGGGTGCTGACACCATCATGGATCTCTCCACAGGACGCAATATCCACGAGACGAGAGAGTGGATCATTCGCAACTCGCCAGTACCTGTAGGCACCGTGCCTCTATACCAAGCTTTGGAAAAGGTCAAGGGACAGGCAGACAAGCTCACCTGGGAGCTCTACCGAGACACGCTCATCGAGCAGGCGGAGCAGGGTGTCGACTACTTCACCATCCACGCCGGCTTACGCTGGCAGTTCGTTCCGCTAACGATGAAGCGCCTCACCGGTATCGTCTCTCGTGGCGGTGCCATCATGGCGAACTGGTGTACGACGCACAAGCAGGAGAGCTTCCTCTACGAGCACTTTGACGAGATCTGTCAGATCTGCGCTCGCTACGACGTAGGTATCAGTATCGGTGACGGCTTGCGTCCTGGCTCTATCGCTGACGCCAACGATGAGGCGCAGTTTGCCGAGCTACGTACGCTGGGCGAACTATCTCGCATTGCGGACAAGCATTGCGTGCAGGTCCTCATCGAGGGTCCTGGTCACGTACCTATGCAGCGCATCAAGGAGAATATGGACTTGCAGCTAGACCTTTGCAACGAAGCTCCTTTCTACACGCTCGGGCCGTTGGTCACCGACATTGCCCCAGGCTATGACCACATAACTAGTGCCATAGGTGGTGCTATGATTGCGTGGCGTGGCACAGCGATGCTCTGCTACGTGACCCGCAAGGAGCACCTAGGTCTGCCCAACAAGGACGATGTCAAGGAGGGTGTCGTCACCTTCAAGCTAGCAGCCCACGCTGCCGACCTCGCCAAGGGACACCCAGGCGCTTACTACCGTGACTACGCTATGAGCAAGGCACGCTATGAGTTCCGCTGGAAGGATCAGTTCCACCTAGCACTCGACAGCGAGACAGCACTGCAGTATCACGACGAGACACTACCCGCTGAGGGGCACAAGGAGGCACACTTCTGCTCGATGTGTGGCGAGCACTTCTGCTCGATGCGTGCTAGTCGTCAGCTGCAGAAGCGCATTGAGGATGACAAGTAATCATTAACCGTCCAGTCGCCCCATGATCGTCATCACACCGCCCGAACGTCAGTATATCGAAGGCTTAGCTAGCGATATCATTGATGTGGCGAGCAACTGTATCTGTAAGGTACACCTGCGCATACCGGGAGCTTCTGAGACAGACTTTAGAAAGGTCTTAGACAGTCTAGAGCCCGCCTATCACCAGCATATCGTGCTGTGTGATCACTATGCGCTACTGGCGGAGTATGACGTGGCGGGCGTCTACCTACCCTATCGTCGTGTGGCGGAGTGGAGGGATATTCCTCTCGCTCCTCACCAGACGATAGCGGTCGGTGCGCATTCGCTTCAAGAGCTACAGGAGCTACCTTTCACACCAGACTACGCCTTGCTCAGCCCGCTCTTTGATAGCATTAGCAAGGAGGGCTATCAGGGCAACTCCGCCTTACTCTCTTGTCGGGAGGAATTGCTCAAGCTCCCTTACCCCGTCTACGCTCTTGGGGGCATCACCCCCGAGCGGCAAGAGACCGTCGCAAAGGCGGGCTACGCTGGGGTCGCGGTACTGGGAGACATCTGGTCGCAGCCGCAGGAACGACGACAAGAGCGTCTGGATCAGTACCAAACGCCCGCCATCCTGACCGTTGCGGGTCACGATCCTACATCGGGAGCTGGTATCGGTGTAGACACCCGCATCGCAAATGATCTGAGCGTGCAGTGCTACAGCGTTATCTCTACGCTCACGGCACAGAGCCTACGTCGCTTCGTCTGCGCTACCGCTACACCGTCCGACCAACTTCAGACATCACTAACAACGCTTCTCACCGACCACCCCGTCACCGTGGCTAAGATCGGTATGGGGCAGAACTTGCAGCAGGCGGTGCAGATCGTTGCGCAGATGAAGGCGCTAGGCGTCAAGCGAATCATTTGGGACCCTATCCTCCAGCCCACAGCCGCCGAGGAGACGCAGCCCCACCTTTGGACAGAAGAGCAGGACAAGCTCGCAACCCTATTGCATGAGGTGAGCCTCGTCACACCCAACAAGCCTGAGACTCAGGCGCTCTTCGGTACAGACGATCCCACAGAGCTCCAGCGCATCGCTCAGGAGCACGGCGTGGCTATCCTCCTAAAGGGTGGACACGATACCACTTCGCCACATCTTGTGGTCAACCAACTGATCACCCGTGACGGCATCTATCCCTTCTATACGCATCGCTATGACAAGTCAATCCACGGCACTGGCTGTATGCTCTCCGCAGCGATCGCCAGCTACTGGGCTATGGAGTACAGCCTCGTAAACTCTGTGCAGCGGGCTTGTCACTACCTCACCACTATCTTTGCGGGGCAACCAAACCGTCCTGGGCGACAGCTACTCTGTCCCAAGATATTTAGAGAGGATCGGAAGAAGCAGCATCTGTACGCACACTTTGCCCTACAGTATGTGACCAACGAGTCAGACCCCGACAGACTATATAATAAGGTATCGCAATACCTTGAGGCGGGCGGGCGCTGGGTGCAGCTACGACTCAAGGAGGCGACCACCGAAGAGCGCATCGAGATGGGCTTGCGCCTGCGCACGCTGACCGACCGCTACAACGCCTGCTTACTCATCAACGACGACATCATCGCCACCATCGCTGTAGACGCTGACGGGGTCCACCTCGGCAAGCGCGACTGCCCTCCGCAAGAGGCGCGGCGCACCCTAGGCAATAAGTACATCATCGGCTATACGGTCAATAGCCGTGACGACCTACCCCGTGCCTTGGCAGCCAACATTGACTACATCGGTGTGGGTCCCTATCGAGACACACAGACCAAGGCTCTCCTCGCTCCTATCCTGGGCTTAGAGGGGATCTCGCAGATCGCTCAGCAAGTTCAAGAGACGGATCGCAGCTACACCACTCCTCTGATCGTAGCTATCGGAGGCATACAGCCAGAAGATGCTGAGACGCTCTTAAGCAAGGAAGACATTGACGGCATCGCTGTGAGCGGTGCCATCGAGCACGCCACCGATATGGCTCATACCGTATCGCAGTTACAGTGTGGCACATCAAACTATCCAAGATAAACATACATTCTAATCTACTATACACATGCAGACTAAGTCATTGAAAATCGGAGATCACGACTTCACCTCGCGCCTCTTCATCGGAACTGGCAAATTTGCCAACAATCAACTAATGTCAGACGCACTAGATGCCTCTGGCAGCGAGCTTATCACCGTCGCGCTTCGCCGAGTAGAGACCTCTGCAGGCCTCCACGATACACTCATTGAGAGCATCACACGCCCCAATGTCATCATCCTTCCTAATACCTCTGGCGCACGCACTGCCGACGAGGCGATCTATGCAGCACAGCTAGCCCGTGAGGCGCTACAGACCAACTGGATCAAACTAGAGGTACACCCTGACCCTAAGTACCTTCTTCCCGATGCTATGGAGACACTCCGCGCCACCGAGCAGCTCGTCAAGGAGGGCTTCATCGTCATGCCATACATACAGGCAGACCCTGTACTCTGTAAGCGACTCGAGGAGGTCGGTGCACCTTGCGTCATGCCCCTCGGCGCTCCAATCGGGAGCAATATGGGACTCACCACGCGAGACATGCTACGTATCATCATCGCCGAGAGTACCGTCCCCGTAGTTGTAGACGCCGGTATCGGTCGCCCCTCACACGCAGCCGAGGCTATGGAGCTTGGTGCCGATGCGGTACTCGTCAATACCGCTATCTCCACCGCTGCCGACCCTGTAGCTATGGCCACCGCCTTTAGAAAAGCTGTCGAGGCTGGTCGCTCAGCTTACGAAATGGGTCTGCACCAGCCCGCCACCGATATGACCGCCACCGCCACTTCACCACTCCAAGGATTCTTTGACTAATGACATTCTACGATTATAAGCAACAGTACAATTGGGAGCAGGAGTGTGCTGAGTTTGACACCTTTACTGCTCAAGATGTAGAGCACGCCATCGCCACAGCCACGCCTACCCTACGCGACTTCAAGGCTCTCATCTCCCCCGCGGGAGATGCTTACCTAGACGCTATGGCGACCAAAGCGCAGCAACTCAGCATCGAGCGTTTTGGCAAGACCATACGCATGTATGAGCCTCTCTACCTCTCTAACTATTGCCACAACCACTGCGTCTACTGTGGGTTCAATCAGGAGAACAAGATCGTTCGCAAGGTACTCACCATGGAGGAGGTGCAGGCTGAGGCAAAAGCTATTGCCGACATGGGCTTCACCCATATCCTCCTCGTGGCTGGCGAGTCCCCCAAGCATGCAGGCGTCGAGTACTACCGTCAGGTCATCGAGCTCATCCGCCACATGTTCGCGCAAATATCCATCGAGGTACAGCCTATGTCTGTCGAGGACTACAAAGTTCTTGTCGAGGCGGGCGCACACTACGTCTGCGTCTATCAGGAGACCTACAACGAGGAGAGCTATCCACGCTTTCACCCCAAGGGGCTCAAGGCCAACTACCGCTTCCGCCTAGAGACACCCGACAGAGCTGCCGAGGCTGGCTTTCGCAAGGTCGGTATCGGTGCCCTCCTAGGACTAGACAACTGGCGCACGGACGCTTTCTTTACCGCACTACACCTAGACTATCTAGAGAGCCACCACTGGCAGACCAAGTACTCTATCTCACTACCCCGCCTGCGTCCGCACGTAGGCTCCTACATGCCCGCAGATCCGATCAACGACCGTCAGATGGTACAGCTCATCTGCGCTTACCGCATCTTCGACCCAGAGGTCGAGATCTCGCTATCCACACGCGAGAGCAGTGCCTTCAGAGATATGGCCGTACGCATCGGTGCCAACTCTATGAGCGCCGGAAGTAGCACACAGCCAGGCGGTTATGTCAATCCCAATCCCGAGCTAGAGCAGTTCTCTATCAACGACTCACGCTCTCCCGAAGAGATGATCGCTGCTATCAAAGCTCAGGGATACGAAGTCATCTGGAAAGACTGGGACCAGTGGATGTAACTCGCACGCCCCAAAACAGCACTGGCAACACGGGCATCGCTGACAGCGCACGATACGCACGTCAGCTACAGCTCCCCGAGATAGGTCCCGAGGGTCAGCGACTCCTCGCTCAGACGAGCGTGGCAGTCGTTGGCGCTGGGGGCTTGGGTGCTCCTATACTCTACTACCTTACGGCAGCAGGCATCGGGCGCATCGCCATCATCGACTGCGATGTCGTCTCCCCGTCCAACCTCCAGCGTCAGATCCTCTACTGTGAGTCCGACCTCGCACAGCCCAAAGCTATCCAGGCGCAAAAGCGTCTCACCGCACTCAATAGTACCCTTCAGATCGAAGCGATCACCGAGCGACTCAATGAGACCAATGTGGCGACCCTACTGGCCGACTACCAGATCATCGTCGACGCTACGGACAACTACCCCACACGCTACCTCCTAGACGACTACACCCGCAGCACCGCCAAGCCGCTTGTGCATGGTGCCATCGAGGGATGGAGGGGACAGTGTACCATCTTCGCACCCTCTAGTAGTCTGCGCTACCGTGACCTGTACAGCGAGCCGCACAGCGCAGAGGAGACCGTACCGCCTGGCGTCATCGGCGCCACCGCTGGCGTCATCGGCAGCATCCAGGCGAGCCAAACGCTCCAGCTAGCCTTAGGGCAGACACCTGCCCTCCTCGGCAAGCTCCTCACCGTCGACCTGTGGCACGGCTCGTGGCACACCTTCGACCTCGCCTGACACGACTCCACCATCCGTTCCTCACCAGCTAGAGCACCACAAATATCAGACAATCGTGTCCGAGCTAGTATCCTTCTTCGCCGCAAAGGTACTACATGCTCCACGTGAGCTCTTCCTCTCCTGCTGTCAAAGGTCACGAGCAAGCCTCGAAGACAACCCACCACCCCGAGTAAGCGCACACATATAGCGCTTCGCCTACTAGAGAGAATGGCTAATATCCCGAAAAGAGCAAAGATCATCTCACTACACGCTCTCCTATTATATATATCTTCTGAGCTAAACAAGGGCCTATCAAAGAAAACATGTACCCGTTTTGCCTTTTTCGGGTACATATCGGAGACGACGTGTACCCATTTTGGCGCTTTCGAGTACATATCCGAGCGTGGCGAGTAGCGGATATGACACATCAAGGCGGACTAGACACTGTCGTCTAGCCCGCCTTGTGCGTTATTGTTGTGTGCTAGCTAGCGGATCACTTGTGATAGACGCGTACCTCGGTGATCACCCCCTGAGGCGTGACGTAGACGTACTCATCTTGCTGACCTCTACGCTCTATCTCAAAGCGATAGTAAGAGCCACGAGGCATCTCTACGAAGTCAATATCGTCAATGCGAGCATTGGGATACTTCTTCTGGAGCGCCTTCATGACGACGGCGGGGACATTTCTCCGAGCGACATCCCAGCTCGTGGAGATCCACTCGCAGGAATTGGTGAAGAGCACCTCCTTATCCTTCTTATCGTGCCGTATCTCCACCTCGACCATGCCATCGTTGTAGTCCACCTCTAGGATGCGTGCGTTAGCGTAGCGCTCATTTAGGAATTTCGAGCACTGCTCACTAAGGTGCCAATCCTTCGTTGTTCCACAAGAGGCAAAAAGTGCAGCACTGCAAGTCAGCAGTAGCGCCATAAATAGGATTCTTTTCATAGGTTCGTTATAGGCTTATTAGATTCGTAGTGGAGGAAAGAAAGATCCTTTCCCCCAACCGCAAAGGTAAAACTAATTTTCAACAGCTCTCGGCTGACCATGAGTTCTCAAGGAGCTGATCAGGCCATAAGTTTCTAGAGGTTCTTTAGGGGTGTAATTTGTTTCGCTCGTGGGTGTCGCAGATAAACTGAATCAAAACAATTGCACTACCAACGGCTAATCTTGCGTGTCTTTGTTGTAACCCTTTATATGAAGAAGTTTTACCATGACCACTTCCATAGAAGTTTCTAAGCTCTGCCAATCCCTGAGTTATAGCTTTTAGACTACCTAAAATCTGCTTTATAGATTTAGCTCCTTTGATATCGTCCTCTATATCACTAGGCATTAGCTTGAAGTGCTTAAAGAGTTCATCTACTAGCTTTGTCATGTTCCATTTAGGATCTACCGCTATCTTCTCTTCTTCTAGTATCGTCTTACAATAACTTTCGATTAGCTCTTTCGCCTTCCCGATAGCCTCTGTCGGATTGGTCTCTTGAAACTTTCTCATCAGGTCAATCTGATCCCTAATGTATTCACTATTAAAGGAATTTGGATCTGACAAGTCTAATGGCTTTTCACCAAGGGCATTGAATTCCCTTTCTATAATAGCCTTACAATTCTCATATTGTTGGTACCGCTTGGGATTGTTGCTACGATCATTCTGAAGAGCTTCCGATAATTCGTAGTGTCTTATTAAAGCTGCAAACAGCTTGATGACATTCCTTTTAGGAGTTTCGGAATCATAGACATACGCCATCAAAGATTTTCCTCTAGACTCTTGGTATGTCTTGCACACAGGCACACCAATCTCTCTAGCAGTGAACTCATCAAAATCTTTTTTTCCGAAGTCTAGAACACACCCCCGATCATTGAAAAAGTTCAAACATGCATCTATCTCTACATCTAGACTGCTCATACCCGCTTGTTAACGAATTTCCAAATCGATTTTTTAGGTCTCCACTACCCCTCCATCACCTTATCCATCAGAGCTTGATAGCTATTGACCACGTCGTAGACCACGTTGTCATGCTCACTGATCGCCTCAAAGTGGCGAGCGGCGCACTCCAGCTTGGCATCCTCAGCACCACGGAGCTCAGAGCGCTCCCACGAGATGCCTTTAGTCTCTGCTATGAAGTAGATATGCTTGATATCCTTATGCTCATCAAAGGCGATAGCCCAGTCTGGGCTATACCTTCCCATAGGCGTGTTGATGTAGAACCCCTTCGGGAGCTTCGTGTAGACCACCACGTCGCTACTATCCTCTAGATCCTCCGCAAATGAGCGCTCCACCTGACTGTCTATACGTACCAAATCATAGAGAGACTTAGCACTTCGGATGACATCCACACCGATACGACCACAGATCGTCTCTTCCGTAAAGACATTCGTATCGTACCGCTGCTCCGTACGGTGGTAGCTGATCTGCTCTACCACAGCTAGTGCCATCTCATCCTTGATGATGCGAGCAGATCTCTGGATGAACTCCTCGGGGTTGCTCTTGAACTTGTCAAAAGTCTCCCTCCTCACCCCTTTGAGGATCTCTACGATCGTGCGTCGTGTCAAGCCCGTTGCAGAGACTAGACTACCCACTAGGTCATACTGTACATGCTGACTCACTGTCTCCTGCAGATGATAGGTAGTAGCCTGCTCACGCACCATAGCAGTACCCTGATGCAGAGCCTCCACATCTTCTATCTGATTCATCTCTCCACGCTCTACCACAAGACGTATAGCCGTCACACGGAGACGATCGTCTAGCGCTGTGATCGCCTTGGTGATCAGCTCAGACGTATCAAAGTCTACCTGATAGACGCTTCGCACATTGATACGACGCCACAGCTCCTGAAACTCTCGGCGCTTCAACTGCTCCTCGACGACATGCCCAGACTTGTTGTCTCGACTATTATCTAGTCGCCATGAGCTCGGGTCGAAGACACGCTCTAGCGTACGGATGATCACAGCACTCATCGGTGCCAGATCATCGCCAAAGCTTAGCTCGCCACGCTCCTTCGCCTCGTGATACGCCGGCGTCAGTAGACCCGCATCATCTACGTAGTCATGCCGTAGCAGAGCACGATAGATCTTGCGTGCCACCTCGGGGGTAATCACCTCCTTGTCGCCAGATGCTGTTTCGTACTCTACCCCTGTGAAGAGACCCTCCGTCACCTCTCTCGGACGATCCTTGACCACCTCCGCTATCTCATGCTGTAGCTGCTCTGCAAAGCTCTCGTAGCTCTGACTAGCTATCACCGTCAGCACGTTTATGTCAAAAGTGCTGCTCCAGCCCAGCTCTTCGGCATCCTGTCGCTTGCCTTCGCTATTCACACAGAGACGCATACCGCGTCCCACCTCCTGACGCTTTTTGATCTCGCTGTCTGTTTCACGGAGCGTGCAGATCTGGAAGACATTCGGATTGTCCCACCCCTCGCGCAGTGCCGAGTGCGAGAAGATAAAGCGTGTCGGCTCCTCAAGACTCAAGAGTCGCTCCTTATTCTTCATAATCAGGTCATAGGCATCCTCATCATTGCTGCCCCCCTCGCCACGGTTCACCTTGGAGTCAATAAATTTACCACGCTTGTCTCGTGAGAAGTAGCCATTGTGTACCTCCTCAGCAGTAAAGCGAGAGAGATAGTCTCGGTACGACGCATCATAGCGACTTAGCTCGTCATCCTTCAGCTCCTGTACCAGCTGCCTATACTCATCCTCAAAGATCTCCGCATAGCGTCCCTTGTAGGTCGCATCACCTTCATAACGACGATAGTTATCCACATGGTCGATGAAGAAGAGACTCAGCACCTTAATCCCTTTAGGGTACAACTCCCGCTCCCGCTCGAGGTGCGTCCGTATCGTCTCACGGATCTGCACACGACGCATAGCCTCCTCTGTGACTCGCCCCACGGCATCACCCTCGTAAAGTTCTAGACCGTTGAGCAGCTGTATCGTGCCCGAGAGCCCATCGATAGACTCTATCACGTAGAAATCCTGATACTCCGCTAGCTCTCCACTAAGCGCATAGAGATCATCCCCCTGTCTCACAAGGCGGCTCACCTGACGCGTACCAGTAGCAGTCTTTATGTCCAGTGATATTCGCGCTTTGGGAGCACGATCTTTACGTATCACCACCTCCTCTAGATATAGGTATCCACTGGTTGCGCTGTTGCCTTTCTGGCTGATGCCTTTCACCTGAATCTTTTTCACCAGACGCTTGTTGTAAGCATCGATAGCATCAAGTCGGTAGACCATATTGAGTACCTCACGGTGTGTCGCCGAGTAGCGTAGTAGCATGAGTGGGTTAAAGAGCTTGATCCCCTTTCGTGTCTTATTTCCTCTGTTAGCACCCAGCACGCTCTGAGGCTCATCGATGATCATGATCGGATTGGTCTTTGCCAAGATATCAATAGGACGACGACTGCCAAACTCATCGCGACGAGAGAAGATGATACGTGCATCCTTATTATTCTTCGTCTCGTCAAAGGAGCTGTTGAACGCCTGCATATTGATGATCATCGCCTGCATATTAGATTCGCTGGCGAAGGCGTCGATACGGGTCAACTGCTTGGAGTTGTAGACGAAGTGCTGTATACTCTGTGTCTCGTAGAGCTGTGCGAAGTGCTCGCTCATCGACTCAAAGCTCTTGGCAACGCCCTCACGGATGGCAACGCTCGGCACTACGATGATAAACTTACTCCAGCCGTACGCCTTGTTTAGCTCATACATCGTCTTGATATAGGTGTAGGTCTTGCCCGTACCCGTCTCCATCTCAATGGTTAGGTTGATGCCCTCCCCTTCGAGCTGGTCAATAGGCTTGATCCCCTGTTCTATCTGTATCGTACGTACATTTTTACGGATAGTCTCATACGGTATCTGTAGCGGTGCATTGCCAAAGCCCGTACTCACGAGACTATCTGCGCACTCGCCTTGATCCATCTGGTGCTCATAGCGGTCATACTTAGGCTGCCCCTGGAAGGCGCGCACGACGCTCCGTGCCGCCTCCTCTTGAAATGATTGATGCTTGTATTGGAGTTGCATAGGATTAGTGGCACTTAAATAACTCTCACCTTATCGAACGCCTCCTTGTCGTCCCAGTTGAGGTGCTGTTTGAGTAGCTCGAAGGTGTTTATCTTCTCCTTGTCTGAGGCGAAGCTACTATCACGTAGTAGCACACGTTTGGGCTGCATATCGGCGATAGCCTCGATGACCGCCGTGGGGATCGCCTTAGCAAAGCATGCCACCAGGGCACCCTCGTCCACGTTGTAGATCTCACAGCCATCTACCACCGTGACCGCCTGCGGTAGTGAGAGCGACAGTCCCCACGAGAGCATCGCGCCGTAGAGTAGGTCCTGTCCACTTCGATCATTCTTTACATTGTCTAGCATTAGATCCAACTCACCCTGACCAAGCTCTGCAGGGGTGCGCTTTACATCGATAAAGTTGCTCGAGTCTAGTCGAAAGACGCGGAAGCCAGTGTCCAGGGACTCTTTTCTTTTATCAATTGAGTCCAGTCTCTCTTGGGCTTGGTTACGCTCTGCGTCGTCATACAGATTGTCCCACAACTCTGGATCTTTATCCACATCCTCCCCCATCGCCACTTTAGCAAGCTTAGCTTGCGCTCTAATCTTTTCGGTTTCAAGATCATTACGAATGGCCACTGCTGCACGTCGTATGCGCTCCTTGGCAATATCGGGAATAGTCTTGTAGCCCGCCTTACGAGCCTCACTACCATCAGGCGTCTCCTCAGCAAGCTGTACGCAGATAAACTTGCGATGCCCTCCGTCCTCTGCGTTGAGCTGCATCACCGCATGCGCCGTCGTCGCCGACCCGCTGAAAAAGTCGAGAACGATGGAATCTGGATCGGAGCCTATTCTTAAAGAATCAATGACAGCATATAGAGACTTAGGATAATCAAAACAATTTGTTCCAAGGAGATTCTTCAGTAAATTAGCACCATACTCCGTTGACGAGTACCTTTTGTCATCCCAAACGGTTAAAGGCAACATTCCCTCTTCATTCATTCTTGATTTGATGTAAACTGAAGGAATTCCTTTTCTATCCCTCCTTACAGACATCTCTGAAGAGCTCGACAATGCTCTTTCTAACCCCCACTTCCATCTTCTAGCTCTACCTTGATCGTCAATAGGCCATGATATAAGTTCGTCTTCTTCCACGGGTTCTAAGATAGTATACTCTTTGTCCTTTTCATTCCACTTCATCTTAGGTATTCTAAAGCCTGAACCATCAACCTTAACATATATAGGATAATACATAGAAGGCGCATCCTCTCTATATCCTCCATGTTTTCTAAAGTTGACCCATTCATATGCACCTAAATTATCCATCTCTTTATACCTGGCAATTTGATCATCATTTCTCGGCAATCTTCCTAAAACAGTACCCTCTTTTACTCCATAAAAGAGAGCATATTCATGCGCTATAGAAACTCCCTTTGTTGTTGAACGACCAGAAGGATTGTTTTTAACTACTATTGTCGCCAAATGATTTGACTCTCCAAAGATCTCATTCATGATTGAAATTACATTTTGGACTTCACTGTCATCAATCGTTAAGCAGATAATACCATCTTCTGACAACAGTGATCTAGAGAGTAAAAGACGAGAATAAATCATAGAACACCAATCCGAGTGAAAACGTCCATTGGTAGATTTATTGCAATACAACCAACCTTCATTATCACTATAGACCCCAGTACTTTCAAGATATTCTTTGGTATCTGTATAGAATCTGTTTTTGTAGATGAGGTTTTTGCCTGTATTGTAGGGCGGATCGATGTAGATCATCTTGACTTTGCCTACATAGCTACGCTGTAAGAGCTTGAGGACAGACAGGTTGTCCCCCTCGATGTAGAGATTCTCCGTATTGTCCCAGTCAACAGAATCCTCCAGCACGGGCCGTAGGGTATCTGTGATGGGGGTGGCAGCTTCACGTCGTGCAGATTGCTTGCCAGGCCAGATGAAGCTATACATCTCGGTACCAGCCTCGATGGTCTGGTCGCCTAGGAGGGTGCGCAAGACGTCAAAGTTGACGACCTGACGTATAGCTCCACTCTGGGGGTCTTTGACTTCGGTTATGCAGGAGGGTGCTATCTGACGTAGCGCCTCGATGGTCAGCTCGCTACCATCTGGAGAGATAGAGGTTAGTCGTTGGGGCATTGTTAGTAGGTAGTAGGTAGTGGGTAGTGATGGGATCTTGATTTTGGTTAGGCAAATATACGAATTATAGAGTGCCTAGAGATCTCCCCAAGCGTAGACTCGGCAAGTCCTCTGATATGTCTACCTCAATTTTATCTTGTGCCATAGCTGTCGTACTACTCTGCAAAGATAACACTCAAAGAAAATAGCCACGTGGAAATTTGGCGTTTTCCACGTGGCTATTTTTTATTCTCCACGTGGGGACGAATCATTTCCTCCGAAGTTTCATTTGATTCCTCCGAAGTTTTGTTTGTCGCCTACGTGGAGAATTTTCATTTTCCACGTGGCGATTGGCGAATATCCACGTGGGGATTGGCGAAATCGGGGGCGGGTGGGGTGTTTTTGCTGTGGGGAGCTTTTCGTATATTTGTGGGTAGAGGGCTTTTGTCGCAAGGGACAAGGGCTTATATGCTAACGAATCGATACTAACTGACTATGCTACGTAAATGGATGCCGCTGACGATGACGATGATACTGCTCCTCGTGGGAGCTGCCGCTTGTCAGAAGGCTACGACAACAGATCAATCAAACACTACAGAAGAGACTATGCGTATGACAACTCAAGAGAAAATGGACATCTTCCTAACACGCCGGAGTATACGTAGGTATAAGCCTGAACTACCGTCTCAGGAGCTACTAGACAAGGTGCTCGAGGCGGGTACCTATGCGCCCTCGGCGATGGGTAAGCAGTCGGTCACGATCGTGGCTGTGACCAATAGGGCTGTGCGCGACCAGCTCTCGCAGCTGGCTAACAAAGCTCGCGGTGGGGACAAGGATCAGTTTTACGGGGCTCCAGCGGTCTTCGTCGTGCTGGCGGACAAGTCGCTATCGAACAATTACCTGCAAGACGGTGCTCTGGTAGTGGGCAATATGCAGAATGCTGCTCATGCGCTAGGTCTCGGCACTTGCTGGGTCAATGCGGCTAAGGGGATCTTCGAGCTGGAGGAGGGTCAAGCACTTCTCAAGGAGTGGGGACTGGAGGGTGACCTCGTGGGTGTCGCCTGCTGTATCATCGGCTACCCCGACGAGTCGCCTGAGCCGGCACCCCGCAAGGATCGCTATGTGATACATATTGACTAGGAGAGCCCGCAGGTGTAGGGAAGCACGGACGAGTAACGATTTGTAGGGACGCACGGCTCGTGTCTAGCCGGAGGGCGTCCGTTGTATCAAAGGTTACAGCGTTATGGTTTTGATGGGGACGGACGCACGAGCCGTGCGTCCCTACAGATCGAGGTTACAGCGTTTGATGAATGGAATTGTCGTGCTGACGTAGCTTGTGTAGGGGCGGACCTACGTGTCCGCCCGCAGAATAGACTGCGCTCAGGTGAGGACTGGCGGACACTCAGGTCCGCCCCTACGGTGGAAGCTTCCACCCCGCCGAGCGGTTCCCCCGAAGAGCAGTCGACCGAACTTCCGAAACGAGAAAAAACTTCGCATTTTACTTGTATATGAACTTAGAAAGCAAGTCGTTACCCGTAAGACTGGCAGAGCCTACGAGGCTCATCTCGCAAGATTGTTGTACTTTTGAGGAGTAATTACAACTTTAGCTTATACAGATATTACTATGACAAGACTACGTACACTACTACTCTCACTCGTGGCGCTCTGCGCGCTCGGTGGCACGGCTCAGGCTCAGATGCCTCTGCGCATTTACGTGGATGCAGCTCCGCTCTTTAACCTTTCACATGCTAAGACGCTCCAAGATGTCTCTGAAAACAAGGTTTTCGTTGGCTACCGCCTCGGCGCTGGAATAGATGTCAACGTTAGCAAGATGATGTACGTCGGCACAGGACTATCTCTTGCGATGAAGGGAAATCAATATACTTTCCTCTCACCAAAGGGTGAGGGCGACATAAAGATTTACAGCCACTACATGCAGATCCCCGTAAATGTAGGTGTACGTCTAAACTTGACTCCTACTATTGGTGCCTCAGTAGAGGCTGGTCCTTACTTCGCCTACGCTCTGGGAGCTACCGTTAGCCAGGGGAAGATCCTAGACGATATACAGGAGACTTACAATGTGTACAAGGACGGAATCCTCGGGATGGATGGTGCCAAGCTCAAGCGCTACGACATCGGTCTGGGTGCTAAGGCTAAGGTAACTTTCGGCTCCTGGTACGGTATGGTCGGTGCTGACATGGGCTTCGTCGATGAGCTGAAGCTCGAGAAGAATGATCCCAAGCTAGAGAAGCTTGGTCAGAAGGCGATGCGTAATACCTCCTTCTACCTAGGTGCTGGCTTTACATTTTAATTGAATATGGAGAGACATAACACGCTGATCATCGTAGCGCATCCCGACTTGGAGCACTCTGTCATCAACAAAGCTTGGATGGAGGCGCTCACGGGACACGCTACGATACATAGTCTCTGTGACGCTTACCCCACGGGGACGCCTATAGATGTGGCGCATGAGCGTGCGCTCGTGGAGCGTCACGATCGTGTGATACTGCAATTCCCCCTCTACTGGTACTCCGCACCAGCGATCCTGAAGCAGTGGACTGATGAGGTCTTTGGCGAGGGGTGGGCCTTCGGTGAGGGTGGCGACGCATGGGTGGGTCGCCAGCTGGGTGTCGCTGTCTCTTGTGGTAGTGCTGAGGTAAACTTCTGCGAGGGCGGGTCCCAAAAACACACGCTAGCGACCTTCCTCACACCTTACGAGGGGCTAGCCGCTTTCGCTCGAGCTGACTATATAGGTCATCATGCCTTTTACGACACTTATAGCGATACGGTCGCCGAGAGACTGCCGGCAAACTGTGAGGCGTATCTACGCTTTGCGCTACAGTAACCAATTAATCTAGACGTTAGCCACTATGAGTACGATCATTGACCTACAGGGCGTCACCGTATCACGCTACGAGCATGAGCTACTACGAGACGTCACACTGTCGCTCGAAGCGGGGGACTTTGCCTACCTTACAGGACCCGTGGGGAGTGGCAAGAGTTCGCTCCTAGAGATACTCTATGGCGAGCTGGCGCCTAAGGGAGGCGTCGCTAAGGTGCTGGACTACAACCTGCACCACATGTCTGTACGCCAGCGACAAGCTCTGAGACGCTCTCTGGGGATCGTCTTCCAGTCACAGGCGCAGCTACTATATAACTATACGGTGCAGGGCAACCTAGACTTCGTACTTCGTGCCGTGGGTGTGAAAAAGCGCGAGCAACGTGCTGCGCGTATCGAGGAGGCACTGACGCAAGTCGGCATGGAGGGCAAGCACTACAAGTATCCCCACGAGCTAAGTGGTGGTGAGGCCGAGCGTATCTGCATAGCGCGTGCCCTGGTCGTACGTCCACGACTGATCCTACTCGATGAGCCTACGACGGGGCTAGATAGTGAGACGTCGCTGCTGATCGGTCAGCTGATCCAGTCTCTGGCTAAGGAAGGCGTGGCGGTGCTGATGAGTACGCACAATGAGACGCTCATACAGGAGCTACCTGCTACAAGATACCATATCAATCTAGAGAGTCGTACGCTGGAGCGCATCGACCTATTCCCCACCCTAGAGCACGTTGAGGAGCCTAGCTCAGAGCCTTTTGTCAATCCTATAGAAGCTGCACTATGATCGTACTGAAGTTTGGCGGCACCTCTGTCGGCTCACCTGATCGCATACGCTCGGTAGCGCATCTAGTGGCTAATATACCTGGGCGCAAGGCCCTAGTACTCTCAGCTATGGCTGGCACGACGAACGACCTCGTGACGCTGACTGAGCTGATCACCTCTGGCGAGCGTGACCGCGCGACCCGTCATGTGGAGATGCTACGTAGTCGCTACATAGACAATGTGGTACCGGAACTATTTGCGGGGCATGAGCTACACCAGCAGCTGGCAGAGGAGGCGTTGACTCCGATCTTGGACAGTCTCCTGCTGCAGACGCTCAACGAGGCTTTTACCCACAACGACGAGAAGCAGATCCTCGCATGCGGTGAGATGATGTGTACCGCCCTGATGGCGCTCACGCTACAGCTCTACGAGGGGATCACACCGCACAAGCTGCTAGCTCTAGACTTCATGCGGATTACCCACGAGGGGCGACCCGACATCGAGTACATCGCTCAGCGGTTGCGCCCGATGGTCGAAGAGGTACGCGATGCGGAGGCACTCTTCCTCACGGAGGGGTACATCTGTCGCAATGCTTTCGGCGAGGTGGACAACCTGCGTCGTGGCGGTAGCGACTACAGTGCTACGCTCATTGGCGAGGCGGTGCAAGCTGAGGAGATACAGATATGGACCGACATTGATGGACTGCACAACAACGATCCACGGGTGGTCAATATGACGTCGCCCGTGCGTCGTCTGAGCTTTGGCGAGGCTGCCGAGCTAGCGCGTTGTGGTGCTAAGATACTGCACCCAGCCTGCATCGAGCCGGCACGACGTGCGGGCATACCTGTGCGGCTACTTAACACGCTCGATCCTTCGGCCCCTGGCACGCTCATATCTCATGTGACAAACAGAGATATGATCAAGGCGATCTCGGCAAAGGACGGGATGTGTGTCGTGACGCTCCTGCTGAAGCATTTGAGCAATAGCGATGTCTCTACGGGGCAGTTCCTCGTTACACTGACGGAGGCTATGCACCGCCTGCACATAGAGCCAGATATCTTGATGGCTTCGGGCGATGGCTACGTCATCGTCGCGGAGGAGGACTCGGAGGCGATCCCTGCTTTGATCGAGGAGATGACGCCCTGGGCTGAGGGCTCTGTGCAGAGCGACCTCTCGATCCTGGCGATCGTAGGAGATATGGGGTGGCATCGCATAGGCTTTGAGGCGCGCATCCTCGAGGCGGTAGACGATGTCGCTGTGCGGCTCATCTGCTACGGGACTAGTAGCAATAGCATCGACCTGGTCATCGCTACGGAGGAGAAGAAGCGGGCGATGATCTATCTCTCGGATCACCTCTTCGCTCATCTGCGCACCCCAGGTCCAGAGCTACTATGACCCTCAAGCAATTCATCTCGGTCTCACGACCGTACAGTTGGCCAGCATCGCTAGCTCCGATAGCCGTTGCTATCACTTTGGCTTGGCTACAGGGGGGCTCTAATTGGCTCATAGCGGTGCTCTGCCTTGTCGTGGGACTGTCGGCGCAATCTTTCTCTAACTGCTGCAACGACTACTACGACTTCAAGCGTGGTGCTGATGGTGGCGAGCGTGTAGGCTTTAGCCGTCCACTTGCTTCGGGTCAATTGCGAGAGCGGGACATCATCGGGGTGGCACTCTTCTGGGGTCTTATCGCAGCTGTGGCGGGCGTGACCCTTTGCCTGCTGACCAACCCGTGGCTCCTCCTCCTCGGTGCACTCATCATACTCTTCGCCTGGATGTATACGGGCGGTCCCTATCCGCTAGCCTACCTAGGGCTGGGCGATGTGGCGGTGATGACCTTCTACGGCTGGGTCGCAGTGATGACCACTTATTACCTCCTGACGGGAGCGATCACGACACAAAGCTTTCTCGTAGCGACAGCCATGGGCGCCGTGGCGGTCAATATCCTTGTGGTCAATAACTACCGAGACTACGAGGAGGATCGCAAGAACGATAAGCGAACGAGCATCGTGCGTCTTGGTCAGGAGTTTGCTCCAAAGTTTTACTTGGCAAACATACTCCTTGCATGGCTGCTCTCCATCGTCGCCTTCAAGGGAAACATCTGGGGCATCGTCCTACTCCTCCCCTACCTCCTCTACGCTCTATCCGTATACCGTCAGATGATCCATGTGACAGGCAGCCAGCTCAACGCTGTGCTCAGGCGCACCTCTATGGGTGTCGTCTTGCTAGCCGTCGTACATATAGCAGCCTACCTGATTGACGGGCTGTTGCTTTAGTCGAATATTTCCCCTTTATCCTTATGTCTTCTACAGACCTCTCCTCATATCGTCTAGACTTCCCGCTCATACAGCACTACGCCTCAGCGCAGCCTGGCTGGGTCTACCTAGACAGTGGTGCCACTACGCAAAAGCCCCAAGTGGTCATCGATGCTATCACCGAGGGCTACACACGATACAATGCCAACGTCCACCGAGGTGTCTACCAGCTCAGCCGTGAGGCGACTGATCGCCACGAAGCGGCGCGTGCCACACTGGCGCACTTTATCGGGGCGTCTGACCCTAACGAAGTGATCTTCACACGCGGCACCACCGAGGGGCTCAACCTGCTAGCCTCTACGGCTGGCGAAACGCTCGTCGGACCCGATGACGAAGTGCTGATCACCGCTATGGAGCACCACGCTAACCTCGTACCGTGGCAACAGCTCTGCCTACGCAAGGGAGCGCATTTACGTGTCGCTCCGCTGCTAGCGGACGGTTCGCTAGACCTACCCGCCTTTGAGGCTCTACTCTCCGACCGCACCAAGATCGTCTCCGTAGCGCATGTGAGCAACGTCCTCGGCACGGTCAATCCCGTCGCACAGCTGGCCCGTCTGGCTCACGACAAGGGAGCTATCTTCATCGTCGACGGAGCGCAGTCTGCGCCCCACATGTCGGTCAACGTTCAGGAGCTAGGCATCGATGCTTACGTCTGCTCCTCTCACAAAGTGTACGGTCCTACAGGCATCGGCATCGTATGGGGACGTCGTAAGCTCCTCGAGCAGATACCGCCCTACCAGTATGGTGGCGAGATGATCGAGCATGTATCTTTTGAGGAGACTACCTTCAACGAGCTACCGTACAAGTTTGAGGCAGGCACGCCCGATTTCATCGGTTCGCACGCCTTTGCCACAGCCGTTGAGTACATCTCAGCGATCGGTCTCGACCGCATCCATGCTTACGAGACGGAGCTCCTAGAGCATCTCACGCAGATCATCAGTCAGGAGCCTTCGCTCGAGATCCTCGGCACCGCCCCTGGCAAAGGAGCCGTCGTCACCTTCATCAGCCACCAAGCACACGCTTACGACCTCGGCCTGCTCCTAGACCAGCAAGGCGTAGCACTCCGCACGGGGCATCACTGCGCTATCCCGCTCATCGAGGGGATGGGACACCACGCCACGATCCGAGCTTCTCTCGGGCTGTACAACACGCACGAGGACCTAGAGATCTTTGCGAAAGCGTTACGACGTGCTCTCACCATGCTAGGCTAAAGGAGCATGCCCTTACTACATCGCTACGCATCGGACGGACTCATCGAGTGTGGCTGTGACGAGGCTGGGCGAGGAGCCCTCGCGGGAGACCTCTATGCGGCAGCGGTCGTCTGGCCCGACACGCTAGACCATCCGCATCTGCGAGATAGTAAGAAGCTCACGGCTAGGCAGCGTGAGGAGCTACGCCTCTTCATCGAGGAGCATGCCACAGCGTGGGCGGTAGGCGTGGCAACCATTCAAGAGATCCAGCAAATCAATATCCTCCACGCCTCTATGCTCGCCATGCAGCGCGCCATCGAGGCATTGCCCTGCACACCCGAGCGTCTGCTCATCGACGGCAACTACTACGACCCGCGTCCCGACGAGGTCGAGTACCACACGATCGTCAAGGGCGATGACCGCTACCTAGCCATCGCTGCCGCTTCTATCCTTGCCAAGACGCACCGAGATGCGTATATGACTCAGCAAGCACAAGAATACCCGCACTACGGCTGGGAGCAAAACAAAGGTTACCCGACAGCACAGCACCGTGAGGGGATACGCCAATATGGCTCCTGCCCCTTGCACCGACAGGGCTTTCAGCTCTTGCAACCCGAACCTCTATTTGACCTTGAGAAATAAGTTTCGTATCTTAGGTGCACACTATAAAGAAGACAGACATCATGAATAACCCAAACAATCAAGCGAAGCGCAAGCTGGTCATCCTCACAGGCGCTGGCGTCAGTGCCGAGAGTGGTATATCAACCTTTAGAGATAGTGACGGGTTGTGGGAGAACTACCCCGTCCAGGACGTAGCCTCTATCGAGGGCTTTATACGCAATCCCAAGCTGGTGCTAGACTTTTACAATGCACGTCGTCGCGACTATGTGGGCTGCGAGCCTAACGCGGCACACTACGGGCTAGCTGAGCTGGAGCGTCAGTACGATGTAACCGTTGTGACGCAAAATGTAGACAACCTCCACGAGCGTGCGGGCAGCAGCAAGGTGATACACCTCCATGGCGAGCTGATGAAAAACTGCTCCGTACGCAATACGCAGAAGACTTACCTCGTCGATCCCAAACACCCCGACCTGCATGTGGGTGATCTCGCTCCCGATGGGTCGCAGCTGAGACCCTTTATCGTATGGTTTGGCGAGGCGGTGCCAATGATCGAGCCAGCCATTCGTGAGGCTAGCCAGGCAGACATCATGGTGGTCGTCGGCACTTCGCTCAACGTTTACCCCGCTGCGAGCCTCCTAGCCTACGTTCCCAACGGCACCCCCATCTACCTCATTGATCCCAAAGAGGTCAACACGCACGGCATCGCTCATGTTACTCATATCCAGAAGGTAGCCACACAAGGGGTCCAGGAGCTACTAGAGATCTTGATGCCCGAGTCGTAATAAACCGTTCCTCCTCTCATGTCTACCCGCACGCCATCACTGCTCTGTCGGCAGCATCTCACGAGGCTGCTACTGCTCTCTTTCGTTGCAATGACTCTCTTCTATAGCTGCCAGCAGCAGAAGAAGTACCACATATCGGGATACACCAATGCGCAGGAAGGTGCCGACCCCCCAATAGTCAAGCTAGTACTAGGCGGTAAGACTATCGACAGTGGCTTTGTACACAAAGGGCAGTTTCTCCTCAAGGGCAACTATGTGGACAGTATGAGCAAAGACATCGCTTACCTAGAGGTAACAGGAGAGCAACCTATCCCAGTCATTCTCACGACGCAGCCGCTCTCCATTGACTTCATCAAGCGTAGACTACTCGAGGGGGACTATCTCAATAAAGAGCTCAACCGCCTCTATGACTCCCTAGACAGCCTAGGCACTGAATTCAAGCTAAAGCTCGCTGCTATACCTTCTGATAGTGCGCTCTATGACGCTTTCGATCAGAACTTTAAGAGCTCTATCGATGACTACATAGTACTCGCTAAGGAATATTGCCTACGCCACCCCAACGACCCTGTTGGGATCATCTCCTCCGTGATGCTCCTGACGATCAACTATGAGAGTCTCCTCGAGACGGTGCCTTTCGTTCGTAAGTATATGGGACCTGTCGTGCTGAACAATAGCGAGATAGCCCTCTATTTACTCATCTACGACAATTATTATCGTACCGCTCCTGGCACGCCAATGGTTGACCTGACTCTAGAGACCCTCCAAGATGATACGACCCGTCTCTCAGATCACATGCCCCCAGGCTGCTACACCCTCCTGCACTGCTGGTCAGGCTGGTGCAAACCTTGCCTCGACGAGATGCCCAATCTGATCAAAGCTTACGACATCTACCATGATCGAGGGCTAAACATGATCGGCATTTTCCTCTGGGACGAGGCATACAACCAAGATCTGCTCCTTGAGGACTATCAGCTACCATGGACGCAACTCTACGACCCATCATCCCAGACCTCTATCGCTTACGGCATCTATAGCATTCCCGAGATCATGCTGATAGCTCCCGATGGGACGATCATAGCTCGCTCTCTGCGTGGCGCCGAGCTCTTCTCCACGCTAGACTCTATCTTTGGCTAAGTATGATCGCGCTGCCTCCCATAGATCCCCGTCTAGACGAGCGCATGATGCAACTAGCTCTCCAGCAAGCTCTCGTAGCTTACGAAGCCGACGAAGTACCCATCGGGGCAGTCATAGCCGTCGGCACACGCATCTTAGCAAAGAGTCATAATCAAGTCGAGCTGCTCAACGACCCCACAGCTCATGCCGAGATGCTCGCCATCACGCAGGCGACGGCAGCCATCGGAGGTAAGTACCTACCGCAGTGCACGCTCTACGTCACCGTCGAGCCGTGCCCTATGTGCATGGGAGCTTTGCGCTGGACACAGATAGGGCGTATCGTCTATGGTACCGCCGACCCCAAGGGTGGCTATATGCATTATAGCGATGCGCTCCCCCACCCCAAGAGCATCATCGTGGGGGGTGTCTGCGAGGAGGAGTGCCGTGAGCTGATGGTCTCCTATTTCAGACGAAAGCGACGCTAGAAGAGAAGCAACCGACCCAGAACGGGTAACGATCTGCAGGGACACATGACAGACAATGTAGGAACGCACGACCATGCATTCCTACACTTTAAAACCACGATGCTGTAACCTTTGACGCAACGGACGCCCTCCGACTCGGTACTAGCTGTCCGTCCATCCCAATCGTCACAAGTGGAGACTGTTGCATAAAGGCGAATCGCTGTGTTGCTTTCGGGATTTGGCTTCGGTCACATACGGAGGTATGCTCCCTTCAGACCTCACCCTCAGCGCCTTGCGCTTCATCCTTTCTGCAAAGTCATGACAATCTTGCAAGCAAGATTGTGAGACTGTTGACTTTTGCAACAGTCTCAAGTGAGATTTGCGGAGTTGAGACTTAGTAAGACTCTTCCTCGTTGGGGAAGTTTTGGCTCTTGACGTCTGCTATGTAGTGCTGCACCGCCTCGGTCATCATAGAGCCCAGGTCAGCGTAGCGACGCAAGAAGCGCGGGCTAAAGCCTTGCGTGATGCCGAGCATGTCGTGCATGACGAGGACTTGTCCGTCTACCCCACCGCCTGCTCCGATGCCGATGACGGGGATCGTTAGCTCAGAGGCGACCTTGGTAGCCAGAGGTGCTGGTATCTTCTCCAGTACGAGGGCAAAGCAACCTAGCTCCTCGAGAAGATGTGCATCGGCCAGCAACTTGTCAGCCTCCGCCTGCTCCTTGGCACGTACAGCATAAGAGCCAAACTTATTGATCGACTGAGGAGTCAGCCCGAGGTGTCCCATAATCGGGATACCAGCCGAGAGGATACGCTCTACCGACTCACGGATCTCGCTACCGCCCTCGATCTTGATCGCATCAGCATGGGTGATCTTCATCACTTTGATCGCACTCTCTAGAGCGATCTTCGAGTTGCCCTGATAAGAGCCGAAAGGAAGGTCTACGACGACCAGTGCACGCTGCACCGCTTTCATCACACTCTTGCCGTGGTATATCATTTGGTCGAGCGTGATAGGCAGCGTAGTCACATTACCCGCCATCACATTACTGGCTGAGTCGCCTACGAGGATCACATCCATACCGGCAGCATCGATGATCTGTGCTGCAGAGTAGTCGTAGGCAGTAAGCATAGAGATCTTCTCCCCACGCTCTTTCATCTCGAGTAGTCGTCGGGTGGTCACCTTGCGACTATCGATAGCTTTATAGGTAGACATATTGAATAGGTATTAAATAGTAGACTGAGCGAAGCGTTACTCCCACTCAATCGTTGCGGGTGGCTTTGACGACACATCGTAGCAGACACGATTGACGCCACGCACCTTGTTTATGACTTCGTTAGAGACCTCTGCGAGGAAGTCGTACGGCAGCCGAGCCCAGTCAGCGCTCATCGCATCGACGCTCGTCACCGCCCGTAGTGCCACCGTGTACTCGTAGGTGCGCTCGTCACCCATGACCCCTACGCTCTGCACCGGCAGTAGGATAGCTCCCGCCTGCCACACCTCGTCGTAGAGGTTGTACTTGCGGAGCATGTCGGTGTATATCTTGTCAGCCTGCTGGAGGATAGCCACCTTCTCAGGAGTCACCTCGCCTAAGACACGTATGCCTAGACCCGGGCCTGGGAAGGGATGGCGAAAGATCATGTGTCGTGGCATCGATAGTGCCAAGCCAACACGACGCACCTCATCCTTAAAGAGATGCTTCAGCGGCTCCACCAGCTTCAGGTGCATACGCTCAGGCAGTCCACCCACGTTGTGGTGGCTCTTGATCACCTTGCCCGTGATGTTAATAGACTCGATGATGTCTGGGTAAATAGTTCCCTGCCCCAGCCAACGAGCCTGCGGAAGCTTCTTAGCTTCAGCCTCAAAGACCTCGATGAAGTCCCTACCGATCACCTTACGCTTAGCCTCGGGATCACGAACACCAGCTAGATCTCCGAGGAACTTCGCACTCGCGTCGACCTTGATACAGCCTAGTCCGAGTGCCTTGTAGTCTGCCAAGATCTGCTCCGCCTCGCCTAGTCGCATCAAGCCATGATCCACAAAAATACAGGTGAGCTGATTGCCGATAGCACGATGTAGGAGGACCGCTGCGACCGAGCTGTCCACGCCTCCGCTGAGCGCCATGATGACCTGCTCGTCACCTACCTGCGCCTTGATTGAGGCGATGCTGCTCTCGATGAAAGACTCAGACGACCACTCGCCCTTGATGCCACAGAGCGTGACAAAGTTGTCAAGGAGCTTCGTACCCTCCTCACTGTGATGTATCTCTGGGTGAAACTGTACGCCCCACGTCTCCTCACCCGCTATCCTATAAGCGGCATACTGCACCGAGGGAGTCGAGGCGATCACCTTAAAGCCCTCAGGAAGACGGGTGATCGTGTCACCATGCGACATCCAGACCGTGTGCTGTGGCGAAAGCCCTGCGAGTAGCGGGTCGCCCTTGTCCACCAGTTGTAGCGTAGAGGCGCCGTACTCACGGGTATTGGAGTTCTCCACGGAGCCTCCATTCTGATGCACCATCAACTGCGCTCCATAGCAGATACCCAAGATCGGTAACCGCCCACGGATAGCTGCTATGTCTGCGGTAAAAGCCTCCTCAGCATAGACCGAGTAAGGGCTTCCCGAGAGGATGATGCCTCGGACGCCCGTCAGGTCTGTCGGGATCTTGTTGTAAGGGACTATCTCGCAGTAAGTGTTGAGGTCTCTCAGACGACGACCTATGAGCTGTGTAGTCTGCGACCCAAAGTCTGCGATAATTATTTTGTCCGGCATAGGTTGATTCTGTTTCGGTGTTAATACTTTGTACTAGAGGCGCTATACGTTAAAGCGGAAGTGCATGATGTCTCCGTCCTGTACAATGTAGTCCTTGCCCTCGACCGCCATACGGCCAGCCTCCTTGACAGCCGTCTCGGAGCCGTAGTGCACGTAGTCCTCATACTTGATCACCTCAGCACGTATGAAGCCACGCTCGAAGTCGGTGTGTATGATCCCTGCACACTGAGGAGCCTTGCTCCCCTTGACAAAAGTCCAGGCACGGCACTCATCAGGCCCCGCCGTAAAGAAGGTCTCGAGGTTGAGCAACTTGTAGGCAGCACGGATCAAGCGGTTGACACCCGTCTCCTCTAGTCCTAGCTCCTGCAGGAAGAGCTGACGCTCCTCATACTCCTCCAGCTCCGCTATCTCGCTCTCGATATGCGCCGATACGACCAGTAGCTCGGCATCCTCATGAGCGATAGCCTTGCGAACGGCCTCCACATAAGCATTGCCCGTGGCGGCACTCGCCTCGTCAACATTGCAGACGTAGAGGACGGGCTTAGCCGTTAGGAGGAAAAGGTCTCGCAACACCTGCTCCTCGTCCTTGCTTTCTGGCGTCACCGAGCGCGCGTTAAGGCCTTGTAGCAGTGCCTCTTCGAGACGCTTGAGGAGCGCTACACGGATCTTCGCCTGCTTGTCGCCCCCCGTCTGAGCCTGCCGCTCGGACTTCTTGAGCTGCGTCTGCACCGTCTCCAGATCCTTGAGCTGTAGCTCCGTGTCAATGATCTCTTTGTCCCGCACAGGATCTATAGAGCCGTCAACGTGTGTGATGTTGTCATCGTCGAAGCAGCGCAGCAAGTGTATGATCGCATCGGTCTCGCGGATGTTGGAGAGGAACTTATTACCCAGTCCCTCACCCTGGCTAGCACCCTTGACCAGTCCTGCTATATCGACAATCTCCACTGTGGCAGGCACCGTCCGCTTAGGGTGCTCCATCTCGACCAACTTATTGAGACGCTCATCCGGCACGGTGATGACCCCGACGTTGGGTTCGATCGTGCAGAAGGGGAAGTTGGCCGACTGCGCCTTAGCGTTCGACAAGCAGTTAAACAAAGTGGACTTACCGACGTTGGGTAGTCCTACGATACCGCACTGTAGCGACATATATTATAAGGATAAGTATACAACGTAACGACGCCTCGCTGTCGTGACAGCTCGGCTCTCCTGCAAAGGTACTAATTATCTTGCTGTCACGCCTTGTTTTGATGACTCCATAACACACACAACCACATTGTCCCGATCGGGGGGCAATGTGGTTGTGATCGTTAGGACTAGTATAAGTCTTAAGGTACCCTTTTGAGGGTTATGAAGACCTCTGCTCCTGGTGTCCTATAGAAGGACAGCTCATCTTCAGTAGCTCTTTTTACAAGCCAATAGCCATGCAAAAGATGTTTTATAGCGGTTACACAACCTTGGTCTCCTGAGTATTCAGACATATCTGCATTAAACTCAATGTAAGAGTCTCCCTCCGAGTATGAAAAGGGGATTGTAACTTCCCAAACAGTTCCGTCCTCTTTACGGTTATCCCATCGACCCTTAACGATTGGGAGCGTAGCTTCTCCTTTTGCGTCAGAAAAGAAAATAATCTTATATGGAAGGGACTCCTCATATTCGGTGTCCGTAATAGATCCCTCCCAGTGGGTTCCTGCAAGCTGGGGAGTCTTGCTGACAGGCTCCTTATTGTCCTTCTGACAGGACGGGAAGATGCCTAGGACAGCCCCTAGTAGAGCTATGGTTAGGATAACTTTAAGCTTCTCTCGAATCATACCACATTATGTTTTTCGGTTCACTACAAAGGTATATTTCCAAGTGGTACTATACAATAGTCTACGGGATCACTCGGGGAGCGCGTCTATCTGCGCTAGGATCGTCTCGCCGAGGAGCTTCTTGCGACGTATATGGTCGTGAACCTCTGCAACGAAAGCATTGTCCTCATAGCTGCCTCGCACCTGCTCAAAGTCGATACGACGATTATGCTCTCCGTTGAGATCTATGCCGAAACCTACCTGCGTGAGCATCTCAAACTCCTTGTGAGCATCCTTGAGCAGACACTCGTCTAGTGCGATGACGGTCTCTTGCCACTCTTTGACAATCTGTATGACCCGCTCCACGGTCAGATCTTTGGCTGATATATCGTACCAACGCAAGAGCAGATCGTATGCCCAGTGCCACTCGATCTCATAATAGCGACTATGTATGGAGCGGATGGCGACATTGACCTCTTGGAGCGTCTTGATCTGCCCCTCTTTGATTTGTGTGATCAGGCTGCGTATGAGTCGGCGTGGAGCGATCATACCCGCTAGGTCGAGCCAGTCCGAGAGGCCCTCATTGCTGGTGGGCGACAGGCAGGTGACTAGCTCACGCTTGCTCTTGGGTGCTTGGGTCTGGATGCGCTGGATGAGTGAGTTGCCGAGGAACTTGACGATACCCATCTCGTAGTAGCGACACCCCTTGACGAGAGAGCTATGACGGATATGCATGTCGTGATAGATATAGGTCGCATTGGAACTGCCGAGGTGTGTCTCAAGCGCTTTGAGCTTGTGCCACCCTTTGTACATTTTACCGACCGTATAGGGCGAGAGGAGGTTGAAGTTGATGCAGTCGAGTTTTTCCTCTGGGTGACGCTTATCACGCTTAGGCCACTTCTTGGTATCACGGATGGTACCGACGCTACGCAGGTTAGTGCCAGGCACGAGGTAGGTCTGGTTGTCATTCTCTATAATATAAGAGAAGGGGAAGTCTGACGAGTCAATATGATCCACGTGACGCCCCATGATGAGGCTAAAAGCACCAATACGCGATGGCCACAAGACATACGAATCAGAGGTGGTCTTGCTGCCACGCTCTACGACCCCCTGGTGAATGGGGCCGAGCTTGTACAAGTGGTTGCTCTGGTTAGAGCCACTGCCCGCATTAAGGAAGGAGTAGTAACCAGCGATCAGAAGGCTACTCTTGTGCATCGTAACGGTAAAGGGACCTGCAAAGACGGCACAAGCCTCACCGTTTTCGCACTGACAGTTCGCAAAGAATAGCGAGTCATGCGCACTGAATAGGTGTGTCACCGAGCAACCCTGACCAATAAAGCAGCGGGAGACATTAGAGCCGTCAGCCACAACGCAGCCAGCCGAAAAGACAAAGTCCCGACAGATCACTCCGTAGCCGATCCGTGTGGGACTCAGCACCGTACTATTTACCGAGCCATTCTCCAGCACAGAGGCCCCAATGATAGAGCTGTGAGGGCCCACCTTGATGTTGGTCATAAGACCACAATGCTTGATCTGCGAACTCTCACCGATAGTGCCACGATCCGACCGCACAGAGGCTGTGTACTTCTCGACGAGCGTAGAGAGCGCCGCCTGCAGCTCCTTGTCGTGACGATACATCGCCAGCATATATGCAGTCTGAGCCGTCAGGATATCGCAGATAGGCACCTCACGACCACCCGTCTCGTTGAGCACCTCCACGAGGGTTCCATTGCCAAAGGAGGTCTCGCCCATCACCTTGAGAGTTGCTATGTCGTGGATGACCACATCGTCACCGATGTCGTAATGCGAGATGCAGTCCCGCACGCCGTCGATGATGACTCGATCGCCGATGGTACAATTGATCAGCTTAGCGTGAGCTAGGCGGTAGGGCTCGACGTAGCTAGGCTCCTCCTCGGAGGGGCGACCACCACGATTATCACCTATCTCGCACTTACCGATGAAGTGTACCTGCTGACAGCGACTAGCATCAAAGTATCTATGAACGCGAATCAAGGACCAGTCTTGCGCTTGGCACCCTTGCTCCGTAAGTTGTTTGATTTCTTTTGTATTAAGCTTTCGCATAGGTTATATGTAGGGTTGTTGTTAGAAGTTTTTTGAGGGGGGGAAAAATAGGATGACGATCTTACAGCCGATGAGTCTCTGAGATCATCTGTCGAAGCTGTCGTATCCAGTCGTCAGGGAGCTCCTCGACACGGATAGGCATACGATAGCTCCAGACATGATGGGGATTGCTAGGATCATTAATCTGCTCGCTATGAGGATCGACCGTGGCGCAGTGCTCAGGGCTCAGGGCTAGCCAATCTTGCAGCGGCAGTATGCAGAGTCGTGAGGGACTCTCTAAGTGCCGGCGTACGATGATCTCTGCCAGCTCAGGCGTGAGCGTGGTGTCGTAGGAGACGCCGTAATCAGCGAGGAAGTAGTCGTAATAGCGACGTGACCGCGCAGCATCTTCCGCCCACCAGAGGCGTAGTGGCGCACAGTCGTGCGTCGAGGTCGTGGCGACACTATCCTCGGAGAAGTAGGGAGCCGCCTCAAACTCGATGCCGGCACTCTTAGGCATGCGCTCCACATACAGCTTGAGGATGCCCAGCTCCTCTAGGACGGGGTAGACACACTGAGGCACCATCCCCAGATCCTCAGCACAGAGATGGATGCTCGTGAGCTTCTGCATGAAGGATAGACGCTCCAGTCCACGCTCGCGCCATAGCTCCTCATTGGCACTATAATAGTACTCTTCGCAGACAGCCCGCATACGCTCCTGCAGATCGGGCGACAGCGTCGCAAAGGGCGCAGCACTCGCCACGTCGTAGCGCGGCACGTAGCCGCCATCGAGACGTTCGATCCAAAGGACCTGCGTCGTTGCAGGATTTTTGGTCGGCGCTATCCACTCCGGTCGTAGCGTCTCGGCCAGCCCTAGCCTGGCGATCTCCCGCTTCAAGTAGCGTCGTGAGGGAAGAAAGTAGCCCAGCATCCCAGAGCGCCCGTCACGTGGTATGGACCAGATGCGGAAGAAACCCAGCACATGATCCACGCGCAGGTAGTCATAGAAGCGATCTAGATAGTCAAAGCGCTCACGCCATAGCGTTTTCCAATTCCTGCGACAGGTTACGATACCCCAGTTCTGCCCATCTGGAGAGAAGTAGTCGGGAGGAGCTCCGCAAGAGAGTCGCTTGTTAAATTGGGCCGGGTAAGCAAGCGTGTCCGCTGCATGCGGATCTACCCCCACGGGCAGATCGCCCATGAGCGCCAGCCCATGCTGACGAATCGTGGCTACGGCACGGCGCATTTGTCGCTGCGCCACCATGTAGCAGTAGACATAGAAGTTGCCCGTACGGACGACCAGCTGTTTGTTTTCCTGTTCCAGCTCATCAACCCGCTTCATCGCATCCCAAAAGTCCCACTCCTCACGATCTAAATCGGGAAATAGGTCTAGAATCATTCGCTCGCAAACCCAGTAGTGCCAGATAGGGGTACTCTTAAAAGGAGCATACCTAAGCGTCAGCCGGGCATAGCGATTGATCATATCGGTGAAGTACCGCGAAGCGTCCGCCTGCTCCGTAAAGGAGGCCCACAGCCAGCGTCGCTTGAGTTGCCACACCTGCGTATAGTCGAAGGTCTTTTGAGCACTCAGCCGCTCAGCCTCCGCACGTAGCTCCTGCTCCAGCTGCTGATCCGCAAGCGGGGGCAACTGATCTACCGCTATGTAGATAGGATTGAGTACCGTAGAGGCTATCGGCCGATAGGGATAGGAGTCACGACTATCCCCATAGAGGGTGGTGTCTTCCAGCGGGAGCAACTGTATGATGCTCATCCCCATCCGCTCCGCCACTGGCGCAAACGCCTCCAGAGCGGCAAAGTCACCACAGCCCGCATCGCCGTGGCGACGCAGACTAAAGAGGGGGATGGCCACCCCAGCTAGACGGGAGAATGCTTCCATAAAGATCAAACGGCAGGAACAAACGACTCACCGAGAGAGAGTCTGTTGACTTTTGCCACAGTCATCGAGAGCCTCAAGCTTAGTCAGTAGCCTCATCAGGAAAAGCCGTGTAGCTCCATCAGATTTGGGGAGAGCTGCACGGCTTTTTGCTGCATCACACTTTGATGCTTATTAAGATGTCGGAGAGAGGGTTACTCCTTGACACGCCCCACGTAGGAGCCGTCACGTGTATCTACCGTGACCACATCGTCCTGATTGATAAAGAGCGGTACGCGGATCTCAGCGCCCGTCTCGACGGTAGCAGGCTTGAGACTATTGGTCGCTGTATCGCCCTTGATACCAGGCTCCGTATGAGTGATGCGCAGATCTACGTGTGCCGGTAGCTCGCAGGTCAGCACCGTCTCGCTCTCAGCATGTACCATCGCCTCGACCATATCGCCCTCCTTGAGGAAGCGGACACCCTCGATCAGCTCGCCATTGATAGCGATCTGGTCAAATGTCTCGGGGTGCATAAAGTGGTAGCCCATATCATCATTGTAGAGATACTGATAGGGACGACGCTCGATGCGCACCTCGTCTACCTTGACACCACTATTCCACGTCTTGTCGAGGATGCGACCCGTAGCAACATTGCGCAGCTTCGTGCGAACGAATGCAGGACCCTTGCCCGGCTTAACATGGAGAAACTCTACGATGAAGTAGTACTGCCCATCAATGTCTAGGCACATGCCATTGCGAAAGTCTGCTGTTGTAGCCATATACTATTTGTCTATTCTGTGAAGTTACTTACCAGTGCAAAAGTACTAAAACCTCAGCTACTACACAAATAGCAAGCGCAGCTAACAGCCAAACCTTCTTTTGCTCCATCTCTCTGTCTTTTTTTCAGATCAAGGTCTATTTCAGATTTCATCCCTATTCCACTGACAAAAAGAAAGAAAGGTTTTTTGCAACGTCTGATTTGATTGAATAATCCAATATTTGAATCCAAGGAACTCTTGGTCTGCCTTTAAAAGCTCACAAACTATCCGTTTATGTTGCTCCGTTTTATTCGCTAGAAATTGATTACAAGCCTTTTGAAATAGAGTAATCCGATGGAAAAAGTACTCATAAAATTTCTCTTCCCGCACTTGCCGAGCAGGAGTCTTCCCATTAAACACAGAGGAAAGCAACTTGATAGTCTCATCTATACCTACAATCTCTCTATCATCGGGACCCTCAAAGATTGCGACGTTCCTCTGGTAGTCCACTTTCTGCTTGATGAAAGTTTCGATAGGATGTCCTAGAGGATTGATTATTTGGTCGTAAGCGTTGGACTTCTTCTGATTACAATAAGAACATGTCAGCAATAGGTTGCTCCAATCGGTCGTTTTATCAGAATGTTGCGCCTGACTGAGTAAGTGATCTATATGATAGTCAGTTACAACTTTCTTTTCGCAGATATAGCATTTACTATTTTGGTCTATAAGTAGCTGTTCCTGTACATCTTGACCATTGTACTGAGTCCCCGTATCAAGGGATTTAGGCGAAGTGGAGGACTTATAGATTTGAATCATAGTCTCGAATCTCGATAAGTTTATCAGCCCACTTAATTTTCAACTCTTCGTATTCGCCTGCTATCTTTGGGGAGACACTCTCAGATACTTTGTCAAGATCTTTGATTAGTTCTTTGACCTCAAATCGCTCTGCAATGTCTAGGTCTGCTTGCTCTAGGAGCTCTGTAAGACGATTCAGCTGTTGCTCTAGGTAACTCGAACGAGTACTGACCTCAAAATACCCCTCGGCCAAAGCCTCATAAGAGTAGTCAGACAGATTAGTCAATACCTTTTGATGCTCCAAGTCATAAACAGAAGCAGACGCAATGGAGTTGAGGACAAAAGGTGAATGTGTCGTGACTATGAATTGGATATTTGGAAAAACCTTAGTCAGTAAAGGCATCACCTGTCGCTGCAAAGAAAGATGCAAGTGGGTCTCCACTTCATCTATCAAGACGATCCCAGGTATATCGTAGAGCTGCATCGTGCGATCGCTTATCGAGCTCATCTTTAGGATTAGGTCAGATATGATATCTATCACCGCAGCAAATCCATCTGATAGCTCGTTGAACTTAAAGCTCTTGCCTTCGGTCTCTATATGAAAAGAGTAGTCCTTGTAGTTGAAAGAGAGTTTCAGGCCACTATCGCCAAAAATTTTCCCTAGTAACGCTTCGAACGAGACAAACCAATCGTTGATTCGGTCTGCATCTTCCGTCTGATGCTCATTTCGGGCAAGAGCCTCTTGGATCTTCAGATCAGAGAGATAGTTGAGAAATTGATCTGAGGCTCCTTGATTGATAAGCCACTGGTCTCTGAACGTCGGCTTCGTTGGGTTGAGTGGCTCTAACATTCGAACCTCTCTACTAGCGGCATACATCGCACAGATAAAGAGCTTGTCAGAACTATGGAATACAATCTGAGTAGGGTCTTCAAACTCCACACGCACTGCCCCATATAGCTCATCAAGCCTTTCCTGCCAAAAAGCTAGCTTTTGCTCTAGTTCTGCTTTCCTTAGAGGGTCTGTACAGCTAGATAGTTGCTGGGCGTAGTATTGTATTTGCTCGTCATACTTTAAGAAATCCAAGCTCTGCCCTTTTTGCAGGAGAGCAATATGATCTCGTATAGCCTCCAGCAAAGAGGTCTTACCACTTCCATTCTTACCCGTGATCAATAGATGTGGATGCTCGTCATCAGGTATATAAATGTCAAGATTATGTAGATGACGTACCTTATTAATATGGATGGACTGTATATAGCGTTGCATAGGATTGTAGGTATTCTCTGACGACAGCTTGTCCTCTACTCGTCTGTGTCACGAGGCGCGGCCGTGCGAGGCTCGCGAGCTAGCGTACGACTCGTCATCGCTGAGGAGTCGATAGCACGGAGAGCGATGTCTCTGACCGTCTCCTCCGAATTGGCAACCTTGACTCCAGCCTCCTTGAGCTGACTCTCTATCTCCTTGATCTTTTGCTGCAAGAGCTCTATCTGCTGATCCTTGAGTCGTAGCTGACCCTCTGTCTCCTTCTGAGCTAAGTCAAACGCAAAGCGATGCTCCCTGTTGAGACGCTCCTCTGTCTCCTGGACAGCTTTGGTCTGCACCTCTTGCATACGACTCTCCAGGCTCTCGGCCAACTGACGTAGGCTCTGCAGCTCACCCTCAGCATCGGCTAGGACACGCTCTCGCTCGGCAGAGGTTCGCTCGAAAGCTTGCTTGCGCTCCGTCAGCTCACGCTCCTCAGCCTCTAGACGCTCTTGGAAGGCATCCTCCTCTTTCCGACGCTGCTGACTCGTCGTATAGTCATACTCCTCCTCTTCGCGCTTACGGAGGAGGGCTATGTTTGCCTTCTCCTGCTTGACAGAGTCATTGTATTGCTCACGCTCGTGACGCCACGCCTCACGAGTCTCTTCGATCTCACGCTCCAGCTTGGCACGTGTCTCCTCTAGCTCGACCTGAGCCTCTTCTTTCTGCTTCTTCTGTGCTAGAATCAGTGTAGAGAGTGAGTCCGCATTGCTTTCGATGGCATAGAGCTCCTTGATCCACTCCTCCTTGAGCTGGATGGTCTCATTAAGCGTTCTGAGCTTTTCGAAGCCCTCCTTGAGTTGCTTCTGAAGCTGCGTGACGGATCGCTCGAAGCCACCCATCACCTCACGAGCGAAAGCATCTAACTCGTCAGCCGATAGCGCCTCAGCCTGTGCCACAACCTTCTGCTCGGAGACCCGCTTCTGCTCCTCTTTAGGGTTCTCTAAGCTCTTAGCCTGCACCTCTGCTAGCAACGCCTCATAAGCCTCCAGCATCTCCTTCTTCGTATTCGACATGCTGATCTGTACTCTCTCCTCACTCATATCATTGCCTGTTCTAATGGTTTGTCTTGACTTAGTTGCCTACAAATGTAATGAAAAAGGGGCTGACCTCAAGCTTTTCGAGAAGCTAGAGATTAGAAGTTAGGCGGTTAGAAGTTAGAGATTAGAGGTTAGAAGATAGAGATTAGTAATTAGAAATCCGATTACTCCGATAGCTCTGATCACTCCGATAGCACTAGTGCCACTAGCCCCTCTCCCTCTAACCTCTAATCTTCCTCCCCGATCACTCTGATAAGAAGGGACCTCGCAAGAGGTCCGACGCATCGTAGCCGTCGGTCGGAGGGGCAAAAGCCCCGAACGACCGATGGATAGGCGAACGTGGTAAAAAGTCGACCCCTTGTGGGTCGGACTAAGCAAAGACGCAGTCCCAGTCCGACCTTCCACACCGGGGAGGTCGCTTGCTTCGTATGGCTCCTCTACCCCTCCAGTCGTTCGGAGCTTCGCTCCTCCGACTGGGGGCTATGATGCGTCCGACCGCAAGCGGTCGTCTAACTTCTAATCTCTAACCTCTCCCCTCTAATCTCTATTTACATCTCTTTACAGAAAAATTCGTCCGATCCCATCCTTTCTCGAATATCCACGTGGAAAATCTCAAATCTCCACGTGGATATTTTTTATTCTCCACGTGGGCGTCATTCATTTCCTCCGAAGTTTCGTTTGATTCCTCCGAAGTTTCATTTCGTTCCTACGTAGGCATTTTTAATTTGCCACGTGGATATTTCGAAATATCCACGTGGAAATCAGTTTTTCCCGACACAGCACCGTATCGATCCGTAGCCAACCTTAATTTATTGTAACAGGTCAACCCTAAATAACGAGCGCGACACGCACCGTCGCCGCATACACTCGAAAGGAGACTGTTGACTTTTGCAACAGTCTCAAACGAAGAAAGCGTAGATCTGTGGGAAGCTAACTCCTCACAGATCTACGCCTTGCGACGCATCGCAACCGTCCTCTTACCTGCCCAAACTACGGATCACAGCCACAACCCGCTGCAGATCCTCCTCCGTCACCAGCGTACCGCTAGGCAGACAGAGCCCCCTATCGAAGAGCTGCTCACTCGTACCATCGACATAGCGTGGTGCCTCAGCAAAGACAGGCTGCAGGTGCATCGGCTTCCACAGCGGACGGCTCTCGATAGACTCAGCCTCCAGCTGGAGCCTCAGATCCTCACGTGTGAAGCCCGCTTTCTCAGGATCAACTAGGACGCAGGTGAGCCAGTAGTTGCTATTATACTCCTCAGAGGGAGCGCACTTCACCTCTACCCCAGGGCAGTCAGCGAGCAGAGCGCAGTAGCGAGCATGATTGTGCCGACGCTTAGCTACATGCTCCTCGAGGACGAGCATCTGCCCACGACCTATACCTGCCGATATATTGCTCAGACGGTAGTTATAGCCGATGTGCGTGTGCTGGTAGTGTGGCGCATTGTCACGAGCCTGCGTAGCGTAAAAGAGCACACGTCGAGCCGTCTCCTCACTGGGACAGATCAGAGCTCCACCACCCGACGTGGTGATCATCTTATTACCATTGAAAGAGAGTGCTCCGTAGCGACCTAGCGTACCGCACTTGTGCCCCTTGTACTCAGAGCCGAGCGCCTCGGCAGCATCCTCGAGGACAGGTATGTTGTATTTCTCAGCGATCGCTAGTATCTCGGTCATCTTGGCGGGCATGCCATACAGATGAACCGGTATGATCGCCTTAGGCTTGCGCCCAGTCTGAGCGATGCGATCCTCGATAGCTTGACGTAACAGGGCTGGAGACATATTCCACGTGTCAGGCTCGCTATCGACAAATATAGGCTTAGCCCCTTGATTAGTAATTGGATTGGCCGAGGCTGAGAAGGTAAAGCTCTGACAGATCACCTCGTCATCACGCCCCACACCCAGCATGACCAGTCCTAAGTGCAGTGCAGCAGTGCCGGCACTAAGTGCTACGACATGCTTGCCCAGCGCTCCGAGGTAACGTGTCAAGTCCTCCTCGAAGCCATTCACATTGGGTCCCAGAGGCACCACCCAGTTGGTGTCAAACGCCTCCTGTATAAACTCCTGCTCTCGTCCGCCCATCTCAGCGAGTGAGAGCCAAATCTTCTTCTGTTCCATACCTGTTAGCTCTGATTTAATTGCCTACAAATGTAATGAAAATGGGGCTGATCCCAAGCCCCTCGAGAGGAAATCTCTAGAGATTAGCTTTTGGCTTTTGGCCGTTAGCTTTTAGCCCATCAACAGCCAACAGCTTCCCCCCACACACCGTCCTCACGATGTACCTTATATCTTGCCAGAAAGACCAATTGTAGTAATATTCCTTATTGATTCTTACCTTGTCGGGGAAAATCACTTCATCATTGTACCTGATCGGATCCTCCACAGTAGCCAGAAGAGTCTCCTCATCTCTATACTTTAGGGAGGCGGGGCCAGTGATCCCTGGACGTAGCTTCAGTATCACACGATCCTCACCCACGAGCTTATCTGTATAACCTGGTACATCAGGACGAGGACCTACGAAGCTCATATCGCCGATGAATACGTTCCACAGTTCGGGGAGTTCATCTAGCTTGTACTTACGTAGCTTAGCCCCTAGCGGGGTGATGCGCGACTCCCCAGCGACAGAGACACTACTACCACCATGCGCCACACTCATACTGCGAAACTTGACCATCGTAAAGAGCTTTCCCTCTTTGCCTACCCTCTTTTGTTTGAAAAGGACAGGACCACCTGGCATCTTCACTCGAATCAATATCGCCACGACAAGTAGCACAGGGCTAAGTATAATCAGCCCTACGAGCGACATAATCCGATCAAATAACCACTTCGCCCACATACTCTATCTATTAGCTTCAGCGACGAAAGAGCGATTGAAGAGGAGGCGCAAGATACCATCAAGGTAACCGATACCATAGTTGACATGGATGACGGGATAGATGCAGAGTAGCCATAGAGCAACCTTTGGCTTGGCTATATGCTGCAGCGATGCCACAATATCTATCAGTAGATAGAGAAGCAAGGGGATAGCAAACCAAAGGGTCAACTTCGGCAGAATGATACTCAGCACTACAAAAAGTATTAGATAGAGTACGAAGAAGAGTGGCACCATACGTCTCAGCGAGGTGAACTGCCCCAGCTTCTTATCTACCAATGGGTTGAAGAGTCCATACTGATAAAACATCCGTCCACACTTCCTTACCGTGGGACGTGCATAGTAATCTATAAGCAGGTCAGGGAGCAGAAAGATGCGCCCCCCATGCTGCTTGAGACGCGAGTTCAGCTCGTTGTCTTGATTGCGTGTCAGCTCCTCGTCGTAGCCCCCTATCTTGTCAAAGACCTCTCGACGATAGCACCCGAAGGGGACGGTGTCTACCTCCTTTACCTCTTTGGCACCTAACCGATATTCGGCATTGCCCATACCAAACTTTGATGTGAGAGCAATGGCGATTGCTTGAGCTTGAGCAGAGCTATTAGCTGGTAGGGTGTTCCATACGCCCCCAACGTTGTCTGCCTCTGGATGGGTTTCCATAAACTCAATGAGACGGCTAAAGTAGTTTGTTGGATAGGTGCAGTGTGCATCTAGTCGGATGACATAGACTCCTTGGGCTTTTTCGAGACCCATATTCATCGATATTGGGACTATCTTCCGAGGGTTGTGCAAGAGCTTTACTTGAGGGAACTTCTCTCGGATGATTTCTGCGGTTCGATCGTGGCTATTGCCATCTACTACAATCACCTCTAGTAGCTCCTTGGGATAGTCTTGCTGATAGACCGAATTGAGACAATCCTCTATAAAGCGTTCCTCGTTGTATGCGGGAATGATTACAGATACTGTAGGACACATAGGTGCAATAAGTTGTTAGCTGTTTAATCGCAATTGAATAGATCTCGTGTATAAACCTTACCTTGCACATCTTCAAGTTCTGGCTCGTAGCGATTGGCTACGATGACTTGAGACATATCCTTGAAGGTTGATAAATCGTTTTCTACGACACTTCCAAAGAACGTAGAGTGATTTTCTAGAGTTGGTTCATAGATAACAATCTTAGCTCCTTTCGCCTTGATGCGTTTCATGACTCCTTGGATAGAGGACTGACGGAAGTTGTCACTGCCTTTTTTCATTGTCAAGCGAAAGACTCCTATGACGCACTCTTTTTCTTTTTGTGGGGCAAACTGCCCTTCGTCATAATAGTCATAGTAACCAGATCTCTTGAGTATTTGATCTGCGATAAAGTCCTTTCTGGTACTATTACTCTCGACGATAGCACTCATCATATTTTGGGGCACATCAGCATAGTTTGCTAAGAGCTGCTTGGTATCTTTAGGTAGACAGTATCCTCCATATCCAAAGGATGGATTGTTGTAGTGGTCCCCTATTCGAGGGTCAAGACATACACCCTTGATAATTTCTCGAGTGTTTAAATCCTTCAGCTCTGCATAGGTGTCTAACTCGTTGAAGTAAGAGACCCGCAAAGCTAAATAAGTGTTGGCGAAAAGCTTCACCGCTTCAGCTTCTGTAGAGCCCATCTCAAGAATAGGTATATCTTCCTTTACAGCTCCCTCATAGATGAGCTGAGCAAACTGGTGAGCCTTTTCTCTCAGAGAATCTGAACCATGATCAAAACCCACGATAATACGTGACGGGTAAAGATTATCATAGAGAGCCTTACTCTCCCTAAGAAACTCTGGAGCAAAGATAATGTTCTGGGCATCCAGTTCCTTCCTAACTGCTTGAGTATATCCGACAGGTACTGTGGACTTAATAACGATCGTGGCTAATGGATTAATTGTCATTACCAGCTTGATAACCTCTTCAACAGTAGAAGTATTGAAGAAGTTCTTAGCACTATCATAATTTGTCGGAGTAGCAATGACAACAAAGTCCGCATTGCCATACCCCTCCTCAGCATCAAGCGTAGCTTTAAGTCTTAGAGGCTTTGAGGCAAGAAACTCCTCGATATAGTCATCTTGTATAGGAGACTGCCTCTTATTTACCAATTCGACACGCCTTGGATCAACATCTACTGCAATCACATTGTTGTGTTGCGCAAGCAGGACTGCAATAGAGAGTCCTACATATCCTGTTCCTGCTACTGCTATATTCATATCTTTTTATCTGTTACAGTTTCGTGTTGTTTTTTTGTCTAGCTCCATTATAGCGAGATATTTGTCTGCGACTATATCCCAATCAAAATGCTCCTTTAAATAGGAATCATCGATAGAATACTCTTCATAGTGACTTAGCATCCTTTCCAACTTCTCTGCGATGTCCTGGACACTTTTTGGATTGCATCTCTCCCCATAAGAAGAGGAGAAAAAGCCATCGACTCCCTCTCCTTCAGTATAGAGAATGGGCAACCCCTGAGAGAGAGCTTCTACGTAGACTAAGCCAAAGGTCTCTGTTAGAGAAGGCATAGTGAAAATATGGCACTGTTGCATTATGGCGCGAATCTTTTCTTTGTCTTGAACCACTCCATGCAGATAAAACACTTCTGGATGCCTCTTTGCTAGAGTTTCAATACGTTTTGTGTCATCACCTTTACCTCCTACAATATGAAGATCCAAACTATCCCCTTTATCTTTTAAAGAAAGAATGGCCTGCATAAGCCGGGGAAGATTCTTACGCGAAGTGAAGCGCCCTACGTAAAGGAAATGCCAAGTATCACCTCGCTGATGAGACTTCAAATCGCACGAGATCTGTTCAAGCCAGTAACTATTGACACCATTAGGTATATTGACTGTCTTAGATGCAAACTCACGAGGACAAGCTCTCCAAGCCTCGACCCTTTTTATATGAGCAGGAGAGATACAGACGACCTTATCTGCATTTTGTATTACAGCCCACCCGATATACCAAGTGTGCCACATCCACTTCATAAAAACATTAATGTCTGTATCGCGTATTGTGACGGTATAGGGTATTCCATAGTCCTTCTTGAGCTTTAAGGCTAATACGCCATCACTAAAAAGCGTATGAGCATGAACGTGTGTAATGGTTTTGGGATCTATTGATCGAAGTAAATGCTTATAATTGCTTCTAGTCTTTAGTCTAAAAAACGCTCGATGCCACGGACGCCAATTGTCAGAATAATAGATAGTAGATCCATCTGTAGCAAAATCTACAGCGTTTTTCCCTTTTCCATCCTCACTTCGTATTGTCGTAAAGATAGTTTGCTGCACTCCTCGCAGGTCAATCGCTTGAACCAGCTGATTATAAACCCGAGATCCTGGGAAGTCGTTAGCTAGATGTAATATATGAAGTGCCATAGGCGTCTGTTTTTAAACTAAAGATTGTAGTTGTCTCAAGTAAGCACCAAATAACAAGTAGGCTAAAAATAGAGCGCTAATAGGGGAAAACGGGTAAGAATACTCATTGAAACTAACGATGAAGAGAAATAGCATCAAAAAGGGCGTTACGTCATATCTATTCTCAAGACGCTCCTTTCTTTTCAAGCATCGTGCTACGACCTTGCCTAGAAAGATAATATAGAGTAAAATGATAGGGAGTGATAGTATTCCTCCGTATTCAATCCATAGGTTCATCAAGAATAGGTGTACTATACCTCCATCATATTGCTCTCCCCACAAAGAGCCAACCAAAAGATTATTACCCCTTGAAAGAAAGTCTAATCCGTCAGAAATACGCGATACTCTACCCGATGAGATAGTGTCGAGGTCTGTTCCTTGTTTTCCCGCTATGAAAATCTCAGAAATCAGCTCTATGTTTGAAGCTATAAATGCCACTAGTACACAAGTGACTAAAACCTTAACCCATATTGAAACCTTCTGAGAGCTAAAGAGGTACAGCATAGTACAAAAAAGAAGTGCGACTAATGCTGTACGTGATCTCAGAATTCCAATAATAGTAATCAGCAATAGAGCACTAAGGATCATTAATAACTTTCCCCTCTTGATATAAATGGAATGTGATACGGCGAGTAATGCTAGAATGGCGAAAAGTGGGGCAATCTGATTTTTGTAATCAACTATATACTGATCGTGTATTTCAAATCCAAACACGGCTACATACGAGTAAGCTGAGACTGCTCCTAACACAATGTAGAGCATCGTAAATCTCGCAAAAAACGTGGAGTCTATTTGCTTATGGTAGCCAATAAGCAGGACACCAAGAGTTATAGTTACATCTCTTAAGGTTCCAAAAGTGAGTGTAGCACCAAAGGCGTATGCGGTTAATGTTCCAATTCCAAAAAACAATGCACAGAATAACCATACTCTCAACAGCTTTACCTTAGTCAGAGCTTGTTGTATTTCCAGAGAGCGTACAGTGACTAAGAATAATATTGCTACCAAGCCAATAATGATGTCCCTTAGTATCCCATAGGCAGGGTTTTGCATACCCCAAAACGAATACTGAAGGACATTTGCACTAAGGATTAGATATAGGATACTATTTGAGATATGGTTTCTTACTGTAGATCCTTGAGGCCTTAGTTTATGAGGAGCTGAAGGCAACTCTTTACCTGATACTGTATCGATTTGAAAATATGTCATTTTATTCGTCTTAATAAGGCTCTAAGCTCTGATGTACTTGTCAATCCTAGCAGGCTACAAAATAAAAGAACACTACAGCTTGGTATTACTAGTCCTATTAGAATTTCCACTATAAGATTTGAAAATGCTATAAAGTTCAGTAGATAGTTTGTAGCTATGATTACAGCTCCTTGGAGGAGGAGAATAGGAAATACATCACTTAGTTGTTCCTTTATCGTGATAGGAGCTAGCCTACTGACATAATAGATATTGAACAGGAAGTAAGCGAGATTGAGTCCGACCAATCCCCAAAGTGTCTCATACATTCCTATGCCACTGAGTATAACTAGAGTGACAATACCGATGACACGTTCGATAGTTACCAAGACAAAGTAGCTCTTAGCCTTGCCTACAGAACGAATAAGTAAAGTGGGGATAAAGGAGAGAACAAGGAAAAGTCCTACAGGAGTCAATATTTTCAGCATTGGAACTGAGGGTAACCACTTATCTGTAAAAAGTAGAACTACTAAAGGCTCAGCGGTCAGGAAGAGGATGCTAAAGCCTAAGACGCTTAAGATAGTTAACAAACGCAGGTTCTTTCTATACCGCTCTTTGAGTATATCTGGTGAAGATTGATAGCGAGAAAAGTCTGGAAATAAAACTTGATAACCCACCTCTTGGATTGCCTGAGACGGAACCATTTGTAGTTTATTCGCTTGGGTATAGTAGCCTAGAGTTATTGCGCTGAATCGTTTTCCCAAGATCATTGCTAATCCATGAGTATAGGCTTGGTTGATAATCGTCGCTAAGTAGATAAATCCACTATAAGGAACAAGCTTCTTAAAAGAGCCTTTGTTAATTCCTAAGGCTGGATAAACCTTGGTAGTTAACCACAAGCCTATTGTTTGGAAGAGATAAAGAGCTAAAGTAGCTACAACTAAGCTCCAAACGCCCGCTCCACTCCTTGCTAAAATAACGCCAATAGTATATCCTAGAGTACTTGAAATAAGGGTAATCAGACAAAGCCTTCGTAGTTGAGACTCTCGTAAGGCAATATTATATTGAACGATAAAAAAGGAGCAGATGATTAATTGAATGCCTAGCACCCTAAGGACCTCTTTTAGAATAGGCTCTCCATAAAATACTGCAATGGCAGGTGCTGCAACATAGAGTATGGCATAGACAATTAGAGCTAAAACTAGGTTGGAGGTAAAGACGGTGTTAATGTCAGCTTGTTTGAGATCCTTGGTCTGAATAAGAGACTGGCCGAATCCCGCAATTACAGTAGTATAACCTAAGGATATGAAGATTTGTAGCATCCCGATGATTCCGAACTCACGAGGAGAAAGGAACCATCGCGCCATTACGAGGTTGAAGAGGAAAGCAAGCGTAATCCCCCCCACCTTATCTATTGTTGCCCATAGATAGTTACTCCGTGTTTTGCTCACGATTAACTTTTCTTTTGAATAAGACTAAGATTCAACTTATTACCCATCATAAGCTGTGTCTGAGGTAGTCTTGCGATGTCAAATCCTCCTCCTGGAGTAAATGTAAGCTCGCCAAAGTAAACTTGTTGTGGCGTGTCATAAAAGTCTACTCTCACAAAGGGAAATCTCTGACTTAAAACTTCAGCATAGTGAAACATCTCGTCAAGGTGTTTGGGTTTCGGTAACGAGAATCCTTCAGGAGCAGCTAATCCATTGGGATTAATTCGTTGAAGAGTCCAATCTCTATCAAAGAAGTAAAACTTAGGAGTCCCTGAACTTCGATCTTCACAAGTGAATAAGAATTCTGGCTTGCCATGAAAACAGTAAATCTTATAGTCTATAGGAAGTAGCCCTCGCTCAGACTCTATAAACTTCTCGATGATTATTTTTTTCTCTGCATGCTTGTACTGCACTTCTCCAGTCTTAAGCCATGGCTCTTCCTTTCCCCACATTCTCAGCCTATTGATAGTCTGAGGGATGTTTAGATTGTTCTTATCATGACAGATGATATTGTAGCCATTACCGAAATTCCATTTGAGAGCAAATTTCTGAGGGAGTTTCTCCCACTCAATCTCTTCAGGTGTATCGTAGACCGCGATCAATTCATTGAGTATCTCTGGACATCCACAAGACTTGATATACTCTCTAACCTTATATTTATCGGCACATTGAGTATAGATAGGATCCTGATGATAGCCATAAAGATGAACTTTCATCCATTGAATCTTAGCATCTAAGGTTTGAGGATTCTTTAAGTCGAGTTTTTTTCGGAAGTAATAAAAGTAACGCAACTTTAGGCTTAAAGCTAAGTTCTTTTTAGTCAACCAATATAGTACACTGCGTAGTATATTCATATCTATTCTTTGTTAGAGTTGTGTCTATTCTTGAGTACTCTTATCGTTTTTATTTCTAACTTTAGAGTGAAGAAGTTAAAGATTGAAAGAGTGGGCCTGCTTTATTCTACAAAGCTTGACAAATAGGAGAATCTAGAGGTTAGCTGACCATCTCTTATAATAGTTGCTCTATTAATAGCCTCTTTAGATTCTTGATTTTCTTCTAGTAAGCCAGGAATTATAAGTTCCATATATTTGCTTCCAAAATACACACTTGACGTTATAGGGATAGCGTTGGGTAGCGTATCAACAGCCATTATTGTAATATTGGATGGGCTACTAAATGCGTCCTCTTCCTTATTTGAGAAGGGATTATAGTCATAAAAAGGGTTTGCGTGCGTTGATGATCTAATCGTACATTTAAAGCCTCCTGAGATATCACATGTTACGTCTGCTACTAGTTTAAGTTTCCCTGATAGCTTTATAAGATCTTCTTGATTGAGATAAACGGGGTCTTTTTCTCCCCAGAAATGACATGGAATAAGAACGGGGAAGCCCTCTAGCTTTGGAAGTAGACAACTTACATACTCTTCGGGATGGTTGGAAAAGTCAATTCGACTGAATGGTTTACCATCTATTCTTTGAACTAAATCCTTTAATAGGAGGTTTACAAAAAGAGGTTTTGTTTCGTATGACTTTCTTATAGTATAATCCTCTATTGTCGTTTCTTCGTATCCTATGGCTGTAAGAAATTCCCGGCACCCTTTGGCTACATTTCCATTTCCTGTAAAAAGGATATTGGGTAGTTTTTCGATATTGATGAGTTTAACAGCCTCGAGTAACTTTTCAACAACTCCCAGAGAATTAGGTGAGGATAGCGCATATTGCTTTTCCTTTAGACCATAACCCCAAATTGCGTTATAAGCACCCACTATTCCAGCGTATCTACCAAAAGCGCACAACCGCTTATTTGAGTTATCAACTAGGTATTCATGATCTGTAAACGTGTTTTTGTTAGAGAGCAAATGCTTTGCTAAGGATCGATTGTATTCTTGTTCCTTAGCAAAGTGTCCAAAAAAGACATAGTGTCTATTGGGAATGATATGGGTCAGTTCCTGCTCTTTTATTCCAATGATTATATCGCAATCTACAGATGTGAGGTTGTCAACTACTTGTATACCCATATCTTGATATTGTCTGTCGGGAAAACACCGTACAGCACTTGACTCTACAATAATTTCTATTGGATATCTGAGCATAATCTCAGCAGCTTGATCTGGAGAGAACATGACTCTGCCATCGACAGGAGTTTTTGTTTCTTTAGGTAGTCCTATCGTAAACTTATTCTTCTTCATGATGAGGGGGGATTATTACTTGCTTTTTAAAGACATCTCGCTAATATTCGATTGCACGTAGCGAATGGTAGATAGATCGGGGCACAGAGCCTAAGGCTGCTTCGTGCAGTACATACTCCATACCGTCGACTGCCTTGCGGCAGTCGTCTAGTTTGCGTATATCGCCGACGATGAGCTCGAAGCGGTCGGGATAGGTAGCTAGGAGCGGTAGGATGTTGGCGGGCTTACCCGTCGCAAAGTTGTCGAGACAGCGGACGGTGTGTCCTTCACGGAGGAAGTGCTCACAGAGGTTGGAGCCTATAAAGCCTGCTCCGCCAGTGATTAGTAGGTTCATGTTTGTGTGTGAAAACGGGGGCCTAGAGAGAACTCTTTGACATTCAAGTGCAAATGTACCTATTTCTGTGCAAAGTGGCAAACAAAAAAAGCCGCAACAGCTAACGGCTGCTTACGGGAGGAGGTCGGCATCTCGTAGCTCGCGGTAGAGGCGCTGCACGGGGAGCCCCATGACGTTGTAGAAGGAGCCCTCGATGTACGAGACGCCGATGTAGCCGATCCACTCCTGTATGCCGTAGGCACCCGCTTTGTCGAGCGGACGGTAGTGCGTTACGTAGTGGTCTATCTCGCTTTCCGTGAGCGGTGCGAAGGTGACCCGCGTATGGCTGGCGAAGGAGCGTTGCCACTCGGTCGTGGTGAGCGAAACGCCCGAGACGACCTCATGCTGGCGACCGCTCAAGAGTCGTAGCATACGACGGGCGTTGTCTAGGTCGTGTGGCTTGCCGAGGATCTGCCCATCGAGGAGGACGACCGTGTCGGCCGTGATCAGCAGTTCGTCAGCTTGAAGCGTGGAGCGTAGTTGCTCCGCTTTGAGCTGGGAGAGGTAGCGTGGCACCTCTTCGAGCGGTAGCGTCTCCGGGTACGCCTCGCTGTGTCCCTCGATGGTACGTATCTCAAAGGGGTGCCCGAGGGTGGCGAGGAGCTCTTTGCGGCGTGGCGATTGGGAGCCTAAGATCCAGCGATAAGGTTTCATAGTGGGTAGTCGTCTAGGATAGCTTCGGTGAATAGGTTGTAGAGCTGTGACACCTCTTGCAGCTCCTTGGGCAACTGCTCGAGGAGTGCACGGTGGCGAGCGATAGTCTCTAGATCGTGGCGTCGTGCGGGTCCCGTCTGCGCTGCGTAAGGATCGATCGTGGTCGCCTTGGAGGCGGTGCGCAGGATCAGTCCGTCGAGCAGGTCTGTGGGGAGGTCGGCTTGTGTCAGCAGACGGTGCGCGAGCGTGTAGAGGCGGTTGGTACAGTTGGAGGCCAGTACGCCTGCGAGGTGTAGCCAGAGGCGTTGGTCGCGTGTCGAGGGTATCGCCTCGACCTGCAGGAGGTCATTCCACTGCTGAAGGGTGGTCAAGCCCTCTTCAGAAGCTAGTTGGTAAAGGACCTTTTGTCCTTCGAAGGGTACGATGACCTCCTTGGCAAAGCTATTGAACGGGTACCAGACGCCATAAGCACGCTGCCCGCTGAAGCATTCGATCGGGGTCACGGCAGAGGTGTGTACGACCAAGCCGTCTAGCGGAGGGAGTGCCTTGGCGACCTCTGCGATCGCACGGTCACTGACGGCGATGATGTAAAGGTCGGCTGCGGGGAGCTGCTGCAGACTATCGGTGACGGGACAAGCGAGTGCAAAGCGCTCACGGAGAGCCTCGGCATGCGCCAGCTGACGACTGTAAATACCGCAGAGCGATGCGGTAGCGTGACTGGCTAGTGCAGCCGCTAGGGAGGTAGCTACGCCTCCAGAGCCTATGAGAACGATCCGCATAGAGATAGAGATAGAGATTAGAGGTTAGATATTAGAGATTAGATATTAGAGATTAGATATTAGAGGTTAGAGGTTAGAGATTAGAGGTTAGAGGTTAGAGACCGCAGTCGCAAGACTGTGGTCTCATTTTATATGTAGTAAGATGATGGAGAGGTTGTGCGTACACATATATATAGATAGGAGTAGCAGCGCTAGATCCATATATCGGTACGCCTGCTTAGGCACCACAAGGTAGAGCCAGCCCAGCGCCATAGGGACTAGGAAGACCCAGTGTCCCCCGAAGATAACCGCTTCGTCTAGCCCGTAGCCACCAATGAGATGCACCGCCACATCGACCGCTAGATAGAGCGGTATGGCCCAGGCCAAGGGGTAGCGTCGTCCGATCCAGATCATCGAGAGCAGCAGTAGTACGACCCCCCACGGGAGCAGTTGCATAGCCCAGCAAGCATAGGGCGTAGGTCTCAGCACTGTCTCGCCATGCAGCTCACGCATCTCTAGATCGCTGATGAGGAGCGGATGACCGAAGAAGTCTGGCACGAGATCGGCCGACCTCGTCTGAAAGCGCAGCAGATCGTTGACCTGAGCCGTGAGCATCGGTTCCTCAGCCCCTTGACTAGTCCCTCTCTGCTGGTAAAACCACCCCACCGCCACAACGAGTGTCAGCAAAAGGAGTGTCGGGAGAAAAGCTTTGCGCGCCCGCTGCCAGAGCGACTCTTCTTTGCTCAAGAGGAGTAGCGAAAGTGGCTTGGCAAAGTTTGTCAGCGTCACGCCACCCAGTAAGAGACTCCAAAGTGTAACATGCCAGCCCGACAAGCGTTTCTCCTGCTTCAGCTGACTACTCAGGCAGAGGAGAGAGAGAACCAGTAGTGCCATCGAGAGCGGATAGCTCTCTACCGTAAAGGAGAGCGTCATCACCGTAAAGGTGGAGAGGAGGAGCCCCGAGAGGAGCAGACTGCGTCCCGTATCGAGCTGCACCACATGCCGCAGATAACCGCAGCAGCCCGCCACGGCAATAGCCATCAGGAGTGCAGAGGCGAAGAGTATGCCGACGAGTGCGCCCCCCTCGCCCAGGAGCGGTACTAGAAGCACCCTATTAATAAGGTATAGCGGCGTGATCAGCGGGTGGCTCACGTCCCACGCACCGCCACGCGTCGTAAAGCGGAAGTAGTTGTCATACCCGAGGTAAGCACCGATAGCGTCATCCTGCGGCATCAGCAGCCCTGTGCTATAGATATAGAGTGCTAAGAGGGCGAGTAGCACCCACACGCCCAGTGCGCATAGTAGCTCCACCCGCCACCGCTCTAGTAACTGCTTATTCAAAAGTCCCATAGTAATGCTTCGTACATAGTGCCAAGAAGTTTCGATCACTCGCGCTGTCACCATAGCCATAAGTTGTGACCGTTCGCCACTCGGGGAGGGCTAGATCCAGCCGGCGCACCTTTTCGGCACCCTTACAGTTGGGCGTGGCAAAGCGTCCCGTATAGAGGCCCTCCGCCAGCTCCAGCTCCGTGGCTAGCACCAAGTCAAAGCCACGACGCCTAGCCCACGACGAGACCGCCAGATCTGTCGAAGCGGTCAGCAAGATCGTACGATGTCCGTCACGTTGATGCTGCTCCAGCCTACGTATAGCCTCGGGGCGGAGCATCTGGTCTATCTGATCTGCAAAAGCCGCTCCCCGCTGCAGGCCCTCTTCATAGCTCCAGCCTCGCACCACCGTGCCAATGATGCGCTCTTTGTAGCGATCAGCCACACCACCGCTCAGCCGATAGGCAGCATACTGATAGAGATAGTAAGGCAGATGCCACACGAACGAGCCGCACGACTGCATCTGCACCAGCCACGGCAAGAGCGTGTCCCGCCGTGTGAGCGTACCATCAAGGTCAAAGATTGCTATCGTATCCACGCGCTTACCCTTTTATACCACATAGCGTAATAGACCAAAGAGCACGCCCCACACCACAACGCAGATGCCGATGATAGCATCCCGATAGACCACCTGCGTAGGACTACCGCTTCGCTCCTCGACTAGTGTGATCTGGAGGTAGCGCAGTAAGCCCACGAGGACTGGGAGTGCTGTCAGGTAGAGATAGTCGCCGCCAGGCTCCTCATGCACCTCTGCCGAGAGCGTGTAGAGGAGGTAGCAGATGAGTAAGACGCCCACGATCATCGTCAACGTATGATCTAGGAAGGCTCGATTGTACCCCTTGATAGCTTGTCGCATCGCTACCCCACTGCGCTCATAGATGAGGTAGTCGTCGCGCCGCTTGGCTAAGGCTAGGAAGAGCGATAGGAGCAGCGTCATCACCACGAGCCACTCCGAGACCACCACCCCAGTGACGACTCCTCCGAGTAGCACCCGCAGCACGAAGCCCACCGAGATAGAGACCACGTCGACCACCGCTATCCGCTTGAGCAGGTAACTGTAGCAGACGTTGAGCAGCCAATAGCCACCCATGATCCAGAGCGTCTGACACCAGAGCGTACGAGGCAGGAGCGCCAGGGGCAAAGCCACAGCGAGGATCAGTAAGAGTGCTGCCATGATCCACGCGACCGGTATCGAGATCGACCCAGAGGCTATTGGGCGCAAGCGCTTCTTAGGGTGCAGGCGATCACGCGCTTGATCCACAATGTCGTTGACGATGTAGATCGATGAGGAGAGTAGCGAGAAGGCAAAAAACGCCACCACCAAGCCGCCCCAGAGCGACGAGTCTAGGAGCACCCCTCCGAAGAAGGCGGGCGCTAGGACAAAGAGGTTCTTGATCCACTGATCGCAGCGTAGCAGACGTGGTAAGGTAGCAACATTCATCTAGTAGTGACGGTTGATAGGATGAGCTATGAGTCTGCACAAAGGTACTTAGAAGTTAGAGATTAGAGGTTAGAGGTTAGAGCGAGACGAGTAACGATGATGTAGGGACGCACGGCTCGTGCGTCCGTCCCCGTTAGAGCCACGACGCAGTAACCTTTGACACAACGGACGCTCGGCCGAGCGTCCCTACAAAGGGCTACCCGTATTGTGCTGATTTCATAGCATATGTCCTCTCCTGAAATAGTACACAGTTGGGAAGCCAACCCCAACAACTATGAAACAAGAAAAAAGTAAACTAGGACGAAAGGGATATCCCCTAGATTTCAAGTGGAGAGTCATTGACGACCTCCTAGCCACCGGTGACAGCATTGCCACCACCAGCCAGCGCTACGGCATTACCACACGCACCATTCGAAATTGGTTGCGTACCTTTGATGTAGAGTTACCCAACCAAAGCACCAGTAGCACTATGAGCAAGACAAACAAGAACAAAGACGTAGATCCAGAGTACGCAGAACTCAAGCGTGAAAACGCTCGTCTCAAAGCAGCCCTCTTCCAGGCTGAGAGCAAGGCATTAGTCAACAAGACACTACTCGAAGTGGTCTTGAATCGCTACCACATTGATCTAAAAAAAAAGACCGATTTGCAGCCGTGAGACAGCTTGAGTCCGCCAAAGAGAGAGATCAAAAGCTCTCCATAACCTACCTTTGTCAGCTGTTAGAAGTCAGCCGCAAAGGCTACTACAAGCACACCTTCACCGAGCAAGACGAAGATGTCAAAGTAGCTTCCGTCCTACACTATTGCCAGTATGTGCGCGGTCAGCTCCCCAAAGCAGGCGTAGACACCATCCAGCAGTGTGCCAACGAATACTTCAAAGGGACCTTTCAAGTAGGTCGAGACTGGCTGTACAAAGTCTTAGGAGCCAACGATATGCTACTAAGAAGTCGCAAGCGCAAGCGTCCACCCCAGACGACCAAGGGAGTGGTCAATCACGGCTTCCAAGACCACCTGAACACCACCCCTAAGTACATAGCCACCGACCATTGCCGGCTCACCGTCTCAGACATAACCTACGTCAAATGTTTAGGGGGCTTCGCATATCTCTCCCTGACGATGGACGCTTATAGCCGCATCATCACCGGCTTTGACCTGCAGCCCACGCTCTCCACAGAGGGTCCCTACAACGCACTAAGACAGACCGTTGACTTCTATCAGAAGCATGGCTTTGACCTCAAAGGGCTCATCTTCCATAGCGACCGAGGCTGTCAATATGTCTCCAAGCAGATGACCGACTACGAGGCCAGCCTAGGCATCGTAACCAGCGTCACCCAGACCGGCAACCCCCTTCACAACGCTATGGCTGAGCGACTTAACGGGATCATCAAGAACGACTGGCTCTACAACTTCGAGGATAAGCCCATAGATCAAGTTCGAGAGATCCTCTCTCAAACGATTGCTCTCTATAACACAGCGCGACCTCATCGAGCCATCAACAAGAAGACTCCGATGCAGATGCTCATACCAGATTACCCCAACCCTCTAACATCACAACCCTCTAAGAACCAGATAGCTAAGAACAATTCTCCCAAAGCTCTGAGCCTCAAATCTCCGAGCTCATGCCGCTTAACTCCACACAAAGACCTATCTTTGTGTACCTCCGCAGTAAAAACGACCACAAGTCGTGTACCCCAGCAGGAGCAAAACTAACAAATGAGTACACTCACAGGACTAACAAAAATAACCCGTGTATCGTCTCAGTAATACCTTCCCAACTGTGTACTTTTTTCAGGAAGAGGACAATATATGAGTTCCAAAAGTTGTTCCCCTCTTGGAACTTTTTAGTTCCAAGGGAGGAACTTTTGATTTCCTAGGTAGGAAAAAGAAATTTCCAACGGAGGAAAAAGAAATTTCCAACGGAGGAAATTTATTTTTCCAAGGCTGGAAAGTTTTTGGGAAACTGATGCGAGACGAACTTTTGCAACGGAGTTGCACCCAGATAGCTCTACCTTTGCCTCCGTAACAGTACATCTATATCTTATGAAGAGAAAACTAATACGTATCATACTCACAGCCCTGCTACTCATCGGGGCCTATATCGTCGAGCGCACCTGCGCACTCCCGATGTGGCAGCTCCTCTTGGTCTACCTCGTGCCATACCTTATTATAGGGTATGACGTGCTCGGCGAGGCGGTCGAGGGGGTGGCGCATGGCGAACTCTTTGACGAGCACTTCCTCATGAGCATCGCCACCATCGGGGCACTCTGCATAGGCTTCCTGCCGGGTGCCGAGGCGCAGTTCCCCGAGGCGGTCTTTGTGATGCTCTTCTTCCAGCTAGGCGAACTCTTCGAGGGATACGCCGAGGGCAAGAGTCGTCGTGCCGTTTCCCACCTTCTCGAGATACGTCCCGACACGGCACACGTGCTGCGTGACGGAGTCGAGCAGACAGTTGCACCTGAGGAGGTAGCCGTGGGCGAGACCATCATCATCAAGCCTGGCGAAAGGGTTCCACTTGATGGCTTCATCGTGGAGGGCTCCTCAGCTCTTAATACGGTCGCACTCACCGGCGAGAGCGTACCCCGCAGCGTTGCTGTCGAGGACGAGGTGATGTCTGGCTGCGTCAACCTCTCGGGTCTGCTCACCGTCCGTGTCGCCAAGACCGCAGGCGACTCCACCGCCTCTAAGATCATCGAGATGGTCGAGCACGCTACCGATCATAAGTCACGGAGCGAGACTTTCATACGTCGCTTCGCCCGGATCTACACTCCTGTTGTGGTGATCGTAGCGCTCCTGCTCGCTTTCATACCGCCACTTCTGACGGGCAGCTTCACCGACCACTTCGCCACCTGGCTGTACCGTGCGCTGACCTTCCTAGTCATCTCCTGCCCCTGCGCTCTAGTCATCTCTATCCCGCTCTCCTTCTTTGCCGGTATCGGAGGCGCTTCACGGGCTGGTATCTTGGTCAAGGGAGCCAACTATATGGACGCTTTGGCCAAGGCGCGTGCCGTCCTTTTTGACAAAACAGGCACCCTGACGAAAGGCTCTTTTACCGCCAATGCGGTGCATCCGACAGACTGCGAGGCGAACCATCTGCTGCACATGGTAGCTCACGTGGAGCGTCACTCCACACACCCGATCGCAACCTCGCTGCGTAACGCCTACCCCAACGAACAAGACGACTGCTCTATCGAGGAGGTCGAGGAGTTGGCCGGGCGAGGAATCAAGGCACGTGTCAACGGCTCTGAAATTCACGTAGGCAACGTAGCGCTGATGGAGTCCATCGGGGCTAAGTGGCAGCCCTGTGACCATGCGGGCACCATCGTACACGCCGCTATCGATGGCAACTATGCGGGACATATCGTCGTGTCTGACACCATCAAGGAGGAGTCTAAACAAACGATCGAAGAGCTGAGCCACTTAGGCATTCGCCAGCTAGTCATGCTCACAGGCGACCACGAGGAGGTGGCCCGTGAGGTGGCGCAGCAGGTGGGCATCACCGAGTACTACGCGGATCTGCTCCCTGCGGACAAGCTGGCACGCCTCGTGACGATCCTCGAGCAGCCAGCTCGTGGCACCGTCCTCTTCGTAGGCGACGGTATCAACGATGCGCCTGTCCTAGCGCGCGCCGATGTGGGTATCGCTATGGGCGGCCTAGGCTCTGACGCTGCCATAGAGGCAGCCGACGTGGTAATCATGGACGACAATCCGCTCAAGATCGCTACCGCCATACGGATCGCTCGTCGTACGGTCAGCATCGTCCTCCAGAACGCTTGGTTTGCCATAGGTATCAAGATATTGGTACTGCTCCTTGCGCTGCTCGGTGTAGCCTCCATGTGGATGGCGGTCTTCGCTGATGTAGGCGTGACCGTCCTCGCTGTGCTCAATGCTATGCGCGCCTTGCGCCCTGTCAAGTAAACGTCTCTTCGCTGATCTTCAGCTTTGAAACTAGAGATCTCATCGCTCACAACTTGCGACTTTTGTCTACCTTTGTAAGCGATGAGATCACTTTACCACATCGTCTTACTGCTCTGCCTCCTACTACAGGGTAGCGTGCTGGCTCTTTACGGCCAGACGACAGGACAGTCGACCGGCGCAACGACCGACACGACGACCGTCGCGACGCCCCACCGTGTGGCACTCACAGGTTACGTCTTAGATCGTGACCGTGAGCCGATCGAGTTTGCCTCGGTACGTGTCGAGGGTACGGCCATCGGCACCTGGAGCGACCTCACGGGCGCTTACCGCTTGGAGCTATCCCCGACGACCGACAGCGTGGTGGTCACCTACAGCTCTATCGGTTATCAGACGGTGCGCCAAGTGTACCCGCAGGGTATCTCACGAGACATGCACTTTAACCCGATGCTGGGTGAGAGTGCTATAGCCTTAGGTACCGTGACAGTGCGGGGCGAAGCGCGTCCACCCAGTATGGAGCGGATCACGACACAGACGCTCGCCATGGAGGCTTCGCCGACACGTAGCATCGAGTCGATGGTGGCGACCTATGCGGGGGTCACGCAGCACAACGAGCTGAGCACGCAGTACAATGTGCGTGGGGGCAGCTTCGATGAGAACCTCGTCTACGTTAACGGCATCGAGGTGTACCGTCCGCTATTGGTGCGCTCAGCCGAGCAAGAGGGTTTGAGCTTTGTCAATACCGATCTGGTGGAGCGGGTTTACTTTTCGGCGGGAGCCTTCGATGCGCACTATGGCGACCGGCTCTCCTCGGTTCTAGACATACAGTACAAGCGCCCTACGAAGCTGGAGGGCGCTGTCACCCTCGGGTTGATGAATAATAGTCTCTACGTGGGGGGCAAGCATGGACGCTTTACCCATGTCACGGGCATCCGCACGCGCACCACGCAGCAGATGCTCTCGAAGATGGAGACCCGCGGCGAGTACAACCCTTTCTATGCGGATGCGCAGACCTATCTGACCTACACCTTTAATGATCGCTGGCGCATCGAGGGCATCGGCTACTACTCTTGGACACAGTACCGCTTTCGTCCGCAGCAGCGTGAGACGACTGTCGGCTCCCTGCAAAATGCGAAGCACTTTACCGTCTACTTCGATGGACAGGAGCGGGATCGCTTCTCCACCCTCTTTGGAGCCTTGACGCTACACTGGCGCCCCAACAGTCGAGGAGCGCACAGGCTGGACCTAAGCCTCTACAACAGCCACGAGCGGGAGAGCTACGACATAACGGGCGCTTACTATCTGCAGAAGGAGGCTGACCCGACGACTGGAGGCGAGGAGCAGGAACTGCTCGCTACGGGTGTCAACCATGAGCATGCCCGCAACCTACTCCGCTACTCGGTCGCGGCACTCGCTTATAGTGGCAACCAGCGTCTCAACGAGACGCATCGCCTTATGTGGGGTGCGGAGCTGCGAGGCGAGCAGATAGCAGACTACATCTCTGAGTGGGTCAAGCTCGACTCGGCTGGCTACAACCTACCGCGCGACCCCGATCTGATCAAGATGCAGAGCAATCTCTACTCCAACGTCTCGCTACGCTCGGCCCGTGCCTCGCTCTACCTGCAAGATGAGATGCAGTGGCAGACGCCCTCGGGGAGCTATCATCTGACGGCTGGCGTGCGGGGAAACTTTTGGTCGTTCAATAAGAAGGCAGACTTCTCACCTCGTCTGGTCGCTTCGTGGCGACCGAAGGAGCTGTCCGACCTCTTGGTGAGAGCAGCTGGAGGACTTTACTACCAGAGCCCCTTTTACAAGGAGATACGCATCATCGAGGCTGACGCTATGGGCAATCAGTCGGTACTGCTCAACGATCAGGTTCGTTCGCAAGGATCGGCACAAGCCTTGGTCGGTGTGGACTACAACTTCCTCGTGGCGGATCGCAAGTTTCGCCTCACTGCCGAGGGCTACTACAAGCATCTCTTTCGCATCAATCCCTACTATGTGGACAATGTCAAGCAGCGCTACCTAGGTCAAAACCTCGGCACCGGCTACATCGTGGGGCTAGATGTCAAGCTCTTTGGCGAGTTTGTTCCTGATGTAGACTCGTGGTTTACCGCCTCGGTAATGCGTGGCCGGCAGACCATCGAGGGGTATGGCGAGATGCCACTACCACACGTGCCAGACTACAACTTGTCACTCTTCTTCCAGGACTACTTCCCCGGCTACAAACGTATCACGCTCAGCTTGCGAGGCGTGCTAACGGGAGGACTCCCACAGCTTAACGCTGCCGAGGGCTTTGGTCGTCCGCTCTTCCGTGGCACGGCTTATAAGCGTGTCGACATCGGTATGCAGTACACGCTGTGGGATCGTGCTGAGGCAAAGCCCAGTGCGTGGCGCTGGCTACAAGCACTCAGCAAGGTATCTATCGGGGTGAATATCTTCAACCTCTTTGACATGACCAATATCGGCTCTTACTACTGGCTCTCGGACGCTTACCGGAACCAGTACGCCGTGCCCAACTACCTGACGGGACGCCAGTACGACGCCTCGCTCATCGTCCGCTTCTAACCAAAATGGTAAAGACGCAGTGAGGCGGACGTGTAACGATTTGTAGGGACGCTCGGTCGAGCGTCCGTCCCCGTTAAAGGAGACGACATCAATACTTGTCTTGCCGTTCTACAACGGACGCACGAGCCGTGCGTCCCTACACAGGGTTACTCGTCCGTGCGTCCAAACAAATCAGCTACTCGTCTCGCTTGGACTTGGTGGCACTTTGACATAATGTCGCAAGGAATAGTTTTGTGGCACAATGTTTGATACCTATGTGATGTAAGCGTCTGACCTACGGATGAACCAGGTCAGCCGACAGAGACATTAACAAATAAGAAATCAACAAACAACACAATACTATGGGTAAGATAATTGGTATAGACTTAGGAACTACAAATTCATGTGTAGCAGTTCTGGAGGGTGGCGAGAGCAAGGTCATCCCCAACAGCGAGGGACGTATGACGACTCCCTCAGTAGTAGCATTCGTAGAGGGTGGTGAGCGCAAGGTGGGTGACCCCGCTAAGCGTCAGGCTATCACGAACCCAACGAACACGATCTACTCTATCAAGCGCTTCATGGGTGAGACCTATGAGCAGATACAGAAGGAGGCTGAGCGCGTCCCCTTTAAGGTGGTCAAGGGTGATAACGACACTCCTCGTGTAGACATTGACGGACGTCTCTACACGCCTCAAGAGATCTCGGCGATGATCCTTCAGAAGATGAAGAAGACGGCTGAGGACTACCTCGGCACGGAGGTTACGGAGGCTGTCATCACGGTGCCCGCTTACTTCAACGACTCACAGCGTCAGGCTACTAAGGAGGCTGGCGAGATCGCTGGACTCAAGGTACGTCGTATCGTCAACGAGCCTACGGCTGCTTCGCTAGCTTACGGCCTTGACAAGAAGGGCTCCGATATGAAGATCGCAGTCTTCGACCTCGGTGGTGGTACGTTCGATATCTCTATCCTAGAGCTCGGTGATGGCGTCTTTGAGGTGAAGTCCACGAATGGTGATACGCACCTCGGTGGTGATGACTTTGACCATGTGATCATCGACTGGCTCGCTGAGGAGTTTATGAAGGACGAGGGTGTCGATCCGCGCAAGGACAATATGGCACTGCAGCGTCTCAAGGATGCTGCGGAGCGTGCCAAGATAGAGCTCTCTAGCTCGACCTCAACGGAGATCAACCTACCTTACTTGATCCCTGTAGATGGTATCGCTAAGCACCTCGTTCGTACGCTAACACGTGCTAAGTTTGAGCAGCTAGCTGATAAGCTGATCCACGCTTGCGTAGCTCCTTGTGAGCAGGCTCTCAAGGATGCAGGACTTACGGCGAGCGACATCAATGAGGTGATCCTCGTAGGTGGTTCGACACGTATCCCCGCTATCCAGGAGATCGTCAAGAAGACCTTTAACCAAGAGCCCTCTAAGGGTGTGAACCCCGATGAGGTGGTCGCCTGCGGTGCAGCTATCCAGGGTGCTGTCCTAACGGGCGAGGTAAAGGATGTCCTACTCCTCGATGTGACTCCTCTGTCACTCGGTCTGGAGACGATGGGTGGTGTGATGACTCGTCTGATCGATGCGAATACAACGATCCCAACGAAGAAGAGTCAGATCTTTACCACAGCTGTGGACAACCAGCCTTCAGTAGAGATCCACGTCCTACAGGGTGAGCGTTCGCTTGCTAAGGATAATAAGAGTATCGGTCGCTTTAACCTAGATGGTATCGCACCGGCACCTCGCCAGACGCCGCAGATCGAGGTCACCTTTGACATTGATGCAAATGGTATCCTCAACGTCACGGCGGTCGACAAGGCTACTGGCAAGCAGCAGAACATCCGCATCGAGGCTTCGAGCGGTCTGAGCGATGACGAGATCAAGCGTATGAAGCAAGAGGCTGAGGCAAACGCTAAGGCTGACGAGGAGGCTAAGAATCGTATCGACAAGCTCAACCAAGCAGACAGCATGATCTTCTCTACAGAGAAGCAGCTCAAGGAGCTGGGCGACAAGATCCCTGCTGACAAGAAGGCACCGATCGAGGCTGCTCTGGAGAATCTGCGCAAGGCGCACAAGGCGGAGGATATCCCCGCTATCGACAAGGCTATGGAGGAGCTGAACACAGCCTTCCACGCAGCTACCGAGCAGATGTACAATCAGGCTAACGCTCAGCAGCAGGCTGGTCCTCAGCCAGGTGCTAACGCACAGCCTAATGACAACTCTTCTGCGAAGGGCAACGACTCTGGCGATGTAGCTGACGCAGACTTTGAGGAGATCAAGTAATCTCCGATCCCTTACAAAACAAGCGGGTGGGTCAACGATGGTTGACTCACCCGCTTGTTTTATTAGAGATTAGAAGTTAGAGCTTAGAAATTAGAGGGAGGATGGGTGGCTAGTGGCACTAGTGCTCCTAGTAGGTCTAGTGTTTCTAGGGACTAGAGTCTAATCTCTAACTTCTAATCTCTAATCTCTAACTTCTAACTTCTAATTTCGTACCTTTGGGGTGACAGATCTTCACAGCAAAAGCCACTAAGCGATGACGAGACATGATGACTTAGCAGAGTACTTCAAGCAAAAGGGAGTACGTACCACGGCAAACCGCATCTTGGTGCTGCGCGCCTTGATGACAGCGACGCAACCGATGAGTCTCAACGAACTTGAGACGACGCTCTATCCGATGGATAAGTCGAGCATCTCACGGGTGCTGACACTCTTTCTGGCGCATGACATCGTCCACGCCTTTGAGGACGGGCGAGGTGTGTGCAACTATGAGCTCTGCGCCAGCGATGGTGTCTGTCTCGGTGAGGATGAGCACATACACTTCTACTGCGAGCGATGCCAGCACTCTTACTGCATGGAGATGCTCGAGGTGCCTCCGCTACGCCTGCCCAAGGGATACAGTGCCCACGCCATCTCCTTCGTCATCAAGGGCGTCTGTCCCCATTGCCAAAACAAGCGATAGTAAAATCGGCATAAACGTGTGGCGAGGTGTAGGGACGCTGGACTAGTGTCTAGCGAGAAGACATCCCTACTCATCGTTACTCCGTCTCTTCTAATGGCTAATTTCTAATCTCTAAATTCGTACCTTTGCCATCTGGTGTATAGGCTCATCAGCAGGTGATCACACCTGCTCTGAAGATGGGTCGTGACACTAGGGGAACGAAAACATGCATTACAGAGTCAGGTGAGCTGCTAGTGATGGCACTTAAACCGACTCTCAGAGAAGAACGACTATGGAAAACGATCTTCACGGTAATAGTCTGAAGGCTGTCGGGACCTTTCTCTCAGCCTACGCGACACACATGATGGGCTGTGGCGTGCACACCTCTCGTGTCGTGCGCTGTACGCAGCGCATAGGCGAGAGCTACGGCTATACCGTTGTGACGATGATGGTACAGAAAGGGGTCCTGATCAAGCTGTATGACCCTAAGAGCAATACACACTTTGCTATCCAAGAGGCGATACCTCCGCTACCGATCAGCTTCGAGCACAACGCTCGTTTGAGTGCCTTGAGCTGGGAGGTGGTCGATGAGCATCTGACGCTGGACGAGCTACGTGAGCGGTATGAGCAGATCCTAGCTGCGCCTCGTACTCATCCGCTGTTTGTATTGATCTTGGTGGGGCTGGCAAACGCTTCATTTTGCCGACTCTTCGGAGGTGATCTACCTGCTATGGGGATCGTCTTTTGGGCTACGGTCGTGGGTTTCATCTGCAAGCAAAAGTTGATCCAGGAGCACGTAAACCACTATATAGCCTTTATGACGTCAGCCTTTGTAGCGTCACTCTGCACAAGTATCTCTCTGATCTTCAACACCGACAGTGAGATCGCTCTGACTACGAGTGTACTCTATCTAGTGCCTGGGGTGCCGCTCATCAATGGTGTGATAGACATCGTGGAGGGGTACATACAGACGGGCTTCTCAAGACTTGTGGAGGCTTTCTTGCTAATAGGTTGTATCGGGTGGGGCTTTTCGATCACACTCTTCATCTTTAGGAGTAGCTTGCTATGATGATGCTTGTCGACATATTCTTAGATGGGCTCTTTGCAGCGATGGCTGCCATGGGCTTTGGTGCGATCTCTGACCCTCCGCTGAGGGCTTATCGCAGTATCGCTATACTAGCAGCCGTGGGGCATGCGCTACGCTTCGTCTTGATGACGGAGTGTGGGATAAATATCGCTATCGGCTCTCTCTGCGCCTCGCTGACGATCGGCTTTGGAGCACTCTGGTTGGGGAAGCGGATACAGACGCCGATCACCGTCCTCTCGATCCCAGCACTCCTACCGATGATCCCGGGGAAGTATGCGTACAATATGTTTTTTGCGCAGATTATGTTTCTCCAAAATCTAGATAATATAGCGGGGCAGCAGAGGTATATGGAGATGTTTTTCTTCAATAGTATCGTAGCCATCACGGTCATCTTCGTCCTAGCTGCGGGGGCTACACTTCCTATCCTACTCTTCCCTAAGCGAACCTTCTCTCTAACACGTAAGAAATAATAGGTGCTGAGCTCTATGAATACCTTTTGGAATACAATCGCCAAGTACAATACAGCAACCTGGCCGATACAGCTACTCCTAGTCATCTCTGCCGTTGTGGTCTTGTACCTCCTTGTAAAGCGTCCATCACGTAGCAGTACGATCATTGCTAAGTCCTATCTGATACTCCTATATATATGGATCGCTGTGGCATACTACGCTATCTACTGTGCAGAGCGTAGCTACTCTGTCCTCCTCAGCATATACTGGGGCATACTGGCTCTGGCGTGGGTTAAGGATCTCGTGGAGGATGATACACAGTTTGCCCTACGAGATAAGTTCAAGCCTTTTGGGGTCTTCGTCCTCATACTGCCACTGATGTACCCCCTCGCTTCGATTATGAGGGGTCTATCCTTCCCCTATATCACAACGCCTGTGATGCCCTGCACAGTGGCTATCTATACGATCGGACTGCTGCTACTCTTCACAAGTCGGGTCAACATCTTTATCGTCCTACTCCTCCTCAACTGGGCTATGGTGGGGGTCACGAAAACTTGGTTCTTCGGGATACCAGAGGACTTCATCCTAGTACTCACGGCGATACCGGCTCTCTACATTTTCTTCCGAGAGTACTTCGCTCTAGACCTGCATCAAGACTCGAAGCCGCAGGCGAAGTATATCAATGCGCTCTTGATCCTAGTCTGCATAGGGGTCTGCATCGCACTCTGCTGGGCGCTCTTTGCTCAGATATCTCAAGACTTCTGAGGTCTCCTCTGCGACTAGGTTGCGATATCTCTGTTTTTTTATTACTTTTGCTAAGTCCTCTCCTTAGAGGGCTGGGGACGACATCTGATATATAAAGAATCTACAAACAAACACTCTATAGCTATGGCACAGAACAACATTGATCTCTCCCAGTATGGCATCAAAGAGCCTGCTGAGATCATTTATAACCCCTCGTACGATCAGCTCTACGAGGCTGAACTACAACCAGATCTAACAGGCTATGACCGCGGGCAGCTTACCGAGCTAGGTGCTGTCAACGTGATGACGGGCGTCTACACGGGTCGCTCACCAAAGGACAAGTTCTTCGTCCTCGATGACACCACGCGTGACACTATCTGGTGGACGACTCCCGAGTATCCCAACGACAACAAGCCCACCAGTCAGGAGACGTGGCAGGAGCTTAAGAAGATTGCCACCAAGGAGCTCTCGGGCAAGAAACTTTACGTCGTCGATGCCTTCTGCGGTGCTAACCCAGACACGCGCCTCAAGATCCGCTTTATCATGGAGGTAGCTTGGCAGGCTCACTTCGTTACCAATATGTTTATACGCCCCACTAAGGAGGAGCTGGCAAACTTCGGCAAGCCAGACTTTGTCGTGATGAACGCTTCAAAGGCTAAGGTGACCAACTACAAAGAGCTCGGGCTGAACTCCGAGACGGCTGTCGTCTTTAACCTGACGGAGAAGATACAGCTCATCCTCAACACCTGGTACGGTGGTGAGATGAAGAAGGGTATGTTCTCCTATATGAACTACCTCAACCCGCTCCGTGGCAATGCCTCGATGCACTGCTCTGCTAATACGAACCAGGATGAGACGGAGACCGCTATCTTCTTTGGGCTATCTGGCACGGGCAAGACAACGCTGAGCACCGACCCCAAGCGTAAGCTGATCGGCGACGACGAGCATGGTTGGGATGACAATGGTATCTTTAATTACGAGGGCGGCTGCTACGCTAAGGTGATCAACCTAAGCAAAGAGTCTGAGCCAGACATCTACAACGCTATCCGCCGTGATGCACTGCTAGAGAATGTGACGGTAGATGCCAATGGTAAGATAGACTTCTCTGACAAGTCTGTCACGGAGAATACACGTGTCTCCTACCCTATCTACCATATTGACAACATTGTCAAGCCGGTCTCTAAAGCGGGTCATGCCAACAAGGTGATCTTCCTCTCGGCAGATGCTTTCGGTGTCCTACCTCCTGTCTCGATCCTCGACCCTGAGCAGACGCAGTACTACTTCCTCTCAGGCTTTACGGCCAAGCTGGCTGGTACAGAGCGTGGCGTCACGGAGCCTACGCCAACCTTCTCGGCATGCTTTGGTGCAGCTTTCCTCTCACTCCACCCGACCAAGTACGGTCAGGAGCTGGTCAAGCGTATGAAGGCTGTCGGTGCTAAGGCTTACCTCGTCAATACGGGCTGGAACGGTACGGGCAAGCGTATCTCTATTAAGGATACCCGTGGCATCATCGACGCAATCCTCGATGGCTCGATCGACAAGGCACCGACGAAGACACTACCCCACTTCAACTTCGCCATTCCGACGGAGCTACCGGGCGTAGACCCCGCTATCCTCGATCCTCGAGACACTTACGCTGATCCCGCTGAGTGGGAGACGAAGGCTCAGGATCTGGCAAAGCGCTTTGTCAAGAACTTCGAGAAGTTTGCCACCAACGAGCATGGCAAGAAGCTCGTCGACGCAGGTCCTAAGCTCTAATAGAGCTAACTCATAACTAACAAGCAGAGGTCCCACTCTCCCGTGAGTGAGACCTCTGCTTTTGTTTGGCTAATTCCTATTTTGAGGTGCTGGGAAAACTTTAGATTGACGTATTCTAATCAGCTGAGACTATAAAACAGAATATCCACGTGGAGATTTTCGATTTCCCACGTGGATATTTTTTATTCTCCACGTAGGGACGAAACGATTCCTCCGAAGTTTCATTTGATTCCTCCGAAGTTTCATTTCATATCCACGTGGATATTTTTTATTCTTCACGTGGAGATTTGAGAATCCCCACGTGGGAATCTACCTTCTTTCCAGCACCCCAAAATAAAAATTAGCCTTTTATTTTTCGTTACATACGGCGTTTTGCTCTTGTGACTTTGACGTTAAGTGTGTATATTTGCGAAATGAAGGAATGTAGGTGCGGCACGGTTGTTTCGTGTGCGCCCCATTCTATACCTATGACTATTCATTCTCTATATAATTGAACTATGATAATAGGCGTACCTAAAGAAATCATGCACGATGAGGCTCGCGTCGCAGCGAGCCCCGAGGCAGTGAAGCAGTATGTCGCTGATGGACACACTGTACTATTTGAGCGTGGAGCTGGCGAAGGCGCAGCATACCACGACGAGGACTATCAGGCAGCTGGTGCTGAGCTGATACAAGGACCTGAGGAGATCTACCGCCGTGCGGAGATCATCATCAAGGTCAAGGAGCCACTCTTTAACGAGCAGCTTGGCAAGCATGAGATCGACATGATGCACAAGGGGCAGTACCTGATCACCTTCATCCACCCAGCCTCTCCTGTGAACCATGACATGGTACGCAAGATGGCTGCGCAGGGGGTCGTAGGTCTCACCCTAGATGGTGTACCTCGTATCTCTCGTGCACAAAACCTCGATGCACTTACCTCTATGAGTACTTGCGCAGGCTACAAGGGTATCTTGATGGCTGCCAACGACCTCTCCTTCTTTATGCCACAGATGTTTACCGCTGTCGGCAAGATCGAGCCCGCCAAGGTACTCGTCATCGGTGTCGGTGTGGCTGGTCTACAGGCACTCGCTACGGCTCGTCGTCTAGGCTGTATCACCTACGCAGCTGATATACGCCCCGCAGCTTCTGAGCAGGCTACCAGTCTAGGTGCTAAGCCTATTGATCTGGGCATCCCCGCTGACAAGGCTGTCGCTCCTGGTGGCTACGCCCTACACTTGAGCCCCGAGCTACTAGAGCATGAGCGTCAGGTGCTGGCTGAGCATGTCAAGGACATGGACGTCATCTTCTGTAGCGCCCTCGTACCAGGCAAGATCGCTCCCGTAGTCATCACCGAGGAGATGGTCCAGTCTATGAAGCCCGGCTCTGTCATCGTTGATATCGCTATCGATCAGGGTGGTAACTGCGCTATCACGACTCCAGGTGAGCGTGACGTCAAGCACCACGTAGTCATCGAGGGTATCAAGAACATCCCTGGTATGCTACCACAGAGCGCTACCTGGATGTTCTCACAAAACATGTACAACCTCGTCAAGTACCTTGTCAAGGATGGCAAGATGCACCTCGACATGAGCGATCAGATCACCTCTTCTATCGTCGTCACGACAGAGGCTGGGGAGATCATCCACGAGGGTACCCTCGAGGCTATGGGACTCAAGAAGTAGCCTAGTTTACAAGAACTTGACTTTTCCCTATCGCTAGAGGTTAGACGTCAGAGCATATGGTCCTAAGGGGTCATACTCTGACATCTAACCTCTAATTTCTAAATCTCTAACCTCCAATCTCTAATTTCTAATTTCTCAATGAACCCACTGATCCTCGTCGCCATCTTCCTTGTGGCGACCTTCGTCGGCTACAAGCTCATCAGCAATGTGCCTAGCTTGTTGCACACCCCCCTCATGTCGGGGATGAACGCCCTGAGTGGCGTCACCATCACGGGAGCGCTCGCAGCTACTGCCACAGCTATCATAGCTCCAGACGGTAGTCTCTTCCAGCAAATATTTGGGGTTATAGCCGTCATCCTAGCCACCATCAATGTCGTCGGGGGCTTTGGCGTGACCAACCGCATGCTCCGTATGTTTACCAAAAACAAGAAAGGAGGCAAGGCATGAATACACTCATAGAGATCTCTAATCCCGTATACTACGTCATCTGCGCGGTCCTCAGCATCCTCGTGCTCGTAGGCATCGCTATGATGAGCAAGGTCAAAACCGCTGCTCGTGGCAACGCACTCAGTGCTACCGCCATGGGACTAGGCGTCCTCGTCACGCTACTCAAGCTACAGGTCGTCACCTTCCCCTGGCTCATCGGGGGTATCCTCATCGGTGGTATCATCGGTGTCCTACTCTACACACGAGTCAAGATGATCCAGATGCCGCAGATGGTGGCTCTGCTCAATGGTATCGGCGGTGGTGCCTCAGCACTCGTCGGTGCTTTGACACTCTTCCAGCTTCCTGTGAGCAATGTCTACTTCACGCTGGTCACCGCTTTCCTCGCTATCATCATCGGTATGCTCACACTCGTCGGGAGTCTCGTCGCAGCGGGCAAGCTCCACAGAGTCCTGCCACAGAAGTCAGTCGTCTGGCCTTTTCACAATGTAGCGACCTCACTCACGCTCGTTGTCGCCGTCTTCTTCCTACTCATCGGCACGCTCAACTACGTTGTTCCCTCGGCTCTCATCTACGCCATGATCGGCACGATGCTCTTCAGTGCGCTCTTCGGTCTTTACTTCTCCATACGTGTGGGCGGTGCTGACATGCCGATCACCATCAGCTTGCTCAACTCTCTGAGCGGTGTGGCTGGTGCTATCGCCGGTATGGCCATTGGCGACATCTTCCTCGTCGCTGTCGGTGGTGTCGTCGGTGCTTCGGGACTCCTCCTCACGCAGATCATGTGCCGTGCGATGAACCGCTCGCTCATCAACATCCTCATCCCTCACGGCAAGGCAAAAGCTCCCGCCAAGGCAACGGCTCCCGCCAAGGCTGCCGCACCAGCCCCCAAAGCTCCCGCTGCGCCTCAGCCTAAGCAAGAGAGCTCTCCTATCGATCAGGCTGTTGCGATGCTCCGTGGTGCTAAGCGCGTTATCATCGTGCCGGGCTACGGTATGGCACTAGCGCAAGCACAGCAGGAGGTCAAGCAGCTAGCCGACAAGCTCGCTCGAGGCGGTGCTGATGTTAAGTACGCGATCCACCCTGTGGCTGGTCGTATGCCAGGGCATATGAACGTACTCCTTGCCGAGGCTAATGTGGACTACGATAGTCTCTACGAAATGGAGGCGATCAACGATCAGTTTGCCAATACCGATGCGGTCATCGTCATCGGTGCTAACGACGTGCTCAACCCCGCCGCTCGCAATGCCGAGGGAACGCCTATCTATGGTATGCCGGTCCTCAACGTAGATCAAGCCAAGCAGGTGATCATCTGCAACTTCGATCTCAAGCCTGGCTACGCTGGTGTCGAGAACCCGCTCTACAGCCGTGGTGAGGGCGTAGCGCTCTGCCTAGGCGATGCTAAGGCAACGATTGATCAGATCCTCTCTGGTCTAGAGAGCTCAGCAGCGACCGCACAGCCCGCTAGCAGCAGTTCAGCTAGCGATCCTATCTCACAGGCAGCAGATATGCTCCGTGGTGCTAAGCGTGTCATCATCGTGCCAGGCTACGGTATGGCTCTAGCGCAAGCACAGCAGGAGGTCAAGCAGCTAGCCGATAAGCTCGCCAAGAGCGGTGCCGATGTTAAGTATGCGATCCACCCTGTGGCTGGTCGTATGCCTGGACACATGAACGTACTCCTTGCTGAGGCTAATGTGGACTACGATAGTCTCTACGAGATGGAGGCGATCAACGACCAGTTTGCCAATACCGACGCGGTCATCGTCATCGGTGCTAACGATGTGCTCAACCCAGCGGCACGCAATGCCGAGGGAACGCCTATCTATGGTATGCCAGTCCTCAACGTAGATCAAGCCAAGCAGGTGATCATCTGCAACTTCGACCTTAAGCCTGGCTACGCTGGTGTCGAGAACCCGCTCTACAGCCGTGGCGAGGGCGTAGCGCTCTGCCTAGGCGATGCTAAGGCAACACTCTCCAACCTGATGGATCGTTTGGATCATGCGGAGAGTACCCCGGTAGCCCCTGCGGCTTCGTCTGCTTCGTCAGCTACCAGCAGCGCAACGCCACTCCAGTCCGCTACGGAGGTACTGCACAACGCTAAGAGCGTCATCATCGTGCCGGGCTACGGTATGGCACTTGCGCAAGCACAGCAGGAGGTCAAGCAGCTAGCCGACAAGCTCGCCAAGGGCGGTGCCGATGTTAAGTACGCCATCCACCCTGTGGCTGGTCGTATGCCTGGACACATGAACGTGCTCCTTGCCGAGGCTAATGTAGACTACGATAGTCTCTACGAGATGGAGGCGATCAACGATCAGTTTGCCAATACCGACGCAGTCATCGTCATCGGCGCTAACGACGTGCTCAACCCAGCGGCACGCAATGCCGAGGGGACGCCTATCTATGGTATGCCAGTCCTCAACGTAGATCAAGCCAAGCAGGTGATCATCTGCAACTACGATCTCAAACCCGGCTATGCTGGTGTCGAGAACCCGCTCTACAGCCGTGGCGAGGGCGTGACGCTACTCATTGGAGATGCCAAGAAGACGCTCAGCGACCTGATCGACACGCTCTAGTTGAGATTGTTGCAAAAGTCAATAGTCTCTAGTTAGCAACCATACAGCGGCAAAGGCTCTCAGCCTTTCGCCAGTAATAATAAGAAGAGACTGCCGCTCCTAGGAGTAGCAGTCTCTTGTTTTAACTAACGCTGTTTTTGAAAAAGTGAAGATTGCTGATTAAAGCGGAGGCAGGCGCGCTAAGCGTCAGGATCTCCCTGCTGCTTGACCCAGTCGGCGTGCCGTCTGACCACCTCTAGGATGTCCATGTTAAGCACTTTGAGTTGAGCAAAGAGCTCGGGGAGTTCCTCCTCGGTTAGCACGCGATAAGCCTCATCGCGTAGGAGCATCTCGGCCGTTTCGGAGACATAGAGACCGAGCCCTTTCTTCGGATAGATGAGCCCCTCGTTCTGTAGGTTCTCATAAGCTCTGAAGATCGTATTGGCATTGGTCTCCAGCTCGGCAGCTAGCTGGCGCACGCTCGGGATCTGCGTCCCTGCGGGGTACTCTCCCGAGAGGATCTTCTCCTTGATGCGCTGCTCTATCTGAGCGTAGATGACTACTTGCGGATTAAAACGTGGTGTGATCATGATCATTAGATTAGAGAGGTTACGCCGTGACCTGCTTGCGTCGTAGCGAGCGCAGGCCGAGCCAGACCATCGCAAAGGCGTAGAGGTAGATCGGTATCGTCAAGGCGAGGAGCGAGATGCTGAGCTCATCGCCATTGCCCAAATAGAAGACAAGATAACGCAGTGTATCGTCAGGACGTATAGAACCAATGTCTAGCAAATGCATCAGCATGCTCACGCCAAGCACCGAGACGATGAAAATAACAAAGCCGATGCCCATAAAGCGCAGGACTGCACGTAGGGGTTTGCGCGCCGATATGATACAGTAGAGGTAAGTGGCATAGCCCGCCAGCTGCATAGCGATCATCAGGCTTAGAGACCACCCATACTGTAGCAATGTATTGTCGTAGTTTAGCGGATCTGTGAGGGCCTCTGAGTAGAGGGCGAGTACCTGACTCCCATCTACCAGTGCCCATATAAGCATGTAGACAGTCCAGGCGACCGCTCCTAGAAACGGTGTGATGATTTGCAGTGCCAGCGTCAGGAGGAGAAGCGATATGTACTTCTCCGTTGCTGAGGCGGGTATCTGTAGGTAGAGCGGCGAGAGCGAAGCATTGACACGCTGGTTGTAGCTGATCATCGCACCGAGAGAGACCGCCAGGAAGCTACAGTATAGGCAGGCTAAGTAAAGGCTTCGAGCCTCATTCGCACTCCATCCCATACCAAAGAGCAAGCCGCTCAGTGCCGACACGATCACCGGTATAGAAGCTGCGAGGAAGCCACCGATCAGAATCTGTAGCCACTGTCTATGGTGAAAGGCGAAGTCCAGTCGCAGGAGCTGGCCGAGACGCTTGAAGCTAAAGGAGCTGACACCTGTCTTAGGCGCAGCGGTCGTTAGATTAGCAGATTGGTTCATAGTGAGAGAGGGGCTTGTGGGGTGAGTGTATCGTTTGCTGGTTGGGATAAATGCTGTAGTACCGCTTGGGTGTTGTACATCAGAGCGTTGAAGAAGAGCTCCATCGAGAAGCCTCCCGTCTCGGCAGTCTCTGGCGTACGGGGCGTCATCACGACCTCTCCCCATACGGAGGGCTCGCTATAGAGCGGCGCTACGTGAGGCGCCTCGGCGGCGGTGCCACAGTAGAAGGTGCTCTCGAGGCGAGCGATCGTCTCATTGCAGATGATCTGGTTTTGGTGTAGCACGACCAGACGATCTATCATTTGCTCTAGGTCACGCACCTGGTGGGTGCTGATCAGCACGGTCTGCTCGTCAGAGATGTGCTGCACGAGGAGCTGGCGAAACTTGCTCTTCGACGGTATGTCCAGTCCATTGGTCGGTTCGTCGAGGAGGAGCAACGGCACCCGCAGAGAGAGCGCCAGCACGAGCGCTACCTTCTTCTTCTGTCCCATCGAGAGGCGACGCAGATTGTTAGTGGGTGGCACGTCAAAGTCCTGCAGCAGTTGACGAGCCAGCGTGGCATCATAGTTTGGGTAAAACTGTCCTGCGCCGTCGAGGTACTGGACGGCAGAGGTGGCGGGTAGCTGCACCTCCTCGGGAAGGTAGTAGAGCTCTCGGAGAAGTGGCACCGAGCGCTTTCTGCTGGAGTGCCCGAGCACGGAGAGCTCACCACCCTTAGCTAGGAGCAGTCCTGAGAGCAGCTTGAGGAGGGTCGTCTTACCCTCGCCATTTTTGCCTAGAAGCCCGGTGATAGAGCCTGCGGGCAGGGTAAAGCTTACACTCCTAAAGAGCGGGTGCCGACCATAAGAGAAGCATACCTCCTGAGCCTGAACCAGAGGCTCTGCGGTGAGGTGGGTATCTGAGTTCGAATACATAACTGTTGCGAAGTTTAGGGGTCTTATTCTATATGTTGTGTAGCGATATGGAGGAGACGAGTAACCCTTTGTAGGGACGCACGGTCGTGCGTCCGTTGTGTCAAAGGTTACGGCATCGTGGTTTTAACGGGGACGGACGCACGACCGTGCGTCCCTACAAAGGGTTACTCGTCTCTCTGTTCGGGGACGGACGCACGAGCCGTGCGTCCCTACAAATCGTTACTCGTAAGTGTTGTGAAGACATTACTTAGTTTCCTCTGCGGGAGAGATGTAGCTGTGCAGTACGAGCACACGGTAGAGGTAGTCGTAGCGAGCGCGGAGCTCTTCGCTCTGAGCGACGAAGTGACGGTTTTGCGCCTCGGCCAATTCGTACGAAGAGGCACGTCCCGCCTCGTAGCTGATCTGCGCATAGTGCAGCGCCGTCTCGGCCGACTCGGTTGCCCGCTCGGCAGCTGCTATCTGACTGTAAGCGGCACGGGCGTTGATCTGAGCCGTGTAGAGCTGCTGCGTGAGCTCTTTGTCCACCTTGCGCAGAGCGATCTGCTGATCGGAGTAGCGGAGACGAGCCTGCGCCACATTGTCTGCCGTGCGCATCGCATCAAAGATGGGTACAGAGAGCGAAAGCCCAACGAAGTAGCGTCCGTTGTTGCGCATCTGATCCCCAAAAGGCTGGTTATACTGCCGTAACTCCTTATTAAGGATGTAGTAATAGCCCGTGTTGTAGCCTGCGCCAAAGGAAACCTTCGGTATGTAGCCCGTCTGCTCCAGTCCGATCTGTCGCTCCGCCACTTGTAGCTGTAGCCTTGCCTGCTCCATCTCGGGACGCATCGTGCGTGCTTGCTCGAGGAGCGCATCGTCAGCCAGTGCCAGCTCAGGAGCGGGCGTAGCGCTGAGGCTCTTGACATCGGGCAAGGTGATCTGCAGCTCTGTGTAGTCGGGCAACTCAATGATGAGTGCCAGCTGATGACGCGCCAGCTCCGTATCGCTGCAGGCACGGAGGTAGTTGACGCTGTCCTTAGCGAGTTGCGCCTCCACCTCGGCGAGCTTGTCACGAGACCACTTACCCGCCTGAACCATTGCGGCCGTCTTCGTGAGCGTCTCGCGGGTTAGCTTGAGCTGTTCATCGGCTACGTGGATTAGCTCTTGGCGAAAGAGCAAGTTATAGTACCCCTCAGCCACCTGTAGCCCGATCTGCTCCTTAGCATAGGAGAGTCCAGCGGTTGCAGCGTCTAGATTGAGACGCGCTATCTCCGTTGCCTTAGGACGAGCCATGCCAGAGAAAACGTCCCACGAGAGGTTTGCCCCAAAGGAGGTGCTGCTCGAGGACTGGTCGCCGATGACGCCCGTCTTGTCGGCACTACGTCCGAGGCTGACGCTCTGGCTAGCACTCGCCGAGAGCGAGGGCAGGTAACTGTGCTGCGCGGTGGAGAGCTGCTGCTCACTCCCGGCCAAGCGTAGGCGCGCCTCCTCGACCGTGATGCTGTGAGCGACGGCGTGATCGATGCACTGCTGCAGCGTCCAGCTCTGCTGCGCTGCTAGGGTAAAGCTCCCCGCGACCAGTAGGGCTAAGGGAAAGATATGACGAAGTGTAAGCATAGGATTGTCTTGTCTAAATGATTTGCGTGCGCTACGGCTGTCTGATGATCGGAGTAGGTCGGGTTCTGGCGGCTTGCTGGGAGAGCTTTCGCTTTCCTCCGTTGGAAAGAAACTTTTCCTCCCTTGGAAAGTTTATTTTCCTCCCTTGGAAATTTATTTTTCCAAGCGTGGAAAGTATTTTGGAAAACGTCATCGGCTCAGCAATTTAGCCGAACAAGCCAGACAGCGCAGGGCTATAAATGATCTTCGGTCGGTTAGGCTGCTACTGGAGTACCCTTGACCTTTTCGCCCTCCTTGAGACCACTCTTGACCTCGATGAGGCTACCGTTGCTGATGCCAGTCTTGATCTCACGGCGCTCCGTCTCTAGATGCTTCGGGTCGGCATCGGAGGTGACCACCTCGACATAGACCTTGTCGCCCTCAAACTGTAGAGCGCCCTCGGGAACAGCCAGGACGTTAGAGACTTGGTCGGTGATAAGCTCCGCATTGGCACTCATATCGGAGCGTATGCGACTGTAGTCGTCGATGGTGATGGCAGCCTTGAGCTCGTACTGCGTGCCTTGCTGCTGCTGGATCGTCTTGGGCGAGATGTACTCCACGACGCCCGAGAAGGCGGAACCCTCGATCGCTCCGATGCGCACCGTGACGGGTAGTCCTGTAGCGACACGAGCGATGTCGACCTCGTCCACCTTGCCGATGAAGATCATCTCCGTCATGTCGGCGATGGTGGCGATGGTGGTACCAGCGTTGAAGGAGTTGGCCTGAATGACCGAGTTACCCTCCTTGACTGGTATGTCGAGGATCGTCCCGTCTACCGTGCTGCGCACGAGTGTCGTAGAGCCCTGAGCGTTGCGCTGGCTCATACCAGTGAGGACGATGTTGTAAGCATCCTTAGCGCTCGCAAGGCGCTCCTTAGCCTGTAGGTAGTTAGCCTTGGTCGTGGCATACTCCTCCTCGGCTACGATCCCTTGCTGGTGTAGCTCGGTCGCTATCTTGTACTTCTGCTCTGCCTCGTCGAGAGCTATCTTTGCTATCTCGACCTGCGACTCTGCCTGATTGACCGAACCCATCTCGGGCACCACTTTGATACGAGCGATGATGTCGCCCGCCTTGACGAGGTCGCCGGGCTTCTTCATAATCTCGGCGATGATGCCGTTGAGCTGTGGCACGATCATCACCTCGTTGCGAGGAGCTATCTTGCCAGTGAGGATGATAGACCGTTGGATAGAGGGGACGCGGGTCACCGTCTCTACCGAGTAGATGGTCGCCTGGGGCTGTGCCTTCTTATAGAGGAAGACGAAGGTCATGACAACGAGCAGGCCGAAGATGACCCAAAGGGAAAGTTTGAAGATACGCTTAGCTTTCATAGTTCTTTATGTTGTGTTTGTTTTTACCTAAAGTTGATTGTTGGTTTACTCCTCACGAATCGCTTCGATGGAGCGAATCTCGAGCGCTTTCTTGAGCGGCAAGAGACCGCCCACCACGCCTCCGATGACGATGAAGAGGAGTGCGCCAATCGCTGTGCCAAAGGGGATCAGCGGATTGACCAGCATCTCGTTTTCCATGGAGGCGGTGATCTGCGAGACGATAGACATAATCCCCACACCGAGGAGAAGACCTAGGAGCCCCGCGAGGAGGCTCAGCATGCCGCTCTCTAGGAGGATGAGTCGTATGATGTCTTTGCGCTGGGCACCGAGTGCACGACGTATGCCGATCTCACGGGTGCGCTCCTTGACGGAGACGAGCATGATATTGCTAATGCCGATGATGCCCGAGAGGAGCGTGCCGATACCGATGAACCAGACGAAGACATTGACACCCCACAGCATAGAGTTTTGGGCGGTGAAGATCTCTGAGATGTTGAACTCACCTATGGCGCTCTCATCGTCTGGTGCTATGTCGTGGGTAGAGCGGATGTAGGCTTTGATGCGGTCGTTGATCGCTTTGCTATCCTTACCATCGCCATGGAGCGAGTAGAGGAAGTGGTAGACCTCATTGCTTTGGCCGAGTGATGCGCTAAGGATCGTATAGGGGATACGCACCTTTTGCTCTTCAGAACCATTGATATTCATCCCTTTAGACTTGCCCTTGAGGACTCCCACGACGGTGTAGTAAGAGCCGTCAATATTGATCACCTTGCCCAATGCCTCCTCGTGCGAAGCGAAGAACTTCTGGCTCACCTCCTCACCGATGGTACAGTTGCGACGTCGCTGCTGCTCGTCGCTCTCGTTGAGCCGTCGTCCCGCCAGGAGGGTCGAGTAGACGATCTGGTCATAAGAGGTCCAGGCGGAGTAGAGCGGTGCTGTCGTACTCTTGGTGCCGTAGCTGACGGCGGTATCCCATGCACCTTGCTGGATAGGAGATATCGTCTCTATCTCGGGGAAACGCTTCTGGAGGTTGTCTATATCGCTCACTGAGAGCGACCACCAGCGATCGGTGGGGTAACCTTTGTACGGTTTACTGGTTGTGGAGCAGTAAAGCATCGTGGTATTGCTTGAGATACCACCTAGCTGCTTGCGCATGCCGTTGGAGAAACCTTGGCTCAAGCTCATCAAGATGACCAGCATCAAGATGCCCCAGAAGATGCCGAAGGCGGTTGCGATGGAACGCTTGCGATTCGTTCGTAAGGAGTGAAAAGCTTCACCCCAGATATCTCGATCAAATAGTCTCATAGTACAGTCTTTACGCTAGGGTGTGTCACTAATCTCTCATCGCTTCAATAGCCGAAATACGTATCGCTCTACGAGCTGGCGTGTAGCCCGCCACGATCCCCGCAATGATCATCACAACGAGGATGCCCAGCGCCATCTGTGGCGAGAGGACTGGCGTGTCAAAGAGGTGGATCGTCTCGCCCATAATGGAGAACTCGCCAATGTGGTAAGCGGTCACGAGGTAGTCGCCTAGAGCGACGAGCCCCACGGCAATGACCAGACCGATAGCACCCGCCACCGCCGTGATGAGGAGGCTCTCGACCATAATCATCGCTAGGATGTCACGGGGCTTAGCGCCCAGAGCCTTGCGTATGCCGATCTCTTTGTATCGCTCCCGCACCGTGACCAGCATGATGTTGCTCACGCCAACGATTCCGATGAGGAGCGTGCTCAGCCCGACGATCCAGAGGAAGAGGTAGAAGTAGTTGACTACCTTATTATACTGCTCGTTGTTGACATAGTTTGAGTAGGAGTACATCGCCTGATCATCATCGGGCGAGAAGGAGAGTATCGAGCTGAGTGCTTTGAGGAGCTCTTTGTCGAAAGCCTCGAAATCCTTCTTGCTCCGTATCGTAGGCGCATAGATATAGCCACCATCGATACGCTGATCATTGGAATCAATCATGGTAAAGGTGCTGCTCGGCATATAGGATGCCGATTGGTTTTGCTGAGCTTCGTAGACACCCACCACGGTAAAGGAGACATTGTCGACGGAGACAATCTTGCCTAGTGCCTCACCGTACTGATCTGTGCCAAAGAGCTTGAGCGCATCGGAGGAGCTAATGAGGAGTGTCTTCTCCCTATTATATACGTCGTTGCCATTGATGCTACGTCCCGCCAGCATCTTGACACGAGTCTCGAAGTGTCCGAAATAGTTGGCACCGATACCCTTTACCGACCCCTCGGTCACCTGTGATGCGTAGGTTATCTTATTCCAAGATCTGAATCTGGGTGTGATGTCCTCAATAGCCGGCACCATCTCCTGCAACTGTGCGAACTGCGACTCAGCGAGGAACAGCCACCGACCGGCTGGGTAACCCTGGTAAGGGAGGTTGGTCATCCAGACGCCAAAGTATATGCCGTAGTTTGGCTCCGTGTCGCCCGCGTTGGCACTCTTAGAGATACCACGATTAAGCCCCACGCCGATGCTAAGGAGGATGACTAGAAAGATGATTCCCCACGCTACGGCAAAGCCTGTCAGGAAGGTGCGCAGGCGGTTGCGCTTGAGATTGTCTATGATCTCGGAGAAGTATTCGTGTCCTATACGCATAATATGTGATCCTCTTTACTCAAACACCTCCTCGGGCAGACTGCTCGTCAGACCGCCCCCCTCGATCAGCCCATCCTTGATATGTATCGTGCGGTCACACATCTCGGCTACGCCAGGCTCGTGCGTCACGATAATCATCGTCAGGTGCGACTCGCGATTGATCTCTCGCAGTAGCTCCATCACCTCGATGGTGGTCTTGCTATCCAAAGCTCCCGTCGGCTCATCGGCTAGGATGACTGAGGGCGTGGTGATGAGGGCTCGTGCGATTGCTATGCGCTGCTTCTGTCCTCCCGACATCTCGCTCGGCAGGTGCTCCGCCCAGTCGGCTAGCCCCATACGGGCGAGCAACTCGGCAGCACGCTTGGTGCGCTCCTTGCGACCTACTCCTTGGTAAAAGAGTGGCAGGGCAATGTTGTCCAGCGCATTCTTGAAGGGGATAAGGTTAAACGACTGGAAGACGAATCCTATTTGTCTAGAACGGATCTCGGCGGCGCGGTTCTCCGAGAGGCTATTGCTCAGTAGCTCCTCTCCTAGATGGTAGCTCCCCTCGTCGTAGCTATCGAGGAGCCCGAGGATGTTGAGGAGCGTACTCTTGCCCGAGCCCGAAGCTCCCATGATAGCGACCATCTCGCCTGGGAAGATGTCGAGGTTGATCCCCTTGAGGACATGTAGCGGCTGCGCGCCCTGGTAGGTCTTGTGCAGATTGCGTAGCGATATGACTGGTTTAGCATTCATAAGCTTGTTTGCTTAGCGTTTGTCTTAAGTAGTACACTGCAAAGGTAGTACAAATATTTGAATCTGCAATAGGAAAAACGCAACAGTGTACAACTTGAACCAAACAGCTCTGTCGAGCAATCTCATAATCAGCCGTCTAAAGGAGCCTGAAAAGCTTAAAACGGCACTATACAGCCCATCTATAAAAGGATCTCCACAGGAGTGTGTCACGGCAGACGAACACCTATAACACAATAGCCACGTAGGAAATCTGAATTTCCTACGTGGCTATTTTTGTTTTTCCACGTGGCGGCGAAATGATTCCTCCGAAGTTTCATTTCATTCCTCCGAAGTTTTATTTCTTCTCCACGTGGAGAATTTTCTTTTTCCACGTGGGGATTTGCAAATTCCTACGTGGGGATCATTTCATCCCTCCCTTGGGATCATTTCATCCCTCCCTTGGGATTTTTCGTCCCAACGCGGGTGGGAGATTTTCGTTCCATCAGTATGGGACGACCCTTCCGGACTATTTACCTTATTATATACGTAGCCTAGTCGACACGTGTGACCCTACGTGTAACCCTTTGCTTTCTAAGTTCATATGCAAGTAAAAAGCGAAGTTTTTTCTCGTTTCGCAAGCTCGGTCTACTTCTCTTCAGGGGACCGCTCGGCGGGGTGGGAGCTCCCACCGTAGGGGCGGACCTGTGTGTCCGCCTGTCCTCACCTGAGCGTAGTCTATTCTGCGGGCGGACACGCAGGTCCGCCCCTACACGAATCACATCAACACGACAAATCCAGCCATCAAATGCTGTAATACCAGCAACATAATAGACAGACGCACACAGAAGGACCTCGTGAGAGGTCCGACGCATCGTAGCCGTCGGTCGGAGGGGCAAAGCCCCGAACGACCGATGGTGGCAATATGGTAATAGTTTATCGACCCCTTGTGGGTCGGACCAGACAAGGACTACAGCTCCAGTCCGACCTCCCACAAGGGGAGGTCGCTTGTTTCAGGTGACTTCCCTACCCCGCAGTCGTTCGGGGCGTTGCCCCTCCGACTGGGGGCTACGAAGCGTCCGACCGCAAGCGGTCGTCTGCTCTCCGTAAAGACGCCTGAGACGGGTAGCCTGGTGTCTTGACGTACGGGACGAGTAACCCTGTGTAGGGACGCTCGGGTGTGTCTAGCGGGAGGGCGTCCGTTGTCGAACTAGCCTGACGCAGTAACCTTTTACGGGGACGGACGCACAGACCGTACGTCCCTACAGGAGTCGTCTCGCTGTACTACAACGGACGCACAGACCGTACGTCCCCACAAGGTGATGTCCCCTCCGCCAGACACTATATTAATAATGTATCCGATCCGAGTGCCTCTAGTCGGAATAGTTTTAATACCTTTGTAGCGAGTAAACGAGTATACGACCTTAGATATGGATGATTCGTCCGCCCATAGTACCCTTGAGGAGCCTCCAGCGAGTCAGATGCTGGTAGCGGGTCCCTGCAGTGCAGAGAGCCGCGAGCAACTGCTTGAGGTCGCTCAAGGACTAAAGGCGCAAGGTGTCACACATTTTCGGGCTGCCTTGTGGAAGCCTCGTACCCGTCCGGGATCCTTCGAGGGTGTCGGAGTGGAGGGACTTGCTTGGCTCCAAGAGGTGCAGACCTCTACGGGTCTCAAGGTGGGCACCGAGGTCTGCCTGCCTGAGCAGGTCGAGGCAGTGCGCACTGCAGGCGTTGACTTCGTATGGATCGGTGCTCGCACAGTGAGCAATCCCTTTATGGTAGAGGCGATCGCCGAGCAACTAGAGGGAGCAACACAGACCGTCCTGGTCAAGAATCCGATCAGTCCCGATGCCCCCCTATGGATGGGTGCCTTAGAGCGTATCAAGAGTCGAGGCGTCGCCCAGGTGATGGCTATCCTGAGAGGCTGTACACCAGTTTACACCAAGCAGCTACGCAATAGTCCGCATTGGGAGATGATCGCCCAGCTGCGCACGCTCTACCAAAAGCGTTATGGCACGGGGGAACACCTACCCATCTTACTTGATCCGAGTCACATCGCAGGACGAGCAGACCTCCTAGAGGCGGTCTGCCGCACAGGACTACTCTACCCTATCGATGGCTTTATGATCGAGTGTCACTGCGACCCCGAGCACGCTTGGACAGATGCTCGTCAGCAGATCACGCCTGAGCAGCTACACCAGTTGCTCGAGTCGCTACAGCACCCCAGCGATGACCACGAGGCGATGCTTCGCCCGATGCGCTATCAACTGCGAGATCTAGACGCCGCACTCGTAGAGCTATTAGCGGAGCGCTACAAGCTCACGCAAACCATAGGACGCTATAAGACGGCCAACCATCTAGGCCTCTATCAAGCTGAGCAACGAGCAGCTGTAGAGGCTCACTATATAGAGCTAGCGACTCAGTATGGACTAGATCCGCACTGGGCGGCGCAGCTATACAACCTGATCCACGACTACTCCCTACGAGGACAAGAAGCTGTGGACCCTGAAGAAGACAATAACTTTTAGACGCTAGACTACCAATAATAAGCAATGAAAAACAAAGCGATCATCAGCATAGGCAGTAATGAGCATCGCACGGCCAACGTTAAGGAGGTTATGGAGATACTCACGAAGCACTTCCCCACGATACGCTTTTCGACGCCTCAGCTCACGGAGCCTATGGATATGCCCGAGGATGCTAAGGCTTTTCTCAATCTGATCGCGCTCTTTGAGACCGACCTAGATAGAGAGACTCTAGAGGCTAAGCTAAAGAAGCTAGAGACTAAGCTCGGACGTGACCACGATGACGACGAAGAGGGTATCATACCGATGGATCTAGACATCATCGAGTGGAACGATGAGGTCTACAAGCCACAAGATATGGTCCGCCCCTATGTCGTCGCAGGACTAGAAGAGCTAGATGAGTTGTAGGATTTAGAGATTAGAAATTAGAGATTAGAAGTTAGAGATTAGACTTTGGTTCTAACCCTTCCTAGCTTCTCTCCCCTCTAACCTCTAACCTCTAACCTCTAATTTCTAAAATCTAACCTCTAAGCCCCATGCCGACCCATCACAGAGATGATCAAGAGCTCATGCGCTACCTCCTCCGGACAGCAGATCAGCTGGGGGTGGCGAGCTATGTGGCACCTTATCGGGAGCTACTCGAGCGACTCATACGTGAGGGGCAGTATGGAGCTAATGCCGGGGAGGACGATCGGGAGACCTTTATGGAGCAAGCTGAGATGGCTCAGCTGCTCTGCGACGAGATAGGGCTGGGTGTCGTCTCAATCTCGGCTGTCCTATTAGAGCCCCCATACATCCGCGGATCTGTCACGGCGCAAGAGGTCGAGGAGCTTTGCCCGCCTGGCACGCTTCCCCTCATAGAGCGTCTGGCGCAGACACATGAATTGTATCACCGCTACGACCTACGTCAGGCGAATCAGGGAGAGGAGTTTCTCCTGACCATCGCCGAGGATATACGTGTCGTCTTGATACTCCTCGTGGAGTGCCTCAATAAGTTGGTCTACGCCAAGGAGCGCATGGACGAGAGTCGCAGGGTGCTACTAGCTCAGGTGGCGCAGGTACTCTTCGTGCCGACAGCTCATCGTCTAGGGCTTTACAAGATCAAGAGCCAGATGGAGGACTTGATCTTTAAGTACACCGACCCTAAGCATTACTACGAAATCAAAGAGCTGATGGGGCAGACCATCGTGGCGCGCCAAGAGTATATGGAGGCGTTTGTGGCTCCCATTCAGGCCAAACTTGAAGAGCTCCCCCTTCGCTGGCCCTACACAATCAAGTCGAGGAGCAAAACATTTACCTCCATCATGAACAAGATGCGCAACAAAGGGGTCTCCTTTGAGGAGATCCACGATCTCTCCGCCATGCGCATCATCATCGACGCCCCGCCCGAGGAGGAGTATGAGGCGTGCTGGCTCGTCTACTCGATCGTGACGGATCTATACACACCCAATACGAAGCGCCTCCGCGACTGGATCTCGCAGCCCAAGGCAAACGGCTATGAGTCGCTACAGATCACCGTACAGGGGCCTGAAGGCAAGAGCGTAGAGATACAGATCCGCACCACCCGTATGGATCGCATCGCTGAGAGCGGTATGGCTGCACACTGGCGCTACAAGGGCGTCTCAGGAGAGGCTAGTCTCGACTCGCAGCTCACCAGTATGCGGCAGGTGATCGAAGACTTGGCGGGAGATAAGGAGAAGGCAAGTACACTGGCCTCACTCAGAGTCGAGTCGAGAGATATCTTTGTCTTTACCCCAGCGGGGCAGATGATACGTCTGCCAAAGGGGGCTACGGTCCTAGACTTTGCCTTTGCGATACACTCTAATGTGGGGCTGATGGCGCAGAGCGCACAGGTCAATGGCAAGCGCGCTAAGCTGAGAGACAAGCTGAAGAATGGCGATGTCATCAACATCACCACGGCAAAAAACCAGCGTCCCTCCGTAGACTGGCTCCAGTCGGTCACCACCCGCAAGGCTAAGAACAAGATACGCCAAGCGATACGTGACCAGCAGGAGAGCGGACTGCAAGCGGGCAAGGAGCTGCTCGAGAGACGCTTTAAGAATAGACATCTCGTCTACCAAGAGTCTATCTTCACCACCCTCTTACGCAAGATGGGGTACAAGGGGAATATGGACTTCTTCATAGACCTCTCCGAGGAGCGGATCAATGTGCCGAACTTCCTCGATCAGTATGCGGAGCTTTGTGCCGATGCGGAGGCACGTGCTGCCGAGAGCAGACGGGTGGCTCCGACACCAACGGCGATCAAGTCGACAGAGGCTCCCGACGGACGGGAGATTGTGGTCTCCACAGCAGACTTCAAGGGGCTGGAGTACACACTGGCTAGCTGCTGCAACCCTAAGATGGGCGACGAGATCTTTGCCTACCCCTCCAAGTCGGGACTTAAGATACACACCCGCAACTGCCCCAACGCCATCGACATTTTAGGTCGTCACGGAGATCGTGTCCTACCAGCGCGTTGGCGCGGTATGGAGAGTTCTACGGTGGTGGCGACGCTCTATGTGACGGCTCTCCATGACGCTGTCGCGATAGGACGTGTTATCTCTACGCTGCATCAGGCGGACGAGTGTGTCCTACTCAACGAGGAGCAGCAGCTCGACGGAGGGCTCTGGCACGGCACCTTTACCTTTAGAGAGGGGGAGCGACAAGCACTCTTTGCCCTACAAGCGCAACTACAAAGTATCAAAGGGGTGCAGCAAGTGCGCCTCGAGCAGTAGTCACCGACAAGTAGCTCTTGGTCTAGCTGTCCGTATACACATTCCAGTCTAAGGTCGTAGCGCAGATTAGGCTGTTAGCCCATAAACCGCTAAATTTGTAGGACAAGCAAGTTTGACCCCAACAGAAATAGAGCGGTGCGTAGCATAACATCTCATAAAGAGCAAAGAGGTCGTAGCTGTAATGGCGACGAACTGACCACACTGGTGGAGGAGCGCATGAATGGCTGCTCCCCTTTTGCCTGCTTTCGCCTACCTGGCGAGGGACGTACGGTGCGTGAGATTGGGCTCGATCACCCAGCTCGGGTCGTGGCGACTACAGCTGAGAAGCTAAGGGAACAGGAACATCTAGCAGGTTTCTTGATGGCCCCCTTTGCGGTGACGGCTGAGACGCCAATGCTATGGATCGAAGAGGAACAAGAGGCGAGGGTGCTGCAACTCACAGAGTGCGACGAAAAGGCACTCGAAGGCTTCCCGCCTGTAGCTCCGATACCGCAAGCGTTGCCCGACAGTTATCGCACCACCTTCGATCGCTTTATGAAGCATCTAGAGGATGGGACGGCGGAGAAGCTGGTCTTGGCGCATCGTGTCGAGCTGCCCAGCATCGCTACGGCACAAGTGGTTACAGCCTTTGACACAGCCTTGACGCACTATCCGAATGCCTTCGTGTCGCTCTGCTACACGCCTCAAGCGGGACTGTGGCTCTGTGCCACACCAGAGATGCTCCTCAGAGGTGATGGCACGCGCTGGCAGACGGTGGCACTGGCTGGGACGATGCCTCGGCAACGAGATGGCGAGCCGCCCCTCTGGAGTGAGAAGAATAGGCGGGAGCATCGCTACGTGCAGCGCTTCATCGGAGAGCTACTAGAGCGGGAGGGGATCCCCTACCATGCGCTTGCGGTCGAGACGACAACGACAGGTGCGTTGCAACATCTGCAGGCGCGCTTCGCTTTGCAGCTCCCCGACGGCTATGCGCCGATCACCCTAGCGGAGCGCCTGCACCCCACACCAGCGATCTGTGGCACACCCCAACGGGTAGCGCAGCGTCTGATCCTTGAGGAGGAGCCTGCCGAGCGCTCTTACTACGCAGGCTTTCTAGGGTGGTATGAGCCTGAGCGGTGCGTCGATCTCTTTGTCCAAATACGCTGTCTGCAGTTGCTCCCCGAGGAGGCACTACGACTCTATGCGGGGGGCGGCATCGTGCGTGGATCAAGTCTAGAGAGCGAGTGGCAAGAGGTGCTGCACAAGCTCTCGGCAATATACAGTCTTATAAAGTAAAGGAGGAGAAGCGTGATGATACCGATGGAAGATCCTGTGATCAGCGAACTAGTCGCTCTGCTTCAGGCACACGGCGTGTGTGACGTGGTGCTCTGCCCAGGCAGTCGCAATGCGCCACTCGTGCATGCGCTCAGCCACCAGCTTGCGGGAGCCACCTGCCACTCGATCATCGATGAGCGGAGCGCAGGCTTCTACGCACTCGGCTTGGCTCTCGCCACGCATAGAGCGGTCGTGGTCTGCTGTACCTCTGGCACTGCCGTGGCAAACCTTCACCCAGCTGTCGCGGAGGCTTACTATCAGGGGGTGCCGCTGATTATCCTATCGGCCGATAGACCTGAGCGATGGATCGGACAGTGGGCTGGACAAACGCTGCCTCAGCCAGGACTCTTCGGCTCACTGGTGCGCAAAGCGGTGCACCTCCCAGAGCCTCACACCGAGGAGGAGCGGTGGTACTGCAACCGTCTGATCAACGAAGCACTCCTCGCTGCACTGGCTCCACTCCCTGGGCCCGTGCAGATCAATGTCCCGATCAGCGACCCGGGCGTCTCCTTGCTTCCGCCAACTCTAGCAGAGCACACCCCTGGGTCCAGTGATAGACGACCCATTGGGATGCAGCCAGGGCGTTGTATCCAGCAGCTTTATCCGTGTCGTATCGATGCGCAGGCGGTTGAGCCCTTGCTACAGCGACTCGTCACGTTCGAGCGCAAGATGATACTAGTAGGACAAGAGAGTTGGTCTGCTGCGACGAGCACCAGGAAGACTTTTCCACAAAGCTTGCGGGAGCAGTTCCTCTGTATCGGCGAGTCGCTATCGAATAGCCCCGTGTCGATCTGTTCGCTCGATGCGCTCCTAGCGTCACTCAGCGAAGCGGATCGACGAGCACTACAACCCGACCTGCTGATCACCCTCGGCGGACACATTGTCTCCAACAAGATGAAGCAGTACCTGCGCACCTACCCGCCACGGGAGACGTGGCACCTGTCGCCTGATTCCACGGTGGTAGACCTTTTCTGCAGTCTCACCGAGCAGATCATCGCACCTATCGGACCATTCCTTGATACACTGGCGCATGGCTTGGCGGGTCTCGCTAGCTCTCCCTATGCACGTCACTGGCGGGAGCGGATTGATCAACTCCCCTCTCCGACACCACGATACAGTTCTCTGGCAGTGGTGGGGAGCCTCCTAAGCCATCTACCCGAAGAGCTTTGCGTGCTACACCTGGCTAACAGTTCGTCGGTGCGCTATGCGGAGCTTTTTCGCAAGCCTCGTCGGCTCCTCACACTTTGCAACCGAGGGACCAGTGGCATAGATGGTTCGCTCTCGACCGCCTTAGGCTTCGCCCGCCAGAGAGCCGAGGAGCGGCACTTCATCGTCATTGGCGACTTGAGCTTCTTCTACGATCTCAATGCACTAGGACTGCCCGAGGTGGGGAGCAATGTGCGGGTGCTACTGCTCAACAACCAGAGAGGGAGCATCTTCCAGAGCCTGCCAACCTTAGAGATGGACCGCCTTGCGCAACGGTACATCACCGCCGAGCATCAGCTACAAGCGCAGGGCTGGGCGGAGAGCTGTGGCTGGGAGTACCTGTCGGTGCACGAGGCGAGCGAACTAGAAGAGACGATTACTTACTTCGTCGGACCCGCCGAGCGTCCGCGTCTCCTCGAGGCTTTTGTCTCCTCAGAGGATGAGATCGCCGAACTACAAACCTATTTCAAGCAATTACAACCAAGAGAAGAGTTATGAGTGAAAAGAACCAAAGGGCATGGAAGCCCCTCAAAGCGTACGAAGATATCCTCTTCGACTACTACAACGGCATTGCTCGCATCACGATCAATCGTGAGCGTTACCGCAACGCTTTTACACCGACCACAACGGCCGAGATGAGCGACGCTCTGCGCATCTGCCGTGAGGATCAGAGTATCAACGTGGTGGTCCTGACAGGTGCTGGCGACAAGGCGTTTTGCTCCGGTGGAGATCAAAACGTCAAGGGGCGGGGTGGCTACATTGGCAAGGACGGGGTGCCTCGCCTGAGCGTCCTCGACGTGCAGAAGCAGATCCGCAGTATCCCCAAGCCGGTCATCGCTGCGGTCAATGGTTACGCCATCGGTGGCGGACATGTCCTTCACGTGGTGTGCGACCTCTCGATCGCTTCGGAGAATGCTATCTTCGGTCAGACGGGGCCTCGTGTAGGCAGCTTCGATGCAGGCTTCGGCTCTTCCTACCTCGCTCGTGTCGTAGGACAAAAGAAAGCGCGTGAGATATGGTTCCTCTGCCGCCAATACTCCGCTCAGGAGGCTCTCGACATGGGGCTGGTCAACAAAGTGGTGCCTCTCGACCAACTAGAAGATGAGTACGTGCAGTGGGCCGAGGAGATGATGCTGCTGAGTCCGCTGGCACTCCGTATGATCAAGGCAGGACTCAATGCCGAGCTGGATGGTCAGGCAGGTATCCAAGAGCTAGCGGGCGATGCGACGCTGCTCTACTACCTCACGGACGAAGCACAGGAGGGCAAGAACGCTTTCCTCGAGAAGCGCAAGCCCAACTTCGAGCAGTACCCTAAGTTCCCCTAGCGACCGATGTCACCAGAAGAGAGCATCCTCCACCTCCCCACACTACTGTCTCAGATAGCTGAGCGGGTGACCATAAGCGTGGAGCCGTACACCCTGCGCTTCCGTCGTCCTGCCAAGACCTCCCGTGGCGAATACGAGACGAAGCGCGTCTACTACCTACGTCTTCAGAGCCTCAAGCAGGCAAGTCATGTGGGCTATGGCGAGTGCGCCCCGATGCCTCAGCTCAGCTGCGATGATCTGCCCGACTACCAAGCGGTACTGGAGCAGCTGGCGGGGCAGCTGGCGCAGGCTCCCGATCAGTTTGACGTAGTCTCGCTACGCCCCTACCCTTCCATCGCTTTTGGCTTAGCCACGGCGATCAATAGCTTCCTCGCTGCTTGCCATAGGGGCGAGGCGGAGACGACACCTCCCTTTTGCGACACCCCATTCACGCATGGCGAGATGGGCATCCCGATCAATGGTTTGATCTGGATGGGCGACAAAGCCTATATGTACGAGCAGATCCAGGCTAAGCTGGCGCAAGGCTTTCGATGCTTGAAGCTTAAGATCGGCGGAATAGACTTTTCCGAGGAACTAGAACTACTCCGCTATGTGCGGCAGCACTTCTCACCTGAAGAGATGGAGCTGCGGGTGGATGCCAACGGAGCTTTTGCCCCGGAGGTGGCTCTAGAGCGACTAAAGCAGCTGAGCGACTTTCACCTACATTCGATCGAGCAACCGATACCTGCGAGCAATCAGTGGGACGACCTAGCGAAGCTCACGGCAGCGTCGCCACTCCCCATAGCGCTCGACGAGGAGCTCATCGGGATCCACACCCGAGAGCGCAAAGCCCAACTACTAGATGAGGGCAAGCCGCACTATATCATCCTCAAACCGTCACTCCATAGCGGGGTCGATGAGTGGATCGAGCTGGCCGAGGAGCGCGGCATCGGCTGGTGGGCGACCTCAGCACTAGAGTCGAACGTAGGACTTAGCGCCATCGCTCAGTGGGTCAGCCAGTACCCGATCGCCCGCCCGCAAGGGCTCGGCACAGGAGCACTCTATCTCAATAACAAGCCCTCCACGCTACGACTCGTCGGCGACCAGATGTTTTTTAGAGATTAGAGGGTTTAGAGATTAGATATTAGAAGTTAGAAATTAGAGCTCCGATTCATCCCGATAGCCCCAGCCCACGACCATGTCCGAGCACCTATATATAGATAGCGTACGAGTAGATGCGGAGAGCTTAGAGCTGTTCGCTCAGGGGCTAACGTCCGAGCGCAGAGCCGTGCTACAGCCACTCCTCGCCTTTCTCAGAGAGTGGTGGAGCAGTGAGGAGTGTGTGGTCGTTCAGACCTCTGGATCGACGGGCACACCTAAGCATATCAGACTAACGAAGTGCGCTATGCGACGCAGCGCGCTCAGGAGCAACCGCTACTTTCATATCGAAGCTGGCACACGGCTCCTCCTAGCGATGAATCTGCGCTACATAGGCGCTAAGATGATGGTGGTACGCACACTGCTCGCTGGTGCCGAGCTGATGGTGGTACCACCTTCGAGCCACCCGCTGGCGACACTCAGCGTGGCACCGCAGTTCGTCTCACTTGTACCCCTACAACTACACCACACATTGGAGGTGCCAGCTGAGCGTGAGCTACTCAGTCAGGCAGAGCAACTGATCATTGGAGGCGGAGCCATTCATCCCGCTGTGGAGGCGCAGCTCAGCACGCTACCTGTTGCGGCTTATGCTACCTACGGCATGACCGAGACCATCTCGCACATCGCCCTACGACGGCTCAACGGCCCCCACGCTTCTCCCCTCTTCTATCCCCTCGAGGGGGTGCATCTCTCCCAAGGCTCCGACGGCGAACTCATTATCGCGGATCGCCTGCTCTACCCCGAGGGACCCAGTCTCACGACTCATGACCTCGTCGAGCTACACCCCGATGGCGGCTTTACCATAGAGGGTCGAGCCGACAACATCATCAATAGTGGTGGTGTCAAGATCAGTCCCGAGCCAATCGAGCGACAGCTCTCTGCGACACTCGCCATACCGCTCGCCATAAGCTGGGTAGCCGATGCTGCACTAGGACAAAAGCTCGTACTCGTACTGGAAGGCGACAGCCTCCCCGAAGCTTTGGCGAAGAGGCTAGACGAAGCGTGCGAACAGCTCCTACCTCCCTACCACCGCCCCAAAGAGATCCGTTGCGTAGCGCAGCTACCGCACAATGACAACGGCAAGCTCGACCGACGAGTCCTCCAGCAGCTCCTCGGTGCCACCACAACGCCACCACTGCCCTCCCCCTCAAGATGATATAAGGGCAAAACCGAATCTCATTCATTACTTGGCAGATCCCTCGTAAACAGACGATGCAAAGATAGTATACGAGCACTGGACTCTGGCGCTCTACTGTACCCAATGGCTCTCTGTAGCCTGCAAACGTTCCAACAAGACGCCACAGCCAGCAGCCCACACCAGCACCCGAAACACAACACCTTCCGTAAGAGTCTGGGCAACACAGCGATTCACCTTTATGCAACAGTCTCATAATAAGAGAGAGGAGCTATCCGTCTAGGCGGGTAGCTCCTCTCGTCTGTTGAGGGTGACGCACGATTACGTCACAGCTGTTGGATTACTTGACCAGAGCGACAAACTCGGGTGTCTGGCTGAAGGCTGCGAACTCGAGGTCACGCTGTGCACGCAGTGCGTAGCTGCGATCCTGTGCAATAGCTGAGCGGAGGTTGCTGATGAGTGCCTGCAGATCGTTCGTGCGAGCTGCGACGACTGCCTTGAGGTAAGCGGTCTCGCCATTAGGCTGTGCGACAGCTGCGAGGGTGCGTGTAGCATCAGCGTACTGACCCTGCATGATCTGAGCGATAGCTAGCGTATTCGATGGCGTATTGCCAAAGGAGCGGATAGCGTCAGCATACTTACCCTCGTGCATCTGTAGGAGTCCGATGCCCTGACCAGCCTCGGGGACCTCTACGGCACTACCCATGAGGCGCTGAGCCTCTGCTAGGTCGCCACGGTTGAGAGCGAGGAGCGCTTCGTTCATATTAGAAGCTGCGTTGGGCTGGATCTTCTGAGCCTTTGCGAAGTAGTTAGCAGCCTGCTCGTAGTTGCCCTGAGCGAGGTAGAGCGTACCGATGTTGTTGTACGCACGGTAGTCCTTTGGATAGAGCTGCGTAGCCTGCTGGTAAGCATTCATCTGATCCTTAGCATTGTCATAGAGCGTAGCGGTGTAGAGGATCTCCTCGATGGTGAGACGACCTGGGCGCTGTGCCATAAACATCTTGAGCTCGTCATCGCTCTTGCCGATGATGCGGACGTTCGCATTGAGGCGTGAGCGGCGTAGCTCAGGGAGGATCTCGTCAGCAAGCTGTGTGAAGACGTGTGAGAGGTTGCGTATCTCACGCTCGCGATCTTCGGGGTCGGGATACATAGAGAGGACGCGCAGGACTAGCTCCTTGTCCTGTATGTTGCTCGCCTCAAGAAGCTTCTGGAAGCCGTCCCAGTCCTCAGCCGTGTAGTGTGCATTGACCTCGATCTTTTTCTTGCCCAGCTGGCGCGCTACAACACTAGAAGTATTGCGCTCACGCTGTGCCGAGAGACGCTCGTTGAAGTCCTGAGCACCATCGGGAGAGGCATAAGCCTGGATCTCGATGTCTACCTCCTGGTTAGGCACCTGATAAGCGTTGTCGACGACATCTTGCCAGTCCTTGACCTCACGCTTGTTAAGCTCAGCCGCACGTACCTCAGCACGATTGATGAGGAACTTAAGGTCGGCCGTGTACTGCTCCTTGATCACTCTCTGGAAAGCATCACGAGCCAGAGCTGGTGTAACATCGCTAATGCTAGCTAGACCGGCAGTCATAATCGTACCACGAGCCACCTTGATAGCGGGGAGGTTGACCTTCTTGCCTTTGATCGTAGCGGTAAAGGTGAGGTAAAGGTCGCTCTGCTCCATGCCAGGCTTGTACTCAAAGGCAAAAGGTACGATGACGCTACCGCCACGCTCGTAAGAGATGGTCTGGTAGTTGTCACGGACGTTCTCGCCCTGTATGGTGACAGTCTGACCTGTCACGCTAGTACCAGCGTAGCGCAGCTGGGGGGTGATATTGACGATAGCACGCTTGTGGCACCACTTAGCAGGTAGCGTCAGACGGACCTGCCCAGGGATCTGCGTACCCACCAGTGTCAAGGGGTTGGGGTCTACCTGAGCTGCAGAGCCATTGAGAGGCTTGAGTCTGCAAGCACACGAAGAGACCAAGACCGCTAGAAGTAATGCGGTGGTGATCTTTAGTAAGTTTCGATAAGTCATAGTTTGATCTATATATAAAGGTAATTAATTCGTTTGTGAGTCTGTGGAGGCTTTCTTGCCTTTGCCCCAAGGTCTGATGCGCCACACGATAGAGCCGATGAGCGCTAGCAGGATCAGGGCTAAAGCTGTAAAAGCTATGCTCTCGGTCACAGTTATGGAGCGTGGTGCAAAGGTGAGCGCCAGCTGGTAGTTGCCTGCGGGCAGTGAGACGGCACGAAGCACGTAATTAGCCCGTGCTATCGGTATCTCCTGGCCATCGATGGTGGCGTGCCAGCCGTGCGGGTAGTAAATGTCTGAGAGGATCGCTACGCCAGGCGCCTCGGCCGATACGTCGTAGACCACCTGTCGTGGCGTGTACTTGGAGACGGTGATACTACGCTGAGCCGTGCTGTCGGGCAGCATCAAGGGCTGCGGCAGCTCCTCGCCAAAGCGGCGGTCGACGATGCCGACGTGACGCAGGTCTGCCGTCGAGAGTGCCTCCATCTCCTCATTGGCATTAGCCACCCAGCGAAGGCTATCGACAAACCAAGCTGCCCCGAAGGCATCCGGGTTGGTCACCGCCATCGGTGCTTTGGTCTCTGGGTTGGGGACGATGAAGTACTTCGTATTGAGCATATCATAGACCTGCATGTTGCCCGTAGAGAGCTGGTAGGTGATCAGGTCTTGATAGCGCTGTAGCTTGGCTGCGTGGTAACCGCCCACGCTGTGATGCCAGCGAGAGGTGGTGGCATCGTTAAAGCTATTGACCGTCTGGTTGAAGACACGATAGCCCAGGCTCTTGTCCTGAAGGATTGCTCGATCCGCCTCCGTCATAGGAGCCGCTTGTTGCTGTACCAGTCGCGAGGAGATGAAGTCGTCATCAGACAGGTAACGCTTGTCCACCTGCCATAGGTCTACGAGCGTCAGCCCAACGAGGATACAGCAGAGCCACGGCGCCTTGAGATACCCCTTGGCAAAGAGCCATAGCGGCACCACACTCAGCACGATAAAAAGCAAGCTGCGCCACACATCGGCACGGAAGATGCCCATGCGCATCGTCTCTAGCTGATCTTGTAGCATCAAGTAGCGAGGATCTTGTGTAGCTAGCTCGGCAAACATGCCCTTCTCCTGCTGAGATAGAAAGCCGAAGAAGAGATCGGGCAGCAGAGCAAAGAGGAGCAACAACAGCACGGGCACTCCGCCTGCTATCCAGACACGCTTGCTGCGTAGGAGCCGCGGCTCCTTGATGAGCTGCACAAGAGCCAGTACGGCTAGCGTGGGGATCGTTAGCTCGGCGATGACCAGGATCGAGGAGACCGCACGAAACTTGTCGTACATCGGCATCCAGTCGATGAAGAGATCCGTCAGCGGCATGAAGTTCTTACCCCATGCGAGCAGTATCGAGAGGATCGTAGCAACGAGCAGTCCCCACTTGATCGGCCCCTTGACGATGACACAGCCGATGATGAAGAGGATGCAGACGAAGGCGCCTACATAGACAGGTCCTGAGGTAAAGGGTTGGTCTCCCCAGTAAGCATTCATCTGTCCCAGCATCTGCTGGTACTCATAGGGAGCCTTGGCGAGCTGCTTAGCGTGACCCTGAGCTAGAGACTCGGTTGCACCGCCCTTGGTATTGGGTACGAGGAGCGTCCAGGTCTCGCCGATGCCGTAGCTCCACTGCGTGATATACTCTTTGGAGAGTCCCTTACTATTGACTTCAGCTCCCGTTTGTTCGGGAGCGTGTGGCAGTGCGATCGTCAGCTCACTGCCCCCACGCATCGTCTCCTGAGCATACTGGTAAGTGTGGTAGAGGTTAGTTCCATTGACCGCAATGGCGAGGAGCCCAGCGAGGATGAGCACACCCGTAGACTTGAGGAAGTCCACAACCTGCCGCTCTCTAATGGCCTGCACCAAGAAGGTCATGACTAGAACAGCCATCAAGAGCGCAAAGTAGTAGGTCATCTGGACATGGTTTGCCAAGAGCTGCAGCGCCATAAAGAAGGCAAAGAGCGCCCCACCCCAGAGCCGCTCGCCACGGTAGCACCAGATGAGTCCAGCGATCGTGGGGGGTACGAAGCAGAGTGCGGTCAACTTCCAGATGTGTCCCGCCTGAATGAGGATGATGAAGTAGCTCGACAAGGCCCACATGACCGCTCCCAGCACGGAGGGCAGAGGGTCCACCTTGAGCGAACGCATGAAGATATAAAAGCCCACGAGCAGCGCAAAGATCAGCCACGGATAAGTGCCTAGTATGCTCAGCGGCTTGCGCAGCGTCAGCACATCTTGCAGGTATTGCAGCGGCTTGGTCGAGGGATAAGAGGGACTGATCTGATACATCGGCATACCGCCAAAGAGCGAGTTCGTCCAGTAAGAGGTCTCGTCGCTAGCCTGCACGTCGGAGCCATTGCCCGAGACACCCGCCACGTCCGCCTGAAAGAGCGTCCGACCCTCAAAGTGCGCGGGAGTAAAGTAACCAAGTGCAACGATGATGAAGAACCCAAAGATGAGCAAGATGCGCTGCCAGGGAATCTGTTTCATAAGATAACTCAGAGATAGAGTTTGAAGATTAAGCTTTGCACCGTTTGACCCGTTGACTGAGGTAACCGATGCCATAGCCCGAGAGCTGAACAAAAGAGGCTACAACAGCTCGCCAAGCGACCGCCATCGAGTGCGTGCGGTAGAGAGCGTCTGCAAAGATAGAGACAATAAAGAGCAAGTGGTAGAGCCAGAACCAGGGACACCACAAGGCAAGCAGCGTGACCACGAGCGTCGTCACCACAAAGAGCGAGGGGAGCAGGTAGGTCAAGCGCATCGACCCTGGATGTCTCCGCGAGAGCTCTACACGAGCCGTGCCTGAGTGCCACACCTGTCGGTAAAACTTGCGCAAGTCCACGCGCCGCTTGTGATAGAGCACCGCCTCCGGAAGAAGCACGACACGACTGCCCGCCTCATAGAGACGCATACTAAAGTCTATATCCTCGCCATAGCGCATCGTCTCATCAAAGCCCCCGAGAGACTCAAAGAGAGCCCTGCGACAGCCCAGATTGAAGGTGCGTGGGTAGAACCGCTTCGTCAGCCGCTTGCGACCGCCACGTATGCCACCCGTCGTGAGCGGCGAGGTCATCGCATAGTTGATCGCACGCTGCCACATACCGAAGGAGCCATCCTGTAGCGACGGAGCCGCATCAGGACCACCCCACGCATCGCACCCGTCCGCAGCGATCGCCTGCGATACATTATATAGGTAGTCAGGCGGTAGCACCACGTCCGAGTCGAGGATGATGATCCAGTCGCCCGTAGCGTGGCGCGCCCCTATGTTGCGCGCCCGAGAGGGGCCCCCGTTAGGCACCACCTCATACTGTATGCTCATCAGATCACGATAGCGATCCACGACCGCAGCGCAGGGCTCCGTACTCCCATCCTCTACGATGACAACTTCGTAGGACGGGGGCGTCTGCTGCTGAGCGAGCGAGTGCAGTAGCTCCTCGACCTCGTCAGGGCGGTTGTAGACAGGGATAATGAGTGAGAGCATTAGAGACTAATCAGGGGTAAAGCGTCTTACAGGACCTTCCACTCGGCACCGCTCTTGGTATCTTGTATCTCAAAGCCTAGAGCGGTCAGTTTGTCGCGTATCAGGTCACTCGTCTCCCAATCCTTGCTTGCCTTAGCCTTAGCACGAATCTCTAGGAGCAAGTCCATCGCTCCGGCGAAAGCCTCCTGCTGGCTACCGCTCAGATCAGCCGTCTCCGTAGCCGACTGCATACCGAGTATGTCGTGCAGGTAGAGGTCGTAAGCACGGCGTAGCTCCTCCAGTTGCTCGCTCGTGATCTGCTCGTGTCCGTCGTGGATTGAGTTGATGAGACGAGCCGCATCAAAGAGCGCAGCGATCACCATCGGCGTATTGATATCATCGTCCATCGCCTCCTTGCAACGCTCCGCTAGATCGATCTTTTCGATGGTTGAGGTAGCCGAGGGCTTGAGTGACTGAAGCTTAGCATCAGCGTCCATAAGACGTTGGTACCCTTTCTCAGCAGCTTGCAAGGCGCTATTGCTAAAGTCCACCGTACCACGGTAGTGTGCACTCAAGACGAAGAAGCGGATGGTCATCGGGGCGTAAGCCTGCTCCAGTGCTGGGTGATCGCCCGTGAAGAACTCCTCGAGGGTGATGAAGTTGCCGGCACTCTTCGCCATCTTCTTGCCGTCTACCGTGATCATGTTGTTGTGCATCCAGTACTTGACCATCGGCTCTCCCTGCGAAGCGACCGCCTGTGCTATCTCACACTCGTGATGCGGGAAGGTCAAGTCTAGCCCACCACCGTGGATATCGAAGTGTGCGCCTAGGTACTTACGTCCCATAGCGGTACACTCGCAGTGCCACCCGGGGAAGCCCTCACTCCAAGGCGAAGGCCACCGCATGATGTGGTTAGGCTGCGCCTTCTTCCAGAGGGCGAAGTCCAGCGGATTGTGCTTCTCGTCTTGGCCGTCCAGCTCGCGCGTGTTGGAGATCATATCCTCCACATTGCGTCCGCTCAGGATGCCGTAAGGGTGATCAGCGTGGTACTTGAGTACGTCAAAGTAAACACTCCCCTGGCTCACATAGGCGTAGCCCGCATCGAGGATCTGCTGCACCAGCGCGATCTGCTCGATGATGTGTCCCGAAGCAAGTGGCTCGATAGAGGGTGGCAGCACGTTGAGCAGGCGCAGGCTATCGTGATAGCGTGTGAGGTAGTAGTAAGCCACCTCCATCGGCTCGAGTTGCTCGAGCTTAGCCTTCTTAGCTATCTTGTCCTCGCCATCATCTGCATCATGCTCTAGATGCCCCACATCGGTCACATTGCGCACGTAGCGCACCTTGTAGCCGAGATGCTTGAGATAGCGAAAGAGTATGTCAAACGTAATGGCCGAGCGAGCATGCCCTAGATGCGGATCTCCGTAGACGGTCGGTCCGCAGACGTAGAGCCCCACATGCGGTGGTGCAATAGGCTCGAAGGGCACTTTAGCCCGCTCCAGAGTGTTGTAGATATATAGTTGGCTCATAATTCTTTTTTATAGTCCAGAGGTCATAGTATAGTGCATATACACCAATGCTTTCGCAAAGATAAGGATTTTAGCGATACCTGAGACCGCACCCTGCATGGACGCCAAGGCTGACACATTATATATAGTGAACTCATCGATCTCCCTATGCCTCGCTTGTCGCTAATGTGTAGTTCCTGACAGAGCGATTAGGATGTATCAGCTCTAGCTGAAAAAAAAAATCCAACGCCAGCTCGCTACAATAATTTAGACCCAGCTACATATCAAAACGGCGCCATGTCGGGAAAAAGTGATTTCCACGTGGATATTTCGAAATATCCAGGTGGAGAATTTTTATTTTCCACGTGGGGGAGAAAAAATTCTTCGGAGGAATCAAATGAAACTTCGGAGGAAATGAATGACGCCCACGTGGAAAATAAAAAATATCCACGTGGAGATTTGATATTTTCCACGTGGATATTCGAGAAAGGAGGGTATCGGACGAATTTCCCCGTAAAGATATGTAAATGGAGATTAGAGGTTAGGGTGCAGGGGTGACGCATCTCTCACGAGGAGCGACTTGTCGGGACGTACGGCTCGTGCGTCCGTTGTATCAAAGGTTACAGCATAGTGGTTTTAACGGGGACGGACGCACCGACGGTCTGCGTCCGAGCCGTGCATCCCTACAAATCGTTACTCGTCAAGTACCCCATCGCATCAAATCAGGACTGCGCCCTGTAGGGACGCACGGCTCGTGCGTCCGTTGTATCAAAGGTTACAGCGTTGTGGTTTTAACGGGGACGGACGCACCGACGATCTGCATCCGAGCCGTGCCTCCCCACAAATCGTTACTCGTCAAGTACCCCATCGCATCAAATCAGGACTGCGCCCTGTAGGGACGCACGGCTCGTGCGTCCGTTGTATCAAAGGTTACAGCGTTGTGGTTTTGACAGGGGACGGACGCACGAGCCGTGCGTCCCTACAAATCGTTACTCGTCAAGTACCCCATCGCATCAAATCAGGACTGCGCCCTGTAGGGACGCACGGCTCGTGCGTCCGTTGTATCAAAGGTTACAGCATAGTGGTTTTAACGGGGACGGACGCACCGACGATCTGCATCCGAGCCGTGCGTCCCTACAAATCGTTACTCGTCAAGTACCCCATCGCATCAAATCAGGACTGCGCCCTGTAGGGACGCACGGCTCGTGCGTCCGTTGTATCAAAGGTTACAGCGTTGTGGTTTTGACAGGGACGGACGCACCGACGGTCTGCGTCCGAGCCGTGCCTCCCCACAAATCGTTACACGTTACAGCGTCCGTTGTATCAAAGGTTACAGCGTTGTGGTTTTGACGGGGACGGACGCCGCCGCGCTCTCATCTGACCCAATGCGTCCGTCACCGTCAAAAAACACTAGCACCACTAGAGCCACTACCCTCTCTTTTCGTACCTTTGCTCTCGTGCTGGAGCCGTATGAGCCTCAGCCTACCCTATCAGATGAACCGACCTCCCCTTCCCGCACCGAAGCGCCTCCTCCAGAGACTAAGCTCTATGGTCAGAGGTAATAGACTAGTCCTAGAGAACTTCCTCTCTCTCGGACTGATCAACGTGCTGAACTCCTCCTTTCATCTGATCATCTACCCGATACTGATTCATCGTGTCGGTGCCGAGGCGTACGGAGCCTATGTCTACGCTTTTTCGATCATCACCTACTTCACCACGCTAGTGACCTACGGACTAGATATGATCGGCACACGCTACCTAGCGCACTACGACAAGGAGCGCGACCTAGCTGGCAAGTCACACATCACCTCGCTGATCATCTCTAGTCGACTCTATCTGCTCCTCCTCTCCTTCCTGCTCTTTCTGCCTATCGTCCTATGGGTCGGAGCCTTGGCGCCTTACCGCACGCTCCTCTGGGCGAGCTTCCTTTCTGTCGTGGGCTGTGTCTTCATGCCTAACTGGTACTTCATCGGCATCCAGCGCACACGCATCTACCTTTACATACAGATCGCCACCAAGGTGCTCCTAGCCGTCGCCATCATACTCTGGGTACTCACGCCACACCATATGGCACGCTACGTCTTACTCGCCTCGGTGAGCAATATACTCGCGGCGGGGATCGCTTTTGGCTATATTCTATGGCGCGAAAAGCTCTCGCTCCACCTCGTAGCACTGCGCAAATGCTTTGCCCTCCTGCGAGAGGCTACCCCACTCTTTCTCTCCTATCTAGTGATGACGGTCAAGTCGGCCGGGCTCAACCTGGTCATCGGTTCGCTCTTTGGTATGACCTCCCTGACCGGTTACGACTTCTCGATGAAGATCGTTAGCGTCGTCATGTATATCACCAAGCAGCTCAATGTGGCGCTCTTTCCCTCGGTCAGCACCAGTTATACGACAGAGCGCATACGCAAGATACTGCGTGGCGAACTGCTGATGGGCATCGCCTGTATGGCGGCGCTCATGCTGGCTGCTAAGCCGATCATATGGATCATGGGCAATGGGCCCATAGAGGATCTCATCTTACCAGTCTTCCTGCTGATGACCGCACTCATACCTATATGGCTTATATCGGGCTTTTTCATCGAACTGGTCCTCACCGCCAATGGGCGCAATCGTGAGGTCTTCGTCAACCAACTCCTCTCGCTAGCGGTCATCGCGCTTGGCGCCTGGGTCGCCGTGCTGCTGCAGGTTGAGCTGACCGCCTTCGTCGTCATCGTCATCCTCTCGGGGCTCATCGAGATCGCCTTCCTCTACGCCACCGGTCGATGCCGCGCACTCATCTGACCGCCCCTTGCCTAACAACAATCGTCTAGCCCTTAGAGATCAGGAATAGGGCTATCCCATGCGTAGCGTACCTTCGAGACTAAATCAGCTTTTCAGTGAAAACCAAGACTCGTCGTCTCACAGTCTGGTGAGCGTAAAGTTCCGCTTTTCATTGTTTAGCTTGTATTAGTTTTCCAAACATAAAGACAGCCTCCATAAGCGTCTCCGCTCATGGAAGCTGCCATCGTGCTTGTACCAACATCGTGTTTGAGCCAACTGCATGTTTGTCTCGACTGCAAAATCACTCTCCTGAAGAACCGTAGCCAGCACCTACATCGTCAATTCACGCACCCCGTGCGGGGTGCGACGCGAGACCACAAGACGCACCGACCTCTCAGACGGGTTTCAATTCACGCACCCCGTGCGGGGTGCGACTATGTTGCTGTAGTGCAAATATAAAGCTTTCCACTGTTTCAATTCACGCACCCCGTGCGGGGTGCGACCAGCATCGCACCGACAATCGTCTGTACCATCTGGTTTCAATTCACGCACCCCGTGCGGGGTGCGACTCACAGCCGTGTACCCCCCCCACACTTGTTTAAATGTTTCAATTCACGCACCCCGTGCGGGGTGCGACACGAGAATGCGCGCTACATACAAGACCGTAAGTCTGTTTCAATTCACGCACCCCGTGCGGGGTGCGACTGACTCTTATGTGCTTAATGTGTCAGATGTTGACCGTTTCAATTCACGCACCCCGTGCGGGGTGCGACGTATCTATATTCATCGTAGCGAGGCACATAACCGTTTCAATTCACGCACCCCGTGCGGGGTGCGACTTTTCGAAAGTGCAGGTTTGCCTCGTCCTGATAATGTTTCAATTCACGCACCCCGTGCGGGGTGCGACTGTGCATCTTCGTAAGCTCTTCGGCCTTAGTTTTGGTTTCAATTCACGCACCCCGTGCGGGGTGCGACTTACTCCGTGTTGGTGGAAAGTACGTTAATTACATGTTTCAATTCACGCACCCCGTGCGGGGTGCGACGTCTGTTTATTGGGATGCTGTTTTTGGTCCTGTGTTTCAATTCACGCACCCCGTGCGGGGTGCGACTTCACGCCATATATCAGGCACAAGCTTCTTAAGATGTTTCAATTCACGCACCCCGTGCGGGGTGCGACCGAGGTATATACAATAGACCTCAACAGCCTCAAGTTTCAATTCACGCACCCCGTGCGGGGTGCGACCGTTTTCGCAAAGAATTTCTGAGAATCTTTCATTCGTTTCAATTCACGCACCCCGTGCGGGGTGCGACACTTGTTTCAACCACTTTGCGAGGTACTTTTTTGCGTTTCAATTCACGCACCCCGTGCGGGGTGCGACAAAACAACCAGCAGTGATGAGCAAGACAAATAGAGTTTCAATTCACGCACCCCGTGCGGGGTGCGACCTTCGTAAGCGGTGGCAACACAAGCACCTACAAGTTTCAATTCACGCACCCCGTGCGGGGTGCGACCATCGTGCAAATTACGATAGTTATAGACGAGGAGGGTTTCAATTCACGCACCCCGTGCGGGGTGCGACCCACGCTGGTTGTCTTGCTAAACTTCCTCGGCACGTTTCAATTCACGCACCCCGTGCGGGGTGCGACAAGAGGAGCAAGAGACGGCACTCGCAACGCCTGAGTTTCAATTCACGCACCCCGTGCGGGGTGCGACTCAGGTTAAGGATCCTAAGTTTTTATTTATGGGTGTTTCAATTCACGCACCCCGTGCGGGGTGCGACTGTGGTTGTTGTTGGATAGTCCGTATACCTGCAGTTTCAATTCACGCACCCCGTGCGGGGTGCGACATACCAAGTATATACAACCCAATACAACGACCAACGTTTCAATTCACGCACCCCGTGCGGGGTGCGACCCATAGGCTTAGCAGTATCATAAGGCACCTCAGAATGTTTCAATTCACGCACCCCGTGCGGGGTGCGACATTAGTTAAGTTAATCATTAATGAGTTTCGTGATGGTTTCAATTCACGCACCCCGTGCGGGGTGCGACATGTGGATAACTTGCTTGCTAAAGTCCAGCCAGTGTTTCAATTCACGCACCCCGTGCGGGGTGCGACTTAGATTAGGCATAGCTTATAGATCTTCTATTAGTGTTTCAATTCACGCACCCCGTGCGGGGTGCGACTGATGCTTTATCCTCTCAGTTTTCTTTGAGTAATGTTTCAATTCACGCACCCCGTGCGGGGTGCGACTAACTGATACTGACTTACCGTAACTCTCACCAACAGTTTCAATTCACGCACCCCGTGCGGGGTGCGACATCGATGCCCAAAGGTACGCATAAATAGAAGGTTAGACGTTGATCCATTGCGAATAGAAGACTACAAGCGGGTATGTCGGTGCGTTGGCGGTGATTGCGAGGCGGTATGTGCTTGTATATCAACCTGTGCGAGTAGTCTGCCTTTTCTCTGATCGCTTGGCATTCGCAGAGAAGTACAAGGGAGAACTTGTCTGAGTGCTATATGAGCAACACGCCCTCGGGATCTACGCCTTTCGTCTTGCCAATGGTGGTGATCTTAGACTGGTAGTTGGTGCCGAGGTGGTAGATGCGCAGGGAGTCGCTCGATAGGTTGATCGTGTCCGTGAGCGCAGCCTCCAGCTCTACTCTTTGGGCAGGAGAGACGAGACATTCGAAGACTGAGTTTTGGACACGCTGGCCGTAGTTTTGGCATATCTTCGCCACTTGGCGAAGTCGCTTAGCTCCGTCAGGCGAGGCGGTATTCACGTCGTAGGTTACAAGTAGGTACATCAGCTTTGGATTAGAAAGACAGGGTAGTCATCGAGGTCTCCTCGTAGGCATCGGGCTAGGAGCAACGCCTGAGCATAGGGGAGCAGTCCTATGGGTATGCGCTCCTGAAGGAAAGGGTGCATGATCTCCTCTCGTTTGCGCTGCTGCCACGCGGCTAGGAGTTCTTTGCGGGGCTCGTCTCTGAGGATGTATCCGTTTTCGCCCTGGGCGATAAAGTCTGAGGGTGCGACCTGTCGCTTGTTGATGACGGTCAAGACGAAGCGGTCCACGAGGTAGGCGCGTAGCTCCTCCATAAGGTCTAGAGCAAGGCTTGCTCTGCCTGGTCTGTCCGTATGGAGGAAGCCCACGTAGGGGTCCAGCCCTACGGTCTCAAGTGCTGCCGTGACCTCATGGGCGAGGATGGTGTAGAAAAATGAGAGCAATGCATTGGTCTCATCGCGAGGCGGTCGTCGCGACCGTCCCTCGAAGGTGAACTCTGGTCGCCGTATGAGGTGGTGAAAGAGAGCAAAGTATTGCTGCGCCGCTAAGCCCTCTACGCCCATAACGGTCATGCGGTCTCGCTTGTAAACTAAGCTTTTTTGCAAAGACTTTAGTTGGCTGAGTGCCTCCTGGAAGCTCACCTCCACGCTCTCCGTCGGGTGGTAGTCACGCAGGTAGCGACCCAGAACTGATCGCTGGTTGGCTATCTTGGCCGAGATAAATAGTGCGGCGAAGTGCGCTGCAGCTGGTTCGTCGTCAGCGATGCGGAACTGCGTACGTCTCAGGAGGACGTTGCCCCTCGTGGGTCCCTCTAGCGAACCGATATAGCGACCTGTGGGTGTAAGGAATGTGAGCTTGACACCCTCCTGCACGCAGAGCTGCATCAGCCCTGGCGAAGCACCCATATAGGAGAATGTGATGATCCCCTCGAGGTTGTGTATCGGTATACGAAAGGTTTCCTCGCCATCTATGCGCGCCACGACATTGGTGCCGTCCTTGAGCAGGTAGACATTGGGCGTAAGGATATAGAGGGTGTTGAGTAGCTTTCTCATAAGGTGAGTATGTCGTGATGCTTTAGGTAGCTCTTGGCCGATCGGTGTGATGCGATACGAGGCATGCACTCATCGATGAGAGAGCAGGAACGGCACTGACGGGTGTAGTGCGCTGGTATAGGCGTGCGCTGCGCAAAAGCCTCGTGCATCTTACGCGCGACCTCGTAGCACGCTGCCCGCAGGGTGTCGTCCATTTCGACCTGTAGGCGATGCCGTGTCTCTCCATAGTAAAGAGCTCCGTAGGGAATAGTGACTTGGTACATCTCTTCAAGAGCTATGACCTGAGCGCAGAGCTGTAGTTTGTCTGCGAGGTGAGTCTTAGGCTTGCCACGCTTGTATTCGACAGGAGTCGCCTGCCACGCCCCGGGGTACTTAGGGTGTCGGAAGGGGCGCAAGCTATGATCCCGTAGCGGGGTCAGCTCGACCGCATCGGACAGCCCGTATAGTCCCAAAGAGTAGGAGACGAGCGGCACCCGCCTCATAGTGATCGTGTCCCCCACACGAGCACTCAGCTCCGGCTGATCTACACGCTTGTGGAGGATCTGCCCTAGCGCAGTGAGGTGGTTGTCGTGCCATAGCTGCTCTAGGGTGATCAGTTGCCACTGACGTGGACAGAAGCAGTAGTGCTGTATCTCGGAGATCGTCAGTAGCTCCTCGTCGCTGTAGTGTCTCATGAGGAAGATGGTCGTTTTAGAGAAAAGCCCCTCCGTAGTGGCGTGCGCTACGAGAGGGGCTTTTGTGTGAAAGCGGGCTAGACGAGCTCGATGTCATCGACCTGGACACCCTGGAGTCCGTCGCGATCGATCTGGACGGTGTAGTCGGAGAAGTCTCGTGCGGGGCTCGTGAGTCCCTCTCGCCGTGCTATGGTGACACGCTCGAAGAGCTTGTGCGCAGGCGCATTGCCCAGAGGCGAGTCGTGCTTAAAGACGATCAACTTCTGCAGGCTCATGAGTCCACGGGCTGCTGAGTGATCTAGGTCGAACATATTCTTGAGTGCCTCCCAGAAGAGCTGCAAGTCATCCTCCGTAAAGCCTGTATCCTCTGCAAAGTGTGGCGTCACGAAGCCATACATTTTATATAGCCCGTAGGGTACTGTAGCTTTGCGCCCCATAGTGCGGTTGCCACCCTTGTCGTCAGCCTCTTCGTTGGCCTTCTGCTCCTTAGTATCTGTGGCAGCCATACGTGTGATGGTATGCTCGTGAGGGAAGATCGGATCAATGGAGCGCGCAAAGGTTAGCTGAATGGGACCACGCACCTGACCAGCGTTGTTGCCCGTGGAGAGGACGGCTCCGAAAGCTCGTATGTCGTAGTACTTCTGACACATAAGAGCACGCGCCTTGTCACGGTCTGTAGCGTTTTTCGTCTTAGCATCTTTGCCTGTAGCCTCTTCGACCGCCGCATTGATGGAGTCATTGAGGACGGAGTTCTCTCTGACGAAGATACCTTGATCAGTTGCCATCTGTATGTAGTTGCGCACCTTGCGCTTGATACACACATCAGTGACGAGTCCCTCGCCAGTCTCAGGGTCTACACGAGGCAAGTTGTCACTATCGGGATCTCCATTTGGGTTGCCATCCTTGACGTCAAAGAGCAGGATGAAGTCATATCTATTCTGTAGCATAATTATATGGGTTATTGTTCTGTTTCTTCGGTTGAGTTATTTGTATCTTCCTTCTTGTACGTGTCGACTTTCTGATGATAGTAGCCTACTGCAAAGAGGCTCTGCTCATCTAGTGAAAAAGTCGCCGGGAATGTGGGGACCTCTGCAGGAATCAGTGCGAAGATCTCTCCGAGGAGCTTCTCGAGATTCACGGCTAGTCCAGGCTTCTCCTTGCGTAACTTGCTTAGGTGGTGGTTGGATAGTGCGATGAGTCTTCCCATCACCATATTGGGACGTGTGGAGGCACTGGTGTAAAAGCGATCTCGGATGGTCGCATTGACTCCCTTACCTAGTGAAGCTTGCTGGATCTGCTCGAGGACAGCAAAGAGGCGTCCTGCGAGGTAAGCGATGTTGTCGTTTTGCTTGTCTAAAGCCATATCTAGTTCTTTTAGATGTTTGTATATTCTTGCTTTGCGGTTGATGCAACCCTTGAGGATGGCTGCTCGTAGTTCGGAGACCGCACGCTCCTTCGTGATACGGTTGATGCAGGCCTGCTGGAGGGTCATAGGGTAAGGGGTACCATTGAGAACGCTCTCAACGATGCTTTGCACAAGGTTCATGGCAAAGGTGCTAGACTTGGAGGGCGAGGAGACACTCTTCACGATACCATATAGGGAGCGTAGGGGCGGGTTCTCCTCGTCCACGTTGCCATCCCTGCGAATGATGTTCATATCGACAAGGTGCTGGTAGACTCTGTCGAAGATCTCCGACACCGTTCCCTGCTGCCAATACTTGATGGTGATGCGTCCGCCAGCTGTGAGTCCGAGTACGTAAAACTGTCTCTCATCCTCCCAATGCTGCCCTTGACCTCGATTGCCACGAATAGCTTTGAACTGCTCAAGTACTTTGTAGGTTTCCCGCGTCGGGTTCGGAGCTTTCTTTTTACTCTTCCCTTTTCGCTTAGGTTGCTCATCATCTGTGTCGGACGGCTCCTGGGCATCGTCATCCTTTACGCCTTCGAAGATTACGGTACGAAAGGTCTCATTGATACTAGGATCGTCAAGATTCGAATTCCAAAAGACATAGCTTATATCTCCAAGCGTATAGCGTGTCTGCTCATTGCGGAGCAAGTCGTTGAGAGCCGTGGTGTGGGCAAAGGATGCGTACTTAGAGATTGGCGCATTCTCGCCCTGCTTCTTACCATAGGAAAGGTAGGCTGGATCGTTGAAGCTAGCTATCGTTGCACCCGCCTGAGAGCCAGGGGCTACAATCCGAGCGTGAAATGACGCTAGGGACTTTTTCTCTCCCGTGATGAGACATGTGCCTAGGTTTTCCTCTGTATTATAGGCTTGAGCGGTATAATCATGTGCATCATCTTGTGTAGCTAAGAGCTCTGTGTCACCTTGTAGCTGGAAGGTCATCCAGTCTGACGCTAAGATGCGCTCGGTGTGAGCATCCTCGGGCAGAGGCATCTCGTCGCCGAGGTAGTGCTCGTAGAAGCGACAGACCGCCTGAAAGCTGGCATTGTCTGGGTACAGTTCAGCGATCTCAGCCATGAGTCGCTTGAAGTCCTCTAGTCGATCCGTGCAGGGTGACACCCCTTCGGCACTCTCTTCATACCCTAGGATATACTTGCGATTGTCCCAAAAGGGTTGTGCAGGTGGACACTTACCGCTACGCTTTAGTCCAGCTGGAACTAGATAGTCCTGCCCCTTGCTCTTCTTGTCGCTTGGATCTTTGAGGTTTTTCAGTCGAACGAAAGATCCATCTTCTCGAATGACGATAACCCAGCGAATGGGCTTGACCTCTAGTCCAGGAGTTGCTATACGATGAGCCTTGCGCATCGCCTCGTAGTAGTTGTATAGTGCTTGTAGGATCATCTCAGTATCTCATTACTATCCATCGGGGGAACGAGGATGACGCCCTCGGTCATCTGCGCATGGTAAAACATAGCTGGGGGATTCTTCCGATCCCGCTCGAAGTCCATATCGTAGAGCATGATGCTCAGGTCGCGACTCTCAGGAATAGGCTTGGGCTCTAGGGATGTCTCACCATGCTCTAGGTCTACATACTCAAAGGAGCAGGTGAACTCACGGCACCCTAGGTAAGGCATCGTGAAGCATTGCCCAGCCTTGGCTCTGCGCTCGAAGATCTCTTGGTACTTTCTGGGGTTCTCCGCCTTGCGCTCGGCTTCGCTGTACTCCTCGTTGTAGTGCTTCTGACAGCTAGCTGAGCGGTTCCTCACGGGTATGTAGACCATCTTAGCATAGATTCGATAGTCCACGTCACGTAAAATGTAGGAGGCACGTTGTCTACGATCCTCTGAAATGTTGATGCCTGTGCTCCCTTTGCTCATAATAGAGGCCACCTCATTTCGCTTGATGGTAAACCGCTTGATTGGGGCTAGCACCTCTATCTTCGTGATCTCCCAGCGTATGGCGGGCTTCCAGTAGATTGCCTGAAAGATGGCTCGCGCTGCACTAGGCGTGATCACATCATAGCTGACACGCTCCACCTTCATCTCGGGGCGTGTGAAGCAAGCGAAGGGACCACGCACACGCAGGCAGTACTCCTTATCTATATACTCTTCCATATATTTATGCTGTCGTGAATATTAATGTCCTGTCGATTATCTGTATTCCAGTCTCCGTGCTGTAGAGCTTATCATCGGTTAGATAAGCGATGCCACTATCACTCACTGAGACACTTCCCTCCAAAGTTAAACAATCTTTTCGTTTTAGACCAACGGTAAGACGATTCATTTGTCGGTACTCTTGTCGTGTCAACGGAAGGTTGTTTTGGAGCTTCTTGATGATCGCTTTCCCCTCATCGGTGTAAGGAATGACGATCGGAATATCCTGATTCTCTATGTATCTAAAGTTCTCGCTCGCTGTCTCATAGTCGAAGCGTAGCCCTTCACATCGATCGTCATTCACATTCCAAAGCAGTTTGGAAACTTCCTTATCTCTCTTATTGTCGAAGCAGTCGACATCATTATAGAACGCCTTGTAGTAACGCTCGATCTCCTCTCTCTGTGGAGCTCCCTGCTCAGCCAGCCGATCAAGGAGATCCTCCAGAGCACCTTGCGCCCAGCTCATTTCACCCAGGCTGACTGTTTCATCAAGGCGAAAGATGTAGACCTCGCCAGGCTCTGCCATACGTCCTTCACGGTTGCACCGCCCAGCGGCCTGCATGACCGAGTCTAGACCCGCCATCGCTCGGTAGACCACGGGGAAGTCTAGGTCTACGCCAGCCTCGACCAGCTGCGTGCTGACGACGCGCACCGGCTCTCCAGCCTTCAGGCGACGGCGTATCTCCTCTATGCGCTCCTGAATGTGTGCCGAGCACATCCTGCGTGAGAGATGTATCAGCCCCTCGCCCGACTTGTCTTGAGCTTGCAGAGCGGTATAGAGACGAGCCGCATCCTTGCGACTGTTTACGATACAGAGGAAGCTCTCGTGCTGTGCCAATCGCTCCGCTAACTCCTCCGTAGAGAGCTTAAGTAGGTCCCAATGGTAGCGAACCTTGTCAAAGGGTGCAAAGCGCTCGGCATCATACGGTACAACCTCCTGAATGGGTTCCTCGAGGAAGAAGAACTCATGACCGATCCGCTTGCTGTCTGACAGGATATCTTTGTCAAAGACTGGTAGCGTGGCGGTACAGAAGAGAGGCTCCACACGGAAGGCGAAGTGCAGACTCTCCACCACACGCAGGATCGGGTTGAGTAGCCGAGGGGGAAACATCTGGACCTCGTCAAAGACAACGACCGAGTTGCAAATGTTGTGTAGCTTGCGACAGCGACTCACACGGTGAGCATAGAGCGACTCGAAGAACTGCACGTTGGTCGTCACGACGAGCGGCACGTCCCAGTTTTCCGTCATAAGCTTGGTGTACTCCATAGCTTCGTCAGGTCGCTCCTTGGCATCTACATCTGAGTGATGCTCCAGCACTTGATCCGCCCCAAAGATGTCCCTAAAGGTTTGCGCTGTCTGGGTGATGATCGAGGTGTAGGGGATGACGTAGATGATGCGCTCACACCCTTGCGCTATGGCATGTTCTAGAGCCCACATCATCGAGGAGACCGTCTTGCCGGCACCCGTGGGGAGCGTGAGCGAGTAGATCTTTCGCTGAGCCGTGCGTCCATGGTTGCGACACTGGTCAAGGAAAGCTGCTCGCGCCTCATTGATCCGTCCCTCACGGTTGAAGTGTGACACATACTCCTCTAGCTGTGCGCGCATCTGCTCTAGCGAAGCTTTAGCACTCTGACGGACAAGACTCTTGTCGGGAGTCATAAACCGCTCCGTGTCGAGGAAGTCGGCGTCTACCAAACAGGAGAAAAGCATACGAACCAGTAGCTGGTAGTCATCCTCCTCGATCTTGTTCCATGCCTTAGTAGCCTTGTCCAGAGAGGCTTTGTGGAGAAGCTCCTCAAGCTGGCTCGCCTCAGGTCGGAGTCCCTTGACTAGGTTTGCCACTGCTCGCTTAGTATCACTAGAGTCAACAACTTGTCCTCGCCACTCGGAGTCATCGTAGAGTCCTCGATGGTGAGCCCCGATGCAGAGCGAGAGGATCTTGAGAAGCTGCTGATTACCGCCCACTTGCTTTAAGTTGTAGGCGTAGCGTGCTCCTGCGGGGCTGTGCGGGGTGCGCCACCCGTTGAGCGTAGGATCTAAACCGGACTGCTGACGTATGTAGCGCTGGAAGCCCTCCTGGTACTTGCCCAAGTCGTGCAGGAGTCCCAGCAGGTAACCGATCTCGCCAAGCTCTGGGTCATCGGTGATGCGCTCAGCATAGCTCTGCGCCAGCTCCGCGACTCCGTGTAGATGATCTAAGAGAGGCTGCGTCTCGTAGGAGCCATCCTCTAGAGCCCTTACGTGGGCTATCTGCTTTGTGTTGCTCATGTGTAGGTATTCTTTACTCGTATTGTTTTAATACAACGGACGCACAGACCATAGCCCTACTACGAGGCGATACGTCTGTGCGTCCGTTCCTGCGACAACACTTCATAGTCGTCAATCTTTATCTTAGGGGGACTCAGTCTTCTTGCTCGTAATAATACGAGTAGTCGATCCCCTTCATAAAAGTCTCTCTATCGTTTACCTTATCCGTAAGCGCAGCGTGTAGTAGACATTTCAAGCTTGTGGCATCTGCCACACTGGCTCTCATAGCTTCGAGATAGGTATATTTATCCACTTGGCTCCAGTCCACACACAGCCCAAGTTGCTTCTTGAGCATTAAGTCGAGCCAAATACGTGTGGCACGCCCATTACCTTCCCTAAAAGGATGAGCGATATTCATCTCCACATACTTATCAATAATCTGCTCCCATGTCTGCTCTGGCATTTGCTCTATACTAGTAAGGGTGTCAGGTAGGTACTGAGCCATAGCAAACTGAAATCCACCTTTGGCGATATTGACTTGCCTGATCTGTCCTGCAAAGTCGTAAAGTCCACCGAATAGATAGGCATGTATCTGTTGCAGCCCTTGCACCGTACCCACTTCGATACTGTCTAAGAGGTTGCTTTCAAAAAGGGCATACGCTTTGGAGCGACTGCGCCCATCAATAGTTTCCTCTCCGCCCACAAACCACTTCACGAAGCGCATAGCCCGATCATTGGGAAAGCTCTGTGCGAGAGCCACGACTCCTTTGTCATCGAGGGTGTCCGTTAGTCGCTTCTTTCCATCGGGAGCGAGGAGTTTCAACTGGTTAGTGGCACTAACCACTTCACTTTCCTTCCTCTTGAGTTTCGTCTTTAGATACTTCCAGTAGTTCCTGTTTTTGTTGTAATCGTCTTGGTCGTTGAGCACTCCTATGATGTCCAACACAGAGAACCACCACTTAGACTCAGTCTCGTCCCAAACGGCTCGCACCTCTCGGTCATTGAAAAATCGTATCGAGATCTTGCTCATACGCTTCGTGTGAGTTTGCTAGGCCTCTATGGCATACTGTGCCAAGGAGGGATTAGTGCTTGCCCACCTTGGTGAGGAGGTTGCCCACCTCGCTGGCGGAGACCTCCTTGATGCCTCCGAGGGCAGAGAGGATGCCCGTCGCCTCGTAGGGGAGGAAGAGCGTCTTGTCGGAGCTGTTGCGTCCGATCTTTTCGAGCGTGTCTAGATAGCGCATCGCTATGAGGTACTGCGTAGGATTGCTGCCCGTGCTGGCGACAGCTGTGGTGATGCGCTCGATGGCCTCTGCCTCAGCCTCTGCACGGAGGATGGTAGCGCGTGCGTCAGCCTCAGCTGCGAGGATCTGCGCTTTCTTCTCACCCTCGGCATGGTTGACCGACTCAGTCATGCGACCCTCGGACTCACGGATCATAGCCTCCTTCTGACCTTCTGCGGTGAGTACCTGCGCACGCTTGTCACGCTCGGCACGCATCTGCTTTTCCATAGCATCGCGGATGTCTCGGGGCGGGTTGATGTCTTGCAGCTCCACGCGATTCACCTTGACTCCCCACTTATTGGTCGCTTCGTCTAGGATGTCGCGCAGCTTGTTATTGATCGTGTCACGGCTGGTGAGCGTCTCGTCGAGATCCATCTCACCGATCACGTTACGTAGCGAGGTCTGCGTGAGCATCTCGATAGCTACGGGGAGGTTGGAGATCTCGTAGACCGCTTTGAGTGGCTCGACGATCTGGAAATAAAGAACCGCGTTAATCTCCGTGACAACGTTATCACGGGTGATGACGCTCTGACGGGCGAAGTCGTAGACGTTCTCTCGTAGGTCGATGCGGTCAGTATTGATAAAGCGCACGAGCGTACCGCCCTTGCTGGATGAAGCTGTGATACGCCAAACCATAGGGCGTGGCTTATCGATGAAAGGAATGATCAGGTTGATACCCGAGGGAAGGGTCTTGAGATAGCGTCCGAGCCGCTCTATGATCATCGTCTCAGACTGCTGGACGATGACTAGCCCCTTGGCGATGATGTAGATGACGAGCAGGACGAGTACGCCCAGTACGATGAGGGATGCTTCCATATATGTGTAGTGTTTTAGTTGTTATTCAGCTGTTTCTGTGATAGGCTCGACGATCATGACGATGCTGTCATTGCTGACGATGCGCACCATCTCGCCACGTGGGATCACCATATCGGGTGCCACCGTGCGGGCGCGCCAATTGTCCCCGTCCACGGCGACGCGTCCCGTTTCACGACTAGCGTCTATGCACTCGGTGACACGTGCCGTGCGCCCGTAGAGTGCCTCTATGCCGGTACGGGCGGTCTCCTTGTTGCGACTGAGGCGACAAACCATAGGACGCAGGAGCAAAAGGGCGAGGATCGATCCGATACAAAAGGTAATCACCTGCCAAGTAATAGAGGCTCCGAGAGCTGCGGGCAGGATCGCCAGCAAAGCTCCTATGCCAAAGCAGGCGACGACGAAGCCGGGCGTGAGTAGTTCAACGAGTAGGAGCAGTAGCCCAGCGATGAGCCAGAAGTAGATGGGAGAGTTAAACATAGCTTTAGTCGTGGATTAGAGGAGAGCTTCGATGTCCTTGGCTAAGTTCTTAGGTAGCTTAGCCGATCCGTAGCGGGTTATGTCGGTGCCGTCACGGGAGATGAGGAACTTGTTGAAGTTCCACTGTATCGGCTTGACTGGCAGGTCTGAGTCTTGGCTCGTCTCCTCCTTGAGGAACTTAAAGAGCGGGTGGGCGTGGGGCCCGTTGACCTCTACCTTCTGCATGATTTGGAAGGTGACGCCATAGTTGACCTGACAGAAGTCTCGTATCTCCTCATCGGTGCCAGGGTCTTGCCCGCCAAACTGATTGCAAGGGAAGCCGAGCAGGACGAGCCCCTTGTCGTGGTACTGCTTGTGTAGCTCCTCGAGCCCAGCCAGCTGAGGCGTGTAGCCGCACTTGCTCGCGGTATTGACGATGAGGATGACTTTGCCGCGTAGGTCGGCTAAGTTTAGCTCCTTGCCCTGAGAGGTCAGGGCGGTGAAGTCGTATATAGTTGCCATAGTATTTAGAGTTCTGTTTACACTATGACAAAGATACACTTTAGCCAAGAGAACTGCAACAGTCTTGCTTGGTTCCACCGTTGGAACTAAAGAGTTCCTCCGCTGGAACTAAAAAGTTCCAAGAGGGAAACTGTTTTTGGAACTCATATATGCTACGAAGACAGCACGATACGTCGAACAAGGATGGTGGGCTTTGCGCTACGGACTCGGTAGCGCTCGCCACTCGACGAGAAGTGCGGTAAGGTTACTAACTTTGCACTCCGTAATGTCTTATCTACAGATCTATTCTATGAATCCTTGGTTAACGGTCGCTCTGCTGGTTGTCTCTAACGTCTTTATGACCTTCGCATGGTACGGACACATCAAGCTGGAGCAGATGCGGGTCATCACCGACCACACACCACTCTATCTAGTTATCTTGCTGAGCTGGTGCTTGGCACTTTTTGAGTACTCCTTTCAGATCCCGGCCAATCGCTACGGCTACGTCGGCAATGGCGGAGCCTTCAGCTTGATGCAGCTCAAGGTGATCCAGGAGGTGGTGTCGATTACTGTCTTTACACTCTTCTCGGTGATCTTCTTCCGTGGGGAGCCGTTGCAGTGGAACCACTTAGCCGCTTTCGCCTGCCTTGTCCTAGCGGTTTACTTTGTCTTCCTAAAGTGAAACTGTTGCAAAAGTCAACAGTCTTAAAGTAAGAGGCTCACAAGGGGAGCTGGTCGTAGGTGCGCCGACGACGAAGGTGGTACTGCCAGAGGAGCGAGTAATGCGCTATGGGCGGGGTCGCTGTGCCCTGGAACCAGGGCTGGTCGGTGGAGAGAGCGAGCTGGCGACGGGTGCGGTAGAAGTCTCGCACGGCTCGTAGCACGGCTGTGGCGTGTCGTGGCTGCTTCTTGACGAGGTAGGTGAGGGCAGCGAGCAGGTCTAGCGGCATACGACAGAGGAGGATGCGCCTGCGGGCATGCCGTGTGGGGAGGTTCTTGTAGAGCATGCGGAGGTTGTTGCGAAAGTTGAGGTAGCTCTTCCTCGGGCTGCCCATCTCGAGCGTAGCTCCTCCGAGATGGTAGACGACGCTGTCGGGAGTGTAGAGGATACGACCGCCCGAGAGCCAGAGCCGCCACGAGAGATCAATCTCCTCCATGTGAGCGAAGAAGCTCTCGTCGAAGCCCTCTACTCTCCAGAACGCCTCGGCACTGACGAAGTAGCAGGCGCCTGTCGCCCAGAGGATCTCGCACTCATCGTCATACTGTCCGTGATCTAGCTCGACGGTGTCGAAAAGACGCCCCCGACAGAAGGGATAGCCCCAGCGATCTAGCTCACCACCAGCAGCGCCAGCGTACTCAAAAGCTTCGGTCTGGCGGTCACTGCGCAGCTTAGGTTGTACGGCAACGCAGCCCTCCCTCAGCAAGGCTAGTGGCCGGCCGCACCAGTGGGGCGAGACACGTACGTCGCTATTGAGGAGACAATAATAAGGGTAGTCGAGCTGACGAAGCCCTTGGTTGTAGCCCCCTGCGAAGCCGTAGTTCTCAGATAGACGAACGAGCTTGACTTGCGGGAAAGCCTCCTGCAGGTAAGCGAGTGAGTCGTCTGTCGAGCCATTGTCTATGACCACGAGGTCAGCCACTTCGGGCGGTGTGTGCGCCACAAGGGGCGGGATGTACTCCTCGAGGAGCTTGCGCCCATTCCAGTTAAGGACGACGATGGCTAGGTCGGGACGGTTCATAGGTCGGCTTATGGCTTGGTGCTGAAGGTTTGTCGCCGCACGCTCCAGTGCGCTAACCGTGCGGGGGTGATGGCTCCGACGAGCTCAGGATTGTACGGCTGGGCGACACGTATATAGTTGTCGGTGAAGCCCTCCATCATCTCGCCGTGGCGTGTCTCCTCCCAGAGAACGGGACGGACGGAGCCAGTGAAGGGGGCGCAGAAAGCGTTGTGCCGCTCGCTGGAGAGAGCGAGGAGCTCCTGCGTGCGAAGTTTCTTTTCGGCTGCGGGCACAGCGGGCTTGATCTCAAGAGCTTTGGTGCCTTTGCGCTCGCTATAGGGGAAGACGTGCAGCTGGCTCCACGGTTGCTCTTTGAGGAAAGCCAGCGTCTCAGCGTGATGCTCGGACAATTCGCCTCGCATACCCGCAATGACATCGATACCGACGAAAGCATCGGGGATCAGCTCGTAGATGAGCTTGAGTCGCTCGGCAAAGAGTGCCGTGTCGTAGTGCCGCCGCATCAAGCGCAGCACCTGGTCGGAGCCTGACTGGAGGGGGATGTGGAAGTGTGGCATGAACTGCGCTGTCTCAGCGACGAACTGGATGATCTCTGGGGTCAGTAGCTCTGGCTCGATGGAGCCGATGCGGTAGCGTGCGATGCCTGCGACCTGTGTCAGCTGGTGAAGAAGCTCTAGGAGCGTCTCGCCTGTGGTGCGCCCGAAGTCTCCGATATTGACACCTGTCAGGATGATTTCTTTGCCACCTAGCTCAGCGACACGCTCTGCCTGCGCCACCAGTGAGGCGATAGAGCCGTTGCGGCTGATGCCTCGAGCCGCAGGTATGGTGCAGTAGGTGCAGTAGTAGTTGCAGCCGTCTTGGACCTTGAGGAAGTGGCGCGTGCGATCGTCTGAAGAGACGCTCGGCTCGAAGTGTTGTAGCTCTCGGCGGGCGGTAACGTGGGGTGTGGCGACTTGGGGCTGGGTGCGCTCTTGGTTGCGCTTTTGGTAAAGCTCGGTAAGGAGCGATACGATCTCGCTCTTGCGCCCCGACCCGACGACGAGGTCTACGCCAGGCATCTGTGCGATCTGCTCGCCTTGCAGCTGTGCGTAGCAGCCAGTCACGACGATGAGTGCCTCTGGGTACTCACGATGCAGACGATTGATGAGACTGCGGCACTTCTTGTCCGCTGTGTCGGTCACCGAGCAACTGTTGACGATGCAAATGTCGGGTACCACCTCCGTCGTGTGGTGATGCTCGTCAGAGATGCGCTCCACGCCCACGGTAGCTAGCTGCCGTGCGATAGTTGAGGTCTCGGCATAGTTGAGCCGACAGCCTAAAGTGTAGAAAGCAGCTCGCTTGCCAACGAGGGGATGTAGTCGAGGGGTGATCATCATAGAGAGTAGAGCAAAACACCAGCTATGCCCGCCAGGACAATGAGCAGGATGGGATGAACCCACTTCTTGTATAGGAGGAGTCCCGTCACGGCAAAGATGATGAAGCTTCGGTAGTCGATGAAGTTCTCCGTGACGATGATATTATCCACGGTGATCGGCGTGCCAGCGGGGAGCGTGAGGAGCGTCCAGAGCCCAGGCTGTATCATGAGCATCAGCGCAGCGGCCGCTATGAGCCCAACACTGGCGGGGCGTATGCCGAGGAAAGCAGCATCGACGTAGCGATTGCTTCTAAAAGCTTGAAAACTTCGGGAGATGATGAGACAGAGTACGAAGGAAGGGAGCATCACGGCGGTCGTCGCTAGGAGCGAACCAAGGATATTGCCACCCGTGACGGTGTAACCTATATAGGTGGCACTGTTGATCCCGATAGGGCCTGGGGTCACTTGGCTCACAGCTACGATGTCGGTGAACTGCTGGTTGGTGAGCCAGCCATACTTGTAGACCACTTCGTTTTGAATTAGCGAGAGCATCGCATAGCCTCCCCCGAAGCCGAAGAGACCGATCTGAATGTAGACCCAAAAGAGCTGTAAGTATATCATTGTCTTGCCGTCCTAATCCCTTCTCATAACACTATAGATGATCCCTCCGAGGGCAGAGCCGAGGATGATCCAGACGGGTGAGACGCCCATGAGCCACACCAGCAGAGCCGATAGGATCGGTATCCAGACGATGCGCCAGGTGCCTTTCATCGCGCGCCAGGTGGTGATGACGGGGATCGCAATCATCGCCACGACTGCAGGGCGTATGCCGTACATGACCCGCTGTACCCAGACATTGTCGTTGACCTCTTGGTAAAACATCGCCAAGAGCAAGATGATGATAAAGGAGGGCAAGGTCGCACCAATAGCACAAGTCACCGCTCCGATATAGCCCTTCAACCGATAGCCTATGAAGATGGACATATTGACCGCAAAGACCCCTGGCAGCGATTGCGACACGGCAAAGAGGTCGATGAACTCTTCGTTGGTCATCCAGTGGTTCTTCTCCACGACGTCATGCTGTATGAGCGAAAGCATAGCATAGCCCCCACCGAAGGTAAAGCCCCCGATGCGAACGAAAGTGATGAAGAGTCTCCAAAGCATCTTATAGTCCCAGCTCACTTATAGTCTGTTGCGTCGTGCGAAGTAGAGGACGAAAAGTAGATTGAGCACAAGCAAGCCGCCACCACCGAGGAGGATGTAGAGCTTAGCTCCATCAGCGACAGAGAGTGCTACGATCATCCCTACGATGACGAGGAGCATCAGGACGAAGAGTGTCTTATCGAGCCAGTTGAGTGGCTTCTTTTTATTGCGTGTCATAGAGATTAGCGATTAGAAGAGCGAGAGCTTGACATACTTTTTGGGGTTCGCCTTGATGTCTTGGATCAGAGCATCAAGACTGGACGTGACGCTGTCGATGCGGTTGTAGAGTCCATCCTCATTGAGGAGCCTGCCGACGGTTCCATTGGACTGGTTGAGCCTCTGGGTGAAGCTCTTGAGTTCACGAGAGGTACTCTCTAGATTGGCTATCGTCTCTTGTAACTGCAGCGAGTCAAGCCTAGAGGCAAAGTTTGCCACATCTACCGAGGTGTCGTCTATACGCCCCATAATTGAGGGAAGTGAGCGCAGCGATTGCTGTAGCTGAGCTGACGAAGCGTTGATATGCTGTGCCGACTGACGTACATCAGAGAGCGTCGGCTCTATGTTGGGGTTCGAGAGGATCGCGTTGGCCTGTAGCAAGACGCTATCCATACGGCTGAGCGTAGTAGAGAGTCGCGGCACGAACTCGTTTTGTAGCTGCTCCAAGCTCTTGGCAGATCGGCGAGTAGACATAGGTATGGTGTCTCTTGCATTGATATAGGCACCCGTCTCTACCTCAGGAAGAACTAGGTTGACCAGTGCACCACTGAAGAGCGTCTGGGCGACCTGCACCTGTGTACCTTGTGGTAGCTTGATGTCAGGGTCTAGCGTGAGCGTGAGGATCGTCTCGCCATTGTTGCGGTAGTCATACTTCATCTCCCGTACAGAGCCCACCTTGTAGCCATTGACGAAGACCCGTGTAGCCACATTGATCCCCGTCACATCATTCATAGCGACATAGTAGGTCTTAGAGCGAGCCGATAGGGAGAGCCCCTTGAGGTAAGTGATCCCTAGATATAGGATTACAATCGCTAAGAGGGTGAAGAATCCTATTTTAACAGTCTGTCGTATGAGTCTTTTCTGTGGCATGATGCAGCTGTGTCTCTTAGTAAATTTCTTTATCTCTTACGCCCTTGCGGTAGCGTACGATGTAGCAGTCTGGATAGCGCTTAGCTAGTCGTCGCTGAGCCTGACGCGCCTCACTGAGAGAGCTGCACTGCTCAGCCGTATAAAGGTAAAGCTTGCCACACTGCTCACGCTGTACATCGCTTACATTGCGAAAGTAAGGATCACTCGTCTTGAGCGGTTGGCGAGAAGAGGCGATCTGTATGCGGTAATACTCCCCACTCTCTGAGGTCGTAGTACTACTCTGCTGCGCTGTAGACTCTTCATCAGATGCTGACTCGGTGGTCTCTTGCTGCTTCCGTCGCTGGGTGCTGGTAGCTCGTACAAACTTCTCATAGTATCTAGAGAATCCGTCTGCGATACCTCTCGCCAGCTCCTTACGACCACTCTGACTAGCGAGGTAGTCGGACTCAGCTTTGTTTGTGATGAAGCCTAGCTCCACGAGGATACTCGGCATAGCCGTCTCTCGTATCACGAGGAAGGGACCTTGTCGCACACTACGGTTGCCTCGGCCCAGCTTGACAAAGGACTTCTGCACTTCGCTGGCCACATCGATACTCGTCGCAAGGTGCACGTTTTGCATAAACTCAAAGATGATGTAGCTCTCCGTGCTGTTTGGATCAAAGCCCTCGTAAGTCTCCTTATAGTCCTTCTCTAGGAGGATCACCCGATTCTCACGCTTAGAGACCTCTAGATTATCATTAGCACGGCGCAAACCCAGCACATAGGTCTCTGTGCCAGAGGCTTTGGAGCTCGAAGCCGAGTTGGTATGGATACTGATGAAGAGGTCAGCCTTCTTCCTATTAGCAAAGTTAGCACGTTGCTGCAACCCGACGAAGACATCGGTAGATCGGGTCATATAGACCTTGATCTCAGGATGTGCCTCCTCAATATATTTGCGAGTCAAGAGCGCTACCGCCAGATTGATATCCTTCTCCTTACGTCCGAAGGCACAAGCTCCCGCATCATGTCCGCCGTGACCAGCATCGATCACGATCGTATACGTTTTTTGCTGTGCTAGCATGTCCAGCGGACAGGCTATTGTAGCTAGAAGTATAGTGAGGACAAGTTTGACTAGAGACTTCATAAGGTAGCTGATAGTACTGAGAGCAAAGATAAGAAATATAGCGCAAAGCAGCAGAACAATATCGCACCCAAAGGACTGAAACGACTACTTTTGCTGTTATTGCCACGTGAAGATTGGGATTTTTCCCCCACACGATGAGCTACTACTCCCACGGAGGCTGACGACGGATGTATTACCGCTAGCCATAGATACAAAAAAGCCTCCCAGTAAGCTACCGAGAGACCATCTGAAGTGTTGTATCACTATAAAGTATCCGAGGTCGTCTGTGAGCCGCATGGGATTCGAACCCATGGCCCCAACATTAAAAGTGTTGTGCTCTACCAGCTGAGCTAGCGGCTCGCCCTTATTTTGAGATCATAGCGTGTGCACTGATCCCCATTTGGGCTAGAACGTGATGCAAAGGTACGAAAAATATGGATACTACAAACAATCTTCCTAACCTTCCATCCTACAAAACAATCGGGTGATGACGAGTAGATCAAACTACTACGCCATCACCCAACGATCTAACTATGTGACGCCAAGTCGTGTTAGCTAGCGGCTACCTGTCTCATGCTTTGCTTACGTCGCTGATAGCGCTCACATTGCTGACAAGTGTCGTAGCCGAGCAGGGTACCGAGGATAAAGTCTTCCTCTGGTGAAAGCATTGTCAAGGATCGTCCTCTCACCATCTCAGAGATAATGGCGATACATAGCTTCTTGCCAAAGAAGAGATTGACACGCGGTGACACACTAGAGATCTCCTCTAGATGGTAAGCTATGCCAGCACGCTCCAAGCGTCTCATCAGAAGAGGTGCTACCTCTCTGCTTACGGTACAGAGAAATAGAGGTCGTATCCCTTTCTGAAACTCGTAAACCTTATCACTCAGCATCACCCACTCGGTCGACATACACACTTAACTAACAGAAAAAAAGAATTATGAAGGAAGCCTCGCAGATATGCGTTATGCCTTTTGGATAGCTTGTACCCACGTATCGAGACGATCGTCCGTCTCGTCACTCTCGTTGTCTTCGTCTAGACAACAGCCGATGAGCTGACCGTCCACCTCACAGCGCGTAGCCTCGTAGCTATAACCTTCTGCAGGGATCTGCCCTACGAGCGTCGCTCCAGCAGCAGTAACCTGCTCAGCGATTTCGGCCATAGCATCGCAGAAGGTGTCTGGATAGCTGCTTGAGTCACCACAGCCGAAGACAGCAAACTGCTTGCCCGAGAGATCTTGCTTAACAAGCTTGGGGAGGAATCCCTCCCAATCGTCTTGTAGGTCGCCATAGCCCCAAGTAGAGGAGCCGAAGATGAGGAGATCGTACGCCAGGGCAGACTCTGGGGTAGCATCTGCTACGTTGTGTACATTAGCTGCATCAATCCCTAGTAACTGGGCAACCTTATCTGCGATGCCCTCGACATGGCCCGTAGAGGAGCCGAAGTATAGTCCGGTATTCTTCATTTGCTTTGAAACGTTATGTTGGTATTTCTGTTTGCAAAGGTAGACGCTATCTCTGAGTCTGTCAATACCTTAACCTAGGTAAAATGAGCCTATCGCATAGCTTCCCCACTCCCCACTCTAGACACACGACACACCTATGACCGCAGCGGTAGCGTGCTAGCAGAGTGCCGTACAGATGCGGTCACACCAGATCAGGCCTTCGTGGGTGAGACGCAAGTGATCATCGGCGGTGTAGGTGAGTAGTCCCTGATCGAGCCACGGCGTGGCACGATCCATAAGCGGGACTCCCTGCAGCACGGGCCTACGGAGGTCTATACCACGACTAGTACGTAGCCCCAGCATGATGCACTCTTCGGATAGCTCAGTCAGTGAGAGCCACTCCTCATCAGCGATCGGGAGTGTGTCTTGCTGCAGTCGCTCTATATATAGGTGTATGTCGGAGAGATTCCACCAGCGATGCCTCGCCATGTAACTATGTGCGCTAGGTCCTAAACCTAGGTAGGGCGTACCGTCCCAATAAGCGCTATTGTGCTGAGAAGCAAAGCCAGGGAGCGCCCAGTTAGACAATTCGTAATGCGTAAAGCCTGCCTTCCGACAGGCTGCGACTAGAGCATAGTACTGCTTCACGTAGGTCTCTTCGCTCGAGGGGGTCACCGCTCCGCTCTCCCGCATACGATCCAGGCGTGTGCCACTTTCGTAGGTCAAACCATAGGCAGAAAGGTGTGTCACGGGCAGTACTAACGCATGTGCCAAGCTCTCGAACCAGTGCTGCTCATAACCCTTAGGTAGCGCAAATATCAGATCGATGCTCACATTGCTAATGCCTGCTTCGCGTATATAGCTGATCGCCAGCTCGGCTTGTGCAGCTGAGTGGCGACGCTGTAAGAAGCGTAGCGTCTCATCGCTCAAGCTTTGCACCCCTAGGCTGATGCGGTTGAAGCCTAGCTGCGCTACGCCCCTAGCCCACTCTGGCGACACATCCTCGGGGTTTGCCTCAATAGTGATCTCGATCGACTTATCTAGTCTCCAAAGCGAGTGTATATGCTGCATGAGTCGCTCTAGGAGCGGGAGCGGGAGGCTACTAGGCGTACCTCCGCCGAGATAGATGGTACGAGGAGCTGTAGCCCACAGCCCTCGGTCACAGTAGATCGTTAACTCACGACAGAGAGCCTCCACAAAGGCACTCTGTAGCGACAAGTCGCTCTGCGAGTAAAAGTCACAGTAGATGCACCGTGTGGGACAAAACGGGATATGCAGGTAGAGCCCCCACATACACTATTTCTTTAGCTCACGGGAGTTGTAGTAAAGCGCTCCCGCAGAGAGCTTGCCTGTATGTCCACTGAAAGCCGCCGGCTCTACAAAGAACTCGACCAAGACATCCTCTGGTAGGAAGTCTCGCGAGATAGTCGCCGAGCGTCCTGCAAGGTTTTGCCCGAGTAGTACCAGTGGACAGTCGAGATGCGATCCGTAGAGACGGTAATAGAGATTGAAGGTGTGCCCCGTCGGCTCCTGGAGGTCATAGCTCCACGAGATAGTCAGCCGCTCACCTTGATCCACGATCTCCTCAACCTTTGCCATACCAAAGGGGATACGGGGCTCCGCTCCGAAGGCGGGACGACGTGTCGGCAAGAGGAGCTGATCCTGACGCTCTGCCGGTAGCTGATCATACATCTGCAAGAACTGCTCAGCTCGGTAGTAGCTCACCCCTGAGAGTCCATAATGCGACAATGTGTCGAGCTGATTGTAGATGTCTTGTAGCTTCCACCGCGAATTGTCATAGAGGCGATAGACACCTAGTCCAGCTACGATGGGTCCGTAGGGCGCGATGCGCTTAGCCCAGTCTGCTATATAGTAGTTGAAGTGCGCATCCTTGTAATAAATCATCGGCACGATGAAGTCCACGATGCCCCGCTGAAACCAGACGAGCGGATCTTGCGACACATCATTCTTGCAGAAGTAGCCCCCAGGGGCAGGCTTCGGCAACTGCTGATACTTACCGATGCAAGCTGTCGAGAGCGCCACCTCGGGTGCTACCTCTTGCAGCGTACGGTGGAGCGTATCGATCATAGCTGTCACATTCGCCTCACGCCACTCCATACGAGGGAGTCGCTTGGGGTTCATGCGCTGGTAGCTCTTGAGATCGTCAAACTTCTTCGGACCATCGGGGTAACGGATATAGTCTAGGTGCACGCCATCCACATCGTAGCGCGTGACTAAGTCTCGTACCAGCTGAGCCATGTGCGTACGTACAGCGGGCTGCGCGGGATCCATAAACCAAGCGTTGCCCTGTCGGAGACACAGCTCAGGATGTGCTGCGTAGAAGCCTTTACCCTGCTTAGCTAGCGAGCGCACATGATCATTCGTGCCTAGTGGATAGACCACCATCCAGGCATGTACACTCAGACCACGATGATGACACGCATCGATAGCATACTGGAGGGGATCATAGCCATTGGGCAGCGCACCCGTCTTGCTAACCGTAGGAGAGAGCGGCTCGACACTGCTCGGATAGAGCAAGTCACCACGCAGACGTACCTGTAGGAAGACCGTATTGATCCCCGCCTGCACAAAGGCATCTAGCATCTTGTCGAGCGACTCCTGCTGCCGTACCATACCTGAGTAAGTATCTGCAGAGACCTTCGGCCAGTCTAGTCCAAAGATCGAGGTGAGCCACACAGCGCGCATCTCAGCTCCAGGCAGCTGAGGCACCGAGTAGGCGTCATCACTGATGCTGCACTCGGGTAGCTCGACATGCGGTCGCCGTGGTGTAGCCTTACGTGCACCGCACTGGCTAAAGAGGAACAGCGTCAGCAATAGCAGTGCTGACTGACAAAGTGTGGAGATAAGTCTCTTAGGCATCGCTCTTATATAAATTGATAGACGCCACAAAGATACGAAATCACAGCGTGAAGCTGACCGTCTCGGCTAGCCCGATGAGACGAGTAAGCCGCCGTAGGGACAACACGGGATGTGCATCAAGGCGAGACCTATTGCCGATTTGCGAAGTTTTGAGGTTAGAGGTTAGAGATTAGAGGTTAGAGATTAGAGGTTAGACACTAGACTCTAGGAGCACTAGACCTACTAGGAGCACTAGTGCCACTAGCCCCTCTAACCTCTAATCTCTAACCTCTAATCCCTAATTACATATCTTTACGAGGAAATTCGTCCGATTCCCTCCTTTCTCGAATATCCACGTGGGAAATCTCAAATCTCCACGTGGATATTTTTTATTTTCCACGTGGGCGTCATTCATTTCCTCCGAAGTTTCATTTGATTCCTCCGAAGAATTTTTTCTCCCCTACGTGGAAAATAAAAATTCTCCACCTGGATATTTCGAAATATCCACGTGGAAATCACTTTTTCTCGACATAGCGCCGTATCGATACGTAGTCGGATCTAAATTATTGTAACGAGTCGGCCTCCGATCGGAGGTCTCCGTTGTAGTACCGCAAGACGTGTAACCCGCTGTAGGGACGCACGGTTCGTGCGTCCGTTGTATCAAAGGTTACAGCGTTGTGGTTTTGACGGGGACGGACGCACGAGCCGTGCGTCCCTACAAAGGGTTACACGTATCATCGTTACACGCACGGTTCGTGCGTCCGTTGCATCAAAAGTTACAGCATCGAAGTTTTAACGGGAACGGACGCACGAGCCGTGCGTCCCTACAGCAGGCTACCCGAGAGATGTGCGGAGTTGAGGACGTAGATGGACTCTATAATCGAGTAGGTCGGGAAACGAAAGTTTTCTGACCTACTTTCGTTTCCTTTCCTCTCACACCACCGTACGTGCCGTTCGGCATACGGCGGTTTAATTCGTTTTCAAAGAGTGTCTAATCGCATAGTAGTCCAAACAGCTTACGAGGCCTCTGCGGGCTAGCACATCTTTCGATATTGCTCGTACCACGCATGTACGTCTCACCACCCATTCGTAGCGGTCTCCGCTGCACGAGGTGAGCTTGGCTAAGTCGTTGCAGATACCAAGCTTGCGTAGCCCCCAGGCTCGCTTTCGAGGTGTTTTCCATTGCTTCCATATCACCTTACGTAGCATCGTGCGCAGATGTTCGTCTATCCCTACCATCTTGCCTTTCATAGCTCCAATGGCAAAGTAGTTTATCCATCCACGTATCACTCTGTTCAGCATTGTGATACGGGCAGTCATGGAGATGCTCCACGAGCGTTTGCATAGTTTCTTCAGCTTCCTGACAAACTTCGCTACGGAGTCCTCGTGAGGTCTTGCCGTCCACTGCTTGGTCTGAGGGGATTTGTAAAATCCAAAACCGAGGTACTTAAGTTTGCTCGGTCGGCAGACGTGCGTTTTGGTGGCATTGACCTTAAGCCCGAGGACACGCTCTATCCATTGGGTGACAGAGTGCATCACTCGTTTGGCACTTGCTTCGCTTCTTACTGCTATGACGCAGTCGTCTGCGTATCGAACATAGCGCAGCCCCCGTCTGACCATTTCCTTATCTAGCTCGTTGAGCATCACATTGCTCAACAAGGGGGACAAATTGCCACCTTGGGGCGTGCCGAGTTCTGTGGCTTCGTAAAGACCATTCTCCATTACGCCCGACTTCAGATACTTGCGTATCAGACTTTCGGTGTCTGGGTCATGGATCACACGACCCACATAACTCATCAGTTTGTCTTGTGGAACATTGTCGAAGAACTTCTCCAAGTCTATGTCAACTATCCACTCCGCTCCCTCGTTGAGGTATTCCAAAAGCTTCTGAACGGCTTGCTCACAGCTCCTGCCGGGGCGGAAGCCGTAGCTGTTCTCTTGAAACTCTGCCTCGAAGATGGGAGTCAGGACTTGGACAATCGATTGTTGAAGGGTTCGGTCGACAACGGTCGGGATACCGAGCTTGCGTACGCCTCCGTTGGGCTTAGGTATCTCAACCCTCCGTACGGGGGCTGGCTTGTACCTACGCTCTAGGATCGACTGCTTGATGCTCGTCCAATTGGCGTTCATATAGTCGCGGAGCTCCTCGACTTTCATACCGTCTATACCCGAGGCGCCCTTGTTGCTCACAACACGATTGAGTGCCTCGCGTACATTATTCTTGGCGAGTATCTGTTCGATTAGTTTCATCTTCCGTCTTTCTTAATTTCCGCTTCCGATGCTCGCGTGCTTAGCTCTATGTGGTCGATCGCATTGACGTTTTGACCGTTGCCACTCGTCAGCAAAAACATCGGAACATACATTCTTGATTAACGTTACGAATTATTCGGTCCTTCGCCTTGTTCTGCGCGAGAACGGCTACTTCGACCTCTGCTGACTCCTCGACATTCGTTGTTACTATCCTTGAGGACTGCCGAGGCCTCACGGGATAAGCCATACATCTTTCATCGTTTACCTGCCTAATTTACGCATCAAGGTTACGGTTGCCTTTTGGAGCTTCACTGTCGCGTGCCAGCTTGTCCGCTTGATACGCCTTGGTATTAGGTTTCTGTTCGTCAGGCCACGAATTCGCTATTGCTTCTTCTCTCCCAAGGGTCACCCCTTGAAACTTGCAAGTCGCTATGGGGTTCGTTGGCAACTACGCCCCGTGTGGACTTTCACCACAGATGTATGACATGCCCGTCATACACGCAGAAGCGTGATAAGGATCTCTGTCCTTACCACGCTTCTATCTATAGATAATGGGGTCGTGCGCGCTTAGTCTGCTCTGGGTCGCGCTAGATCCCTGATGAGACCAAAGGTCTTATGGCGTCATGGTCTCGTAGAGTGACTTTACTTGGTGATGTACTGTGTGAAAGTACCAGCTGCCGTCTGCATCACGACAACATACTGACCAGCAGGTAGTGTAGAGAGATCTACGACGCGGCCTGGCTGGTCAATCTGCATCACGTTAGTACCATCGACGGTTAGGACACGGAGCGTCAGCACCTCAGCACTGTTCTCTACGTATAGCTGTGCCGTAGCATCAAGCTGCGTAGGATAAGCGACAGGCTCGAGACTACGCTCTACCTCGCTGACTCCTACAGGAGCATAAGCACCACCATCTTCGTAGACAACCTCTACGGTGTAGCTGTCGGTCGTATTGCCCGTAGCATCTTGATACTCATTGGCAGTGAGACCCTCAGCGATGACCTTACCATTCTTGAGGAGCTTATAGCTCTTGACCTTGGGGAATGGTACGGGTACCTTACCCTTGGCAAAGCAAGTGAAGTCGTTGTGCTTCTCTACATTCTCAGAGGGAGCGAAGACGAAGCGCATAGCGTGATACTCCTCAGGCACTGTGGAGCCCTTGTACTTGGACTCAGGGTATGGCACGGACCTTTGACCAGAAAGCAGGAAGGCGTCCACGTAAGGACGTAAAGCGTCGTTGGTGTTCTTGACACAGACGACACCTGCAGCGTTGTCATTGTTGGTGATACCATAGCCGATGAAGAGATCATTCATAGGATTGATCCTGAAGGGCTTGTCTAGGACTACCGTAACCCACTCACCGGGCTTCCAGTCTTGTGGTACGTTGAACATCTGCTCATACGTAATACCAGCGATACCACCCACCTTGTCATTACGCTCAGTACCATTGCGCAGGATGATCGTGTAGCGCTGAGCATCCTTAGCATCAGGGACATTGATCAGTGAGTCAGGTACCAGACGTACGGCATAGAGCGTAGGAGTAGCCTCACCGACAAAGCGATCACTGGCGATACGAACCGTCAGGTTGTAGCGGTTTGGCGTAGTGTAACGACCTTTTAGCTCAGCTTTAGGATGCTTGTAAGTAATGAACTCCATCTTGTTGGGGTAACCAAAGAGAGAGACCTCCTGTAGGTTAGCCGGATCATGCCAAGAGACGAGGACACCATTGCTACTAGCCTTGGCGGTAGCAGGCATCGTGTGTACGGCATTGCCCCAGAAAGCGCCCTGCTCGATGAGATCAGATTCGCCGGAAGTATATGCGGCACCCCCATTATAACCATCATCGGGTAGCGTCTTACCTCCGTAGTCGTAGCGCACCTGTACGCCATAGACGACAGAACCCTCACGAGCCTTGTCTCCGAGAGCGACCTCACGTGACTCGGTGTACTTATTCTCTGTAACCTCTGTGATAAAGGCTCCATTGCGATAGATGCGATAGAAGACCTTCCACTCAGCAGGGATCGTGTTTTTGTCAATAGCTGTCCAAGAGAGGTGAGCCTCCGTATTGGTCACCTGTACCTTGAAGTCGGACACAGGCTGCAGAGGCTTCAGGCCATTGCGCCACGTACCCTCTAGCTTACGAGCTGAACCCCCTTCCTTAGGATCGAGGTAGATGTCCATACAGTCGATCGAATCATTCTTCTTAAAGTGATCCCAGTGGAACTTGAGACGTCCGTAGAAGTCATCACCCCCTGTACGACCACCAGTCAGCGTACCGACGACTAGGTGCTCGGCACTAAAGAGTGAAGAGCCAGAGGATCCACCCTCAGTAGCACCATGTGTATATTGGAACTCGAAGTGAGCCTTCTCAGCTCCGGCCTCTCCATCGCCTGTGTCCCACTGACCTATTCTGATAGGACCATCTGCGATAGAGATCTTCTTAGCATCTCCCATAGGGTGATGTATGCCTACAGCAGGAGTCTTGGGCAGTACAGACCAGCGATCCCAACCGTTGTAGTAGACACGATAGTTCTCAGGTACCTGTGTATGTGCCTCGAGGAGTAGACCATCACTCATACCCAGGAAGGGAAGGAACGTACGTACATCACAACCTACGACAGACTTGCCTCGATTGAGCGCTACAGAGCCATTGCTACAAGTGGGCTTCTCATAGTGGAAGACGAATGTCCACTTGTCTAGATACTTCTGCGCTACCTCTTGCTTGGTGGTCAGAGAGATACAGTGTGCAGCGGAGAGAATAAAGGGTCTGAAGTCTAGATTGGTATTGTTCATCAAGTTACCCGAGCAGAGTCCGATGCCCTCCTCATCATACATGATGAGCTGGCAGACACCAGCCTTTTCAGTTTGCCACTCAGCACCCTCAGGGCAGTTGATACCGATCTGAGGGATCGGATCACCACTCTCATCCTCACCTGGATAAAGCATACGGAGCTTGTTGGTCCCGTTGTCTACTCTAGCATCGTAAATGTAGCCAACACCAGAGACTAGTAGCGTGGGCATTGCTCCTGTACGTCCTGGCTCATACTCCATAATTACTTCATCACCATTCAGAGGCTCATTAGCGAAGCCACCATGCTTGGGATGGGTCTCATAGGTGTAAGCTCCTAAGAGTACAGAGCGATCAGGGGTATAGATGTAGAGACGACCTCCATCATTAGGAATGAAGAAGTCATCATAGAGGAGCGTCATAGCCTGAGCTCCTGGAGAGGAGATACGCAGGCGGTAGATAACCTTGCCATACTCTAGCTCGGTAGCCTGAGCCTGACGAGAGAAGTCGATAGAGGTCTCTAAGACACGACCGATGGTAAGGCGCTTGAACTGTACCTGTCCCTTGTTCCACTGGTGTGCTGTCTTGAAGTCCTGGACGTTGAACTCGGGGAGGACACGAATGACAGGCGTAGCTCCAGCCGAGCGAAGCTCTGTCGTGGAGGCTGTGAAGCCAGCTGGTACGCCTCCAAAGGACTGCTGTGCTACAAGCCCTCCAACCCAAGAGAGGGCTACGACACCCACAGCTAGTAGTTTGGATATAAATGAATGATTCATAAAGCGGTGTAAACTGTGCTTTGTTTGATTAGATATAACTATAGAGTCTAGTCACGACCCAAACATAAGATACAGTGTGGAGCAACATAACTACTGTGCATCCACACTGTACCTTATATTATAGAGTCGTCCTTGTCATCAACGACGTATGATCAGCTTGCGAGGATCATTGCCGATGAGGACAATGTAAGTACCCTCGGGTAGATCAGCTACTGATAGCTCTGCATAACCCTCACGACTGGTAGCATAGCTACGAACGAGCTCGCCTGAGAGCGTGTAGACGTTAACCGTCGTAGCAGGCTGTGCACCAGCGACGGTGACGAAGTCTGTAGCGGGGTTAGGATAGAGCTGAGCCTCCTCAGAGCTTGGTACGGTTGGCATGATGACACCGAGCCACTGCTCGCCATCCCATGTGACAGTATCTCCAGGCTCCTCACCGTTTTCATTTTGGAACTCGGCGAAGACCTCCATATCGTCTGTCAGTTTAAAGCTCTTTGAGCTAAGAATGTTGGTTTTCTTACCCGTCTTAAGGTTGGTCAGTTTAAGGTCAGAAAGCTCCCAGTCGGAAGTTTCGCTAGTCTCGGCAACGAGCTCGATCTCCATACCACGAGGTAGACCTCTCGTATCGAGACCATCACCCTTGAGCTTGAGGGTACCCTTGCCAAGCTTCTTCAGGATCACCTTGCAGACATCATCTGTAAAGGTAGCAACCACCTCTACATCTGCATCCGTAGCATAGAAGTAGCGATCCTTAAAGATATCAATAGTGTCACCCTTGGAAACCTTCTTAAGAGTATTCAGAGCGTATCCACTCTCGTGATTGTCTGTGATCACAATCTTAGTGTCGGAGTAAACCTCGTCTAGCTGTGCCTTACCATTGACCATAATAGAGCCACCCTTACCTACAGTCTTGGTCGTAACCTTGCAGATTGCAGCTCCATCATAGTTGCTCCAGGTACGCTTGTCATAAACGCCCCAGCCTAGCTCGTGAGCAGCATCTACGTGCTCCTTGAGGCAGATGTTCTGCTCCTTATCACTGCGTGTCTCGACAGCATAAATGCTACCAGAGAATGAGCCCGTGAGGACCTCCTTCTTAGGTAGAGACTTCATAAGAGCCATCATAGCGTCTCCCTGGAGGTTGTTGTTCTCAACATAAACCTCTCCAAGAGCAGGTAGCTCAGGAAGTTTCAGACTCGTAAACTTGTTGTTTCCGAGATTCAGACTGTATAGATTGCTACATCCCTCTAGATTGACAGAGGTGAGCTGGTTATTCTCAGCGCTGAGCGTAGATAGGCTAGCAAAGCCTGACATATCAAGAGTGGTGAGTTGGTTACCACCAACATATACATCACTTAGATTTTCCTTACCACCTGTTAGATCTATAGATGTGAGGAGGTTGTCACTGACGACAACTGAGCTGAGACTAGGACAATCCTCTATGGAGAAGTTTGTAAGCTTATTATATCTCAAGTTGATGCTGGAGAGTTCCTTTAGTCCCTTGAGGTGCATCTCTGTGAACTCATTGTTATTCAGACTGAGATACTGTACAGCAGGACAGCCCTTGAAATCAACAGAAGAAAGCTTGTTGTTACTCAGATCTATGTCACCGAGCTCACTATTCTCACCGAATGTAATCTTAGTCAGGCTCCCAGCGTGCAGATCTAGAGACTCAAGAGCAGTTAGACCTGTGAGATTTATCTCTCCGAGCTTAGTCGTCTTAGCACTTAGTGTTTTTAGAGAGGTACAGCCAGTTAGGTTGATCGATGTGAGCGGGTTAGAAGATACGCTAAGCCACTCAAGGTTTGAGGTCTTAGACAGATCTAGAGAGGTAAGTGCGTTGCTAGAGAGGTCTAGTGATGCACAGGAGACACCGTTTAGATCGATCTCTGTCAGTGAATTGATAGGCAGAGAGACAGACTCTAGATTAGGTGCTCCAGCAAGATTGATGCTCTTAAGCTTATTCGCATCAGCCTTGATTGTCTTCAGCTTGTCATTGCCACCGAGCTTGATCGTGTTGATCTCAGCTGTAGTACAGTTCAGAGACTCTAGAGCAGGTAGTCCTGTCAAGTCTAGCTGCTTGAGCGCATTCGTACCACAGATCAGATCGTAAAGGTGAATACAGTTATCAAAGTCAAGCGTCGTAACGCGAGACATCGTACACTCGAAGGTGTAAATATCACCTGAAATAGACACAGGCTTTTGTGTGATCTCATAGGCGATCTTACCCTCCACCATAACAGGCTTGGCACCATCGACAACGATATCCTTGCTCGTGCCATCGGGACCGGTGAACATGAGGTTCATTCTGTCACCGACATTGAGTTCGGTACCAATGGTGATCTTACCAATGGTGGGTTCCTGAGCGGAAGCTCGGAATGCGGTTAACCCCAACACGCTTACTAACGTGAGGAGAAGGAGTAGTTTTGACTTCATATCCTTATAATAAATAGTTGGTTGATTAGTATCTAATCGTGGTAGCACTCTAGAGATGCTCAGAAGAGGAGCGACTCTAGAGTGCTATGCATTTAGTCTACGAGGACCTTTGTGGTTTCAGAGCCGTAGGTTACTAGATAGAGACCTGTAGGAAGTGCGATCTGTGTCTCTAGCGCAGAAGTCGTGTAGACGACCTGACCATCGAGTGTGTAGATGGCTATAGGAGCTACCTCAGGCGCCACGATCGAGAGGAGACCTCCTGCTACGCTAATCTGTAGTGGCGACACTGGCTGGACTAGCTCATTACCTACTGGATAGATCTTGCGGAACTTCTTCCAGTTTCTATCATTCTGATAGGCTTCTCTAGCCTCTGCAGGGACCTCTAGCGTGACTTTTTTGTAAAAGTCTTTGCCCATGTCGTAGACTTTACCATCGTTGTCCTTGCCCACGGCTGGAGGTGTGACAGCTAGTATCTGTAGCGTGCCACCCTTTGTCTCCAGCAAGTCATTGCCAGCAAATGCTTGATCCTCGACCAGCGTGACGTTCTTACCAAGAGTGATCTTCGTAAGCTTCTTACAGTCACTGATGCTGTACTTAGGGATCACCCGAACCTTTTCGGGGATCTCGATCTCAGAGATTCTCATATCCGAAAAAGCTGTCTGTCCTATACTGTCGACAGATGAGGGGAGCTTAACCGCAGCGGTCCAGCGACAAGATAGGAAGGCATATGGCTCAATTATCTTAATTCCCTCTGGGACGGTAACATCTTTAGTCCCCTTGTAGAGGCAGGTAACAAGCGAATTCTTGGTCTTATTGATCAGTAGCTTACCCTCATTGACGCCGTCGGACTTAGCCTCAAAGGTCTTATTGCCCTCTGCGACCTGGATCTTCTCACACTCTTGGAGCAGTGTGAGTGCCCTATAGCCGATCTCCTGTACGGAAGCAGGTATCGTCAGTTCTGTGAGCCATGAGCAGTTAAAAAGGGCTTCATCGCCTATCCGCTCCAAGCCCTCGTTGAGGATTAGCTCCTTAATATAGATACAGCTTAGGAAGGCATAGTCCTCTATTTCCTTCACCGTATTAGGTAGCACCACCTTAGCCGTTCTAAGCTCAGAAGGGCAGAGGTAGAGCTTCGTCATATCCTTACTATATAGGATGTTGTCTTGTACAGTTAGGATTGTATTTTCGGGAGCAACTGTAATGGTTGCAAGGTTTTGGCAGTTCTTAAAGGGCGTTTCACCCATACTCTTAAGCCCCTTACCGATCTCTATTTTGGTAATGGCCTTACAATCTTGGAATACATTGTCCCCGATCTTCTCAATCTGGTCTGGGATGATGCCCTCCTTGAGGGTAGCTAGACGGAAGACTCTATCCTTAAGCTCCTTGCAGGTCGCAGGATACTGCACCGTGTAGACCTCATTGAATGCAAAGGCAGCCTGTCCCACAGCTACGACTGTGCAGGGAACCATATCGTTACCCTTCTTGACATTGAGAGTCTCAGGGATTACGACATTCTTGTAGTAAACACCCTCCTTAAGACGATCGTCCGCACTCTGCGCTGGCGCTATCTCGATGGTGTTGTCCTCTTCCTTGACAAAGCGGACGAAAAAGCCCTCCTTGGTCGAGTAGATGGGACGCGTGTCTGCCGCCTTGACATCTTGCGACTTGAGTTGATGACCTGTCTTGAGCTCGTAACGAGAGCTGTAGGAGGTCTCTTTTACTCCCCCATTTCCTTGATTGGAGAGATTTACTGTTTGGGCTGATACTTGTAGCGAGAGTCCACTCGTTGCCATAATTAGCCCTGCGGTAATTAGTAGTTTTTTGATCATATAATGTTATTGCTTAGTACTATCTAAACTCTATCTACGTGATTTCCAAATCCGTATGAATTGCTCGAGGTTGGAGAATCGGCGTCGGTTCTCAAAAGTGGTGGCAAGTTACGAAAAACTAGCGACATAGCCAACCAACAGCAGCTTTTCGCAGTTCCGCAAATTGCGAGATTGAGGTTATATATCATAGGAGGAGACTCTGTAGCGGGTGCCACAGAGTCTCCTTTTGTATTAAGCTGCAAGGTTAGTTTCTACCTTACATAATATATAGCTAGCGACGGACGATGAGACGATGCGTCTCACCACCTACTCGTAGTATGTAAGCGCCCTCCTGTAGCTGTGTGAGGTCGATGCGTAGTGTGTCACTAGTGCTCTCTACCTGATACATCAGCTCACCCTCTAGCGTGTAGATCGCTACTGTAGCTCCTGATGGTATACCCTCGAGGAGTACGTAGTCACGCGCTGGGTTAGGATAGAGACGTAGCTGCTCTGCGACAGCGCTCTCGACGCTTGTATGGTCTACAAACTCAGCCTTGACCTCCGTATTAGCGATCACGGTAAAGCTCTTTGTAGCCAGGATGTCCTTACCATTAGCGGTAAGCGTCTTGAGCTCGCACTTGTCGTTGTTGCCACGAGCCTCTACCGTTAGCTTCGTGCCGTAAGGTACTGCATTTAGATCGATATCCTCTTTGATGCTGATCGACCCATACTCGTTGCTCGTTAGTTTGACGGTAAATATTTTCTCCTTGGTGAAGACAGCCTTTACCGTCGTAGCGGCAGATACTGTAAAGCTCTTTGTGGCCAAGATATCCTTACCATTAGCCTCAAGGGTGGTCAGCTCATAACCAGCAGCAGGTCTAGCCTCGACGGTCAGCTTAGTACCATCAGGCACAGCCGTAAGGTCTTCGTAGCCCTTGATGATCAGTTCACCTTCACCCTCGATCTGCTTCGTGACAGGATAATCCTTTTGTACTGCAGTGCCCTTCTTGCAGGTTACCTCTATGATAGGATTCTCTAGGATCGCCATACGATGCTTTCTGTCATCACCCATCTCGAAGAAGCTCATCGTCAGCTGGATCTTATTACCACCGACGACACCTAGTCTCTTTACTAGCTCGGGTAGCTTTGGCGTGAGGATCTGCTCCCCTTGTGGTGAGATAGAGATCGTCTCCAAGTCGGTCCACACCTGCTCGATACCATACTTAAGTATGTAGCGGCACTTCACCTCATGATCAGGAGCTATGGTACCGACATTCTTAACACGGATCTGTGAGAACTCACCCGTACCTAGGTCTACCTCCATAGGCTCAGCTTTAGAGGCAGGCTCGATGACGTAAGCCGTTCTGATAGCATCAGAAGCCTCAATGGTCACATCAGGTAGCTCGAAGTACTGCATCTTACCCATATCCTCTGTCTGGTAGGAGACACGGAGAGAGATCGTACCCTGGGCGTAGGGGCAGCGCTCAGCGTTGAAGGTCACCTCTTGCGTCTCCCCGACCTGTATGGCAGGTAGGATATCAGAGTAAGCACGCCACTCTCCGTCCTCATGCTTGACCTCGAGGTAGAGTGGTCTGAAGAACTCACCACGCCCTGTATTCTTGAGCTTCAGGGAGATAGTACTCTTTTCGTAGGCCTTGAAGGTAGCGTGAGCACTATCCTCTACCATTTCAAGCTGGGCAAAGGGGTGCGTGAGGTCCTCCTTGACCTTCCAGCCGAGAGCATCCTTCTCAATGGTAAAGGTGTGACGACCCTTGCCATTCTCATTATTACCCTCGCGCACGTCCATAGCACAAGGTCTCCACTCCTTCGTACCATCAGGGAGCGTCACCTCATAGACTATGAAGATGTCCCACGTACCCTCAGAGAGGTACTTAGTCACATCTAGGTCAGCTTGGAACTCCGGCACGAGGTCATAGAGACCGACTAAGAACTTAGACTTCTTGTACTCGTCCATATAGACCGTATCGGTCGTACCAAGCTTGGCAGCAGCGATGGTCGTGAAGCCAAAGTAGTTGTAATCGGCTTTGCCCTCATCATCTAGGGTAGGTACATCGCTAAGCCAGACAGAGTAGTTGGCATCAAGTATCCTGATTGTTGAGCCACCCGTGAGGTGTGTGGTAAACTTACGTGTGGTCAGGAGAGGTAGCTCGGTATCCTTAGAGCTACCGTCACGATCAGGCGTGATGCCTACGACGATACCCTGCTCCATACTAAAGCCTCCTCCGAAGCCTCCACCGATACCTAGGTCGTCGGGCTGTAGGAAGTTAAGGTTGAAGTATCCATTAGCGAGACCGCTCCAGCCCCAGTTGATGTGATAGAGTCCCTCGTCGTTGTAACCATCGCATACGAATGCGTGACCACCACCAGTACCTGTACCACTGTATACGACAGGACGCTGCGCAGCGAGCTCCGCACGCATGATCTTATCCCACTCCGGCTGGGTATAGTTGACACGTCTCTTGAAGGTCACCTGCTTGTTGTAGCGGAAGTTATTGCGCAGAGCACGTACGATCAGAGGAGCAAAGCTACCACTAGCCGATGGATCATAGTCCGTCTCGATAGCAACGCCTGCATGATAGCATAGCGTGCCTAGTGCCTCAATCTCCGCGGCCGTTGCTTTAGTAGGATCTTCATAAGCGGCTGGCATATTAGCCCAGTCGTAGGTCGTCGTACCAAAGTTCACCTTATGCTTGCGAGTCTTGTATGGCTCTTTGTACTCAACCTTACCCTCACCCTTGACAGGCCACTGATAGTAGCGCATCACCTGAGCGTAGGCAGTAGCGACACAGCCCACGGGCATGTGCTTACCCTTGCCATCTACTGGAGTCTTTGAGTTCCACGGAGCAGACTGATCCCACTCGATCTCGCCTAGCAGCGGAGCCACCTCTGCAGGCTCTCCAGCCATTGGCAGCGTCGGTGCCAAGCGTGTCTGCCAGGCTACCTGCCCCATCAGCTCATCAATACGCTGCTGACAAGCCTCTAGAAAGGCAGCGAGGTTGTCCGGCATCGCTTCGACGGAGAAGGATCCCGTCGTAGCATAGCCTATATAAGGAGCTAGGCGATCATCACCAGAGATAATCACGAAGCCACGTCCCTCACCTCTATTATATACATAGTAATAGCGAGCCGGCTCACCTGTCGATTGTAGTTCATAGCCATTGGATGTACAAGCGGGTGCTGACACAAGAGTCAGCTCAGCAGAGCGCAGTTGCTGCATCTGCGTGTTCTTTTGAAAAAACTGCTCTGCGAGCAGCCGAGCCTCTTGCTCTCGTAGTGGGCGTGCAAAGATCTGCACCACGCCACAGAGCAGTAAGCATAGTGTCATGGTCAGCATTCGTGACCGACCGAGTAGCGGGTAATTCATAAGCAAGTAGTTTTGTTAGTCAATTGCATTTTGCAAAGATATAAAAAACAGAGATATTGCCATTTTGGAGCTGTGCAATTTTTCAGGGCGGTACATTCCACCCGCTAATGCAATTTCTCACTAATGTGTAGCTCCTGAAAAAAAAAAAACGATTATGATGCGTCAGCCCTAGCTGGGCAAATTCAACGTCGACTCGTTACAATAATTTAGAGCCGACTACATATCGATACGACGCCATGTCGGGGAAAAGTGATTCCCACGTGGATATTTCGAAATCCCCACGTGGAAAATTTTTATTTCCCAGGTAGGAAATAAAAAACTCTTCGGAGGAATCAAATGAAACTTCGGAGGAAATGAATGACGCCCACGTGGAAAACAAAAAATATCCACGTGGAGATTTGAGATTTTCCACGTGGATATTCGAGAAATGGGGGGATCGGAGGAACTGTCCCCGTGAAGATATGTAAAACTGCAAGGCGTGAGAATAGCGAAAATCTAGGGGTGACACATTATATATAATGATCTCATCTATTCCTTGCTTGTCACTAATGTGTAGCTCCTGCAAGAGCGATTATAATGCGTCAGCCCTGTGCGATTTTTGATTTCGTAAAGCTCTTGAGTTGTTTGCCACGTGGAGATTTAAATCTCCACGTGGATATCTAGAAATCTCTCGAAATGCTCTTACTTTGCCAAAGAAAACGTACCTTTGGAGGTCTAATCTTAGCAATATATATGTGAGCTTATGCAACGAGTCACACTGCCTGCTTTACAGAGACTATTACTACTCTCTACTATAGCTGCCCTATGGTCATCCCTTCCGCTCTCATCACAGAGTATCACAGCGGCACGGATCAATGAGGTGATGATAGATAATGTAGATAACTACATAGACAACTACGGGAAGCGTAGCCCTTGGATCGAGATCTACAACTCCTCTGCGGGATCGATCGACCTAGCGGGCTGCTTCCTGACAGATGATCCGCAGAATCTTAAGAAGTATATGATCCCTAAGGGGGATGTGCTGACAGCTATTAAGCCACGTCAGAGCGTCGTCTTCTTTGCTGATGAGATGCCGCTACGAGGCACCTTCCACCTGAACTTCACGCTAGCACCTGACACTCCGCACTATCTAGCTTTGATAAGCAACGATGGGAGCACTATCATCGATGAGGTGGAGGTGCCTGCATCACTCCCCGCCAATCACTCCTATGCTCGTATCGATGACGGGGTGCGGACGGTTGAGCCAGCCGAGGCTTGGCATATCACGCAGCACACGACGCCTGGATCCAACAATGTGGTCAAGGACAAAAATGAGAAGATGGACCGCCTACAGGAGGCCGATCCCAATGGCTTTGTGATGACCATCACCGCTATGCTGGTGGTCTTCTCGGGGCTACTGATCCTCTTCTTGGCCTATAAGCTGGTCGGGATCATGGCAATGCGTCTCGAGGGGCGTAAAGAGAGCCTCAACAGACGACTCAACAGCCGTCTACACCAAGAGCCTGCGGAGAAGGCCAGCACGACTGAAGATCCGCTCGTGGCTGTCGCTATCTCACTGGCACTGACGAGTGAGCTAGAGATGGGCGGTGGGGAGGCTCCAGGACGACTGACGATACGCCCTCGCACGCTACCCTACACGCCATGGAGTGATAAGAGCCAAATGATGCGTCCTACGGTGGACTGCAAGCGACTGAAAGCGTAACATTAGACCTAAGCGATTAACGAGATAGCCTTATGAATTTCTGGAACTTCCTTGTTGAGAATATAGAGATCTTCTCTACCTACACTGGCTTTGCCAATGTGACGACGGGTCACGTGATCATGATATTGGTCGGTGCTCTATTTATCTTTCTAGGCATACGCTTTAGGTTCGAGCCACTGCTCTTGATCCCCATTGGATTTGGTATGCTGATCGGCAATATCCCCTTTAAGGATGCGGGCTTGCAGATCGGCATCTATGAGGAGGGATCTGTCCTAAACATCCTCTACCAGGGGGTGAGACAGGGGTGGTACCCGCCACTGATCTTCCTCGGCATCGGTGCTATGACGGACTTCTCGGCGCTGATATCCAATCCTAAGCTGATGCTGATCGGTGCGGCTGCACAGTTTGGCATCTTTGGGGCCTATATGATCGCCTTGCAGCTAGGCTTCGAGCCAAATGCTGCAGGTGCTATTGGTATCATCGGAGGTGCTGATGGTCCGACAGCTATCTTCCTCTCATCAAAGCTGGCTCCCGATCTACTCGGCGCTATCGCTGTCTCGGCATACTCCTATATGGCATTGGTGCCGATCATACAGCCGCCCTTTATGCGTCTGCTGACAACCGACAAGGAGCGACGCATACGTATGAAGCCCCCCCGCAAGGTGTCTCGTATAGAGCGTATCCTCTTCCCTATCTTCGGACTTCTCTTGACGGGATTCCTCGTTCCCTCTGGACTACCGCTACTGGGTATGCTCTTCTTCGGAAATATCCTCAAGGAGAGTGGTGTCTGCGATCGTCTAGCTCGTACGGCTCGTGAGCCACTCATCGACATTGTCACGATCCTTCTCGGTGTGACAGTGGGAGCCTCGACACAGGCGACACACTTCCTCACGCTCGACTCGGTAAAGATCTTTATGCTCGGTGCACTTTCCTTCATCATTGCGACCTGCTCGGGAGTACTCTTTGTCAAGGTGATGAACCTCTTCCTCAAGGAGGGCAACAAGATCAATCCGCTGATCGGCAATGCGGGAGTCTCGGCCGTTCCTGACTCGGCTCGCATATCGCAGATTGAGGGCGTCAAGTATGACCGGACGAACTACTTGCTGATGCACGCGATGGGACCGAACGTTGCTGGCGTCATAGGCTCTGCCGTAGCTGCGGGTGTCCTCCTCGGCTTCCTCTCCTAGGTGCATTACGTGTAGCGACGAGACGTGCGTCCCTACAGATCGAGGTTACAGCGTTTGATGAATGGAATTGTCGTGCTGACGTAGCTTGTGTAGGGGCGGACCTACGTGTCCGCCCGCAGAATAGACTGCGCTCAGGTGAGGACGGGCGGACACACAGGTCCGCCCCTACGGTGGAAGCTTCCACCCCGCCGAGCGGTTCACCCGAAGAGAAGTCGACTGTGTTTCCGAAACGAGAAAAAACTTCGCATTTTACTTGCATATGAACTTAGAAAGCAAAGGGTTACACGTCTCGCTTTGATTTATAGCGTTAATCGCCTTTTAGACACGAAGTCTCTACAGGGTTATTTTGTACCTTTGCGGGCAAAGGTGTGCCAATAGGTCTGCAAAGTAGATTGTGGTACGCTTTTTGAAAGGTGAACTAGAAAGGAATCTATTGATGAATAAGCATATTAAAAACCCGCTGGGTACCCCCACTCCTAACCCGCAGGGGTCGGATCCACGACGCGGTAAGCGTCGCTTTAATCCGATGTGGCTCTACCTATCGGCCATTCTGATATTGGCAATGCTCTTCTTCCTTCCGTCTGAGCAGCCTACTAATAATAAAGAGGTGGACTGGACGGAGTTTCAGCAATTGCTTCGCAAGGAGGTCGCTACCAAGGTAGAGGTCAACCGCACCAAGGGTGTCGCTATCGCTACGCTCAATCCCAAGAAGGTGGGCATGGTCTACAGCGAGCAGGAGCTACAAAACATTGAGCAGCGGGGCTTCCCCTTTCGCATGGTCAATGCGCAGTATCAGGTCAAGTGTACCCTTCCGTCGGTAGATCGCTTTGACGAGTTTGTCCAAAGGGAGGAGGTCGCCATAGATGTCAAGTATAAGACCGACAGCATGAGCTTTTGGCTCATCCTAGCCAACTGGCTTCCGCTGATCCTGCTTCTTGTCTTCTGGATATGGGTCTTCCGTCGTATGAGCGCTGGCCCTGGAGGGAAGAACGGTGGTCCTGGCGGAGTCTTTAACGTCGGTAAGTCTAAGGCTAAGCTCTATGACAAGAAGGAGTCGCACGTCACCTTTGACGATGTGGCAGGACTTCACGAAGCTAAGCAGGAGCTACAGGAGATTGTCGAGTTCCTCAAAAACCCCGACAAGTACACCAAGCTGGGCGGTAAGATCCCTAAGGGCGCGCTCCTCGTGGGCCCTCCAGGCACTGGTAAGACGCTCTTTGCTAAAGCGGTCGCCGGCGAGGCGCATGTACCGTTCTTCTCAATCTCTGGTTCAGACTTCGTGGAGATGTTCGTCGGTGTAGGAGCTTCACGCGTCCGTGACCTCTTCAAGCAGGCTAAGGAGAAGTCGCCCTGTATCATCTTCATCGACGAGATCGACGCCGTGGGGCGTGCACGAAGCAAGAACGCCGGCTTCAGCAGTAATGATGAGCGGGAGAACACGCTCAACCAGCTCCTCACCGAGATGGACGGCTTCGATGGCAATAGTGGGGTGATCATCCTCGCAGCGACGAACCGTGTGGATATCCTCGACAAGGCACTTCTACGTGCTGGACGCTTCGACCGTCAGATCTACGTAGACCTGCCCGACCTGAACGACCGCAAGGAGATCTTCCTCGTACATATGAAGGGTCTCAAGCTAGGTCCAGACGTATCGGTGGATCAGCTGGCACGACAGACGCCTGGATTCTCAGGGGCTGACATAGCAAACGTCTGCAACGAGGCGGCGCTCATAGCGGCACGCCACGACAAGCAGGCGATCGAGAAGCAAGACTTTATGGATGCGGTGGATCGTATCATCGGAGGTCTGGAGAAGAAGAACAAGATCATCACCGAGGACGAGCGTCGCAGCATCGCCATCCACGAGGCGGGTCACGCCACCATCAGCTGGATGACGGAGTATGGCAACCCCTTGGTCAAGGTCACCATCGTACCTCGTGGCAAGGCTCTTGGTGCCGCTTGGTATATGCCTGAGGAGCGACAGATCACCCACACGCAGGTACTCCTCGACGAGCTCTGCTCGCTGCTGGGCGGTCGTGCTGCTGAGGAGCTATTCCTCGATCGCATCTCGACAGGTGCCGCCAACGACCTAGAGCGTGTCACCAAGCTCGCCTACGCTATGATCACCTACTACGGTATGAGCGACAAGCTGCCCAATCTCAACTACGCTGACTCGCAGAGCGACGGCTATACCTTCCAAAAGCCGTACAGTGAGGAGACGGCAGTCATCATCGATCAGGAGGTCTCCAAGCTCATCGCTACACAGTATGCCCGTGCCAAGGAGATCCTGACACAATATGCCGAGCAGCATCACCAGCTAGCGCAACTACTCCTAGAGCGTGAGGTGATCTACACGGAAGATGTAGAGACGATCCTCGGCAAGCGCCAGTGGATCTCACGCTCAGACGAGCTAGATGCGCTCAATGAGGCTGCGCGTGCCAAGAGACTCGCTAGTGCTACCCCTCCGCCCTATATTAAAAAGGAGGAGGATCAGCCTACACCCGATTCCTCAGATGAAAAAAAGGATGAGGAGCCTACAGATCACGAATAGTCCTATCTAGAAGTCGGACAGAGATACTCACCGCTGAGCGTCTCTGTCCGACTGACTTATTAAGCTCTACGTAACACACGACAATCACTGAATACAACGCTACCATGTCGACCTTCACCACTCGTCTTATATCGGGCACTGTCTACGTAGCACTGATCGTGCTAGCCTTAACACTCTCCATGGTCTGGGGATTGTGGATCTTGCTCTCCTTCTTTGCCGTGGCAGGGATCATCGAGTTCAACCATCTGACGCGAGTCAATCAGACCTACATCTTTCGTATCGTACTAGACTGCGTGGCAGCCGTCTGGCTTCTCTACGCCACGGCGCAGTATGGCATGGCGATCAGTCATGAGTTCGGCATTTTCATTCCTTACCTGCTCTACCTGCTCTATGTGGTCTGTCGCTCCACATTCCTTCCGCACAAGGATATGCTCCCCAGTCTCGGCAACAGTCTCATCGGACAGCTCTACATAGCCGCTCCCCTCGCACTGACCATCAGGCTGACGCTTGTGGCCGATCCTTTCTCCTCCATGACGCAGTACAACGGGTTGCTCCTGCTCGCCATTTTCATCTTTATATGGGTCAATGACACGGGTGCCTACCTCGTCGGCTCACGATGGGGAAAAAGAAGACTGGCACCCAGCATCTCACCAAAGAAAAGCGTCGAAGGCTCCATCGGAGGTCTCCTCCTCGTCCTCCTCTCAGCAGTCGTCTTACGCCTGCTTCTATTCCCAGAGCTAAGCTGGCTACGCATCTTGCTCATCGCGGCGGTGGTCGCCATCTTTGGTACCATTGGGGATCTCTTTGAGAGTAGCCTCAAGCGTCAAGCGGGTGTCAAGGATTCGGGCAAGCTCATCCCGGGTCACGGTGGCATCCTCGATCGCATAGACAGCCTACTTCTAGCGGTGCCAGCCGTCTATCTGCTCCTCGCCATCTTCGATCTATACTAAAGCTGTGAAAGTGCCCCGACCACTGCGCTCCATACTAGCCGATAGCGGTCTACTCCTCTCTGTCGGCGTCGGGGTACAGCTGATAGCCCTACTTCTCCTACCGTGGGTCAGTAAACTATACGCACCAGACACGCTAGGCGACCTAGCACTCATTCTCTCCATCTCTACGCTGCTCAGCATCGCCGTCGGGGGGCGCTACGAGCAGGCTATCGTCATCTGCCAAGAGCCCTTAGAGCGAAAGCACTTGCTACGCCTCACCCTTTGGATCACAGCTCTAGTGACGCTCGCTCTACTTGCTCTCACCCCAGCCATCGAGCCGTGGATAGGGGCCACCCGCTACGCTACCCTGCAGGGCAAGCTCTGGCTCATTCCGCCCGTTGTCTGCACCTTGGGACTGTGCGCTACACTAAGCAACTATGCGCTAAGTCTAGGTCACTTCAAGCGCATCGCCACCAGCAAGGCGGTGCAAGGACTGGGCAATAATGGACTCAAAGTGGACTTCGGACTCTTCTCCCCCTCCGTCTGGAGCTTGTGGGGGGCGCAAATAGCCTCGACGTTGCTCGCGCTCATTCCACTCCTACAACCTCTGAAGCATAACAAACAAACCAGGGTCCCAACTAGCCGTAGAGAGCTAAGTCAAGTGGCTCGAAAGTACAGAGCCTTCCCCCTCTTTAGCCTTCCTCAAGCAGCCATCACCACCCTCCTCGGGTCGATCTTGATCCTCATGCTGCCGCTAGGCTACACGACTGTAGAGGTGGGACTGGTCACTATGGCAACGATGCTGGCACGCCGTCCCGTACAGCTCATCGCAGACAGCGTCAGTCAGGTCTACTTCAACCGTCTCTCCGTAGCACACCACGCGCAGGCACCCTGGCGGCCGCTCGTCCGTCCGCTGCTCCTGGTGACGCTCGTAGCAGGCCTCCCCACACTCGTACTCCTCTGGTGGGCTATGCCTTATCTAGTTCGTTGGTTCCTAGCCCCCGCATACGTAGCCTGCACAGAGATCATACGCGCTATGCTCGTTTACCTGCTCGTCCTCTTCTTCACCTCCATCATCAACGTCATCCCCGACATCATCGGGCGGCAAAGAGCGCACCTACAGATCCAACTGCTCAACCTCTTCCTACAAGTTGCCCTCCTGGTGCTACTCATCTACATCTTGCGTGTGCCCTTCGTCGAGACCGTCTCCACTTACTACTTAGTCATCGCACTCTACCACCTGCTCTACGGGGGCTGGCTCCTCTACCTCTTGCGCCGACACGACCAGCAGCTCCAGCGGAGCAACGACTAAGTCCTATTTTGAGGTACTAGGGAACTACGATTTATCCTTAGAAAAAGGGTAGATCTCCACGTGGATATTCTGTTTTATAGTCTCAGTTGATTAGCTTAGCCATGCTAAAAGTTCGCTTGCCTTACCGCTTCGCTTTACTGCTAATCTCTTTTTGTCTATCTTTGTAGAGGATACAATGAGATAAGACCATTATGGCTCAATACAAACGAGTACTACTCAAGCTCAGCGGCGAGTCGCTAGCTGCTGGCTCCAAGCAAGGCATCGACACGACACGCCTCCACGACTACGCCTCGCAGATCATCGAGATCAGTGATATGGGCGTCGAGGTGGCTATCGTCGTAGGCGGTGGCAACATATTCCGAGGTATGGCTGGCTCTGCCGAAGGGCTGGATCGTGTGTCGGGCGACCGTATGGGCATGCTCGCCACGGTCATCAATGCGCTCGCCATCAGTGCTGCGATCAATGCACAGTGTCCCTCCATACAAGGCACACCTCGTGCGGTCGTCATGACCAGTACGCCGATGGAGCCCTACGCGCGCTACTACGATGCGCTCACAGCTCGCCAACTGCTGGCGCAGGGGCATATTGTCTTCGTCGCTGGCGGGACGGGCAATCCATTCTTTACCACAGACTCTGCCTCAGCACTGCGTGGCATAGAGCTACAAGCTGACATCATGCTCAAGGGGACCCGTGTCGACGGCATCTACACAGCCGATCCTGAGCGCGATCCCTCAGCGACGAAGCTCTTTCGTCTCACCTACCAAGAGGTATACGATCGTGGGCTCAGGATTATGGACCTGACCGCTATGACGCTTTGTCAGGAGAACCACCTGCCAATCATCGTCTTTGACATGGACACAACGGGCAACCTGGCTCGTGTGATGCGTGGCGAGGAGATAGGGTCCATCGTTTCCTAATCAATAAAATCTAGAAACCAATCACAACGAAATATGAGTACAAGCCAATTTACCAAACCTGCTGAGCAGTCTATGCTCAAAGCTGTCGAATTCCTTCAGGACAAGCTAGACCGCATACGTGCGGGCAAGGCGAATCCTGTCCTACTAGACGACATTACCGTCGAGGCTTATGGGGCGCCGATGCCTCTCAATCAGGTTGCGACAGTGACTGTACCCGATGCGCGTACGCTCGCTATCACACCGTGGGACAAGAAGCTCATCAAGGATATCGAGAAGGGAATCCTCGACTCCAACCTGGGTATCACACCGACGAACAATGGCGAGATGATTCGCATCGCTATGCCACCGCTCACCGAGGAGCGTCGTAAGGAGCTTGTCAAGCAGTGTAAGGCTGAGAGCGAGGAGGCTAAGATCAGCATCCGCAACGCGCGCCGTGACGCTATCGACGCTGCGAAGAAAGCGGTCAAAGCTGAGGACCTACCAGAGGATACGATCAAGCAAACGGAGAATGACGCTCAGAAGCTCCACGACAAGTACATCGGTCGCGTCGAGGAGGCTCTAGCGGCTAAGGAGAAAGAGATCATGACGATCTAATCCCCCGCCCCCTCCCTATCACATTTTACCCTTATGCAAGTCACACCTACAGCCTGAGACGGCAGGCAGAGCGGAGAGACTATTTCCGCATTGTCTGCCCCTTCCATCCTCTCAAGCTGTGGACTGTGGCTTTGCTCACATTTTCCCCATTCCCCCTATCCTATGCGAGGCAGAGTCATCAAGGTCATCGGCAATAACTGTGCAGTGCACGTGCCCGAAGAGGAGCGGGTCTACTCCTGCCTGATCAAAGGGCGGGTTCGCATCCAGGGCATTCGCAGCACCAATCCCGTAGTGGTCGGTGACTGGGTGCACTTCACGCCAGATCCACAACAGGACGTTTCCTATATAGAGTCTCTCGAGCCACGGCGCAACTACATCATACGACGCGCCACCAACCTCTCTAAGGAGTCGCACATCCTTGCGGCAAACATTGACCTAGCGCTCCTGATGGTCACCATCGCTCGTCCTCGCACTTCCTACACATTCATCGATCGCTTTTTAGCGACGGCAGAGGCGTACCGCATCCCCACCGAGATCCTCATCAACAAGGTCGACGACCTTAAGCCCGACGAGGAGGAGGTGATGCGCGAACTGACCGAGATCTACACCCCACTAGGCTATCCCTGCCACCCCATATCGGCACTGCAACATCAAGGCACCGACGCACTCCTATCGCTGCTCGAGGGCAAGTGCACGCTCATCGCCGGGCACTCAGGCACCGGCAAGTCGACCCTACTCAACAGCTTGATACCCGACCTAGACCTAGCCACGCAGGCTATCTCTTCGCTCTATGAGACGGGGCAGCACACGACTACTTACTCGGAGATGTATCAGCTACCGGCCCCGCACTCGGGCTGGATCATCGACACGCCTGGGATCAAAGCTTTTGGCACGCTAGAGATGAGCGAAGAGGACACGAGCCACTTCTTTCGTGAGTTCTTTGCCTATTCGAGCGACTGTCGCTTTGCCAATTGCACGCACATCCACGAGCCGGGCTGCGCTGTCCTCAAGGCGCTTGAGGAGGGACGCATTGCCCCCTCGCGATACAAGAGCTATCTGAGCATCCTCCAGGACGAGCACAGCGGTCCCTACCGACCCGAGCAGTAAGCCCACAACGCATACACACATTAACCAAACCATTATGACGAAAACATCTAGAAAGAAAAGCACACCCAAGAAGAACCCCACCAAACGCTCCGGCGCTAAGCGGCTTAACCTCGATGAACTGACACGCGCTGTCGTCAAGCTCTTTGCCGCAAATCCAACTCACACGTGGAACTACAAGCAGGTCTCCAAGCAGCTCGACATCACGGAGCAACCGATGCGCCAGACCATCAGCCGCATCCTAGAGGTACTGGAGATGGACGACACGCTCATACGTGTCAAGCCTGGCACCTATCGCTATAATCTCTCGGGAGCTCTGCTCTTCGGCACTTTCGAGCGTCGCTCTAACGGACGCAACGCGCTCATCTCTGATGAGGATGGCAAGAGCATCTTCATCGCCGAGCGCAACTCTATGCATGCGCTCAACGGCGATCGTGTGCAGGCGCGGCTCTTTGCCAAGAGACAGGGCGGAGAGCTAGAGGGTGAGGTGATCAATATCATCGAGCGCTCGAAGCATACCTTCGTAGGGCGACTAGAGTTCAAAAAGGACTGGGCCATCTTCATCACCGAGGATCGCACCCTCTCGACCGATATATTGATTCCACTCAGCGAACTAAACGGAGCTCAGCGAGACTCCAAGGTAGAGGTGGCTATCACCGAGTGGCCTAGCTCGGACAAGATCCCCACGGGACGTGTCCTCAAGGTACTCGGCAAGGCGGGCGACAACGACACCGAGATGCGCGCCATACTGACCGAGTACAATATAGACTACGGCTACCCACAGGCAGCTATCGACGAGGCTGAGCAACTCTCGGGCGAGATAACCCAAGAGCAGCTAGCACAGCGAGAGGACTTTCGCGAGGTGCCGACACTTACCATCGACCCTGCCGATGCTAAGGACTTTGACGATGCGCTCTCTTACCGTGACCTCGGCGACGGCCGGCACGAGGTAGGCGTACACATTGCGGATGTCTCTTACTTCGTCACCGAGGGATCCAAGATTGACGAGGAGGCTTACGCACGTGGCACCAGTGTTTACCTCGTTGACAGAACCATACCAATGCTCCCTGAAGCACTGTGCAACAATCTCTGTTCGCTACGCCCCAACGAGGATAAGTACGCTTACTCCTGTATCCTCACGCTAGACAATGCGGCGCATGTACAGCAGTACCGCATCTGTCGCACCGTGATACGGAGCGATCAGCGTATGACTTACGAGGAGGCGCAAGATGTGATCGAGGGGCGTAGTGACACCCAGCAGGCGATCATTCAGCCGCTCTTCGAGCTATCCCAGCAGTTGCGTAAGCGCCGCTTTGACGAGGGTGCGATCAAGTTTCAGAGCCAAGAGGTGCGCTTCGTTCTAGACCCCAAGGGTCGTCCCACAGGTGTCGAGGAGGTGATAGACAATGAGTCGCACCACCTTATTGAGGAGTTTATGCTCCTGGCTAACCGCACCGTTGCCGAGGACATCGGACTGGTTCGTGCCAAAGGCAAGAAAGCGAAGAACTTCGTCTATCGTGTCCACGCACAGCCTAGCGAAGAGAAGTTGATGGCGCTTGCTTCTTTTGCGGGTAAGTTCGGCTACAAAGTCAATCTCAGTGGCGAGAATCGTCAGGTAAGTCGCTCCTTCAACAAGCTCCTCGACAGCGTCCAGGGAAAGCGTGAGGAGAGCCTCATCGAGACACTTGCCATCCGCTCTATGACCCGTGCCGAGTACTCACCAGACAACATCGGCCACTACGGGCTCTCCTTTGCTTATTACACCCACTTCACCTCACCCATACGTCGTTACCCCGACCTTATGGTGCACCGCCTCTTGACACGCTACTATGCGGGTGGTCGCTCTGTGACAAAGGGCAAGCTCGAGGAGCAGTGCCAGCACTGCAGCGAGCAGGAGCAGATAGCCACACAGGCAGAGCGTGACTCGATCAAGTACAAGCAGGTGGAGTATATGAAAGCTCGTATGGGACAGGTCTTCGATGGAGTCATCAGCGGGGTCGCCGAGTGGGGACTTTATGTGGAGCTCAAGGGGTCGCACTGCGAGGGACTCATACCGATCCGCAAGCTCGAGGACGACTACTTTGAGTACGACGAGAAGAACTACCGTCTCCGTGGGCGACGCACTGGCAAGCGCTACAACTTAGGCGACCCGATCACCGTACGTGTCGCTCGTGCCGACCTAGAGCAGCGACAGCTCGACTTTGACCTCGTCTGATAAGACCACTTAGTCAAGCCCTTATGACAGCAACTCATCAGATCCTCGGCAAGACGCCTGCGCAGCTCACGGAGCTAGCCGTTGGCCTAGGACTGCCCAAATACACAGGCCAGCAGATCGCTGACTGGCTCTACCAGAAGCATGTCTCCACGTGGGACGAGATGACCAATCTGAGCAAGAAGGCGCGTGCACTGCTCGCCTCGCACTACGAGATAGGTCGTGCTGCGCCTCATCTACAGCAGACTTCACGAGACGGGACGGTCAAGTATCTCTTTGCTGCTGGTGGAGGCTTCGTCGAGACAGTCATGATCCCCGAGGGAGATCGTGCCACGCTCTGCGTATCGTCACAGCGAGGCTGTAAGATGAATTGCCTCTTCTGCATGACGGGTAAGCAAGGCTTCGGCGCCAACCTCTCAGCGAGCGAGATTCTCAATCAGATCCTCTCCGTGCCTGAGGTCAATGAGCTGACCAACATAGTCTTCATGGGAATGGGCGAACCGATGGACAATATAGATACGCTCCTGCAAGTGATCCGCTGCCTAACCGATCCGAAGGGACTAGCGATGAGTCCGAAGCGCATCACCGTCTCGACCATCGGGCTAAGACCCGGCTTGGAGCGCTTTCTAGAGGAGTGCACCTGTCATCTGGCTATCAGCCTGCACAACCCACTGCCGGAGGAGCGTCTAGCGATCATGCCGGTAGAGCGCGCTATGCCCCTCGCCGACACGGTGGCACTCCTACGACACTACGACTGGAGCCGGCAGCGTCGCCTCACCTTCGAGTATATCGTCTTCTCAGGGCTCAACGACACACCCCGTCACCTTGCAGCCCTCAAGCGTCTACTCTCCCAGCTCGACTGTCACGTCAACCTGATCCGCTACCACCGCATCCCGCACATCGACCTGCCTAGCTCCGATATGACCCGCATGGAGTGGCTCCGCGATCGGCTCTGCGAGGCGGGCATACCGACCACCATCCGCACCTCCCGTGGCGAAGACATCAGCGCCGCCTGCGGTATGCTCAGCACCCAGGAGCAGCAGGGCGCATAAGCTCTCACACCCCTATTATGACAAAAGGTTCTAGCCTCACGAGAGAGGTTAGAACCTTTTTTGTTTCGTCCAAAGCTTGACACTCACTAGAAGCGGTACCCCACAGAGATCGCAGGGTATATGTAGGCAAAGTTCTTTTGAGCAGCCTCTACTAGATTGACACCCATGCGCAGACTCGCCTCTGCACTCCAACCCCTTCGCGTCACATACTTAAACCCAGCCCCTAAACCTATACCGCACGAAGTTCCGCTCACTATCTCTTCCGTCCTCTTCAGGTTCATCCAAGGTCCAGAGTAATGCACATTTTTCAGTTTGTCATAGTAGCCAATAGCACTATTCACCTCTATCAAGAAACCTGCATTGGGGCTCGTAATAGAGAACCACTTCCCGCCAAAGTACCAGCGTCCATAAGGCATCACCCCAAAAGTCGGAAAGGAGAGTCCACTAGCAGACTCATCACCTATGTAGGCACTCACTGCGCAACCAATACTAAAGGGTGACGCTGTTGCATACTCATACTCCGCAGAGAGCTCCGAAGCATATGGCAATGCTAAAAGATTAAGCCGAACTTCGTGATACTTGACTGGATGTGAAGGCACCACGACCTCCTGAGCCACTATCCCGAGTGAGCCTAGTGTCAGAATGATCGTCAAGAGCGTTAGTTTCGTCCGTAGTCGCGACATCATCGTACTCTTTTGAGTTCTATCTCAACATTACTAGAAGCGGTACCCCACAGAGATCGCGGGGTATATGTAGGCGATGTTCCAGTCACACACCTTCACAAGATTACGACCTAGACGCAGGCTTATCTCTCCGCTCCAGTTGTTTCGAGAGACTAGCTTGAGACCTGCTCCGAGACCTATACCCCACGAGACACCGCTCCGCTCTTCAAGTGGATTTTCGGGATCTTCAGTGTACGTCTCATCTTCATCATCTCGTACATTGGCTAGATTATCATTGTAGGCTAGAGAGCTATTAGCCTCTAGAAAAAAGCCTGCATTAGGCTTTGTCATAGAAAACCAACGACCACCAAAGTACCAGCGACCATAAGGCATCACGCCCACCGTAGGAAAGAAGATCACGTTAAAGCGATTACTGCTAAAGTAAGCACTCGCCATAGCTCCCACACCCACATCTTGCGCCACCGCACGCTCGTACTCCAAAGATAAAGTTTTGTGTACTACTGGAGCGTAAAGGTTCAGTCGTACTTCGTTGCGCTTTTCGGGCGTCGGAGGCTCAGGCTCTCCAGGCACCACAACCTCCTGAGCAGCTAGCCCAAATGAGCTTAGTGCTAGTAGGATCGTGCTAAGGATTAGCTGTGTCAGTCGTTCTTTCATCATAGCAATGTCTTTGAGTTATGCTCCAAAGTTAATACTATTTCTGATATTTAGCCGCTGTCGCACTGATTTGCTCGTAAAGCGCCCAGGCACGCTCCTGCGCCTCGGCAAAGGTCGGCAGCACATTCTCCGGTCCCAGCTGATCGATGATACCTGTCTGCTCCAGATGCGTATAGACCGCAGGACGCACACCACTCAAGATGACGTGCACGCCACGCTTGCGCTGTCGCTCCAAGACCATCTGCAGGTTGTAGAGCCCGGTACTATCGATAAAAGGCACACGACGCATACGGATGATGCGCACCTCTGGGTGATCGTGAACCGTCACCATCACCTCCTCAAACTTATTGGCAATACCGAAGAAAAACGGTCCTTCTACCTCATAGACCTCCACTCCTGAGGGTAACTCCAGATGCTCCTCAGCCAGAGGCTCGTCCGTGATCTCGCCCACCCCGATCTGCTCGACAGAGCTCACATCGAGGATGCGACGGAAGAGCAGAGCTATCGCCAGCAGCATGCCCACCCCGATCGCCACTGTCAGATCGGTCATCACCGTCAGTAGGAAGGTCACCAGGAGGATAACCGTATCCCCTCGTGGGCCCTTAAAGATCGAGACAAACGATCGCCAGCCACTCATATTATAGGAGACCACCACCAGCACACCCGCCAGCACCGCCATCGGTATATGCGCCGTCAGAGGCGAGAGCAGGAGCATGATCAGCAGGAGCACCACCGCATGGATGATTCCCGCCATAGGAGTCCGTCCACCGCTATTGATATTGGTCATCGTACGAGCGATAGCCCCCGTCACCGGGATCCCTCCGAAGAAAGGCACCACCACATTAGCTACGCCCTGACCGATCAATTCACTGTCAGGATTGTGCTTAGACCCGATCACCCCATCCGCCACCGAGGCCGAGAGGAGGCTCTCCATAGCGCCCAGTAGCATGATCGTTAGAGCAGAGGGAAAGAGCGTCACGATACGCTCCACCGTGATCGTCGGCATCACAAAGGTAGGCAGTGCACGCTCTATCGTATAGTTGTCCCCAATATTCTCCGGTCTAAGGTAGCCCAGCTGCTGGAGCCCAAAGCTAACCAGCGTGAGCAGCACCAGAGCCACCAGCGTGCTAGGGATCTTTGCATTAACCTTAGGCAGTAGCCAGATGATCAATATCGTACAGACTGCAAAAGCAAAGGGAATACACGACCCCGTAGCAAAGTTCGCAATCAGCACCTGCCACTTGCCGATGAAGTCTCCCGGCATTGACTCGATCTGTAGCCCGAAGAGGTCAGCGATCTGCGTCGTGAAGATGGTCACCGCAATACCCGCCGTAAAGCCCACGATAATCGGATAAGGGATGAAGCGCACCAAGCCACCCAAGCGCAAGAAGCCCAAAAGCATCAGGAGCAAGCCCGCCATAATGGTCGCAATGGCTAGCCCGTCCAAGCCGTGCTGCTGGATGATCCCATAGACGATCACGATAAATGCGCCCGTTGGTCCTCCGATCTGCACCTTGCTACCACCTAGTAGCGAGACGAGGAAACCACCGATGATAGCCGTCAGCAAGCCCTCCGTCGGTGAGACCCCGCTAGCGATACCGAAGGCGATAGCTAGTGGCAGGGCGACGACCCCAACGATGATACCCGCTGTGAGATCCTTGACAAAGTTCTGTCGTGAGTAACCACGTAGAGAGAGAAAAAACTCAGGCACGAGTCCCTTCATGATAGACATAAGCGTAAGAAAAATGGTTGGTACTGTTACAAAGATACGAAATTAGAGGTTAGAAGTTAGAGATTAGAGGTTAGAGATTTTTCTAGTGGCACTAGTGCCTCTAGCCAATCGTCAACAGCCAATCGCTTTCCTACGTGGAAATTTTCAAATCTCCACGTGGAGAATAAAAATTTCCCACGTAGGGACGAAATAAAACTTCGGAGGAATCAAATGAAACTTCGGAGGAATCGTTTCGTCCCCACGTGGAGAATAAAAAATATCCACGTGGAGAATTGAGAATCCCCACGTGGATATCCTGTTTTATAGTCTCAGTTGATTAGAATATCCCCCCTAGCTCTCCTCCTGTCCCTTTCAATGAGAGTGATTCCCGATGAACCATCAATTACGCAAATCGCTATTTGTCTTATCGGGCTACCCAATCTGCTATTTGACCTGAGAGAGAGAAGAGATGCTTTATTTGAACACTTTTTCGTACCTTTGTCTCTAGAAGTGGATGAGTCACTAGATCGACGCACTCCTGAGCTGTACAGATACAAAGAGTTGCACAATAGGACACAGCTTGTATGGAGAGGCTTCCGATCTGCTGCGGAAGTAGCTCTGGCTCTGTATCGACCTAGATGACAACGACCGAGCAGAGCGTCCCATATCAGACAGGACTGACCCATCACTCAGCCTATTCACACATTACACACCTTACTTAGGTCGGTCATTATGCTAGCCAGCTGTCTCGCCACAGCGCCTGCTAGACAGTTGATTCCGTTGCCTCTATCATCTCACATGTAGCTTTCTGAGGCTCAGCATTGTAGCATGATAGCCCTTTGCAACAAGCCGTAAGGTGCATTTATCCAGCATAACATAAGTACATCATGCAGAAGTACACCATCGTAGATCTCAATGGTATGACGGAAGAGCAGCTCAAAGAAGTTGCTTCCCAGCTAGAGATTACCAAGATGGCCTCCGAAAAGAAAGAGGTCATTTACCAAATTCTAGACGCTCAGGCAGAAGCTGTAGCCACCCAAACAGTAGAGCAGCAGCAGAGCAATAAGCGCAAAGAGCGACAGAGCAACTCCCGCAATAACCGTTCAAACAAAGAGGAGAAAACGGACGCTAAAGACGAGAAAAACAAGCCTGAGCAAAAGGATCGATCGAACTCGCGACAGAACAAGCGCACCTCTAAAACGGACAAAGGCGATGCAACCAACCAGCCCACTGAGATAGATCGCCAAGCAGCTATCGCTATCGTTGAGAAGGCAGCGGCTACTCAGTCCGAAGAGAAGGAGCCAGAGACGGAGACTAAGGCTCAAGAGTCTAACCGTCCGAAGCGTAACAATAATAAGGAGCGCAACAATCGGAATAACAAACGACAGGAGCCAACGAACCAGTCTGACAAGTCTGATAAAGAGGAGAGGCGTCCTCAAGCTAAGCAAGACGCAGAGGAGGAGCAACAGGAGGAGACTCCCATGGTCTTTACCCATCCCGATGCGGACTCACTACTTGGTGAGGTACTAGGCGAGTCTCACAAAGAAGCTAACTCCGACGAACCGGCACAAAAGGGCAAGCAGCAGAATAACAAAGTCAAAGAGGAGGAAGAGGAGACTTCATACGACTTCTCCAACATACTGACCGCTAGCGGACTGCTGGAGGTTTCCCAAGAGGGATACGGCTTCCTCCGTAGCTCAGACTACAACTACTTCCCCTCACCAGACGACATCTACGTCCCAGCCGACATGATCAAGAAGTGGCACCTCAAGACGGGTGATGTCATCGAGGGAAGCATACGCCCACCCAAGGGTAGCGAGAAGTACTTCCTACTACAGAACATCCTACTCGTCAATGGACGTCATCCTAAGGACAATCTGGATCGTGTCTCCTTTGACATGCTGACGCCTCTCTTCCCAGAGGATAAGTTTAAGCTAGAGTCTCAGGGCATCGCAGCAGTCTACGACAAGACCGCCATGCGCATCGTGGATCTAGTCACCCCCATCGGCAAGGGACAGCGTGGACTCATCGTCGCTCAGCCTAAGACGGGTAAGACAATGCTACTCAAGGATATTGCTAATGCGATATCTGCCAATCATCCTGAGGTCTATATGATCATCCTCCTGATCGACGAGCGTCCCGAGGAGGTGACCGATATGGCACGCAATGTCAATGCTGAGGTCGTCGCCTCGACATTTGACGAACCCGCTGACCATCACGTGAAGCTCGCTGAGCTGGTACTCGCCAAGGCTAAGAGTATGGTCGAGAGCGGTCACGATGTGCTCATCATGCTAGACTCGATCACGCGCCTCGCACGTGCTTACAATACAGTACAACCTACCTCGGGCAAGATCCTCTCAGGTGGTATCGAGGCTAATGCACTGCAAAAGCCGAAGCGATTCTTCGGAGCTGCACGAAACATCGAGCACGGCGGTAGTCTCACCATCTTAGCGACGGCTCTGACGGAGACGGGCTCCAAGATGGATGATGTCATCTTTGAGGAGTTCAAGGGCGCTGGTAACATGGAGCTACAGCTCGACCGTCGTTTGTCCAATAAGCGTATCTTCCCCGCTATTGACATCCTCGCTAGTAGCACCCGTCGTGATGACCTCCTACTAGACTCGACGACGCTGCAGCGTATGTGGATCCTACGCAACCACCTATCTGACATGAATACGGTAGAGGCGATGGAGTTCCTCAAGCAGCGCATCGAGCTGACGGAGACCAACCTTGAGTTCCTCGCCTCGATGAATGACTAGGTCTTGATGAGCCACTAGCTCCCAAAGACTTAACGAAATCTACCAGTACTTCCGCTCTGCACCACACGCTCCAGTTCGTGGAGATTGCTTAACTTTGTGGTGAGGAGCGGGAGTCTTCTGCCTACTCTGTGGAGGTGGCCGCACAATGTAGCCGCCCCTGACTCGTCTGTAATCATCCACTCTTAGCCTGTACATCTCAATGTATCGCATCGGAGATATCTTAGAGCAAGCTCTACTACTGCACGACTGCGTCGTACTACCCACGATAGGAGCCTTCATCGTGGAGCAAACGCCTCCACTCTATGACAAGGATCTCAATGTCATCACGCCAGCAGGACAGCGCATCTCATTCAACGCATCTCTAGTAGATCGTGACGGCATCCTAGACAGTTGCTACGCACGCACCCTAGGGCTATCCGTACGCAGAGCGCGCCTCGTGGTAGACTCCGACGTGACCGTGATCAGGCATCAGCTATATCAGTCAGGGTCTCTAACTATCGGCTCCAACCTCGGCACCCTCACGCTGCAGGAGAGTGGCGAGCTACTCTTTACTCCCGTACAGGAGCGACAAGGCCTGAGATCGATACACTCTTACGGCCTCTACCCCCAGAGCTGCTTGCTCCCAGCCATCGCCCCTGTCGATCATACCACTGCCGAACCTGCTAGTAAGGCGAAGAGTGATCGGAAGTATTGGACGATACGTATCAATCGGACTGCGGCCAATTGGGCTGCAGCAGGTGCTATATGTTTCCTCTGCCTACTACCCATCAGCTCAGACAGTCACCCAGATCGTTACAGTGCGGGCTTCGTCCCTTACGGCTGGCTTGATGAGGCAAGCGTAGTGACGCCAGAGCAAAAGCAAGCCTCGTCGGGTAGCGCGACAACTGCCACACAACCCAACAAGGCTACAGAACAAACGGAGATCGTCTCTGCGACTCCGGAGCATGCCGCAGCTTCGTCTCTACTGATCACGCATGACGAGGCTTTACAGCAAGGGAGTCATGCTATCGTCGTAGGTGTTTTCAAGGGGCCTAAGCGTGCAGAGCGATTTATCGAAGAGATAACAACTGATCAGCCTCAGACCAAAGGGGTCTCGCTACAAGTCATCCAAGAGTCCTCTCGCTGTCTTGTCATCGCAGGCATCAGCTCCTCTGAGGAGCGTGCTGGCGAACTACGCCGCACCGTCTCCGCACTATCCGACAGCTTCGCAGGAGCGTGGATCTACGCACTCTAGTAGCGTCTTACCGCCGCTACACGAACTCTTAAACAAGCGATAAGAGCCTCTCATATCAGAGGCGTAAGCAGACGCATCACGCCATGAACGATACGTCTCCACAGCCTATTGCGTCGTAGGGTTATCCTACGACAGAGGGCAAGTGTTGCCTCAAAGCTATCGACAAACTGCCGTGCGACCTCCGAAGAATAGGCAATGGTGGTCAAGTCGAAGTTGTACTCAAAGCTTCTAAAGTCTAGGTAAGGTGTTCCCGTCACCACACGCTCCTTATCTATCACCGCATAGGTCGCTTCTCGTAGGCCGTCATAGTAGTATATCTCCACACCAGCTCGTAGCAAGTCGGTAAAGAAAGCGTGCGAAGCCTTAGGAGCCAGCCAGCTACGCCCACGGCGAGGTAGGATCACCCGTACCTGCACCCCAGAGAGTGCCGTGGAGATCAGTGCCTGCTGTATGCTAGAGGTGGGGATCAAGACAGGCGACTCGATGTAGAGCGACTGACGAGCCTGCAGGAAGGCGTGCGTGAAGATCATCTCTAGCGAGGGAAAGTCGTCCGTAGGATGCGTCGGGAAGATCTGCATCTTGATAGGCTCGGCCATCGTCACGGTAGAGGAGCTCTGCTGTGGCGAGAGCAATTGCTGCGTCGCTACGTACCAGTCCAGCGCAAAGCTGTATTCCAACTGACGTACCACTGCGCCACTCATACGCAGATGAGTCGTCGCCAGAGGTTGCGCACCTTGAGGCAAATGCTGTAGCTCCGAGAGTAGCACATTGCCCCCTGTAAAGCCTACAGCACCATCTACCACCACGAGGTTGCGATGGTTGCGATAGTTCACGCGGCTCGTAAGAAGCCGAAAGCGTACGGGGAGAAAGGCAGCAACCTCTCCGCCCAACTGCTCCATCCGCTTGCGATAGCGTCGACTCAGACTTCGCGACCCAACGTCATCATAGAGCCAGTAGAGAGCTACGCCCTCCTGAATGCGCTCTGCGAGCAGATCTAGCAGAGCGTCCAGCCACGGGCCCTCCTCGATACGATACAGCTCGATGTAGATGTAGTGCTGCGCCTGTACGACAGCTTCACGACAAGCAGCAAGCCACTCGCGACTATCGTCATAGAGAGTCAGCTCATTAGCCGTGGTCAGTGGCGTATCGGTCAGTCGCTCTATGAGAGAGGATAGCGACGTAAGTTTACGACCTGCTCTCTCTTCAACCTCCGTGCTAGGCAGCGACTTAGTTTCTACAGTAGCATTCGAGAGGGCCCGCCTCACCCCCACATCGATTAGTTGCTTACGCCTCAGCGAGTAGCCAAAGATAATATACAGCAGGAGCCCGACGACAGGGAGAAAGATGACTACCAGTATCCACGGGATCGAAGAGACCGCACTACGCTCCTCCCCGAGCACAATAACGATACCTCCGATAACAGAGAGGAGATAGAGGACGAAGAGGAGCTCGGCCATCACTAGAGAATCGTTAAGTCATACGGATGGCTCTCGCTGTAAGCCTCAGCACGAGCCATGATCCCATCGAAGCACTCTCCACGGGTCGTCCGTCCGTTCTGCACCGCGACCGCCTCGATCACACCTGAGGCGCACTTCACGCCATCACTACGTACGATGACCTGGTCGAAGATGAGCTTAGCCCCCTCACGTCTGGCACGCAGTGCCGTATGAAAGGTATCACCACTACGCAACGAGCGATGATAGGTTATAGAGACCTTGTAGACGAAGAGATCAAGCCCCTCTTCGTGCATCTCAGCAAAGCTATCGCCCAGTGCCAGCCAAAACTCGTGGCGTGTATGCTCCATGTAGCACTGATAGTTGCTGTTGTTGACCACCCCCTGGAGGTCGCACTCGTAGTCTCGCACCTTGAGCGTGAGACCATACTGATATTTGATTGGTTGTTTCATATGATATGTAAGTATCTTGGGTAAAATGATTCTATGCAAGTCCCCTACCCCTTGAAATGCTGTACCTCCGTACGCTCTCTAAAGAGGTAGAGCCGGTCATTCGCCCGCACCTTACGTGGCACAGGGATGGAGATACGTTGCCCCTTGATGGCATGAGAGACCGGCTCCAGCTCGTAGCGCATCTCCGAGAGCGTCATATCGACCACGCCTGTCGTCGGTCCGATGATCAGAATGCGATCTCCCAGTGCCAGCTCGCCACTCTCTACCTCCACCTCGGCGACTCCTATCTTGCTAAAGTACTTAACGATGTGCGCCACGTACTCCTTCTCACGCACAGCACTAGAACCCGCAAAAGGTGTCCACTCGCCCAGTCGCTGACCGAGATAGTAACCATCCCAAAAGCCTCTGTTGAAGACTTCTCGTAGTCGCTCATTCCACTGCGCTATTCGAGCCTCATCGTAAGTACCCGCACAGACAGCATCGATAGCCTCACGGTAGCACTGCACCACCGTAGAGACATACTCCGGGCCACGGGCGCGCCCCTCTATCTTAAAGACCGTGACACCCGCCAGCATCATCTTATTGATGAAGTGAATCGTCTTCAGATCCTTCGGCGACATAATGTTCGGGTGCGTCACCTCCAGCTCGACCCCTTGGCGGTCATCATAGACTCGGTAGCCACGGCGACAGATCTGTGCGCAACTACCTCTATTGGCACTCGTAGCTTGATGGTGCAGACTCAGATAGCACTTGCCCGAGACCGCCATGCAGAGCGCTCCATGGGCAAACATTTCTATCTCCACCAGTCTCCCCGACGGACCGACGATCTGCTCCTCAGCTATCTTACGTTTGATCTCCGCCACCTGATCTAGGTTCAGCTCACGAGCCAAGACCACCACATCGGCAAACTGTGCGTAGAAGCGCAAAGCCTCCCAATTGCTAATATTGAGTTGCGTAGAGAGATGCACCTCCAGCCCCAAGCGATGCGCCTCCATCAGCGTCGCCACATCGGCAGCGATCACCGCCGTGACCTGTGCCTGGTGCGCATGGTAGAGGATCTCGCGAAGCAGCGTCAAGTCCTCATCGTAGATGATCGTATTGACCGTCAGGTAACTCTTCACGCCACTCCTCCGACAGATCTCCACGATACGATAGAGGTCGTCTGTCGTAAAGTTGTAGGCAGACTTAGCCCGCATGTTGAGCGCCTCAATGCCAAAGTATATACTATTCGCTCCCGCACGTATCGCAGCGCTCAAGCTCTCATACGACCCCACAGGAGCCATCACCTCATAGCGACTAGGATCACGCAGCTCCTCGGGGAGCGTCACCAACTCACGCTTTATGATCGAATCGGTCGTCTCTATTCTTTCTGCACGTTCATTCATAGGGACAAAGATACAAACTTACCCTCAAGCGACTGCATCGTAGATCTACATGCTAGCACTCCATTTGCCAAAAAGCGTACATTTGTATCCCGCACTGCTCGTTGACCATGAGCTGATCTCTCCACACTACAAATGACACACGACCTATGATCTCGCGTATCTATACGAAACAACCATCGATCCTACTCTCCAGCCTCATCTTATGTATGGTAGCTCTCTGCGCTCCCGCCACTATGCTGGGGCAGAGCGACGAGGTCTGCGACAGCACTCAGATGCGCTGTGGCTTGGTCCTTAGTGGCGGAGGAGCCAAGGGACTAGCACACATTGCCCTCCTTGAGCTGATCGACTCACTGCAGATACAGGTAGACTACATCTCTGGCACCTCTATGGGTGCCGTCGTGGCAGGGCTCTACTCAACGGGCTACAGTGCTGCTGAGATCAAAGAACTGGTGCGTCAGGAAGACTGGGGGCGTGTCTTGAGCAATCGTCTGCCTTACGACAAGGTGGATATGTGTGAGAAGGAGGATTACGGGACTTATACCCTAGAGTTCCCCATGCGTCGAGGTATCCCTAAGGTTCCCTCCTCACTTATTGAGGGGCAGTACTTGATGGAGGTACTGATGCGCTACACCTTCCCCGTGCGGCATATCAAAGACTATGCACAGATGCCGATACCGCTACAGCTCGTAGCTTCGGATGCTGGGAGCGGCGGAGCCTGCGTGATGACCTCAGGGACATTACCATTATCTATACGGGCTAGTCTAGCGATTCCGGCCGTCTTCGCCCCCACAATTGTCGATGGCAAGCTACTAGTCGATGGAGGTCTAGATCGCAACTTCCCCGTCGAGGAGGTGCGTGCTATGGGGGCAACCTTCGTCATCGGCAGCTATACGGGAGCTAGACTACGAAATGTGGAGGAGCTAGAGCACAGCTCCATTGATGTCATCCAGCAGTCCTATGCGCTCCTGACAAAAAAGGAGGTAGAGCGTCAGGTAAGTCAAGTAGATGTGATGCTTGACTTCTCTCAGGCACTCAGAGGCTACACTTCGGCAGACTTTAGTCAGCGGGAGCAGATCATAGCCCTCGCAGAAGCGGAAGCTCACAAGCTCTTGCCACAGCTCGTCGCTCTCAAGACTCATCAAGTCGCACAGGGCATCAACTATCAGAAGCAACAGCTCGCCACGGTCTCCATCCCGATCCAGCAGGTCAAGATCACGGATCAATGGGGTGCTCCCCTAGAGCAAGCCGAGACAGAGTTCATTCGCAGTGTGATCGGTGAGGATCTCTCGCTCCTCGACTCTGTCGACCTCCTCCAGCAGCGCATCGACATGCTTATGGGTTACAACCGCTATGCACAAGTTTACTATACCTATGAGTCAGACTCGACTGCGACGAGAGGCAATGAGGTAAACACACTACACTTCTTTATCAAGAAGAAGCCACAAGCACTCCTCCGCCTCGGGGCCTACTACGACCCCTACGAGTCAGCAAATATCATCCTCAACACTTCACTTAGAGATCTACTCCTATCTAACTCACACCTCTCAGCCAAGCTCGCCATATCTCAGTACCCCAAGCTGCGTGCCAGCTACTACAAGTGGTTCGACGATAGCTACTCCTACTGGGTGAGTCCCTACATCTCCCTTCGCCTAGATCGCAGTGACAACCTCCATCTACGCTACCTATCGCAGATAGAGAACCATACCGAGGCAACCTTCTATCAGGGCTCCATAGCCACTGGCGTGAAGATGGGCTATGCCCTATCACCTCAGTCTGAGATAACACTCGGTGTGCAGTACGGCTTGATGTATGTGTGGCAACCACAGACGCCCTTTGACCATGAAATGAGAGGGTCAGCACAAGCTGCCGATCTTGAGCAAATACCCCTCAACTACTTCAACCAACTCATGCAGGCTAACAACCGACCTAAGCTAAGCTATCGCCATGGTACCTGGACGATGAACCTAGCTTACCAGCAAAACAGCTTGAATCGGAAAGCTTTTGCTACACGGGGTAACCACCTCGCCCTAACGGCTGAGCTGACGCTAAAGAACTCCTATGCGCTCTCCCCTCTCCCTGAGGATGCCACAGAGAGCCAGAAGCAGATCCACAATATACTCAATCCCGAGGAGAGCATATCCCCACAGCGGGGTCCCCTACTACATCTCTCTGTCTATGAGCACGTAGTCGCTCCTCTGAGCAAAAGGGTGGCTCTGCACGGTCGCCTCTTCGGTGGGGTCAATCTAGACCTCGGTAAGCCCTGGCGGGATAGCTTTCACTACGACAGTTACCTCTTCTTAAGTCAGAAGTTTCACCTCGGGGGCTTTGCCAATCTAGGGGTGCACAATCAGACCATCTTCTCAGGGCTACGATACAGAGAGTACCCTGTCAACAACCTCGCAGCACTCTACCTAGGCATCCAGTACACCCCGATCAAGTCTCTCTACATCACCCCGCACGTCAGTGTCGGTATGGACATCCAGGCGCCCAATCTGCAGGACAGCGACCTCCTCTACGGCGCGGGCATCGACCTAGACTACGACTCCATGATAGGTCCTATCAAGCTCTCCTTCAGTCGGTCGAACGTCCTCCGCGCCTCACGCTTCTTCTTTAGCCTCGGATATGCTTTCTGACAAGCGGGGATCTCAACTCTCGCAATCCCGGTCGTGTCAAAGCGAGACGAATAACCCACTGTAGGGGCGGACCTATGTGTCCGCCCGTTCTCGTCAGAGCGTTGTATGCCATATGGGCGGACACGCAGGTCCGCCCCTACACAAACCACATCAACACGAAAAGTTCAGCCATCAGACGCTGTAACACCAATATTTATAGGGACGCTCGATCAGTATCTAGCGAGAGGGTGTCCCTACATCGGATTGCTTGTCTTGCTGTGCTACTGCTCCTCCACGTGGAAAATAAAAAATCCCCACGTGGCAAATTCGAATTTTCCACGTGGAGATGCCAGCGTTACTTGTCGAAAGCAATGACACTCGGCTACAAGTCACCTCAACTATCGACAAGATCACATTACAACCGCGAGCCTCTAGTGAAACTGCTTGTTTACTCAGTATCAAGTGGTAAGTGGTGCCTACTCCTTGCTAGTCTATGGAGGGTTACTTGTCATCTGAATGGGGCAGTTCACTCGTTTTGCTAAGATTTTTGCCAAGAGCACTTGTCAATTAAAGAAGTTTGCGTACCTTTGCCATACCAAGATATAGGTATCTAGTCCAAGCATCAAGATAAAGTAGTGGAGGCACTCTATAGAACACACGATTACCTGCTGCGCAACCTGAGCAATCCGATACAGCGTAGCCTCTTTGGCGAGATTGACTTCTCCGCCCCGCTGATCGGCATCTATGGCTGTCGTGGCGTGGGCAAGACCACCTTCCTCCTGGACTACGCTGCGAGGACTTTTGGGTCGCTCAATAGGAAGTGTCTCTATGTCAATCTCAACAACTTCCTCTTTACGAGTGAGACGCTTGTAGACTTTGCTAAGACCTTTTACGACCATGGCGGGCGACATCTGCTGCTAGACCAGATATATAAGTACCCCTCGTGGCACGAAGATCTGCTGGCTTGTATGCGTCTGATGCCCGACCTGCAGATTATCTACACCACATCGATCGTACAGTACGACTCGGCGCTTCCCATCGAGGAGCAGCTGCCAGGAGCTGTCTATAGGCTAGATGGCTTTTCGCTCCGTGAGTTCATACAGCTCAAGACGGGACTCAACCTCCCGCAAGTCACGCTAGAGGAGATACTGAAGGATCACGAGACCATCTCTCGCGAGATCATGGGAATGGTCAATCCGCTCAACTACTTGGCGGACTATACGCATCACGGCTACTACCCCTTCTTCCTCGAGGATCGCAACTACTCAGAGAATCTGCTGAAAAACATCAACATGATGCTGGAGGTCGATGTGAGCTTCCTACGCAACCTCGACCAGCGTCTCCTACCCAAGCTGCGCAGGCTACTCTACGAGCTGGGTCGCACGACACCCACCTCGCCAAATATCTCTCAGCTCTCGCAGATGATCAGCGCCTCACGCGCTACCATCTCCAACTATATGCACATCCTCTCAGATGCGGGTCTCGTCACGCAGCTATACCGTGTAGGCTCCGAGGCGACCACACGCAAGCCGGCTATGTGCTATCTACAAAACACCAACATAGGCTACGCACTCGTCCCCGAGCCTGTGACCAGTCCTGAGCTTTACTCCACCTTCTTCCTGACGCACTTACATCATGCACACCAAGTCAATGCAGGGGGGCGGGCACAGGTACACTTCGTCCTGGACGAAACTTATGAATTTCGCATTGACAAGGAGCTGGGCGGGCGCTATCGTCCCGACCGCTACTACGCAGTGCAAGGCATCCCCATGGGACATGACAATGTCATCCCGCTATGGCTCTTCGGCTTTATCTACTAAAGCAACTTACTAACAACAACACACAAGGAATATCAATATATAGAAATGGCTAATCCAACTAAAAAGACAATGACCTGTGACGGCAACCAAGCGGCCGCACACGTCGCCTACATGTTTAGCGAGGTAGCTGCTATCTACCCTATCACCCCCTCCTCCACGATGGCGGAGTATGTCGATGAGTGGGCAGCTGCAAAGCGCAAGAACATCTTCGGAGAGATCGTCGAGGTACAGGAGATGCAGAGCGAGGCTGGTGCTGCTGGCGCTATGCACGGTGCTCTACAGGCTGGTGCTCTCGGTGTCACCTTTACCGCATCTCAGGGACTGCTCCTGATGCTTCCTAATATGTACAAAGTAGCTGGTGAGCTACTCCCAGGTGTCTACCACGTAGCTGCTCGTACGATCGCTTCACAAGCGCTCTCTATCTTTGGTGATCACCAGGACGTGATGAGTGCTCGTATGACGGGTCTCGCACAGCTCTGCACGGGTTCTGTACAGGAGGTCATGGACCTCGCTGCTGTAGCACACCTCACAGCGATCAAGAGCCGCGTACCTTTCATCCACTTCTTCGACGGCTTCCGTACATCACACGAGATCCAGAAGATCGAGTACTTCTCTAACGAGGATCTCGAGCCACTCATCGACCAGAAGGCTCTGCGTCAGTTCCGTGAGCGTGCACTCAGTGCGCATGCTCCTGTAGTACGTGGTACTGCTCAGAACGGCGACATCTTCTTCCAGGCTCGTGAGGCTTCCAACTCCTTCTACGATGCAGTCCCCGCTATCGTACAGGAATATATGGATCAGCTAGCTAATATCACGGGACGTCACTACCACCTCTTCGACTACTACGGAGATCCCGAGGCTGAGCACGTCGTCATCGCTATGGGATCTGTCACAGAGACCATCCGCGAGTCTATCGACTACCTACGCGCTCAGGGCAAGAAGGTAGGACTTGTAGCCGTACACCTCTATCGTCCATTTAGCGTAGAGCACTTCCTCGGTGCACTGCCCAAGAGCGTCAAGCGTATCGCTGTCCTCGACCGCACCAAGGAGCCAGGAGCTGCTGGTGATCCACTTTACCTTGATGTCAAGAACGCTCTCTACACACAGCCCAACGCACCCCTAGTCGTAGGCGGTCGCTATGGTCTATCGAGCAAGGACACGACACCTGCTCAGATCATCGCCGTCTTTGACAATCTAGCGATGAACGAGCCGAAGGATCAGTTCACCGTTGGTATCGTCGACGATGTGACCTTCAAGTCTCTACCCCTAGGCAAGGAGGTCGAGCTCGAGAGCGATGCATACGAGGCTAAGTTCTTCGGACTAGGTGCTGACGGTACGGTCGGTGCTAACAAGAACTCCGTCAAGATCATTGGCGAAAACACCAACAAGTACTGCCAGGCTTACTTCGCATACGACTCTAAGAAGAGCGGAGGCTTTACCGCCTCTCACCTACGCTTTGGCGATCAGCCCATCCGTAGTACATATCTAGTCGTACGCCCCAACTTCGTCGCTTGCCACGTGCCTGCTTACCTACGCATGTACGATGTCCTCGCAGGACTTCGCAAGGGCGGTACGTTCCTCCTCAACTCTGTTTGGGATCTAGACAGCATCGAGGAGCACCTACCTAACCACATCAAGCGTTACCTCGCTGAGAACGAGATCTCCTTCTATATGATCAACGCTACCGAGATCGCTCAGCGCATTGGTCTAGGCAACCGTACGAACACGATCCTACAGAGTGCCTTCTTCAAGATCTCTGGCGTCATACCTTACGATCTAGCTGTAGAGCAGATGAAGAAGTTCATCGTCAAGTCTTACTCTCGCAAGGGTGAGGATATTGTCAATAAGAACTTCGCAGCTGTCGACGAGGGTGCCAACGTTGTCCAGGTTCCCGTCAAGGCTGAGTGGGCTAACCTACCCGACGAGCCTGCTGTCAAGCACGCTGGCGACACCGACTTCGTACAGAACGTAGTACGTGTCATCAACGCTCAGAAGGGTGATACACTCCCCGTCTCTGCTTTCGCAGGTCGCGAGGACGGTACTTGGGACTCTGGTACGGCCGACTCCGAGAAGCGTGGTGTCTCTGACCTCGTACCGGTATGGATCGAGGACAACTGTATCCAGTGCAACCAGTGCGCTTTCGTCTGTCCTCACGCTACGATCCGTCCATTCCTACTCAACGAGCAGGAGGCTCAGGGTACCAATGTAGCTCTACTCGATGCTACGGGCAAGGGCTTCAAGGAGGCTGGTCTCAAGTTCCGCATTCAGGTCAACTACCTTGACTGTCTAGGTTGCGCCAACTGTGTCAACACTTGTCCAGGCAATAAGCAGGGCAAGGCACTCAAGATGGTTCACCTCGACGAGGTTCGCGACAAGCAGTGCGACTGGGACTACATGCGTCATCAGGTGACCAACAAGTCTTACATGGTCGACGTACAGTCCAACGTCAAGAACTCACAGTTTGCACAGCCCCTCTTTGAGTACTCCGGAGCATGCTCTGGTTGTGGTGAGACTCCTTATGTCAAGCTACTAACGCAGCTCTTCGGAACTCGTCAGGTAGTAGCAAACGCTACAGGCTGCTCCTCTATCTACTCAGCATCAGCGCCCTCTACTCCCTACACGACCAATGAGCGTGGCGAGGGTCCTGCATGGGCTAACTCTCTCTTTGAGGACAATGCTGAGTTTGGTATGGGTATGTACATCGCCTCTAGCTCCAACCGCAACCGCCTCGTGCACCTCGTCAAGGAAGTTCTAGAGGAGGGCAAGGAGCCTATTAGCGATGAGCTACGTCAGCTACTCAATGAGTGGATCGAGCAGCGCTTCGATGGTGATGCTTCACAGCAGCTTAGCTACAAGATCCTACCTCTGATCGATGCTGAGGCTAAGGGTCACATGCACTACATCTACAACCTGCGTCACCACTTCGTCAAGCCCTCACAGTGGATCATCGGTGGTGATGGTTGGGCATACGATATCGGCTTCGGCGGTCTCGACCACGTACTCGCTTCGGGCAAGAATGTCAACGTCCTCGTACTCGACACGGAGGTCTACTCTAATACGGGTGGACAGTCTTCTAAGAGTACACCTCTAGGCGCTATCGCTAAGTTTGCCGCATCAGGTAAGCGTGTCCGCAAGAAGGATCTAGGTCTCATCGCAACCACCTACGGCTACGTCTATGTAGCTCAGATCGCTATGGGTGCCAACCCCGCTCAGACGCTCAAGGTACTCCGCGAGGCTGAGGCTTACGAGGGTCCCTCACTCGTGATCGCTTACTCACCCTGTATCTCACACGGTCTCAAGGGTGGTATGGGCAATGCTCAGAACGAGCAGAAGCGCGCTGTAGAGTGTGGTTACTGGCACCTCTGGCACCACGACCCACGTCGTGAGCAGGAGGGTAAGAATCCCTTCGTACTCGACAGCAAGGAGCCGGACTTCTCGAAGTTCAAGGACTTCCTCAAGGGCGAGGTACGCTACGCTTCACTCTTCAAGATGTACCCAGAGATCGCTGAGGAGCTAGCCAACGAGTCACTTCGCTCCGCTTACAAGCGCTACAGCACCTACGTACGTATCTCATCTACCGAGTGGGAAAACAACTACGGTCCTCTCGCTGACATCCTCGATGCCAAGCCCGAGCCCACCACGCCTGAGGAGGTACATGCCGTAGACCTCACCTAGTCTGTCTGACTATACCGAGCCTGCGGCGTAAGCCCCAGCAGGCTCCCCAACATAGCAAAGCCGTGTAGCCATCAGAGCTACACGGCTTTTGTTGTGCTTGTCCAAGGCTTCACGAGATGTGTAGCGTAGTGGTCGCAGGAGGTGAAAAGATCAATCTCGAAAGGTGCAGAGGTGGAGGAGCTTGTAGAGGGCGAAAAGGCGTAGCGAGGGGTGACGCGACGTGAGCTGTCTCCGTAGCAAGGGCTTAAGCCGTGGAGCTAGAGCACCGAAGAGCGGGACGAGCTTAGCGCGCTCTAGCCGTAGATAAAGCTGGAGGAGACGTATCGGATAGGGAGCAAGCAAGGCACGATGTCGGTAGAGGTTCTCCACATAGCGCTCGGTGGTGTCGAGAAACTGGTCGCTGGTCTCCTTGAGCGCATGGATGACGGGGTTGTCAATATGCGTGATGGCGACACCCCGCTCGGCTAGTCGATAGCCGAGGTAAGCGTCTTCGTAGCCCATACCCATCTCCGTGGGGAAGCCCTCCTCTAGAAAGATATGACGAGGAACCATGAAGCTCATACTGACGAATGCATCTGCTGGTGCCGCCTGTCGATCGGCGAGACTACGTGTCTCGACCTTGTGGCCATACTTATAGCGCAATAGTCTGTCGCTGGAGGGCCGCTCGGTGGGATAGCAAAAGCCACCTACCACGACCCTATCGTCATGTGCTGCTTGCAGGTAGTCCACGATGAAGCGCTCAGAAGCGGGCATCGTATCGGAGTCGATGATGAGAAGTTGATCACCATCGGCTTGCTGCGCTAGGTAGTTGCGCATACGTCCCGCACCGAGATGTGTCGTGGGGCGGACAAGCTGTATGAGTCCCTCCTGCTGGAGGGTGTCGTAGAGCTGAGCGTAGTAGGAGTCAGAGGAGTCGTCGCCGAGGATGATCTCGCCATCTATATGCGCCTGAAGTAGCTGACGGTGCAGAGTCTCTACGAGAGGACGGCAGTCGTAGTTGCGTGTGGGGATCAGGATGGAGATTTGCTTTGCTGGCATAGGATAGCTAGTAGGAGACAATTTCATGGAGTAGGCGGACGGCGCTCCACAAAAGTACTCATTTCGGGCTGTATAGACACGACAAGAGCTACTTTATCAAAGAGCTACGGCTGGGATGACTGAGTAATCCGGTCCTTGATCAAAATACGAATAACCCAATTTGCGAAGTCTAGGGGATTGAGGAGTGACGAGCTTTTTGACGATCTGTCGAGACCGATTGCAGGCTATAGAGAGCCGCAAGACACCCCAAAGAGCCTCTTTGCCGTCTACCTTCTCTCCTTTGCACTGTCTATGATTGCTATCCGACAGCTGAACTAGAAGCTCTGCCTAGAGCAGCCAACCTGCGCTAGATGCCAGGCCAGAGCGAGAGGTCGTCCGTGGGGTGCGCCGCCTCGACGCGTGTCTCAATATTGTCGGGCAGGTTGTGAAAGAAGTCTAGACCTGTGCGCTCCTCCAACTGGTCTATAGAGATAGCGATCGTGCGAGGACGATCAACCTGAACTGGATTGGTGTGATCTGCCCAGAAGGCGATCGCCTGGTAGTGGTCACCCCGCTGCGCCAGGATAGCCATCCAGTAGTAGCGCGGCACGGTGATGCCGCCCACGGTGACGCCGATGGTCTCGCCCTCTCGCAGGGTACCCCCCTTGACCACATAAAGCTTGTCACGCAGACGACTATTGCGTGCCCAGCCCTGCACTAGTTGCTCGAGCTGTAGCCACACGCCCGTATTGAGGTTCCGTCGCTGCGGGCTCATATTCGTATAATAAAAGGTCTGCTCGTTCGCCTCCTCGGAGTAAAGACGGTCAGCCGATGCGACGATATGTCCTCGATCATACCCCTTAAAGTCTCTCTGCGTCACCTCGTACTGGCTAGGTACAAAAGGATCCCAGCTCCAAGCGTCACTGCGCCCTGTGCGTCGCTGGCTAGTGTACTCATCGGCACTGTAACAGACCCAGATAGGATGGTGGTAGACGACATCATACTCGACGGAGTAGTTGACACGCTGTCCCTGCTCTACACGATGGGTGATATAATAAGCGGAGCTACGCCCCGAGAGCTTAGGAGCCTCTAGGAGAGAGACGTCGCCTAGGATTGTCTCACTACCATACTCGCCACTGCCACCCGTATGCCCGTCCGCTTGCTGCTGGGTGATGGCGTAGGTGACGCTTTTGCCATCGGCTGAGAGTGTCAGCTGTGCCTTGCGCTCCCCACCTTCGTTGGCGGAGACTGACACGATCACCTCCTGCTTGCCCGCACTGCCCTCGCTGGGGGATACGGAGAGCCACGTCTCGGGTGATGCGGTGAGCGTCCAGCGAGTCGGCGCCTCAACAGTCACGAAGAAGTCTAACGGCTCAGCACTCACGACCCGCATCGAAGCGCCTGTACGATCGTAGAGGGCTAGCTCTGTGGGTAGCTCGGGCTGTGACGTACCTTGCGGCTTACAGCCGACGAGCAGGAGCGCCACCCAGCCCACGAGTAGGAGCATCTGGCGAGATAAGCGTCTATTATATAGAAGTGAGGACATAGCTCTTTGGAGTAAAGTGGATAACAAAAGGCAGAGCCTCTGAGACTACCTTTCGGAGAGACCTACCCCGCTCGGGGGAACAGGGTCTCAAGGTTAAGCTCAGAGGCTCCGCTTGCTTGAGATAGCTATAGGAGAAGCTACTTGACCGTGAGAGCCTCCACTTGGTAGGTGGTGGTGTGGTCAGGGGCTTTAGCCGCATAGAGGACTGCTATGTAGCCAGCATCGGCAGAGCCTGTGATCGTGTAGCTCTTCTTGTAGTGCTGGTTGCCGTAACCGCTAGGACTGCTCTGGTCATTGATCACCTCGAGCGTCTTCACCAGCTTGCCGTCCTTGTCTAGCTGCTGTATCGTGAGCGTAGCGCCATTGGTATGGCCTGTGCTATAAGTCAAGTCGACCGTATAGCTACTCCCCGCCTTCATCTGTAGGCGTGGCGTGACGAGGACACACTTATTCTCAGGATCAGCAGAGCCAAACGCATTGGCCTGCGCATAGTGCACATCGCTGAAAGATCTCTTTTGGAACTTACGTCCACCCACTAAGGCTTTGTTGAGCCAGCCTGGCAACTTAAAGTCTTTCTTATCCTCACCTCCCTTAGAGAAGTCATCTGCAAAGGGTATCGCACGAGCCGTCTGCGAGAGATCAACGCCATAGAGGTTGTCCTGAGTGTTAGGATCGGGCTGAGTGCCACCACCTACATCAAAGCGTGGCTGGTCGAGCTTGATGTCGCTACGCAGCGTAGGGCGGAGGTTGAAGAAGGTCTTATTGACCGTCACGACTGCCGTGATGCTACCGCTGCCAGATGGAATCTTCTCGTCACGGAAGGTGGCTGTCTTCCAAATCTCTACGTTGGTCTTCTTACCACTCTTGTCGGTGATCTCACGACGTGTAGAGGAGTAAGTGCTAGCTGGGTCAAAGAAGGGCACGTCTGTCTGGACAAACTGGACCTCCTTGACACGTACATATTGATTCGGGTGCTTGCCTGTGATGACCTCAGCGAGCGTAGTCTCGATCGGTTCGATCGGCTTGTTGGGCACGATAGACATCTGTGCGTGTGAGACCTGTAGCTGTATGGTTCCGTTGAAGTTAGAGATCTTAGCGCCCTTGAGCTTAGCGGTTACCTCATCGCCAAACTTCAATGGATCTTCGCCCTTGGGCACCGTCAGGACGAGCGCATTGCCCTCAGCGTCCTGTATGTAGTGGAAGCCAGCAAAGGGGAACTGTTTCGTCTCGGCATGAGTCGTGACCGTAGCGCGAATGCGGAGGTCTTGGTCGATGGTCTTGCCGTTTCTGTCTAGCCCCTCACCTAGCTTAGCAATCTCAGCGAGCGAGGTGTAGGTGATTCCCTTGCCGGTACTGCCGAGCTGCATGATGAGATAGACGTGCTGTGTCGTAGAGGTCTTGATGATCATCTGAGCCTCACGAGCATCTTCGCCTCTATTGGGGAGTGCCGTGATGGTGATCTGGTGCGTTCCCTCGGTCGCCTCCATAGGCGTAGCCGAGACCCACTCGGCTCCCTCGCCGAAAGTGATCGAAAAGCGTCTATTGGTCTCGATAGTTAGCTGCTGCGTACCACCATTCTGCTTGAAGGGGATCGTGTTATCGGTAAAGGTCGGTGAGAGCGTCACATAGGGCTGCTCATAGTAGTCCATCTCATCCTTACAGCTGGTTACAGCGAGCAGCGTAGTGATGGAGAGGATCGCGAGGAGTAATCGTCTCGTCGCAAGTTTATTGAGTGTCTTCATATCTGGATCTAACTCTGTTTCTTAAATTCTTGAGCGAAGCTCCGTGGAGCCTCCGTTACTTGGTCGTTTGAAATCGTGGACTGGTGAAGTTAATGTCACTCTCTAGGCTGATGAGGAGCTGAGGCTTCCCATTGAAGTAACCGAGGATGGCGGTAATATTGCCAGAGCCCTGAGGAATCTGCTTACCAGCAAAGAGCGCGTAGCTACTCGAGCGTAGCACGACACGGTTGCCCTGCTGGTCTTCGATCTGACGCTCCACAGCGGGGACGCTCGTCTTATTGTCCGCATCGGCATAAGTCTGGCCTAGCTCGCTATCGACGAACTGTACGCCCTCAAGACGTATCAGCGTATTGGCATACTCAGGCGAAAGAGTCGGAATGGTGAGCGTACGGTAGACGAGAGGCTGACGATTGTTGTCACAGCGCACCAAGCGGGGCGTCATCTGCTCGGGGAGATAGGCATTCTCGTACTTCTCCTCTGTGGAGTTCTTGCCCAGCGTGACGACACCACCATACTTACCGAGCGTTAGCCCGTGACAGCGAATCGCTATCTTGGAGCCGCGCTTGTAGAGAAGGTTCGAGTTGACGAGTCCCGCCTTGAACTCGATACCACCCGTCTCGTCCTGTAGGTAGATAGACTTGTAGATGTTGCCCTCACTATCGTCCGAGATGACTTGACCGACGATCACCGCATCGGGTACAACCTGTACAGGCTTCGACTGGTAGAGCGCTTTGAGCTCTTGGATCGTCATCGTCCGCTCCCAGAGGGGTCGTGGCTTTGGCTCCTGTGGCGGGTCGATCTTGTTGTACTGACAGCTCGTCAGCAAGGCGAGCATGCCGACCACTACGATGAGTCTATTATATATATGTGTCATACTATTCATCCGTTTTAAGAGGGTTAGAACTGTAGTGCAGCGTTGAAGAAGAAGGTCGTGCCGTACATATAGAAGTAGCGACTATCGAAGGGTCTCATCATCTTGCCATCCTTGGTGTAGCGGACACGTAGCTGCTCGTAACCACCACTGCGGAGGGTCTTCGTATTGAGCAGGTTAGAGGCCGATAGGTTGAGACGTAGGTAGACGCCCGACTTGATACGCCACGAGTAGCCCACGTTGGCATCAAGCGTGAAGCCGCCTGGGAAGACCTCCTGACGAACGTAGTCGTAGGGGAGGTTAGCACGAGCCTTGTCCGTACGACGTATCGGGTTCAAGCTGATGAAGCTACGCCCGAAGTAGTTGAGATCAAGCCCCGCCCACATATAGAAGGGGAACTGATACGAGACGCTTAGGTTCGCTGCCGTCTGTGGTGTGCCAGAGACGTGGAAGCCCTTCCAGTAGACGCGATCCTGCTCTAGGAGCTTCTGACTGTTGTCGACCGTCTGGACGTAGTCAGGATTGTTGGCATAGCGATACTGTCCGTAGCTCACGACGGCGATAGCGGTCAGAGCCGGCGTGATCTTAAACTCCATACCAGCCTCGACACCCATATGGGTCGACTCGATATTTGTCAAGACATAGTTAGAGAAAGCTCTGTACCCGTCATCGTAGAAGCTCATATTGTCCGTCTTGTCGTAGAAGTGCGTATAGAAACCGGTGATACGCCCCTTGACAAAAGGCGAGCGCAATACGTAGCTCACATCACCCGACAGGATGCGCTCGGGACGTGGATCAGTCACATACTGATTGCGTGTACGAGGCGACACGAAGATGTCTGCGAAGTAGGGCGCACGCTGCATCCACGCGGCGTTTGCTACAAGGTAGTGACGACCTGTGATCTTGTAGGTGACACCTCCCTTGACACCATAGTTGAGGAAGTTCAGATGCTTCGAGTCTCCGAAGGAGTTATCAGGGAAAAGTCCTCTACGCTGCAACCCCTCGCGGTGCATACCCGTCCAGCCTGCAGTAAAAGCTAGGTAGCCGTCCACATGACGAGACTGTCCCCACAGGTTGCCCCATAGCTCAGCCTCCTGTATGTGCGCTAGGTAGTTGTGACCATACTTGTCCCCTACCCCGACCACTCTGTTGGGATTGTCGAGGTCTACCTGAGACTTCGAGGGATCCTGAGCGAAGTCTCGCTCGGAGTACTTGTCGATGTCTAGCCAGTAATCTCCGCCGAGAAGGTCGGCGATGACATTAAAGTTTGCCGTGCGATTCAGGCGATAGTTGGCCCCTAGGTCGAAGCGGAGATGCTTGTTGATGAGTGCATTCCAAGTGGTAGCGAAGTTAAACTGACGCTGATCCGACCGTCTATCCTCGACGACGTAGATACTCCGGTTACCCTCGGCGATCTGACGTCCCTTCTCATCGAAAATGACTTGATAGTTGTTCCTATTAATATTGTATAGTCGATCCCAGTCAATGTAGCGCATGTTGCAGTCTGAGTGCCAAAGCTCCTCGTAGTAAGCCGCCATATCGGGATCTTGCGTCTCGCTCATGTAGCCGTAGTAGCTAGGCAAGTTGCGGTAGTAGTCAGGGCGTGGATCAGGACCATTGCCCCAGTTGAGGGCAGAGTAAGCATTCCAGCCGAAGCGGTAGCCGACGCCCGTGGTCAGCTTGTTCTTATCATTGATCTGCCAGTAGTGTTGCAGCTGTATGATCGGCTCATGATTAGAGCGCACACGCGCATTGCGCAGGTAACCACCTTGGAAGCCCACGTTCGGATTGTAGTAGTTTGACCCGACCAGATCATACACCTCCTGCGTCGTACCTGAGGCGACACCACGCTCCGTGGGAGCAGCTAGGACCACCAAGCCCAATGAGTGCTGCGGGGTAAACTGCTTCTCAAGTGAAAGGAAGTAACCCCACGCATCGTAAAACTGTCCCTGCACGTAAGAGTGATTACCCCACCGACGTGAGGCACTCGCGGTGATCGCCCACCCCTCAGGCATCATGCCCGTGGCGTGCGTTATCATCGTGCGGTAGTTGTAGGTGCGGTTGCTCCCAGAGAACGTAAGCGTCGTACCAGGACGGTAGCCCGAGGCACGAGTCAGGATATTCATCGTTCCGCCAATGTTACCGAAGGAGTAGTCGATCGGCTGCAAGCCATCCTCATTATTCTGCACACGAGTCACATTGTTTAGTCCATTCCATAAGGAGTAAGAGGAGTAGCCATTGTTCATATTATTCATCTGCATACCGTTGAGGTACTGCGACTGGTAATATGAGTCGTAGCCACGCACCCTAAAGCGCATCGGGCTAAACTGAAAGCCCGCCTTATTCGTATAAGGGTCTCTCGAGGCGGTCAGAAGTGGTGATATATCTCCAGCCGTCACGCCATCATCGCCCATCACGAAGTCCGTCGTCGTAAGATCCGCCATATCACTAGCCGTCAGCATCGGCGTGAGCGTGACACGCTCTAGGCGGTTAGCCTCACGAGGCCACTCCAGTTCGAGAACCTCAGCACGGTAGCCCGACTTATTGAAGATGACCGTGAGCCGCCCCGTGCCACTATAGGATATGGTATAAGCTCCCGAGGCATCAGTACGCACCTGCGAGGTGACCCCCTCAGCAGTCCAAGTCACATCAACGGCAGGTATAGGGGTACCCGTCTGCTCCTCGTAGACTGCACCTTGAGCTTCATCTATCTGCTGCGCTTGAACTCCATACAGAGCTACTAGCATCAAGCATATAATTTGTACTATTCGTCGCATTTGCTATCTCTATTGTATTCGACATTTTCTATGCTAGGCGGATAACTCGTACCCAACCCCCGCAATGCAAAGATAGAGATATTCTTCCGACCAAACAGCCTGTCAACGACATATTATCTGTTAGTTCACACTAACGAGACCTCCTCTAAACAATCAAAAAAAAACGGAGACTACCGCAACACAGCGATAGTCTCCGTTCATTCGTAAAACTAAAACAACAAACTTAGTTCTGTGAGTCTTGGCGGATTCGAACCGCCGACCCCCACCCTGTCAAGGTGATGCTCTAAACCAGCTGAGCTAAAGACTCGATAATTACCCAACAAGAAGGCCCCACGTTCGGGACCCGTTTTTACTTGGTACCGCAAAGTTACAACAAAATTTCGACCCCACCAACTCTCCGCCGGTGCCATTTCGACCATTTCGACCATGGAAGCGCCATCTCCACGTGGATATTTTCAAATTCCTAGGGAGGAAATAAAAATTCTCCACGTGGAGATGAAATGAAACTTCGGAGGAATCAAATGAAACTTCGGAGGAATCGTTTCTTCCCTACGTGGAGAATAAAAAATAGCCACGTGGAGATTTTAGATTTTCCACGTGGCTATCGGATTAGTGATTAGATAGAGCTGTAGATTCGTTTAGTCCGACCCTCAAGGGGTCGATAGACCTGGCGCTGTCCAGCATCCGTGGGTCGTTCGGAGCTTTGCCCCTCCGACCCACGGCTATGATTCGTCGTGTTGGTGTGATTCGTGTAGGGGCGGACCTGCGTGTCCGCCCTCAGGGCATACAGCGCTCTAATGCGGACGGGCGGACAGCGCTCCAATGCGGACGGGCGGACACTTAGATCCGCCCCTACAGCGGATTACTCGTATCGCTGTACTACAAAAGAGTACTCGTATCGACCGTCCGGCTTGATAGGACGATGTATTGGCTTGGACGTCACAGCCTCCCTAGGAGAGCTTCTGACGAAGCTCTTGTTGAAGTTTGTCGAGCTGGTCCAGAGCCGCTATCGGGCAGAGACGCTGCATGGGGAGCTTCAAGATACAGTACACCAGCCAGTCACAGAGACTCGCTTTGTCGTCTAGCGTCAATTCGTAAGAGACACTCTTTGCGATCATGGATAGAAACTCTTGCTCCGACTCCTGCTCTAGATCTTGTAGCAACTCCGATAGGTTACTGCACACACCCAGCTCTTGAGACGAATTAACCGTGGAGGCTTTAGGAGCGTCTCCCTCGCCTTGTGTAGGAGATGTAGGAGACGTAGGCGACGTAGGCGGAGTCGTGGCGGCGCCCTTACCACGCACAGGAGTATAGCGAAGACACCACTCATCATACGACTCGGTGAGAGTGGCTTTTGCACTTCTTGAGGGGGTGTAGCGCAGCACCTGACTATCAGCTAGCGCATCGCACTTTGCCTTCGCCGAGGAGCTCGAGAGCAACTGCACTGGGAAGCTCACCATATAGTAGCGCTTATTGATTCTCGTATTACGCAGAGAGGTCACCTCAAATGGGTATACCAAGTGGTAGAGGAGATAAGCCGAGTAGTTAAACGCTTGATAAAATAGGCCACGACGATAGAGATAGATGTGTGCTCTATTCGTCTGCTCTTGCTGTAGTATATCGCGAATGGTTAACATAACAGGTAAGAAGGAAGGGGGCATTTCGAGTAAAGGCTCAAGTTTCCTCAGTGGGTTGCGGATCAGCGTGTCACCCGCTAGGGGGGAATATGCATATTCGAGCGACTGCGAGGCAGCCGCTCGAATACGACTAGAAGCGTCTCATAGAGACTTCGTCTCACTAGCCAAACCCATTGACGAAAGAATCATAACTGAGACGCTGTTGTTGCGGGCGGAGCGCTGTAGCGCTCCGCCTACGGTTGAGGGTATTATATTCCTTGGAAGGGGCGCACCGCGCCGCGAAACGTCTGACTGTAGTTGTAGACGTACGCGTACGTGCTGCTGAAGCCCACGCCGTAGGCATAGCTACTGCTGTACTCCGTGGCAGACCAGTAGTACCCGTAGGAACCACGACCGAGGCCAGAGCCCGAACCATTCTGGTTGTAGCCGTAGCCAGTTGTAGGCAGGTAGATCGTCTTGACATACTTGCTTACCTTAGGCTTAGCAAACCAATCCTTATTGAGCTGCTCTATCGTTAGACCCGCCTTGACAGGCACAGACTCAATCTTTAGCGCCTTCTGACCAGCGATAGGACCATCTACCCAAGAGTAACGCCAAGCTGAGCGATAGGTATCGTTGTCCTTATAGCGGATCATATAGGTAGCAGACTCTGCGCTAACCTGCTTGTAATCCTGCAGGCAAGCCATCGTTGTAACCGTAGAACTTGGCTCTACGGGGATCTGAACCGTTAGAGAGACATCCTTCTTAGCGTCGTTTTGGTTGAAGTAGACAGCGATCAAATTATTGGGAGCATAGTTGTCAGAACCTAGGATAGCTGTCCACTCGTAGCGAGTAGGTAGGTGATAGCCAGAAGGCATCGTGAGTGCCTTAGCCTCTGTCCAAGTGAAGTAACCGGTGTTACCAGCTTCGTTGGTCTGGCTCGTGGTAAACTTCGTCCCTGTGATGTCAATGTTGTACTCAGCGACAGCATTGAGGAGGTTCGGCCCTGTAGGATTGACCGTATTGCTTAAATCTAAACTACCTTGATTTGCTAGATCCTCATCGCTGTAGTTGGCGAGGTCGGCAGCGGCTTCGTTCCAGTCGATCACCTTGACGGTTACCTTCCATGCGGAAGTAGGATCATCTGGATTGATTGGCTTACCATCGTCTCCTGCGGGCTTGATGATGATGCGGTAGCAGTAGTTGCGCTGGACAGCGATAGTCTCTCCGTTTGTGGCATCCTTGAGATCTACCTTGATGTCTTTGATTGCCTTACCACCGTAGTTACCTTTGAGCGTGAAGGAGGTTGCGTTTGCCGTACCACCCTTGTTGGTGTTCTGGTAGCTGTAGATCTTATGAAGTAGCTGCTTGCCACCTGCCACAGCATAGTCGGTAGCCGTTGTGGCTAGCGTGCCGGTCTCATTTACATTGAGTAGCGTAGAGGTGGTGACACGCTTAGCAACAGAGATAGTCGTGAGTTGGAGCCCTGGCACCTCGCTGATCACGTCAAAGCGTGCTGCTAGACGCTTTAACTTGATAGCATCTGCGACCTTATAAGGTGTTCCACCCACAGCGGGTAGCATCACGTTCATAAGCTCTGAGGTCATAATGAACTTGTCGGGAGCCGTAGTATTGTTCCCTAAAGCGTTCTCGACAACAAGCTTCTGCACTTCGTCTAGCGTGCTTGCTGTGGTGAGTCCCTCGAGCTTTGTCTTGAGAGCATCCTGCACGTTAGCGATGACAAACATCTGTGCTGCGCCCTCAAAGTCTGCCTTAATCATATACTCTCCCGAGGAAGCCTTAGTGGCTGGCTTAGCCTCTTTGACAGTCTGTGCGCTTGATCCTGTCGGGGTGACGAAGACGCACCAAACGCTTGCCGGGTTGACCTCCTTCTCAAATGCCTCGGCAGGAACGCTACGTAGCGCATCGTTGTCGAGCTTGAAGGTGAGCTGACCTGCACCAGCTTGTTGCTGATCCTCTGGGGCTAGCTGGCTCTCCTTAGAGCAGCTCCCTATGGTTAGTAGTAGGAGTACCATCGCTACGGTGGCACTCGCTATGCGATATATTTTGTTCATATCATTGTTCTGTAATATTGTAGTATAACTTATCTCGCCTCTGTTACTTCGCACTTTGATCTAATGGTGAAACGTCTCATCAGAGCAAGAGACAGCTAACAGAGAGAGACCGCATGGCGGGCGGAGCGCAACGCTTATCGTCTAGCGCTCCGCCTACGGTTGAGGGTATTATATTCCTCGGAAGGGGCGCAGCACGAAGCGAAGCGTCTGACTGTTGTAGCTGACGCTCGCGTACAAGCTGTAGAAGGCCACGAGGCTGGCTTTGCTACTGCTGCCCTCCGTGGCAGACCAGTAGCCCCCGTGGGAACCACGATAGTCGCCAGAGCCCGAACCATCCCGGTTGTAGTTGTAGCCAGTTGTAGGCAGGTAGATCGTCTTGACATACTTGCTTACCTTAGGATTAGCAAAGTAATCCTTATTGAGCTGCTCTATCGTTAGACCCGCCTTGACAGGTACAGACTCGATCTTGAGCACCTTCTGACCAGCGATAGGACCATCTACATAGGAGTAGCGCCAAGCGGAGCGATAGGTATCGTTGTTCTTATAGCGAATCATATAGGTAGCAGACTCGGTACTAACTTGCTTGACATCCTGCAGGCAAGCCATCGTCGTAACCGTAGAACTTGGCTTTACGGGGATCTGAACCGTTAGAGAGACATCCTTCTCAGATTCGTTTCGGGAGAAGTCGACATAGACAGTTGAGCTGCTATTTGAAGCATAGTAGTCAGAACCTAGGATAGCTGTCCACTCGTAGCGAGTAGGTAGGTGATAGCCAGAAGGCATCGTGAGTGCCTTAGCCTCTGTCCAAGTGAAGTAACCGGTGTTACCAGCTTCGTTGGTCTGGCTCGTGGTAAACTTCGTCCCTGTGATGTCAATGTTGTACTCAGCGACAGCATTGAGGAGGTTCGGCCCTGTAGGATTGACCGTATTGCTTAAATCTAAACTACCTTGATTTGCTAGATCCTCATCGCTGTAGTTGGCGAGGTCGGCAGCGGCTTCGTTCCAGTCGATCACCTTGACGGTTACCTTCCATGCGGAAGTAGGATCATCTGGATTGATTGGCTTACCATCGTCTCCTGCGGGCTTGATGATGATGCGGTAGCAGTAGTTGCGCTGGACAGCGATAGTCTCTCCGTTTGTGGCATCCTTGAGATCTACCTTGATGTCTTTGATTGCCTTACCACCGTAGTTACCTTTGAGCGTGAAGGAGGTTGCGTTTGCCGTACCACCCTTGTTGGTGTTCTGGTAGCTGTAGATCTTATGAAGTAGCTGCTTGCCACCTGCCACAGCATAGTCGGTAGCCGTTGTGGCTAGCGTGCCGGTCTCATTTACATTGAGTAGCGTAGAGGTGGTGACACGCTTAGCAACAGAGATAGTCGTGAGTTGGAGCCCTGGCACCTCGCTGATCACGTCAAAGCGTGCAGCTAGACGCTTCAGCTTGATAGCATCTGCGACCTTATAAGGTGTTCCACCCACAGCGGGTAGCATCACGTTCATAAGCTCTGAGGTCATGATGAACTTGTCGGGAGCCGTAGTGTTGTCCCCAAGAGCGTTCTCGACAACAAGCTTCTGCACTTCGTCTAGCGTGCTTGCTGTGGTGAGTCCCTCGAGCTTTGTCTTGAGAGCATCCTGCACGTTAGCGATGACAAACATCTGTGCTGCGCCCTCAAAGTCTGCCTTAATCATATACTCTCCCGAGGAAGCCTTAGTGGCTGGCTTAGCATCTTTGACAGTCTGTGCGCTTGATCCTGTCGGGGTGACGAAGACGCACCAAACGGTTGCGGGGTCGACCGCCTTCTCAAACTCCTCGGCAGGAACGCTACGTAGCGCATCGTTGTCGAGCTTGAAGGTGAGCTGACCTGCACCAGCTTGTTGCTGAGCATCTGGGGCTAGATGGTTCTCCTTAGAGCAGCTCCCCATGGTGAGTAGTAGGAGTACCATCGCAAGGGTGGCACTCGCTATGCGATATATCTTATTCATATTATTGTTCTTGTTCTTTAGAGTGCTTGTTTGTAGAGTTCTTATCTGTAGGAGACTCCGCAAATCTCTTACGAATAACGATCTGCTTTCTAAGTTCATATGCAAGTAAAATGCGAAGTTTTTTCTCGTTTCGGAAGCTCGGTCGACTTCTCTTCGGGTGAACCGCTCGGCGGGGTGGAAGCTCCCACCGTAGGGGCGGACCTGTGTGTCCGCCCGTCCTCACCTGAGCGCAGTCTATTCTGCGGGCGGACACGTAGGTCCGCCCCTACACAAGCTACGTCAGCACGACAATTCCACTCATCAAACGCTGTAACCCCGATCTCTGTAGGGACACACGGCTAGTAGCTAGCGGGATGACGTCCGCACCCATTAAAGGGTACAACGTCAACACCTTGACATCAAAACTCGTTCTGTCTTGATACAACGGACGCTCTCCGACTAGACACTAGCCGTGCGTCCCTACGGGTTACTCGTCTCATCGAGCTACTCGATTGGCGGAGTTAAGGGTGTATTGTATGAGCACTCTTGCTCTTATTACTTCGCACCCTGCTTTACTAGGATCTGATACTGGTAGGCTGGATTAGTGCCTGTGACGGTCACAAGACCATGGCGTGCGGTCGTAGCAGCTTCGGAAACTTCAATCTTGACCTTGCCACTACCATCAATGCTTGCCTTAAGCCAGCTAGCTGCTGAAGCCTCTGCCGTTGCGGTAAAGGTGGGAGCGGTCCCGAAGTTGTGCGAGGTGGTGAAGTAAGCTGTGCCTGCGGTCTTAGGAGCGGTGAGTTCGTGCTTCTTAGCATCGTAACTAAAGCCAGTAGAGGCTGTGCCGTCAAAAGCTACAGTGATAGCGTCCCAAGTAACGACCGTGTTGACTGGACCGTCCCAATCAGTCACCTCAATTGAGAAGGTGAGGTTGTACTTAGTGTTGTCTGTACCAAGTACGATACGATAGATAGTGTTACGGACGATGTCGATACCCTTGTTCTTGGCTTTGTCAAAGAAGGGGATCTTGTACTCCTTCTCTACACCACGATATGTACCTTTGATTACTACATAGGTAGCCTCATCAGCGGTCGTACCGGCTTGGTTGCCCTCATAGAGATAGAAAACCTTATTATGCTCCATACGTGCTGCCCCTGGGGTGAAGAGGAAGGGCTTGACACCACCTACCTTCGTGCTAGCAGCGGGTACGTTGGAAATATGATCATCGACAAGGATGCTCTTTGAGTTAGCATTCTCCAGGGTAACTGAAGTGATGTTGAGCTGATTGTCGGCGACATTGTTCTTGATGTCGATACGAGCGACGATACGCTCTAGTTCGACTGTTACGTTTTGCTTGAAGAGCACAACATCCTCCTTGACTCCGACCATAGGGATCTTGTCGGTAGTGCCTGTCGTGCCGTCTCCGTTGACCACGAGGCTGGATGACTCATTGGCTTTCTGCTCTCCCTTGGCGAGCTGAGCCGTAAGCTTGCTAACCGCATCGCCCTTAGCGAGCGGTGTCGTGATATCCTCATTGGCGACAGCGTAGATGGTGACGAGGCCCTGTGGGATCTTGTTGTCCGTAGAGCTGTGCGTGTAGACCATCGCTGTAGGATCCTGAGGATCTGGCTGCAGAGCGGGGTTGTTGATGGGGATAGGATCAAGCGCTAGCTTGCCATCCTCAAAGACGTAGAGCATGACCTTGTCGATCGTGTACTCTCTCTCGTCTTGTATCCGACGCAGGTCGTACTTGACGGGATCACCCGAAGGTACTGAGAAGCGGATGGTAAACGTGTTGGGCTCCTGATAGGTCTCAGCGAGCTGATCCCCCTTAGGCGCCTTGTTGTCTGACTGGCAACTGCTTGTTAGAGCTACCAGAGCTAGGACTCCAATGGTTAGGAGTGCCTTGATTTTTTTGTTCATAATACTATTGGTTAATAATACTGTTGGTTAATTAGTTTAATGGATAGTGGATACCTCGTGTACCCACTTTGGTTTCTTAGTTTTGTCGTTTGGTGATTGGCGATTGGTGATTGGTGGTTAGCTAGTGGCGGTTGGCTAGTGACTCTAGTGCTCCTAGGGTCACTAGTGCTCCTAGGGTCTAATCTCTAACTTCTAACCTCTAATCTCTAACTTCTAATCTCTAATCACTCATTCCCAGCGTACCACCATCGACCCAGTCTAGCACGTTGCCTGAGACCCACTGGCTCACGGTGACACTCCCATCGGGGTGAATCAAGATCTTGATACGGAAGAGCTGCGCTGGCATAAGATCGGGGTGCCAGCGCCACTCCTTAAAGGCCTTGCTCAGATCTATCTCGGTCGTGACGGGCTCTCCCTGATAGTAGAGTCGCAACACAGGAATCGCATCATCTCGATAGCGTAGCGAGATAAGGTCGTAGTAAAGCTTCATGTCAAAGAGCTGACGCTCCTGATAGTGGGTAATCATCTCTCCCCGCTCTGTGGGGAAGTGATGCACCACATCGGTTAGCGTAGACTCGGTCGGCGTATGACCATTGCCACGTGCTATCACGATAGGCTCGCCATACCATCTGCCTAGATCGTAAGCCGCTGCTATACGACTAGCGCGTAGCTCGTAGGATCCGCTAAGATGCTTGGGGGTATCCTCCCACTCTACCTGCACCTGCAGATGACAGTGCACATTAGATAGGTCACAGTAATAGCGGATCGGGGTGTCTCCATTGGTGCGGAAGGCGCGCAGGTTATAAAAGAGCTCTTCACTGTTCTGATAGAGACCCGCAGTCTGCTCCAAAGCCTTGGCTAAACGTAGCTGTGCCTCGCCTAGCGTAGCCCCTGGCTCGAAGTGCTCTAGCAACGTACCTGCTGGCGAACTATTGGCTACGGTCAGCATCAGATAAGCGCCAGGGGTGAGGTTAGAGAGACGGACATACTGAGGATTGTCTCTCTGGGCATAAACCTCTCTTAGGTAGATACTATCAGCACTATAGAGGAAGTGTCTCATACCTCCTCTGATCTCCTGCTGGTACTGATCGCCTTGTGCGGGTGAGGGGACGTAGCGATAGATTAGGTCTACACGCTTGCAGCAGAGATCTTGCGGGTCGTCCATATCACAGCTGGTCAACCCCACCAGGCTCAGCAGGAGCAGAGCAGGCACCCCATAGCGACCTACAGCTAGGCGCATGACACGTCTGAAAAGGACGCTTAGCGAGGCACTACTGAGGGTGACTGGCTTAGCTCGTAAAGGGATGCTTCTATATACCATAGCCGTACTATCTCTTAACGTGTCGTCGTAGACTTGGTAGCCCCAGACGCGGCTTTATGCTGCTGCTGTAGCGCCTTGCGCTGCTGCTGCTCTTGGAGCATCTGTGTGAGGTTGCGCTGTGCCATCTCTTGACTCTCTTGTGGCACCCTACGGAAGTAGTCGGCTGCCTGGTCATACTCCTGACGCATCCAGTGATAGACGCCTAGATTGTTGTAGGCACGTGGATCCTGTGCTACACGCTCGAGGTACAGATGGGCTATCTCTAGCTCCCCACGTATGAGGGCTGCTGAGGAAGCGTTGATCTGAGCGATCGCATCCTTGGGGAAGTAGCGTGCGGCTATGTCGTACTCACGACCATAGTTGCTCCGCTGTGTACGAGCCACGGCATCGCTATTGCGCATATGCGCTAGATCATAGATCTCTCGCTGTGAGAGGTCTTGAGGGCGGGTCTCAATGATTGTAGCAACCTCACGCTGCTCGAAGTCTCGTACGCCATACTGTAGCGTCATATCTATACGACGCAGGAGCGGATAGATATCTCCCAGCAGCGTCTTATAGGTTCGTCCCCCACGGAGACGCTTGAGCTGCTGATCACGAGCATCGTAGCTGATACTCTCACGATCTATGATACGAAGTATCTCGTCTCGCTCGGGGAGTGACGACTCGACGATGTGCTTACGGAGCCCCTCCCAGTCCTCACTACGTCCCTGCACATCAAAGGTGGGGATACGGGACATACCATAGATACGCTCTAGATAGTTCCTAAAGCCATAAGCTCGTGACTCGGAGAGGTTCCGATTGTATTCATACCCCCCCTCGGGAGAGGCGTACCCATAGATGCTGGCCTCTCGCACGGTATAGGTACTATCATGGTCTGTCAAGAGAGGACGTATCTCACGATCTACCCGTGTCAGCTCAGCTCGGTTATTGGCAAAGTTGGGCAAGACCTCAGCCTTAGCCACCTCAAAGGTAATCCGTACGGAGAGACTCTGGCTACGCACCTTAGCCTCTTCCTTAGCAGGTCTGATGAAGGAGACATTGGATGCGTAGAGATCAGGACGTGCTATCTCTAGAGGCTTGGGTGCCTCAATACGCACGGTGTCAGAGACGGTCTGCACGATACGCACCGTGTCTGGCGCTGGCAAGATGTGAGGTGCTATCGCATAGTCCTTACTAGCTACGGGATAGAGCTTACAGCAATCCTCTACCTCTAAGTCTAAGCGTAGGCTACCTCCTGTCTTGTAGTTGGCTAGTGGCATACGATAGCTATATCGGGCACTATTGGTTATAGTGTCTAGCATATGTCGTGGTGTAGCAATGGTGGTCAGCAATAGCGGCTTGCGCTGCTCGTACTCCTGATGACTCCAAAAGGAGACCTCGCGACGATAAGCTCTGGCCCGTTGACGCCCATTGATACGTAGCTGTGGCAGACGTACCTCGCCTAAGGCCTCTGGCTGTACATAGACTGGGGTCACAAGGAGCGCCTCACGAGAAGCAACGACACGCTCTCCATAACGCGCTACAAAGGAGACAACAAGAGCCGACCCATCGGCACTATAAGCGGTCTTCACATCAGCTATATGCAGTCCATCGGCTACTGCCTGACGATGCCTACGCATAGTCGAGGAGACTGTGACACTGTCTGTGACCACCAGCTCTCGCTGCTCTTTGACAACGAGACTATCTATAGATGTCTTATCAGATGTCTTATCAGATGCCTTATCGAGAGCTTGCGTACTATGAGTCGCTATAGTGTCTGTAGCTATAGTATCTCTCGCTACAGTATGAGGATGAGTCTGTGCTAGTGCGGTGCTATCAGGCTGAGCTGTCGTACTCTGAGCCAATGTCACAACAGGCGAGAGCAGGCAAAGGATCAAAAGACAGACAGCACCCATGAAAGCACGACACAGAAACGAGATCAGCTGTGCACCCCTAGAAGAGTCGTCATATTGTGACTCTCTACTCTGACTCCCCATACTGTATCGCAGGGGGCGATACGATGATTTACTTTTCATACGACAGTTACTCTTCAAAGTGATTAGCGGATGTAATAAATAAAGTCTATGGCAGCCTTCGTGGGTCCTACATAGTGACGGGTGTAACTACCCTCACGCTCTCCACACTGCCAGCACTGATACTTATCATACTTCATAAAGAGATAGCCCACGCCTATGGAGAGCTCTAGCCCCCAGCGATCTCCAAGAGGCCACTGATACCCAGCACTCAAACCTGCTCCTACACCATACCCCTGATAGCGATAGTCGGCTAAGGGCTTGATGAATCTCATCCCGCCCACATTGTACTGCGTGGCGATGGCATGGAGTCCGAGATTCCAATATTCAAAGCGTCGGCAGAACCAATACTTAACCTCGGGCATCAGCGTCCAATGAAACATCTTGGGGTGGACGCGCTCTCCACTCTCGGGGTGGTCATAGGATCTGAAGCGCCAAGGGTTCCAACCAGCATGCAAGCTGAGGCTCCACTGCTCTCCGACACCTAAGGTTACCCCTGCATTGGGGGTCGTTGTTGCCCAGTAGAGGGTGTTTGTCTGCACACCAACCTGCTGTCCGCTCACGGTGAGGGACAGAAGGGTCAGCAACGAGATGATAAGTAGGATTCGTTTCATAATAGCTTATTGTAAGGATCAGATCTCATAGGCATGCAGCGTGGAGCGCATAGTAGCTAACCATATCTCTATGGAAACTACAATGCGCCCCACCCTGCTTACCATAAATCAGCTTATAAAGGATATCAGACGACCATAAACGCACACAATCTCGAAGCCTCTCAAGTATCGGACGGCTCATCAGCTTACCGCTACTTGACGAATCCACGAGTTGAGGCAGGAGATGCGATGTCGCACTCCTATATGTATTATTGTATGGCATAGACCACGACGACCAAGAGACAAAAAAGTGGGTGTACGATGGTTGCCCACATACACCCACGAGGAGTTGCCTCTCGGACGAAGAGAGTCTATGAAAAGAGTGTTGCTACTAGAAGACGCCTCGCCTGTCGATATGGTAACCAGACGAGATAAGGAGGAAAAAGCAGATCGATAGAGTGCGTATAAGGAGCCGCTTCTGAGGGTCGCGTGCGACCTCAGAAGACCTGTATCAAGCTCTAGATGAGATGCATAGAGATGCTCTCTCTCTCTCTCTCTCTCTCTCTCTCTCTCTCTCTCTCTCTCTCATATACGGAAAATATTCGAGACTACCAAACTTTTGACCTACTTTATTTCAACTAGAGGAGCCTTCGACCAGAGAAGGGTACACTAAGCCGCCCTACGTAGAAAATCGGAATTAAAATCGGAAAAGCGATGAGTGGTAAATCCGTTGTATTTGCTAGTGTGTTATTATACTGATCTATCTTCTTCTAGTTTACGAGACACTGCCCGAGCATCCCGAACATTTCTCTAAGAGTGGTCACGATAGAAAACCACCTTTCCGCCACAAAGGTACAATAAATATATACACCCTCCAAACAAAATACGCAAAATTCTGGTTACTCTTACCTTAGAACACGGGATAAATTCTAGAGCTAACGGCTTATAAAAGAGAATTACTGACGCTAGGAAATGATTGAAGAACTAAAAGGGTCATTCTCCACATGGAGATTTAGAATTTTCCACGTGGCTATCGAGTTAGAAATTAGAGATTAGGGGGGGGGCTAGTGGCACTAGTACTCCTAGTAGGTCTAGTGCTTCTAGAGCCTACAGAAGGGTTTTTCGTGAGATGTGCGAAGTTGAGGAGCGAAGCATCGCAACCGCCGTTTATTATTAAAGTCGTACCTTTGTGCCACTGATTGTCTCTATACTGATAACATAATGAACGAACTACCCTACCTAGTATTTGCTGGCTCAGCCTCTCAGAACCTCGCCGAGAAGATCTGTGACTCACTGGGCTGCCCCTTGGGCAAAATGCGTATCGAGCACTTTGCCGATGGCGAGTTTGCCGTATCCTACGAAGAGAGCATCCGTGGCAAGGACCTCTTCCTCGTCCAGTCGACCTATCCCAATGCCGACAACATCATGGAGCTCCTACTTATGATCGATGCGGCCAAGCGTGCCTCCGCACACTACATCACAGCGGTCATACCCTACTTCGGATGGGCTAGACAAGATCGCAAAGATAAGCCTCGTGTCTCCATCGGCGCTAAGCTCATTGCCGACCTACTCTCCGTGGCTGGCATCACCCGCCTCATCACGATGGATCTACACGCAGACCAGATACAAGGATTCTTCAACGTTCCAGTAGACCACCTATATGGTTCTACCGTCTTCACAGAGTATATTGAGCACAACATACCCGTGGACAACCTCTGCATCGCTACCCCTGACGTGGGTGGTACAAAGCGTGCCAACAGCTACGCACGCCACTTTGGCGTACCTATGGTCATCTGCCACAAGCGTCGCGCTAAGGCAAACGAGGTGGCCGAGATGACGATCATTGGTGATGTCACAGGCAAGGATGTAATCCTCGTCGATGATATCGTCGATACCGCTGGCACCATGACCAAGGCTGCAGACCTCATGCTAGAGCATGGCGCTAAGTCTGTCAGAGCCTTTGCGACTCATGCCGTCATGAGCGATCCAGCTACGAAGCGCATTGATCAGTCTGGTCTGACAGAGATGATCTTCACCGACTCAATCCCCTACTCTAAGAAGAGCGAGAAGGTGCGCATCATCAGCGTCGCCGAGCTCTTTGCCGAGTCTATCCGTCGCGTCTGTAGCCACGAGTCTATCAGCTCGCTCTACACCTTCTAGACGCAGGTAATCTATACAAGGATACCCTAGCCGACTCATCGATGAGACGGTTAGGGTATCTTCCATTTTTCTATAACCGGGGACTATGAGCGATCTCGTTCTAATCTCTTTTTTCGTACCTTTGCGTGCAATGGTATCCTGTAGGTATTAAGTATGACAAGACAAACGCTCCTCAGCCTCTTAGCTCTCAGCTGGCTCCTGCTCACTAGTAGTTGCGCTGAGTATATGCGCATACAGAAGTCCAAAGACCCCACGCTCCGCTACTCTTATGCCAAGAAGTACTACAACGAGGGTAAGTATGGCCGCGTGGCTGAGCTCATGGTCGATGTCTTACCTCACTACGAAGGCACGCAGGAGGGCGCACAGGCTCTCTACATCATGGCCGACGCACTCCTACAAAACAAGCAAGAGTCTAGTGCTGCCGAGTACTTTCGTAGGCTATACACCAAGTATCCACAAGATCCGCGAGCCACAGAGGCACACTACAAGACGGGACTAGCACTCTATCGTATAGCTCCCGACCCACGCCTAGATCAGTCTGTCACTTATAGTGCGCTCAAGGAGCTACAGAGCTTCCTAGAGACTTATCCTCAGAATGAGCATCGTAAGGAGGTCGAGCAGATGCTCTTCGATCTGCAAGATAACCTAGCCAAGAAAGAGCTAAACACGGCTGACCTATACTACAATCTAGGCACTTATCTAGGCAACAACTACATCTCAGCCATCATCACGGCTCGCAATGCGCTCAAATCTTACCCCTACACCAAGCATCGTGAAGATCTACTCTTTATCATTGTGGAGGCTTCTTATCAACAGGCGATCAATAGTGTAGAGAGCAAGAAGCAAGGGCGACTACGCGAGGTCATAGATGCTTACTATAACTATGAGAATGCTTTCCCCGATGGGAAGCACATCAAGCGTGCTAAGACCCTACGTGATCGTGCACAGCGCATGATCGTCAGCTAGACAATGGCTGCATGACGGAGGGGTTCCTCCGCCTGCACTATACTCACATACTAAGACTCCAATTTCGCATTATGACAACAAAAAATAAGAAGCTATCCGTACCACAGACTACGATCACCCGCTCCCTTCCAGAGCTTTGGGAGCAGACTGGGAATATTTACGAGACTGTCCGTATCATCTCTAAGCGTGCTAACCAGCTATCCGTAGAGATGCGTGACGAGATACGAGAGAAGATACAAGAGGTTGCCAGCTACCAAGAGAATCTCGATGAGACTCCAACGGAAAATAGAGAGCAGATTGAGATCTCTAAGTACTACGAGCAACTACCCAAATCAACGCTCGTAGCCACCACCGAGTTTCTCAATGGTGAGGTGTACTATCGTCTGCCAAATGAGGAGTCACAAGACTAAGTAAGGCAAACCTCTAGATCGTACCTTCACTATGTGGCAACGCATTCAGACTCTATACCTATTTCTCAGTGGGGTGACCGCAACCCTACTACTGCTCTTCACGCTCTTCACCGTCACACAGTCTGATCCGGAGACTATCTATGCAGCCAACTTTACAGGGCTCATCGTCAGTGGGTGGACTAGTATTAAGTACTTTAATCTAGTCTCGTTCGTTCTGACCTCATTGGTGACGATCATCTCCTTTGTGACAATCTTCCTCTACAAGAGACGTAAGTTACAGATACGTCTGACGATCATCGGTCTCCTCCTGATGGTGGCTGCTATCGTTGCCTTCGGCTATATGCTCTGGCGACAGACTGATCTCATGCAGGCGACGACCCAGATACGGTTTTGGATCATACTGCCGATCATCAATCTACTGTGTCAGTACCTGGCTATGCGCAATATCATCAAGGATGACATCCTCGTACGAGCCTCCAATAGACTACGCTAGTACAAACGCCTATCTAGATAGCTCTCGTAGGAGCTTACACCATTCACCCACCACTATTCATTCGCTTTCTTATGGCAATCATCTTCCCTGACACGTCACACACCTTTGGCGAGTATCTACTCATCCCAGGACTGACAACGCCCGAGTGCACTGTGGACAAGATCTCCCTACGCACCCCACTGGCTAAGTATAGCCCTGCAAAGGAAGAGTCTCGCATCAATCTTAATATACCTTTCGTATCGGCTATCATGCAGAGCGTCAGCAATGACACGATGGCTATCGCACTAGCACGAAACGGTGGACTATCCTTCATCTTTGGGTCACAACCCATCGAGGAGGAAGCAGAGATGGTAGCTCGTGTCAAGAAGTTTAAGGCGGGCTTCGTACGGAGCGATGCCAACGTTAGTCCTAAAGATACGCTCGCTGATGTGCTAGCTATCACACAGCGTATGGGGCACTCTACCATCGGTGTGACTGATGATGGCACGCCTGATGGCGTACTATGCGGCATCGTCACCAGTAGAGACTACCGACTATCGACAGACTCACTGGATCGCAAGGTGGCTGACTTTATGACGCCCTTCGAGCGTCTGACCACAGGATGCAAAGGGATCTCGCTAAGCGAGGCAAATGACATCATCTGGGCGCACAAGCTAAATGCGCTCCCGATCATTGATGAGGAGCAGCGACTCTGCTACTTCGTATTTCGCAAGGATTATGATAGTCACAAGGAGAACCCACTCGAGCTACAGAACCCGCACAACAAGACGCTGATGGTCGGTGCCGGCATCAACACCCGTGACTACAAGGAGCGCGTACCAGCGCTAGTAGAGGCAGGAGCTGATGTGCTTTGTATCGATTCGTCTGACGGCTTCTCTGTATGGCAGCAGGAGACCATCGCTTGGATACGTGAGCAGTATGGCGACAGCGTCATCGTAGGCGCAGGCAATGTGGTCGATCGGGAGGGCTTCCGCTACCTCGTAGAGGCTGGCGCAGACTTTGTCAAAGTCGGCATCGGAGGTGGCTCTATCTGCATTACACGCGAGCAAAAGGGCATCGGACGTGGGCAAGCTACGGCGGTTATCGACGTTGCCAAAGCACGTGACGACTACTACCATGAGACAGGCATCTATGTACCTATCTGTAGCGATGGTGGTATCGTACACGACTACCACATGACGCTCGCGCTGGCTATGGGTGCCGACTTCCTTATGATGGGACGCTACTTCGCTCGCTTCGACGAGTCCCCAACAGAGAAGCTCCGCATCGGCAACAATATTGTCAAGGAGTACTGGGGCGAAGGGTCAAACCGTGCTCACAACTGGCAGCGATATGACGGCGGAGGAACCTCCACGACGATGAAGTTTGAGGAGGGCGTCGACAGCTATGTCCCCTACGCTGGTCCGATGAAGGATACACTCGATCAGACGCTCAGCAAGATCAAAGCTACGATGAGTAGCTGTGGCACAGTCGATCTGAAGTCTCTCCGTAAGAATGCTAAGCTGACACTTGTCTCCTCAACCTCTATCATCGAGGGAGGCGCACACGATGTCATTCGCAAGGATCGCACCTAATGCGTACCCTCTCTGATCAGCAGAGCGTGTGATCCTTGATCAGTAGATAGCTCCTCCTCGCCGAAGTATCATATTTAGTGTACTACCCCGAGTTACTCACAGTCGTTGGTCCTACCGCTTGCGGTAAGACAGCTCTAGGCGTGGCTCTAGCTGAGGAGCTGCATGGAGCCATACTCAGTGGTGATAGCAGGCAAGTCTTCGTCGGTATGGATATAGGCACTGGCAAGGATCTAGATGCCTATACCACGGAGCGTGGCTCCATACCTCATTACCTCATCGATATTGTCCCGGCGGGGTATCCGTTCAACCTCTTTGAGTATGTGCACCTCTTTGACGAAGCGTACCATGAGATCGTCTCTCAACAACTCAAGCCGATCTTCGTCGGAGGGTCAGGACTCTATGTCGAGCAGGTGCTACAGACGAGACCTATGCACCGAGTGCCGCCCGACACCGCGCTGCGACAGGAGCTAGAGCAGCTTAGTCTAGCCGACCTGCGAGCTATACTTAGTCGCTATCCACGCATAGAGCATGTAGACCTAAGCTCAGCACGTAAGTGTATCCGAGCCATTGAGGTGGCACGGCACTATGCGCAGTATCCTGAGCAGTATCAAGCCTACCAAGAGGCTCTTAGTGAGTCTAAGCAACAGAAACCACCACTCATCATCGGGCTACGCTTAGCTCGTCAAGAGATCATACGACGCATAGACCAGCGACTGCGGAGCAGACTAGAGGAGGGGATGGTTGCTGAGGTAGAGCGCCTGCTCGACGAGCATGTTCCCGCGGACACCCTCATAGCGTATGGTCTAGAGTATCGCTTCGTCACCTTATATTTACAAGGTAAGCTCAGCTACTCAGAGATGGAGGAGCAGCTAGCGACCGCTATTCATCAGTTTGCTAAGAGACAGATGACTTGGTTCCGAGGTATGACACGCCGAGGACTACCCATACACTGGATCGACGGACATCAATCGGTCACCTACCAGCGAGACCGAGTGCTTCGACTAGTAAAAGGCTCGTAAGGAAGGGCTCGTGCTAGAGCAAGCCGTTTTTCCATAGGTAGATGATGCGCTCCGTGACAGCATCGTCCTCTACATGCTCAGGATCAAACTTCATATTTAGGTTGCCCCCGTACAGCTTTGCAAAAGCATTGTACCACGTAGCGGTGAATCCGCCATAGATCGACTTAACAATCTCATACCCCGTAGAGCCCGTCTCTCTATTCACCAACTTGATGAGGAGCAGCCCCTGTCCGAGGGTCAGATCCTTCATGCGAGGCGTATACTCCTTGACCAGTTCTTTCTTGACACGAGACAAATGCTCACGGCGCTCACGCTCTGTGGGAAAAGTCTCTACATATTCATACGTCTCAATAATCATCCCGCTAAGCTCCTCTGCGATAGGTAGCACCTTCTTGACATCTCGCACACGACGCCAATAGGCGTAGCGCTCAGACTTAGTGAGAGGCTTATGAGGGGTCCCCGAGACTCTTACTTCAGGTAGGAGTATACTGACGATATCTTCTTCGGCAAGCGTGTCAGGAGCTTGCATAAAAGACTCAGACATGTCGCTATAAATAGGTGGCACGTCAGCACCCTTCAGTCCTTTAGCAGAAAGAAGGCTGAGGAGTGACAATGAGCAGATAAAGATCTTAGAGAAATATTTCATAGTTACAAATAGAGCATCTTATGAGAGAATTTGTTACCTTTGACGACCAGTAGGAAGTACCTGACAAAGGTACAACTAATTAAAGTTCCTCATATCAAACTATTGATGGATCCAGTTATGTCTTACAAATCTATACTAACCCCTTCTCTGCTCCTTCTTGTCATCCTCTGTGGATGCTGTACCTCTAGCTGCGTCTACAAGAAAGGTTCTAAGGCGATGACACAACAAGAGGTCAACTTCAGGGACTTCACGGCGATCAATGCTAATCGCGGTCTCGACCTCGAGATCACGCAGGGCGCTGAGTACTCGGTGTCTATCTCTGCTCCCGAGAAATATAAGGACGATGTCAAGATCGAACAGAAGGGTGAGACCCTCTACATTAGCTTGCAGCAAGATGTCAAGTACCCCTTTGACTCTGACGACATCACCATCCATATCACGATGCCCTACATCACCAAGATGGACTTGGCGGGAGCTACGGAGGCTTGTTTCATTGGGCAGTTTGAGGCACCACAGTTCACAGCTCATCTGTCAGGCTCCTCAGAGATAGAGGATCTTGCTATCGTAGCTGACGAGGTGAGCCTCGAAGCTTCTGGAGCAAGTGAAGTATCAGGTAGTATACAGGCCAAGCGAGCTATGGCAAACCTAACAGGAGCCTCCAAACTCGATCTGATCGTTAATCAGCTAAGCCAGCTGACCATGCAGCTCTCAGGCAGCTCAAGCAGTGAGCTAAAAGGCAGTATCACCAACCTGCAGGCTACACTCTCAGGTGCCTCTGAGATTGATGGCGAGGAGCTAACCGTTTCAGATCTAGACATCTCACTAGCTGGTGCCTCCTCTGCAGAGGTTCGCAATAGCGGTAACCTGCGCTATAAGCTAGCCGGAGCCTCTGAGCTCACCATCTACGGTTCTCCTCGTGTCCTCGACTCGCAGAGTGATCGCTCTTCATCAATTGATATACGCTAGCCGACGCTTTCTCACGTCATATAGTTCACCTCTTACCAACTTCATCTAGAAGCTATGGCCTCTATCAAAGAGCTTATAGGTCGCCTCAAAGGTCATATCAAGCGCTTAAGTGCTGAGCATCCCAAGCGGGCACAAGCCTTCCTCTGTGGCTTAATCGTCTTGGGAATGGGTCTCTATACCTTTGTTATAAGCGACTCCAACCTCGGCAAGCAGCTCCGCTACTCGCATCGCATTCAGACACTCACCGATGAGTGTAAGCGACTCGAAGAGGCATACCGTAGTGACAGCCTGAAGATAGACAGCTATAAGCAGGACAAAGCTTCGCTAGAGCGTATTGCTCGTGAAGAGTATCGTATGCAACGACCTGATGAGGTCGTCTTTATCATCAAGGATAGGCCCGTCTCAGAGGACGATGAGGACAAATGAGCTCACTTAACCTTCTAGACCCATACCCTTCTAATTAGCACTCTATGTCTCAGCAAGCATCCTCGCGTCAACGGGCGATCAATCTCTGCTTTAAGCTTGGGCTCATTCTTATGTTTATGAGCTTACTCCTACATCTCTTCTATCCTGGAGTACTCTTTGGCTATCTGCTTATGGCTGGATCGCTACTCTACACAATGAGTCAAGCACTCGTTGACAAGAATGGTGTAGACCTCCGTACGAAGCGACTACGAGGTATAGCACTCCTAGCGGGAGTCCTCTTTGTCGCAGGGTCTTACCTTTTCATCGTAGATCAGTCATATTGGAGACTCGTACTCATGATTGCTTCTGTTTTACTGCTTTACTCGAATACAGTCCTCCTATATCATAAGCCTTGCAATCAAAAGGATCATCAAGCAGACTAATTTCTCTCTATGCCTCCAAAACCCGCTCAGAATATCAGAAAAGCTCCTCAACGTGAGTGTATCTATACCTTCACAGCGAAGGAGTCGGGAGCACTCCTCGAGCTACTCTTCGCACTACTTCCAGATTTAAGTCGCACCACTGTCAAGCAGTATCTGCGCAATCGATGCGTCTTGCTGGCAGGAGTGACCACTACTCAGTTTGATGCACCCGTCATCGCCGGAGACACCATAGAGATCTACAATATAGGCACTGCCGAGGCGGTTCAGCATCCGCTCATAGAGGAGCTGTATCGCGACGAGCAGTTCATTGTCTTGCACAAGCGTCCCGGCATCCCTACCATCTCCGTCGGAGGAGCTAGCAAGAGTAGTCTCTTTCAGGTCGTGACGCATCATCTCAAGAAGGTCGATCCCAACGAAAAGATCTTCCTCCTGAACCGTCTCGATCGAGACACCGAGGGCATCATCATCGTAGCTCGTGATCGACAGCTACAGCAAGACCTACTAGCCGAGTGGCGTAGCTTCGTCCTCTCCAACAGCTTTGAGGCAGTCATCCTAGGCGCTCTCGACACCAGCAGTGGAGAGCTAACGACCCGCCCGACAAAGGACAAGAAGAGAGGTCCCAACAAGCGACGCACTGCTAGGTCGTCCACTAGAGATAGTAAGCCCGCTACCTTTAGAGCTAGCTACGAGGTCCTCACCACGGGTCCTTATATCACGAGAGTAAAGCTCTCCTTACTCACACGCAATAACAGTATCCGCTCCACGCTCGCTAGCATAGGGCACCCGCTCCTTGGGGATCATCGCGCCAGTGAGTCCATCGCGCCAGAGCTCAGCAAGTACCTAGCGCTACGAGCCACCGAGCTAACCATCTTCCACCCCATAAGGCGACAGAAGATGCAGTTCACCCTAGACACCCCGTTTGTCAACCTAGACAAGATCTCACAGACTCGTCTCACCGCAGCCCAAAAAGAGGCTCTTCTCATGGAGGAGACAGCGTCATCTAAAAGCATAAAAACTCACTGATAAGTAACAATCACACTAGTATTACTCTGATAAATTATGAAGCAACGGATAGCGTATATACTCCTGCTATTTAGCATTCTCTTTGCCACGGCTCCTAGCCTTGTAGCACAATCTGGTGGCATGGTCACCCCCGTCAAGTTCTCTCACAAGATTACTGACGATGGTAAGCAGAGAGCGATCGTCTCCATCACAGCCCGCATCAACAACGGCTGGCACTTCTACGATCAGAACCTTCCAAAAGGGGGCCCCGTACCACTCGTGTTTCACACCGACAAGCTGGTCGGAGCAAAAGCTCTTGGCGGCTTCAAGGCTAACAAACAACCCAAAAGCTACATCGACGACATTTTCCAAGTAGAGGTAAGGGAGTTTGAGGGGACCGTTACTTTCTCTCAGCAGCTAGAGATCACCGATCCCAAAGCATTCGTCTATGAGGGTTACCTCAAGGGACAAGCCTGCCAAGACAACTGTGTGCAGGTAGACTACGACTTTAGCTTTAACTCGAAGCAACTCTCCAAGTCCATGCTCGCTGTCGCTGCAACCGAACCCGCAGAGACAACTAACGAGGAGACTTCTACTGAAGCTGAGACAGATAGTACAGAGACAGCACTGCTCGCCACAACGGACACACTCTCCGCTGGGGCTACCTCAACGAGTGTCTCAGAGTCCAGCTACTGGGCACCCGTCGTAGATCAGCTCAAGGCGTATGGCGATCGCAACCAGAAGCAGTCTACCGCAGGTCTTCTGTACATCTTCATCTACGGCTTCCTCGGAGGTCTCATTGCGCTCATCACCCCATGCGTATGGCCTATGATCCCGATGACCGTGAGCTTCTTCCTCAAGCGCACCAAGTCTCGCAAAGCTGCTATACGAGATGCGATGATCTACGGGCTCTCCATCATAGTCATCTATGTAGCTCTAGGACTGATCATCACCGCTATATTCGGCGCTAGTGCCTTGAACAATCTAGCAACCAATGCGGTCTTTAACATCATCTTCTTCCTCATCCTAGTTCTCTTCGCCGTCTCCTTCTTTGGAGCCTTCGAACTAGTTCTACCTGCTAAGTGGACCAACAAGATGGACTCTAAGGCAGACAGCACCACGGGTCTACTCTCCATCTTCTTCATGGCGTTTACCCTCGTACTCGTCTCCTTCTCTTGTACAGGTCCTATCATCGGTACCCTCCTCGTACAGGCTGGTACCTCAGGCGAGATCGTCGCTCCGGCCATCGGTATGATCGGCTTTGCACTAGCACTAGCACTACCCTTCTCGCTCTTCGCTATCTTCCCCAACATGTTGCAAAACATGCCAAAGAGTGGAGGCTGGCTCAACTCAGTCAAGGTGGTCCTCGGATTCCTCGAGCTGGCACTCTCGCTCAAGTTCCTCTCCGTCGCCGACCTCGCTTACGGCTGGGGTATCCTAGACCGTGAGACCTTCCTAGCACTCTGGATCATCATCTTCGCACTGCTAGGCTTCTATCTCCTCGGCAAGATCCGACTACCGCACGACACGCCTCTGGAGAAAATCAGCGTCTCTCGCCTCTTTATGGCGATCATCTCCCTAGCCTTCTCCGTCTATATGATCCCTGGTCTATGGGGCGCTCCGCTCAAGGCTATCACCGCCTTTGCTCCGCCACTCTACACGCAAGACTTCAACCTATACGACGGTGAGGTGCATGCTAAGTTTGACGACTTCGACGCTGGTATGCGCTATGCTCAGGAGACGGGAAAGCCGGTTCTACTAGACTTCTCAGGCTTCGGCTGTGTCAACTGCCGTGAGATGGAGAACTCCGTATGGATCGACCCGACTGTCAAGGGGCTCCTCGAGGATGACTATATCCTCATCACCCTCATGGTCGATGATAAGACCGCTCTGCCTAACGTCATTGAGGTAGAGGAAAACGGCTCTGTCAAGAAGCTCCGCACCGTCGGCGACAAGTGGAGCTACCTGCAACGTAGCAAGTTTGCCGCCAATGCACAGCCTTACTACATCGCAATCGATCCTGAAGGCAACCCGCTGAGTGCATCGTATGCACATGATACCAATATCAGCAACTATATCGACTTCCTCAAGGGCGGTCTCAAGGAGTACGAAGTACGTAAGAAGGAGCTGGCAAAGTAACCAGTCCTCCTAACAAATAGTCACTTAAAGAAGAGAGTCTCTATCGCTACAGCGGTAGAGACTCTCTCTTTTTTGGCCCAATATCTCGACAGGACCTCTTGAGACTGTTGCAAAAGTCAACAGTCTCACAATCTTGCTTGCAAGATTGTCTAGACTTTGCAGAAAGGATGAAGCGCAAGGCGCTGAGGGTGAGGTCTGAAGGGAGCATACCTCCGTATGTGACCGAAGCCGAATCCCGAAAGCAACACAGCGATTCGCCTTTATGCAACAGTCTCCTCTTATGTCAGGTGCTGGGAGGCTCTAGACTGACACAACATAAAGAGACACTCCTATGCCCCGAGACGCTTTAGCTTCAGAAAAAGCAGATCTCTACGTGGCAATTTCCAAATCTCCACGTGCAGAATAAAAATTCTCCACGTAGGCAAGAAATGAAACTTCGGAGGAATCAAATAATATGTCCGAGGAAATGATTCTCCCCTACGTGGAAAATGAAAAATAGTCACGTGGAGATTTGTCATTCTCCACGTGGCTATCGAATTAGAGGTTAGAGACGAGTACAAATTGCTACCCGTAAGATTTGCAGCGTTGAGGGGCTCACCACTTGTTCCAGTGGATCACCTCATCGGGACTCTTGCGCTTCTTCTCACGGGTCGGCTGCTCCGAGTAGCCAATGAGGATGTCTAGAACCACCTGACGCTTGTCTGGTATGCCCAGCTCTTTGCGCACGGCAGTATCGTTGATCCAGCCTAGTATGCAGCTCCCGACACCCTCCGCCTGAGCTGCGAGGACGATGTGTGCCACGAGGATACCTAGATCTATGGGTCGATAGTCCACCTTCATCACGCGGCTACCCATGCGGGCTACCCAGCGCCCACGCTCCGCTACGATCAGTAGGTGTACGGGGGCCTCGAGGGCAAACTTATTCATATTGGTCACCCCCTTGATGACCGCCTGCCCTACACGCTGCGCAGCCTCTGGCTCAGAAACTGCTACGATACTCCAGGGCTGCTGATTGGTCGCAGAGGGAGCCAGCAGGGCGTTGTTCAGAATACGCTCCAGCACCTCCTGCGGTACAGGGCGGTCAGCAAATCTGCGATCGCTCTGACGCTCCCGATAGAGAGCGTATAGATCTTCAGGATTCATAGCTACAAGGATTTAGTCAAACGAACGTAGGCGAGCGATATACTTGCCTAAGATATCAAACTCGAGGTTGACCACGCTTCCCTCCTTCAAGTAACCGAAGTTAGTATGCTCTAGTGTGTAGGGGATGATCGCTACCTCGAAAGAGTTTTCCTGCGAATTGCAGACGGTGAGGCTCACGCCGTTGACCGTCACGGAGCCCTTCTCGACCGTCATATATCCCTGGCGCATCATCTCACGATCCACCTCATAGGCAAAGGTAAAGTAGTGACTGCCCTCCATCTCACGGATAGCCGTGCAGCGAGCCGTCTGATCCACATGTCCCTGCACGATATGACCGTCCAGACGACCACCGAGCATCATACTGCGCTCCACGTTGACATAGTCACCCACCTGTAGGAGGCCCAGGTTGCTGCGGTCGAGTGTCTCCTGAATGGCGGTCACCGTGTAGCCCCCCTCCTCGAGCGAGACGACGGTGAGGCAGACGCCATTATGTGCGATGCTCTGATCTATCTGTAGCTCTGCGGCAAAGTCGCAGGCGAGTGTGATGTGCAGGTTGCTTCCTTCGCGGGTTAGGCGGCGCACCTGTGCCATACCTTCTACTATTCCACTAAACATATATCTATTCGGTTTGCTCTATTGATTGGTTACTTCGCAAAGATACGAAATCATTGCTGTCTTGTAAAGGCTTTTCCTCTAGACCAGTGATCGTAGTAGTGGCACCTTGCGGATCAAAGCGGTGACCCCTAGTGAGATGAGTGCTATGAGGAGTATGCGCAGCGGGACGCTTACGGCAGGGCAAGCGGTCAGTGAGGGGAGGAATAGCTCGAACAGCTTGAAGACGACCTGCAGCACCGCAAAGTGTACCAGGTAGCCCCCCATCACATAGGGATAGAGCCTACTTGTCGAGACGAAGAGACGTACCGTGGGGCGCCATCGGTAGCAGAGGGCAAAGAGCGCGACAACCTTAAGGACGACCAGCGGAAAGAAGTTGACACCCACCCGCCCTAACAATTGGTAAGGCACGTAAATGAGCAGAGCTCCGTGTAGCAACATACTCCCGATGAAGAGTGCCAAGAGCCAGCCTTTGCTCGGCAACCGACTAATGGTGCGAGAGATCAGAGAGCCCGCTAGGTAGTAAGGAAGGTACTGCACCCACCAGAGTAGGCAGATCTGCTGAATGCCGTACGAGCGGTAGTAAACATCTACCATAAGCGCCACGAGATAGCTCCCGAGCGTCAAGATCAGTAGTCCTCGATTGCCCCCATAGGTGGGACTATCGCTACGCTCGATCCGCTCACAGAGCCAGCGCAGCATAGGAGTCACCACGTAGAGACCTGCCAGCATCACAAGATACCACAAATGATACCACTGGAAGGCGATCCACGCCTGCTCCTTAGCACAGTGCCAGAAGTAATAAACCACCGACCAAACGAGTAGCGGCAAGAGTATCTTGCGCCCTACGCTACGCTTGTAAAAGTGTGCCAAGCCCCCGATCTGCCGCTCAGGCGACAGCATGAAGGCTCCGCTCAGCATCACAAAGAGCGGCACGGCACCCACCGAAAGCGCATACCATGGAGCGGCCTGCCAACACTCTGACCGCAAAGACTCTCCCATAAAGTAGCCCCCAGCCGTGTGGATGCCGATCACCATCACGACCGAAAGAAGCCGTAAGAGGTCCAGACCTTGGTGGCGTAGCGTCTGCTCTGACATCCCGAGTAGCCTTAGTTGCGCAGCGCAAGCAGCATTCGCAGGAACGTGTCGAAGAGTACCATCTTCGTCAGCACATTACCACGGATCTCTCGCATCGCCTCCTCGAGGAGCCGATAGCAAGCCCCCATTGCCTTATTGTTGACTCGTAGCTCTCCCACATGCGACTCGCCACGGAGCGCACGGTGCCACTGCCGTCCCACTAGCTGCATCAGTAGTTTGAGAAAGGCTACCGCCCCCTCGCGTCCCATCTTGTCCACCTCCTCGCTGAGTAGCTTCAGGCGCAAGATGTCGGCTCGCAATGTCGCATCATACCACTGCTGCGCCAGTTCTTGTAGTTTGTCTTGTGAGGCGGAGCTGTCGAGTAGCCGTAGAGCATCGCTCAGATTGCCGTCTACTAGGGGGATCATCGCTTCAAGCGCGTCAGTCGCCAGCTCGGGGTGTAGAGCTGTCAGTGCCTCTCTCATTTCTTCCTCCGTCATCGGGGGCAGTTCGAAGCGCTGCACACGGCTCAGGATCGTGTCGAGGAGACGATCCGAGTGTGCTGACACTAGGATAAAGAGCGTCTCCGCGGGAGGCTCTTCGAGCGACTTAAGAAGTTTATTGGCCGCTGCATCGTTCATGCGCTCAGGTTGGTAGATGATGATCGTGCGCCAGCCCCCTTCGGTGGTTGTGACTGAGAGACGAGACAGGAGACTATTGATCTCATTTACGTAGATAACAGGCTGACTATTGCCCGCCTCTAGCACCTCGAGCCAGTCCTGCTCAGTGATGTAGGGCGACCGCTCGAGGAGCATACGCCACTCGTCGAAGTATCGCTCCGTGGGGGTCTCGTCTTGTGCTGCTTTGATCACTGGATAGACAAAGATAACATCAGGGTGCGCACTGGCAGCAACCTTCTTGCAGGAGGCGCACTCGCCACAAGAGTCCTCGTCCGTAGGAGACTGACACTGTATGTACTGCGCCCAAGCCCACGCGAGGTGAAGCCCCGGGTAGCCTTCCTGTATCTCGAGCAGCACAGCGTGGGGCATTTGACCTGATCGGGTTAAATGTACGAACTGCTGCTTGAGGGCTCGGTATCCATATATATCGGCAAACTGCATGACTGCGCTTTCTTATCTAGATTGGTAAAAGGGTTAACGGATACTTCTTCACGCACACTCCTCAGCTCACGAAATGACCACACGCTGACCGCTAAACTGGGCAAACGCCTTGCGAATCTCTTGCCATGTGGATAGCTCCTGGAGGAGTGGCTGGTAGCTCTCATAGTCCGCCTCTGGGTGCTCCTGCTGTAGCGCCTGTATCTGCTGCGAGATCTGCTGACAGTGCTCCTCAGCGTACGCTAGCTTGTAGGTGTATAGCACCTTAAAGGTCATATCCCGCACCCACTCATCGGGTACTTTCTCATCATCGTCATCTGGCATCTGTAGCTCCTCGCGAGCCTTGCGAGAGAGTCTGTATGGGGTTGCGTAGAGATCCACCGCCAATGCTGCCACTTGCGGAACCTCCGAATTGCAAAGAAAAGAGCCACAGCGATGCTTCGACTCGCCATCTTCCGAGTCGCTCAGCTCCTCCAGCATCATCTTGTTGCTATCATTGAGAATGCGCTTGACAAGCGGATGCTCGATGACTATATCATCCTGCTTGAGCTCCTGATAGACGAAGTTAGCCACTGCGACCTGTATCACCATAGGCTCTGCCCCCTCACCAGCCTCCTCATCCTGCACAGAGATCTTTAGCTTCCGCTCTCCGTAGCGCACTACGAGGCGGACCAGATCCAGTGCTTCATTGCTCATCGGCGCATCTAGAGGCGAGACCTCTTGTGGTGTCTCCTCAGGAGCACGCTCCTCGGGTGTCGCTGCCGCTGGAGGGGCATACTGATAGACCCGTCCACGGCTAAAGCGCTCCTGCTTGATCTGCTGCAAGAGCAGATCCTCCGCCACGCCATACATCTGAGACATCTGCTGTATGTAGACGATGCGCTCGAGGCTGTCGGGAATCGTGGCAATGCTCTGCAAGATGTCTCGCATCAGCTGCGTCTTGAGCTGCGGATCACTCGCCATCTGCGGAGCGTAGAGCTGCGATTTGAAGGTAAGGAAGTCCTGCTCATGGGCAGCAAAGTACTCCTCCACCTCTGTGCGACTACGCTTAGCAACAAATTCATCGGGATCCTCTCCATCGGGCAGTACCAAGAGCTTGATCTGCATTCCCTCAGCGAGGAGCATATCGATCGAGCGCAGTGCCGCTTTGACACCCGCCTCATCACCATCGAAGAGCACCAGCACATTACGAGAGAAGCGTCGCAAGAGCTGTATTTGACTCTCCGTAAGTGCCGTGCCCGAAGTTGCCACCACATTCTCTATCCCTACTTGGTGCATGGCGATCACATCGAGATACCCCTCGACGATGATGCTTCGATCTAGACGCCCGATGGCCTGTTTCGCCTGGTAAAGACCGTATAGCTCGCGGCTCTTGTCATAGATGATACTCTCGGGCGAATTGATATACTTGGCGATCTTGTCCGCCTTGCGCATGGTGCGCCCGCCGAAGCCGACGACCCGCCCCCCCACATTGTATATCGGGAAGATAACCCGCTCGTGATAGCGATCACCACTCGGGCGACCCTCGCTCGGAGCGTAAAGCAGCCCCGTCGCCACAAAGCTCTCCATGTCGTAGCCATGCTCCTCGACATACTTCGCCAGAGCACGTCTATCACTAGGTGAGTAGCCCAGCCCAAAGGCTTGTATCGCCTCCGACCGAACGCCACGCTGCGTGAAGTAAGGCAAGGCTATATCTAGCCCCTCCTCGCTGCTGAGGAGCTGCTCGGTAAAGAATTTTGCTGCCACTTCATTGGCGAGGTAAAGCGCCTCACGCTCATTCTTTCTCTGCTGCTCCTCTTCGGTCATCTCCCGCTCTGGCATGGGGATATTATACTTCTGAGCGAGGTAGCGGAGTGCCTCGACGAAGGAGCAGTTCTGTATCTTCATGATGAAGGAAATTGGTGTACCGCCTGCACCACAAGCGAAGCACTTGCAGATATTCTTGGACGGAGTGACAATAAAGGAGGGGTGACGATCCTTGTGAAATGGACACAGCCCTACGAAGCCCGACCCCTTGCGCCGTAACTGCACGAAGTCGGACACAACATCTTCGATGCGTGCCGTATCTATGATCAGTTGCTTGGTCTGTTCGTCAATCATCCGTCTATTTCTCTTACTCTGCAAATGTACTCATTTCACGTCAAAGCCTCCGTTCCCCCTCCAACTAGGTTCTAGATTCTGCAGATCTCATTACGAACTAGCTCCACATAAAGATGCACGATCGTGCGCCCTTACATGTAGATAACTCGTAAGATTTTGCAGAAGAAAGAGAGACATGACGTATCTTGCACCATCTCTACGTGAGTATTCTCCTTTCTCACCAAGAGATCTGGGCCTCTAGCCTTACTCTATTAGGCTTCATATCAAGGAGTAACCAAAATATAACTTTGTCACCAGAGGCTACCTCTAGTGTCGTCTAGAGGAGCTACGATATGGAAGTTTCTCACAACTCGGATCAATTAGAGTTGTTTTGTATCAATACTTTTTCATACCTTTGACAGCGAATACACTAAGATAGTACGCTCAGCTCCCCTCGGCAAGTAGTCTATTCACAGTGTCTACCACGGTAGAGGAGCAGTGAGACTATCTTCCATTTTACACTCTAATCACTAAGCATTATCAACCACTTTAATAGTTTGACTATGAATAAAAAAATCCTACTTCTATGTACGGCTCTTGTAGCTCTTCTGAGCTTCAACGGGGCCAAGGCACAGGTCAAGGATGCCAGCATCACCGTCGGTGGTGGCTTTCAGTATGAATTCCTTGACGATGCACTCAACATCGACAACGCTATGCTATGGGGCGTACGCGCTGGTTTTGGCTTCGGCCCGATCGTGGAGCTACGTGGTGTCTATGATCGCTCTTTTGGCATCAAGTCCAAGCTCAGCGATCCTAATGGTGAGTGGAATGTAGATCCTATCTTGGCTAATTCCTATTTTGAGGTGCTGGGGGAGAAGCCACACGCAAAAAACTAACTGAAGTGAATTGATTAACTTGCACCCCCAAATGAATGAGGAGAGCTTTTCGCCCTCCCCCTTACCACCTCAAATATGACTAAAGAACTAGATTGGATTGAGCTATTCGCTCCACAAGAAATTCTCCGAGACTTTAACTTCGAGAAGTTGGTTGAAGAAAACGGCATTTACCGCATCTTTATGGTAGAGAAAGATGACGCTGCCCATATCCCCGCAGAGTTGAAAAAAGAGGTCAACGGAGATCTTTCAAACATAGTCCTAGACGGCTATACGAACTACATTGAGTTGCAGACCTTCCCAGCTATGGGCAAGGAGGTCTTCCTCTACCTCAAGCGTCGTCGCTGGAAGGTAAAACAGGACCAGCGACAAGAGGAAAAGAGCTACTCCAACAGCTACTCATACAATGAAAAAGGCATGAAAGCGACCAAGGCTTTCGGCAATTTTTTAAAAGAAATTGATTGGGTCTAAGCCCACCAGTATCGGGCAAGTCGCCTACTGTATGGGGATGAGCTCGAAGAAACTCTTTCGCTGGTACAAAGATGTCTTGAGCGGATACAAAAGCCCAGGGCACCAACGCCATTTGCAGAAGACTGGAGCCTCACGATCTCTAGGGTCTTCTGCTAAAAGCCCTGTAAGTTCTGATCTAAAGATCCCCATTCTCAATGAGAAGAATATGGGATCCATCATCTGCATAGACGAAAAGAACATCAACGGGGATTGCTACACCATCGTGTCGAACCCAGAGACGAATAAAATCGTCCTGATGGTCAACACGCTCCGAGCCTCCCAGATCGTCTATCTAATGAGATCAAACATCTCCCAAGAAGCACTTTTCGCAGTCTCTTGCGTAACCCGTGATATGGCTCCAAACTACGACTGGGTGGCTCGTGAACTCTTCCCCAATGCCTATCAAGTTGCGGACAAATTTCACGTTGTCAAAAACATCATTGATCAAGTCCAGTCAGTAAGAATACGCTACCGCCAAGAGCTTCTACGCAAGCAACGGGAGCTGGAGGAGGCGAGTCGCAAACGGTCTAAACTGCAGCCCGCCCCCAAAATCCAGCAAGAGCTCAAAGAGTTCAAAAAAGAGCTGTCCAATGGAGATACCCAGCTACAGCTCCTCCAGCGCAGCAAAGGGTTACTACACAAGCTTCACAACGAGCAGACAGCCAGTCAAAAGCTACGCGCTCGGCTACTCTTTAGACTTTTCCCAGACATCAAAGAAGCGTACAAATTCTCCGTAGCGCTACGGAAGTGGTACCAACGTCCTATGCGAAATGGTACCTCCATAACACCCTCCCGACACCTGTTGGAGTGTAAGAAAAAAGCACTTCTAGAGATCATCACTAATCACCTCAGTAGTCCATGTGAAGAGGTCAAGAACATCGCTCACTTTATGGTCAAGCACATAGGAGAGATCTGCAACTACTTCCTCGGCTATAAGACCAACGCTTCAGCAGAAGCACTCAACCAGAACCTCCAACGCTTTATCGCCATCAACTATGGAACCCGAAATAGTGACTTCTTCCTCTACCGCATCGCCGTTCACTTCAGTTAGTTTTTTGCGTGTGGCTTTCTCCCCAGCACCTCAAAATAGGAATTAGCCCCTATCTTCAAAGATCAGATGAGCGATCGTAAGATCGACATCGAGCGCTATGGTGCTGAGCTTAAGTTCAACCTCCTCGATGGCTATATCCTAGCACCTTACCTACTCGTCGGAGGTGGTATCCAAAACATGAAATACGAGCTACCTATCGCTGATAAGAAGATCGAGATGATGAAGACGGATCACCTATACTTCTCTGGAGCACTAGGCTTTAAGATCAATCTAGCACCTCGTATCGCCCTCAACCTATCAGGTAACTATCTAGGCTTCCGCACGGATCTACTCAACCCATACGTCAATTTAGCAAAGGCTAGTAAGAAGGTCGACAAGCATGGTCTAGCTCTGATAAACAACTTCTCAGCTCGCGCTGGTCTCTCTTTCTACCTCGGTGGCTACGACCCCAGAGGTGGTAACGAGGTAAGCCGTGCTTACAGAGACTTCTTCTCCAATGGATTCCGTGGGATGGTCTTCACGATCGAGCCCTCTATCCTATATGTGGACTTCAATGACCACTCTTACTGGAACACCCGCGACTCATGGTTCTATGGTGGTCAGGTAGGTCTAGACTTCAACAACACCTTTGGTGTACGTGGATTCTACTACCAAGCTGGTAAGCCTGGCAAGAGACTCGACTTCGACTTCGACAAGGAGCGTGCTATGTATGGTGGTTACTTCACCGGCCGTCTCAACCTACCTCGTGGTGTAACCCCTTACGTCAACCTCGGTGCTGGTTACCTCGATGCTAAGCTCTCTCAGGAGGCTACTGAGCTAGACAAAGCTAACCTACATGACGTCGTCTTCGGTATGGCTGGCGTCGGTCTAGAGGTACCCCTCTTCCGCTATGTCAGTGTGTTCGGTAGTGCCAACTTCATCGCACACCCAGCTCCTGGCATCAAGACAGCTTCTGTCACAAAGAGATCTGAGATCGTTGCTAAGAATATGGCTTACCAGCTCGGAGTACGCTTTAACCTAGGCAAGCCCGCTCGTCACTACGAGTTTGAGACGGTTGAAGACGAAGAGGTTCAAGACAAGGTCAACGATATGCGCGATAAGGAGTATCGCGAGTACCGTGAATACCGATACTACGGTGAGGACCGTGACGATGAGTATGTACGTATGACTCCATCTGAGATCGAGGATATGGCACAGCGCATCATCGATCGCAACCGTAGCAAGAAGGGTCATTCTTGCCAGAAGGGCAACGTCTACCGCCAGCCCAACGATGACGCACTCACTCCACTAGAGCGTGAGCTAGTACATGCCCTCATCGGCAACTCTCCTCAGTACATCGCTCAGCAGCAGATGCTCGCTAATCAGCAAGTAAAGGCTCAGAACGGTACTACAACCACTACCTCTGATCTAACGGAGCAGAACGAGAAGATCCTTGATCGTCTTGACGCGATCGATAGAAAGATCGAGACCAACGATGCTCGTATGCAGCAGTATCAGGCTACACAGCCTGCAACGACTGTCGTAACGACACCTCCTACGCATCCTGCTTATCAGGCTCCTGCTACATCCTCTGCTGTAACTATGGATAGCAGCGCTACACCTGTTGACAACAACTCTAAGAGTCTCATCAGACTAAACTCTGTAGGACTCCTCGTCGGTGCAAACATTGTTAAGCCAAAGGAGGAGAATGCTTTTGGAGCATTCGCAGTCGGTGTACGTGCTTTTATGCCTATCAGCAATACGAAGCTTGACTTCATTCCTGAGTTCTTCGTAGGCTTTGGCAAGAAGACTACTTTCGGTCTTACTGGTAATGTCGTCTACAACTTCCAGTTTAAGGAGCTTGGCAACTTTGTACCTTACCTAGGTGCAGGTGTCGGCTTCTATACAGACACTCAGTTTGGTGCTAACTTCCTACTAGGTACTTCATACAAGCTACCCGAGCTCAACAGTGCTATATTCCTAGACTATGGTATACGCACCTCAGGGCGCAACCACAGCATAGCTCTAGGATACCGCTTCTACTTCTAATCCCTTATCACTACAACAGTATGACTAAGAAATCATTTATAGTCGGGCTGTGCGTGATCCTACTATCAGCTGCTGTCTCCACTCCTGTGGAGGCACAGCATGATGGACGTCAAGCACCTCGCCAGAAGCGCGACCGCACGGAGCGCGTCGAGAAGGGAGAGCGTGATCGACGTGAGAAAAAGGTGGTAATGACAAAGCAAGAGTTAGCCACGCTCATCAATGCTATAGTCACCGCAGCCGAAGAGGATGAGATGAATGACGCATGCCCCCAGCAACGTGACATAACAATCACAAACAATAAGGACAGAGATCTACTCTATCTACTCCTACAGTATCACAACCTCAACGCTATGAAGGCAGCTCCAGTCTATACACAGCCAGGACAGCCTATCAACGTCGGAGGACAACTATACTACCCAGCTGGTAGTAATCTCGTCGTAACTCAGGGCGCTCAAGGAGCTCTGCCTACTAACGATGCAGACAAGATCAAAGCACTCGAGGAGGAACTAGCTCGCCTTAAGGCTGCTCAGCAAAATCCGCAGCGTGACGATGATCAGATAGCTCAGCAACTCGCTGCTCTACGTAATCAGCTGAACGAGCTAGAGAAGGCTTCTGAAAAGGCTCCTGTGTACAACTACGATAACCGTCGGGTGATCCACCAAGACCGCTCACGCAACAACGTGCAGCTCAGTCGTAGCGTATTCTTTAAGGTCAACTCGGACGTCCTCAATGCAGAGGGTCGCGAGGCTGTGCGCAACGTTGCTGACTTTGTCATCAACGATCCACGCGCCCTCGTACTCGTATACGGCTATGCTAGTATCGATGGCCCCGTAGACTTCAACAACAAGCTTGCTGCCAAGCGTGCTGCTAGTGTCATCAAGGCACTCCAAGAGGCAGGCGTACCCGCAGCTGCTATCAAGCGTTACGATAACGGTGTCGACACGACTCCGGCCAAGCGTACCGATGCACGCCGTGTAGACATGGACGTCATCTACTAATGGTTGGCAGACTACCCCGCCAAGGGTAGCTCAAGCGACCTTAGATAATTCTAGAGAGGAGGAGAGCTCAGCGAGTTCCCCTCCTCTCTCTTTCTGTCTTCACTCTTAACATCGCAGCTAACAGCCAATCGCGAGCAGCTAACAGCCAACAACTAAAGGCTAACAGCCGACTAAGACAATTTGTCACACTCTCCTATCCTTTGGCACATCTGTTGCTTGAGTTAGTCAAAATCAAACCTTAAAAACATGAACATAGATAAGTACACCATTAAATCGCAGCGGGTGATCCAAACGATGATCGCCCAAGCGCGTCAGCAGGAGCATCAGGCTCTAGAGCCGATATGCCTCCTAGATGCGCTGCTACGTGAGGGTCGTGACGTCGTCGAGTATGTCGCTACCAAGGCGGGGGCCTACATGCATCAGATAGAGCAGTCGGTAGCGCAGCAGCTAGAGCGTCTGCCTCACGTATCTGGTGGAGAGCCTTACCTCTCTAACCAGACAAACCAAGTGCTCACCCAGTCGGAGCAGATAGCTAGCGAGATGGGTGACCAATACATAGCTGTGGAGCACATCTTCCTAGCACTCCTCAAGGTACCTAGTGATGCGCGTCAGCTACTTCTCGACGCAGGTCTGACCTACGCTGACGCTGAGGCTGCTATCCGTGAGCTTCGCAAGGGGCGCAAGGTAGACTCCGCAACAAGTGATCAGCAGTACAACGCACTCGGCAAGTACGCTATCAACCTCTGCGAGCGAGCTCGTGAGGGCAAGCTGGATCCTGTCATAGGTCGCGACGAAGAGATACGTCGTGTCCTGCAGATACTCTCCCGCCGTACGAAGAATAATCCTATCCTCGTCGGTGAGCCAGGTGTCGGTAAGACCGCTATCGCCGAAGGCTTGGCGCACCGCGTCATACGTGGTGACGTGCCAGAGAACCTCAAGGACAAGCTCATCTACTCACTCGATATGGGAGCTCTCATAGCAGGAGCAAAGTATCAAGGAGAGTTTGAGGAGCGTCTCAAGTCAGTCGTCAACGAGGTGACCGCCTCCAATGGTGAGGTGATCCTATTCATCGATGAGATCCATACGCTCGTCGGTGCGGGAGCTTCGCAAGGTGCTATGGATGCGGCAAACATCCTTAAGCCTGCCCTCGCTCGTGGTGAGCTACGGGCTATCGGTGCCACCACCCTCGATGAGTACCGTAAGTACTTTGAGAAGGACAAAGCGCTCGAGCGTCGCTTCCAGATGGTGATGGTCGATGAGCCTGACGAGATGAGCAGTATCTCTATCCTCAGAGGACTGAAGGAGCGGTACGAGAACCACCACAAGGTGCGTATCCAAGATGACGCCATACTGGCTGCCGTACAGCTGAGCGAGCGATACATCACCGACCGCTTCCTCCCCGACAAGGCGATAGACCTTGTGGACGAGGCTGCCGCACGACTACGCATCCAGATAGACTCGATGCCCGAAGAGCTAGACGAGCTGGAGCGTCGTATCAAGCAGCTAGAGATAGAGCGCGAGGCGATCAAGCGTGAGCACGATGAGCCTAAGCTGGCGGCACTCTCCAAGCAGATAGCCGATCTAGAGGAAGAGCGCAATGCTCTGGCCGCTCAGTGGCATGGCGAGAAAGACTTGGTCAATGAGGCGCAGCAGCTGAAGGTGGAGCGTGAACAGACATCTATCGAAGCGGACAAAGCTGAGCGCATGGGCGACTACGGTCGTGTGGCTGAGCTACGCTACGGACGACTCAAGGAGATCGATGATCAGATAGCTCAGATCAATAAGAAGCTTGCCGAGCAGCGTGCCTCTGGCACCGCACTGATCACCGAGGAGGTGACAGCCGAAGATATCGCTGACATCGTAGCTCGCTGGACCGGTATCCCCGTGAGCCGTATGCTTATGAGCGAGCGGGACAAGCTACTCAACCTAGAGGAGGAGCTACACAAGCGTGTCGTCGGTCAGGAGGAGGCGATCACCGCCATTGCAGATGCAGTGCGTCGTAGTCGTGCAGGCTTGCAAGATCCCAATAGACCGATCGGCTCCTTTATCTTCCTCGGCACGACAGGTGTCGGTAAGACTGAGGTAGCTAGAGCCTTGGCGGAGTGCCTCTTTGACGATGAGCACATGATGACCCGTATCGATATGAGCGAGTATCAGGAGAAGTTTAGTGCGACTCGTCTCATCGGAGCGCCTCCTGGCTACGTCGGTTACGATGAGGGCGGTCAGCTCACTGAGGCTATCAGGCGTAAGCCCTACTCGGTTGTGCTCTTTGATGAGATTGAGAAGGCGCATCCCGATGTCTTCAACCTACTCCTCCAGGTACTGGACGATGGTAGATTAACGGACAATAAGGGGCACGTGGTCAACTTCAAGAACACGATCATCATCATGACTAGCAACCTAGGCTCCGACCTGATCCGTCACAACTTCGAGCACATCGACGAGCAGAACCGTGAAGAGGTCATCGAGCGTACCGAGGAGGAGGTCAAGACGCTACTCAAGCAGACGATCCGTCCTGAGTTTGTCAACCGTATCGACGAGACCATCGTCTTCACACCGCTGACGAAGGCTCAGATCGCTCAGATCGTACGTCTACAGCTCGACAAGGTGGCTCGCACACTCCAGGAGAACGGCGTGACGCTCCACTACAGCGATGCTGCCATCGACCTACTAGCCGAGCGAGGCTACGACCCCGAGTTTGGTGCACGTCCTGTCAAGCGCGTCATACAGCGACTCGTCCTCAACGAGCTCTCGAAGGCACTTCTAGCTGGCACCGTAGAGCGCACGAAGCCTATCACGCTAGATGTAGGAGCTGACGGACAGCTCACCTTCCTAGACTAACTAGACTAAAGGGAGTAAACAGTTCCCTACACTTTACTGCGACTTCTAGTAGAAGTGCAGCACGAAAAGATCAAGAGCACAACTCACAGGACTGTGGGTTGTGCTCTTTTTTCGTACATTTGTAGGGACGTATAACGTTTTCCCTCTACTAATTGTGCGTTTTAGAGATGCCCACGACACCAAGCACTACCCCCACGGAGCAATTGGATAGGCTCCTGAGGCAGTTTCCTGCACTCTCCCCAACTGCCCAGCAGCAGTTGACCGCTCTCTATCCGCTCTACAAAGAGTGGAACGCACGCATCAACGTCATCTCCCGACGAGACATAGACAATCTCTACCTACACCACGTGATGCACTCACTGGCGCTCGCTTGGCTTCTGCCTGATGAGCCGACCAGCTACACCATCGCCGACGTAGGCTGTGGCGGCGGCTTCCCCAGCATCCCGCTAGCTATCCTATATCCTCAATACCAATTCCTGCTGATCGACAGCATTGCCAAGAAGCTCCACGTAGCTCAGGCCATTGCGGACGAAATAGGTCTAACCAATGTCTCTACGCATCACACCCGTGTCGAGAGCTGCGAGCTCCGTTGCGACTACATCGTCTCACGCGCTGCGATGCCTTTAGGGCTGCTTTATGAGTACACGCAGCATATGCTCCACGGCTCACAAGCTCCCCGCTCTGGCATCTACTGTCTCAAGGGAGGCGATCTCAGCGAGGAGATCGCTCAGTCTGGAGTCTCCGCACAACTCACTGCGATCACCACGCTCGCGGACTACCCCGACTACTATCAGGACAAATGGATCGTCTATGTCGCTAAGCAGGACAAACGAACCAACTAACAGAAAAGAACTTATGAACTGCGAAGTAGCCACATTCGTATGTAACGTCATACAGGAAAACACTTACCTCCTCTCGACCAGCGACGGTCACGCAGCCATCATCGACTGCGGATGTGCCACCACAAGCGAGCAGGAGCGTCTCGCACAGCGCATCAAGCAGTGGGGGCTAAGCGTAGACCTACTCCTCTTCACTCACCTGCACTTCGACCATCTCTGGGGCTTGTCCTGGGCGCTCCAGACCTTTCCCAAGGCACGGGCGTATGCACACCCTATCGAGCTAGCGCAGGCGGTCTCTCCCGAGGCGCAGATGCGCGCTTGGGGCTTTGAGGTACCAGAGAGAGCTTTCGATCTCTCTCAGATCCGTCCACTGCCGAGCGATCAGCCGCTACGACTGGGCGAGATACCTATCTACGATCTCTTCGTGCCAGGACATACAGCAGGTCATGTCGCTTACTACCTCCCGAGCGAGCGGATCGTCTTCACAGGCGACGTGCTCTTCCGAGGCGACATAGGTCGCAGTGACCTACCAGGCGGAGACTACCAGACGCTCCTCCACAGTATCAAGACCCAACTGCGTCCCCTGCCCGATGACACCATCGTTTATCCAGGGCATGGGCCACACACAACCATATACAACGAAAAAAGTAATAACCCTTATATCAACTAATATAGATGGATACAAGAAACTTTGCCTATCGTCACATAGGTATCTCCGAGGCTGACCTGCCTGAGATGCTCAAGGTTGTCGGTGTAGACAGCGTAGATGCGCTGATGCACAAGGTATACCCCGAGGGGATCTTCCTCGAGAAGCCTCTCGATCTACCCGAGCCGATGACTGAGCGTGAGCTCAGCGAGCATCTCTTCGAGCTAGGGTCTCGCAATCGTATCTTCACCTCATACATCGGTATGGGCTGGTATGATACCGTAACCCCACAGCCTATCATCCGCAATGTCCTAGAGAATCCCGTATGGTACACCAGCTACACACCTTACCAGGCTGAGGTATCGCAGGGTCGTCTCGAGGCGCTCTTTAACTTCCAGACAGTCATCACCGATCTGACAGGACTTCCTCTGACCAACTGCTCGCTACTTGACGAAGCTACTGCAGGCGCCGAGGCGGCGCTCATGCTTTACAACGAGCGGTCCAGAGAGCAGAAGAAGGCAGGTGCCAACCAGCTCTTCGTCGACAAGCGTGTTTTTGCCTCTACGCAGGCAGTCATCCAGACGCGCGTTCCCCAGCAAGGTATGGAGATCGTCGTGGGCGACTACGAGACCTTTGACTTTACAGACAAAGTCTTCGGAGCTATCATTCAGTACCCAGACGAAAAGGGAAGCATTCACTGCTACCACGACTTTATGGAGCGCGCTAAGGCTGCTGGCGTACGTGTAGCCGTAGCAGCCGACTTGATGAGTCTCGTGCTCCTCACACCTCCAGGCGAGTGGGGCGCAGACATCGTCTTCGGTTCGGCTCAGCGCTTCGGTATCCCCATGTACTTCGGAGGTCCTAGTGCTGGCTATCTCGCCTCAACGATGGACTATAAGCGCACCATCCCTGGACGTATCATCGGCATCTCCAAGGACACCTATGGTCGTCCCGCTTACCGTCTAGCGCTCCAGACACGTGAGCAGCACATCAAGCGCGAGCGTGCCACCAGCAATATCTGTACAGCTCAGGCTCTGCTCGCTACAATGAGCGGCTTCTACGCTGTCTACCACGGACCCGAAGGACTACGCGACATCGCTCACCGCATCCACGCTTATGCAGGCTATCTAGCTGAGCAGCTTGAGGCGATGGGCTATAAGCAGCTCAACGACAACTTCTTCGACACCCTATACATCGAGCTACCCGAGGGACTAGCTGCCGAGAAGCTCCGTGAGATCGCACTCGACTGTCAGGTCAACCTACGCTACTACGAGGATGGTCGTCACATCGGTATCAGCATCGATGAGACCACGCTCGAGAGCGACCTCTCAGTACTCCTCTACATCTTCGCACAGCTCCAGGGCAAAGAGGGCGACATCGAGGGCGTTGAGGTCGACGAGACGAAAGTTTACTTCGACAAGCAGTTCGCTCGCCAGAGTGACTTCCTACAGTATGAGACCTTCCAGAAGTATCACTCCGAGACCGAGCTGATGCGCTACATCAAGCGACTAGACCGCAAGGACATATCGCTCGCTCAGTCGATGATTTCGCTAGGCTCCTGTACGATGAAGCTCAATGCAGCTTCAGAGGTAGCACAGCTGAGCAACCCACAGTTTGCCAATATCCACCCCTACGCTCCCGATGATCAGGTCGAAGGCTACCTAGAGATGATACGCAATCTGTCCGCTCTCCTCTGCGAGATTACGGGTATGAAGGGTGCTTCGCTCCAGCCCAACTCCGGTGCTGCGGGTGAGTACACCGGTCTGCGTGTCATACGTAGTTATCTACAAGCTACGGGTCAAGGCGCTCGTGACCTCATCATCCTACCCGCCTCTGCACATGGTACCAACCCTGCCAGTGCTGTACAGGCAGGCTTTGACACGATCACCGTTCGCACGGCCGACAATGGCGACATCAATATGGATCACTTCATGGAGCTCACCGAGCAGTACAAGGATCGTATCGCAGCCATCATGATCACCTACCCCAGTACGCACGGCATCTTCGAGAGCAATATCCGCACCATCATCGACCGCATCCACGAGATCGGTGGGCAGGTTTATATGGACGGTGCCAACCTCAATGCCCAGGTAGGCTGGACCAACCCTGGCTATATGGGAGCTGACGTCTGCCACCTGAACCTGCACAAGACCTTTGCGATCCCGCACGGTGGTGGCGGTCCTGGTGTCGGTCCGATCTGTGTCACTGAGCACTTGGTACCCCATCTACCCAAGCATGTAGAGCGCTGGTCTGATGCGACAAACCAAGTATCGGCAGCCCCCTTCGGTAGTGCTGGAGTCTTTGTGATCACCTACGCTTACATTCGCCTCCTAGGCTACGAAGGCTTGCGTCAGGCGACCGCTATGGCGATCCTCAATGCCAACTATCTGAAGGCACGCTTCCACGACAACTATGGCGTCGTATACACGGGCGATCGTGGCTTCGTCGGACACGAGATGATCCTCGACTGTCGGGGCGTCAAGGCTCAGGCAGGCGTCGACGAGGGCGATATCTCCAAGCGTCTGATGGACTTCGGCTATCACGCTCCGACGGTCTCCTTCCCCGTTCACGGCACGCTCATGATCGAGCCGACCGAGAGCGAGAGCAAGGCTGAGCTAGACCGCTTTGTCGCTGTGATGAATCAGATCTACCAAGAGGCTCAAGACATCGCCTCGGGCAAAGCTGATGCAGAGGACAACGTCATCAAGAACGCACCACACCCCCAGTACGAGGTCTGTGCCGACGAGTGGCATCACGCTTACACACGTCAGCAGGCAGCCTTCGCACTACCCTACCTTGAGGACAATAAGTTTTGGGTCAATGTATCTCGCATAGACAACGGCTTTGGCGATCGCAACCTGATCCCAGCTTTTTGTGCTTGCACCCCCGAAATCATTGATCAACTCAATAAATAAACGACCCTATGGCTAGTTTCAAGCAAGAATTCAAGGAGTTTGTCCTTCGTGGCAACGTCATGGACATGGCGGTCGGTATCATCATCGGCGGAGCCTTTGGCAAGATTGTCTCCTCTCTCGTTGACGACATCCTGATGCCGATCGTCGGACTCTTTACTGGGGGCATCAATTTCACCGAGCTGAAGTGGGTCATCAAGCCCGCTGAGATCAATGCTGCCGGGGAGGAGATCGTTGCAGCCACGACGCTCAACTATGGTCTCTTCATTCAGAATATCGTCGACTTCCTCATCATCGCTCTTGTCATCTTCATGATGATCCGTGCGATCAATAGTCTGAGAAAGAAGCAGGAGGAGCCCGCAGCACCCGCACCCGAGCCCTCTGACGAGGTCAAGCTGCTGACCGAGATCCGCAACCTACTCGACAAGAAGCAATAAGCCGACTCGATCTGTAGGCTACAAAACTAAAGCACCGTCCTCGTAGGTCTCTCCTACGCAGGCGGTGCTTTTTTGTCTCTTGTCACTTCGCAGAGACCTCCACGTGGAAAATCGAAAATGCCCACGTGGAGAATAAAAAATCCCCACGTGGGCGAGAAACATTTCCTCCGAAGTTTCATTTGATTCCTCCGAAGTTTTATTTCACGCCCACGTGGGAAATGTTTTTTCTCCACGTGGAGATTTTCGATTTCTCACGTGGAGATCCAGAGATGTTCGTCTGCCGTCGCTACAAATGGGGCATTATCTCCATTTATTGTCATCTGATGCTGTCTCCACACCCTCCTAGGGCCACTGCTCACGAATGGGTCGAACGCCAAAACCAAAAGACTTTGCTTTCATATCATCTTTAAAGCCCGACTTATCCTTGATTAGAGCATAGCTCTGTTCATTGAGGTCAAGATAAACATATGGAGAGCTAGACCAATAGTTTATTCCATCCCCTATTGCTGCACCCGCCGTACACCATATAAGCCCAACGTTTAGGTAACTACACTCTGCCACACCTATATTATTACCCCACAATCCATTGGGAGGAACTATATAGCCCACGGGCGATGGGTCGTAGACACTCTTACGACCTATACCATACGATATCTTTAATGAGACTTTATCTTCTTGCTGGGTATTCCATAGTGCATAGCCTCGCACCTCACTCCACTTATACCATGTATAGACTTGTACACCTCCACGGGTTACAAATGAGGTCGGATTTCGAACTGATTCATAGAGAGACACGGCTCGATTTATCGTCGATGTGACGCTAGTGCTTTCTTCGATCAGTCGATAGTACTTGGTTGAGAAGGGATCTTTGCGTCCCCACTGATACAGACAAGCATACTCTCTAGAAGGGGCAGTGGGTATATATATCTCCTTTAAGACGTGTAAATAAGCGACCCGTGGTGTATCTGAGACACCTCCCTGCTGGGTAAAGCGTACGATAACTTTTCGCTCGGGATAGCCACGTCTGTAGTCGTAATGACCTAAGGCGTAGTTCCACAGATGATATGTATATCCATTATTGCTCACCTCCCGCTCACTAGCTTGGTGCTCATAGCCTGAGCGATAGTGCGTCACCCAAATATGCCAGCTCCAGATGATTGTACCAGTTGCATCTTTTGCAGCTATCACGGCATTGGCTTGATAGATCTCCGTAGGTATGGTAAACTGTATGTAGTCCACTCCGTCTCCTTTAGGATTTTTGACTAGCTGTACATTTTGCACTTGAGGCTTGAGCTTATATGGAGCTACTGGTTCGCAGCCGTCATCCCATAGTAGCGCCACTTGGCTAGCGGATCTTAGATTAGGGCTAGAGATCACATTGTTGAGACCATCTCTAAAGGGATTAGGAGCATCTCTACCAGAGCAGGTGTAGGCAGTAGCATTCACCTGTCCATCTCGATAGGCATTGCCATAGACCATAGGGAAGCGATAAGTGCCTGGAGCATGCACCAAGTAACAGTTTGCCGTAGTGCGTCCCATCACGTGTCCGTTGCTATCACGATGCCCCTCAGAGAGATCTACGATACCACTCTGTGGGGGAGCTTGCCGTAACGTATAGTCTCCTAGATAGACTGGACTGGGCTGAAGCTGTATCTGAGCCGTATGGGGCTCCTCCGCTGATTCACTATCCGTGCCAGGGCCACTCTGTGGGAAGCCCACGAGCCAGCTAGGAGGCGTGGAAGACCAGCTAGCCCCCTCATCGGTAGAGAACTCAGCCCTCCACGATAAAGGCTTGTAGGTGGTCTTCTGAGATGAGACAATCTTCGTATAAGACTTGACCCTAAAGGGCAGGTCAACGTAGTCTGCAGGTTGCCACTGTCGAGTCACGTGAGCTATGGTGTCATACTGACTCTGCGCTTCATCATAGAGCTGTAGCACGCTCTCAGCAGAGATAGACGAGAGCGACACTTTGTAGGTCATCATCTTGCCCGGCTCCCATTTTTGCCCAGCCAGTGAGGCTGTGAGTGTATACTCCTCTCCAGAGATGCTATCCCTATACCCGACCTCTATTTTAGATCGCTGATTGATCGCAACGAAGCGCTGAGGAATCATCATAAAGGTCTCAGCCTCAGAGCCAATTGCTGCACCAGGCTGCCCCGTGAGAGCAATCTCCTGATCTAGACTGAAAGTATTCGTCGGCATAGGAGCCACTCCTTGTGGTGCCCAGGTAGCCGTAACGAAGTTATAGACTCTCGTAGGCATCACGTTCTTTAGGTGAATGCGTGTGATCGTACCTGGGAGTATCCCCTTATCTCCAACCTTAAACCTAATACCTGTGAGGATATGCTTGAACGTAAGCTGTACAGGCTGTCGCGAGTCGCCAGCTAGATCCATAGCGGTAGCGACGACGATGTCCTTTTGGTCAGCTACGCTCGTAGGTGTACTGTAGGTAATGGAGGGATCGGCTGTGGGGTTACCATCTATTGTCACCCCCATCGCATTGTACGGAGCATAGCAAAAGAATGAAATCTTCTTATCCGCTCCTGGCCAGTAAAGGCCCGTATTCCACCTAGAGGCTCGAGTTACCTCTAGATTGTTCATAAAGGTCTGACGACTTGAGGAGCCCTTAAAGGTCTCTGATGCAGCATATGTGTAGGCGTATGATCCTACGCTTGTGAGTCCATCTGTAGTCAGAGGGGCTGCACGTAATGTATTTGTGGTCTCCGTATTTGCTAGGTCGCTCTCATATAGATGCAGGTAAAGCTGAGGCACACCTGGCGCATCACTCTGTAGTGGTATGACTCCGACACAACGCTCCTCGGCACGCTCAGAGCCTTCCTCTAGAGTTCGCAAAGCTTCGGTCGTGGGAGCAAACCCTATCTGCTCCATATTAGGACACAGCTCCCTGCTCTCGGAGACACACGATGAGAGTAGTATGAAGATGCTAGATGATAGTATGAGGGCAATGCGATGTCGTAGCATAGAGTCTATTGAAATTAAAATATGCTGGTCGGTCAAGCTGGACACCCGACCGACCAGCATGGTGGTTATATAGCGATCAAACTGCTGATTACTTACAACAGTGTCATAGCTACAGATTAGATTAGATGAGCTCTATATCACCTGATACATCTGTCCAGTCCTCAACGGTGCAGTCGTACAGAATAGGCTGTAGGATAGGCTTACCATCCTGATCATAACCACCACCGAACTTAAGGGTGTAGATATACTTCTTACTGGGAGCCCAGTCCTCTCCGCCGAATGGTACGTAGACGGTGCCGTAAGATGTCGCATCTCCTACTAGATAGACTCCGCTCTGCTTGATCTTGACACTGAGAGCTAGATAGCACTCGTGGTTAGTGTCAGCCGTAGCAATAGTTACTGCAGTAGTTGGAGTCGTCGTCCACTTAGTAGCCGTCTGAGGTAGGATCAGGTAAGCGCCATCAGCTGGTGATAGCTCCTGAGCAGTTGCGTCTTTGACTACAGTTGTATTCGTTGCATTGGTATACTTCTGATCAGCCTCTCCTGATAGAGTCCAAGTGCCAGCGGTAGAGCCAGCTGCTGTCGTGACCGTAGGAAGCGTAAAGGTACCCGCACCCTTGACATTAGCGATTGTGATCTTCTCTACCTCTACCTCTAACGTATTAGAGATGGTCTGCCCCTTGAAGACAATCTGTGAGAGGGCGTGCTTGAAGTAGAGTGGTACACGTGTGATCTTAGATCGATTCTTATCTACAGCGTACATTAGGTCGATCTGCTTAGCATTAGAGGCACCTCCATTGTCAGGGACAGTGTAGGTTAGCGTCTTAGCAGATGCAGTAATGCCTGGTGTTACAGCACCGTTGTTTGCTGGATTGATTGCGTAGAAGTCTAGGCTCTCTGAGGGCCAGTAAGCTAGATCTGCAGCGTTTGTATACTCCCAGGAGGTGCCTTGATAAGAGATCTCAACACCCTTTACATACTCCGTGGCTGGAGTAGCATTGAGATAAGCCCAGACCTTAAAGTTAGGAGCCTTAGTGGTAAGGTTTGCCGTTGTGACAGCAGTACCACGGAGAGCCCCATCAGAGAGGACGTTAAATCCTATCTGATCCTCTTGCTGCGTGCGGATGGTCTCCTGCTTGGAGCACCCAGCAGCGATTAACATAGTCGCTATGAGAGCGACAAGCATCATTTGTTTCTTCATAGTAAAAACGTATTTAGTGAGTAGTTATTCATTAGTATTCTGTTTCTTCTTTGTTATAGGTCTATATCCTGCTCCTCATCGTCCCAACCCTCTACATCAGGGTTAAAGGCTCCATCAGATCCTCCAATAGGCTCTGGTAGCTCCCAGTAGGTATCGATGAGTAGGTGTATCTTGATGATGTGATCTTTTGGATCGAGCTTTGGGATCTGCTCGGTAACGTCAAAAGAGCGTGACTGCACTCCCAGAGCTGTGCGTACATATAGTGTCAATAGTTGCGTCTGCCCATCAGGTATGCCAAAGAGGTAGCAAGCCCCCACCACCTTGCCTTCCGAAGGCTTAGCCTCGAGTGTCATCTGCGCATTACGATCTGTGCAGAGTCCTTGCCTTAGCCATAAGCCCCGTGACACATTAGAGAGTGATGCGACCATAGGGTAAGTGACCGTTGATCGGAGGTTTTGTACGCCTCGTATCTCGTAGTCACAATAGTATAGAGCCTCTTCGGGAGTTATGGTAATGATGCGCTCAGACCCACACTCCTTTGGGGTGATAACTAGGGGCTGAGAGAGCTCACCTCTGCAGAGCCAGTCGGGTGTCTCATAGACATTGGAGGCTCCTGATTTGGGAGAGATCTTAAAGTTTCTAGCAATTGCTGAGGGGATCGTTGTGAGGAGTAGGTCTAGATCTCCGCTAGAGTCCATTTTGTAGTGATAAAGGACGTTTTCAGTATCCGTATTGTAAGAGACTACGTGATACTCTCCGGTAGGTAGTGTGACCACCCCTCCCGAGTGTCCCTGTAGGTCGTACACAATAGGCTCCTGAGCCGATCCATCTATCGGATAGAAGAAGACCCTCATAGACTGAGCTTGCCTAGAGGTCTCACTCCAATCAAAGAGCACCTGCACCTGACACAGCTTCCTATTGATATAGCACAAGTCCTTATGGACACAAGAGACCAGCATAGTCAGGCTCATCAGAGATAGTAGCATATACCTTAGTCGTCTCAAAGGGTACCTCCTCTCTGTCGCTTATCGCCTAGATTTAATAGCCAGACGAGCGCTATCTCAGCTTTATTAGGGCCCCAATAGCTATATCGCTTAGTCTCCTGCCAAGCATAGCACCCTCCCTGAGGGATGTAACGATCATAGTGCCCCGTTGTATAGCCGACACCCAGGAGCAGTTCGATAGCCCAGTGATCGCTCAGCGGATATGTGTAACCATAGGAGAGTCCACAGTAAGGTCTCCAGTTCCTACCTAGATAACCTGTCCCCCCTAGCTCGCAGTCGAAGGTGTACACCCCGCCATAGATCCCTATATGATGTCCCAGCAAAGGATTGCTACGACCTCCCGAGCTCTCGACACCGCTACGATAAGTATCAGGAATATGGTAGCGAACGCCTAGATCACCGCCATAAAATCTCCAATATATATGCTTGCTGTCTATAGTCCACCATGAGTGAGTCCAGCTACCTGTGATACTCCACCCATCGCCTAGATAAGACTCTGAGCTGATATTCGGTAGGAGCAGCAAGTCTGAGAGTATGTTGCTCTTGACAGCCTGATAAAGAATAGGCTCTCTCTGCTCCTCAGTCTTTACGACAGCCACCGTCGGTCTCTGCTCGACAATGATTGAGTCGATAACAATCGAATCGATAACAATCGAGTCGATACGCTGAGCGCTTAGCATCTGACCACCCACACTCCATAATATAAGATATAGGAATAGCCTCCTCCAAATTTTGCCATGCAAGACATCAGTTGGAGGCATGATCACCTTTGACATACACGACTCTACCCGCATTTTGTCAAGATGATCTTCGCAGATCCCACTACGCGTAGTTTGTGTGAGAGTGTGTGTATGCATCGTGTGCAAAGGTACACATATTTTTTGTCCCCCACAACTAATTCTTCTTTTCTCGGCTATTTTTTGTTTTGAGGTGCCAAGAGACGGGGTACTCTAGGAATAGGCTATTTTAGCCAAGCGAGATGAAGAGACGACCTCCACGTGGAGAATGGCAAATTGCCACGTGGAAATCACTTTTCCCCGACACGGTGCCGTATCGATATGTCGTCAACTCTAAATTATTATAACGAGTCGGCGTTGTATTTGCCCAGCTAGGGAGCAAGCCGAACCTTTGACTCCTTGTTCACAGCTCCTACCGACGATTAATGAGTGAGAGAGACCAAAATACCTAATAGTAGTTATTTTATTGGAGATGAAGCCGACGTACCTTTGCAGGGGTTTTTATGCTTCTCCTATGAGTAGGTCTATCCGTAGAGTTCTTCTATCCTACATCCTCTTTTCATTGCTCTCCTGGAGTCTATATGCTCAGGGTGCCCGTCACACCCTCACGGGAGTGGTGTACGATGCGACTACTAGCGAGCCGATAGCCTACGCTCTAGTGGCTCTCTCTGCCGAGGGGCATAAAGATGTCGTGACCTATACGGATGATGACGGACGCTTTGCCTTTCAGTCTGTACTAGCGGGGCGATACCGCCTACAGGTACGCTACGCAGGTCTGCGCAAGGAGCAGACGATCACCTTGCAGCGAGACCAATACCTGCGCATCCCCTTTAAGCTGGAGCAGATACTCGGTGAGGTGGTCGTGACTGCGCAGGAGGGACGACAGCTGACCAGCTCATCGACGATCGAGCGGGCAGCTATCGATCATCTGCAGCCTAGTAGCTTCTCCGACCTGACGGCACTACTACCTGGTGGCAAGAGTAGCATACCTAATATGAGTGGTGTCAATAACCTCTTACTCCGTGAGACGGGGACGATCAATATGCAGGGCAATAAGACGAACAACCAAGACTACGCTATCAGTTCGCTGGGTACCCTCTTTATGGTAGATGGAGCTCCGCTCAATACGGATGCGGATATGCAGTACACCGCCTCGCCGTCAGGCTCGCTCCTTGGTGCTGGCAAGGTCAATGTGAATCGTGGTGTGGACATGCGCACGCTACAGACGGACAATATAGAGCGGGTTGAGTTCATACGAGGCGTCCCCTCCGTAGAGTATGGCAATATCACCTCGGGTGTGGTGCTGGTGCATCGTAAGCGACAAGCTTCGCCTGTGCTGAGTCGCTTTAAGGTAGATGGTTATAGCAAGCTGGCCTCTGTGGAGAAAGGCTTTGCCCTCACACCCTCCCAGCACCACATCCTCAATGGGGACATAAGCTATCTAGATGCTAAGCCTGACCCGCGTGTCCCCTTTGAGACTTATAGACGACTGACAGGGTCACTGCGCTATCACGGCACGAGTAGTGACCAAGCGCATAGATGGGAGGTGAGCGGAGACTATACGGGTACCTTTGACAAGAATAAGGTAGACCCCGACCTCTCCTACGGACGCACCGATGAGTATCGCACAGACTACAACCGCATAGCACTCACCTCGCGCTATATATACGCTCCGTCAGGTCGCAGGGAGGGCTTACAACGGGTGGAGCTAACACTATCCGCTGCGCAGCAGTTTGACTACCTACATCAGCGTCGTCTCGTAGCTCCAGACCGCATGTCTATAACCCCTACGGGCGACCAGGCTGGCGAGCACGAGGCTAGACTGATCGGCGGTGAGTATATAGCAGACTATGTGAGCGATGGTAAGCCGCTGACGCTTTTTGCCAAGGGCCAGACACTATATAATATAGAGTGGGGAAGAGCTTCGCATAAGTTGAAGGGAGGCTTTAACTATGAACTGTCCAAAAACTTCGGTCGCGGGCAGGTCTACGACCTCTCCTATCCACTCTTTCCCAAAGCGTGGGACAGTCGTCCACGACCCTACTACCAGATCCCAGCCTTGCAGCAGCTAGCACTCTATGCGGAGGATCTATATAAGCAGCCGCTCGGAGCGCATACACTCCAGCTAGAGGCAGGCGTACGGCTCTCTATGCTCTTAGGCTTAGCACCACAATACACGCTGAGCTATAAGCCTTACCTAGATCCACGCGTCAATCTGCGCTGGAGCTTGCCCGCCTGGGAGCTACTATCACGAGACCTCAAGCTCTCACTCGATGCCGGCTGGGGGCTGACGACTCGTATGCCTACGCTCAACTATCTATACCCTGACCCGCGCTACATAGATATAACGCAGCTAGCTTACTACGACATCAATGCACCCTATGAGCGCAGCCTATACTACGTCCGCACCTACATAGAGGACGCAACGAACTATAAGCTACGTGCTACGCGCAATCAGAAGCTAGACCTACGTCTCTCTGCCGAGTGGGGACGCAACAAACTCTCCGTGAGTTACTTTCGCGAGTTGATGACCACGGGCTTTAGATACCGATCCACGGCACAGGTCTATGCCTATAATAAGTATGACACCTCGGCGATCGACTATACCCAGCTGACGGGACAGCCCGACATCTCTACCATCCCCTACACTCCCGCGGCGCGTATCGAGTCGACGAGTCGCCCAGAGAATGGCAGTATGATTCGCAAGGAGGGTGTAGAGTTTCAACTTATGACGGAGCGCATCCCCGTGATCAATACGAGTCTGATCCTCGGGGGCGCATGGTTTCGCTCTACCTACTCGAATAGCGTACCGCTCTTCTATGCCGTCTCTGGAGTCTACGGAAATGTGATCCTATCGGATCAATACTTAGGGCTCTACAACTGGCAGGATGGATCGGAAAATCAGTCGCTCTCGACTAACCTACTCCTCGACACGCAGATCCCGCAGTGGGGACTTATCCTGACGACTGCCATAGAGAGTACTTGGCTGGTCTCTCGTCGCCGCCTCCCCCAGGATGGTCGTCCGATAGCTTACCTAGATGTGCACGACGGCAAGCTGCACCCCTACACAGCGGAGTCAGAGCGAGACCCCTATCTGCAGCATCTCTTGATACGCTATAGTGACACGCTCTTTAAGCCGAGTCGCATACCTCTAGCTCTTGGGATCAATCTAAAAGTATCCAAGCAGCTGGGCAAGCTCTTTACGCTATCGCTCTTTGCCAACAACGTCTTAGACTACCTGCCCGACTACAAGGTGGGGACGGCTACGCTCAGACGCACTGCCACGCCTTACTTTGGCATGGAGCTACGCATTAAGATATAATCAACTCAACAAATAGATCTCTATGAAACGATTACTATATATACTACTCTTACCAGCCCTGCTGGTCACTGTGACCGCCTGTCGTCCAGACCCAGTCACGCCAGACAATCCCAAGGAGCAAAAGTCGATAGCTTGTCTCTTCGAGCGCACACTGCCTGAGGATGTCACGGACTTGACTATACAAGATGAGCTCCTCACGATACACAACACCACCACAGGTCAGGACGTGGAGTATAAGACGCTAGAGGGTATCAAGCTCGCTCCTGGACTGTACAACCTAAACTACACAACGACCTGTCGCTATAAGCTACACGGTGTCGCAATGGAGGGACGGCTGGTCGCACAGATTGAGAATATGGAGGTGACCGATCAAACGACCGATCCTCTCAAGCTTCGCTTAGAGCTACGCATAGTGCCTACCGTTCAGGACTTTGTCATTCAGGAGATATTCTTTACGGGCACACTGACCCCTGCAGGCAAGCAGTATCATGGGACCAGCTATGTGGTTCTCTACAACGGGACAGACAGAGTACTCTATGCTGACGGGATCGCCTTCTGTGAGAGCGGATTTAACCCTGCACGCAAGTTTGACTACAAGCCAGACATACGTCAAGAAGCCATGGCGGTACACGCCGTCTATGTCATCCCAGGCAGTGGTAAGGAGCACCCCGTGAAGCCTGGCGAGCGACTGATACTCTGTGATATAGGCATCGACCACAAGGTAAATAATCCAAATGCTTTCGACCTCTCCAAGGCAAACTTCGAGTGGTATGATGAGTCTAGCTCACCGGCACATCAAGACTTTGATAGTCCCACAGTGCCTAACCTAGATAAGTGGTATTGCTACACGAAGTCGTTTTTCATCCTACACAATAGAGGCTTTGCATCGTACGCTATAGCCCGTATACCGATAACTAAGGAGGAGTACCTCAAGGACTACAAGTATGACTACACCTACGTCTTGACTCACAATGGGAATAGCTATGATATGTCAGGCTCATGCTATAAGCTACCCAACGACTGGATCATAGATGGTGTCAATTGCAGTGTCGAGGCGGTGCATCAGTGGACGATCCTACCTGAGACGATAGACGCTGGCTATACAAACTGTGGTACGGTAGACGGACAGAAAGATCGCTACTTCCACAGCGTACGACGTAAGTACCTAGGCAAGGATGCCGAGGGACATGTGATCCTGCAGGACACCAATAACTCGTTCGAGGACTTCAATCCGATGGTCACGGCCTCGCTCATTGAGGAGCAAGGTACTGCGATCAATGCTAAGGGTACACCCTGCACGACCAAGACTTATGATGGGGTCGTGCCTATTAAGCAGTAAGGTCTCTTCGATAGATTATGGTGCATCATTCTTCGGATTGTTTTAGCAGATCTCTTGCGCTCTTACTCTGTCTCCTAGGTGTGCTTACGAGCTCGCTCTATGGGCAGCAGCAAGAGCCAGAGATGATCTCACTACCTGCTGACACCCTCTCGGTGGCGGGGTCGCTTCTAGAGCAGAGGCGACCTGGCTACGACCTATCGGTATCGCCAATAGTGTCGCCGCTCTACTTTTTCTCAGAGCGAGGCTCTCGTACAGACCTCTCACTGGGCGGAGCTATGCGGCGAGATAGAGGCGAGACAATGATCCCGCAGCTGGGCAAGCAAGACATCGATGGGTCGGTGCATATCGAAAGTGCTTTGCGTCAGCGCAACAACTTCGCTTGGGGTGCTGCCTCCTACACTTATCGTGCTACGGAGGGGATACGCTTCAACGAGACGACAGACTACCCCCTCCTCGCACCTTACATCATGGGAGACACGGCGCATACAGCGAGTCTGCACCAAGATCTCTACACCTTTGGGGCAGGTACGGTGCATCGCCTTGGCAATTGGCTACTCTCCCTGACAGCTGACTATCGCGCCACCTTTGCCTACCGCACGCAAGACCCTCGTCCTCGCAATCTGGCTACACACCTGGAGGGGCAGATCGGCATCGGCTATCAACTTACCGACTATGCGCTAGCCCTAGCAGGTACGCTAGGTCGCTACAAGCAAAACAATCAGGTAGGCTTCTTGAGTGAGCTCGGAGTGGCTAGTGAATATCACTTTACGGGCATCGGGGGAGACTACTATCGCTTTAGGGGAGGTAATACGTCGCTCTTCTATCAAGGACTGTCTTATGGTATCTCGCTCGGGCTAACCCCTACTAGTGAGGCGCGTCAAGGCTTCTATGCTCTGGCTGCGTGGCATCTGCTGACTACCGACCGTATCATACGAGAGCTCAACAACCTCCCCCTCTCGACACTCTCCAGTCACACGATAGATCTGCAGGCGGGGTACACCGCTCGCTCAGCACGACTGGGGCGTTGGGGCGTAGCACTCTACACACAGGGCGACATACGTCGAGGTGCTGTCCACCTCTTCGGTGATCCTAAGGGAAATATCTACCCACGCATAGCCACGGAGCGGTCATACTATGGTCAGACCTTAGAGTTTGGTGCTAAAGGCTTTTGGGATAGTCAGGACACACCTCGCACGCCTTGGTCGTGGGGCATATCCACCTCGCTTGGCTATCGACTACACGAGGAGGACTTGCTACCTCAGGCAGAGCGGCTCTTCTACCATCTAGGCGGGACATTGGCTCCGCATGTTAGCTTTCATCGCGGGCAGTACTTTGTCTCTCTGACACCTACTTATAGTGTATGGGCAAAGACGGGACACCCTTCGCTACAGTTAGCACCTCAGCATCAGCCTATACCTACTTATGCTGAGACACTGGAGCGAGCCTTCCAGATAGCTAGTTCCACGCAGATGACCTATGGGCTCTCTATGACTCACGGCTATCAGCTTAGCAGTAGCTATGCGCTGTGGCTCTCACTAGACTACCTCCATACGCAGACGAGTCTGTGTGGTAGCAACTACGGAGCCATACGCTGTGGCATCTCATTCTAATAGTAAATCCAAACAATCAAATATCTTCAGTATGCGAAAACAACTACCAGTATTACTTATGCTCCTCACGCTCTTCTGTACGGCGAGTGTGACGATAGCTCAGACTCCAGACGAGGGTGTCGCAAAGAACTTCCTCTGGTACCGTCTTGTATCCAATAGTGTAGAGCGTCATCAGATACCTCAGCAAGTGGTCGCCTCTATGGATGGCAATCTCTTTGCGAGCAATGCCTTCTACAGCAAGGAGCGCACTGACGCTAGCTCAGTCTTCAACTTTGACGCATCCAGCGATGCCGACAAGGCGATCTCCTATGGCGATGACGGCTCGGCTACCAACGGCAACACCGCCCTCACTATCTACAAACTGACTCCTGAGGGCAAGCTACTCTGGTACATATACAACAGCCGCGGAGAGATAGCAACCAATGTCAACTGTATCACGGCGACTCCCGACGGAGGCTTTGTGACCATCTTGATGGCACGGGATGCTCAGTCTAAGTCTAAGAGCAATACAGACACGCTGCGCCTAGTACAGGCAGACGGCACGCCTTACGATATAGAGATAAAGTCTCTATTTGTCGGAGTTGGCGACGACGCCTCTGCCGGAGCTACGCGTCGCAAGATCATGCCACTCCTTGTCAAGGTTAGTGCTGCGGGACAGATCGAGTATCACAAAGCTTTCGAAGTAGACCACACCCCTATGCCCGATGCAACTCGCTATAGCTACGGCACCCCTACGGGTTGCGACTTCAAGGGCACAACTGTAGATCCCGAGGGCAATGTCTATGTCTGTGGCTCCGTCCGCACGGCCATAACCATCGGCGAGACTACTATCAAGGCAAAGAACAATGTCAAGTGGAATGGAGACTCACAGAAACAGATGGGAGACTTCTTCATCCTCAAGTTTGACAGCAAGGGCAATCTTGTCAAGACGCTTACCGAGCAGGGAGACCCCATAGGACGCTCCATGCTGACGGTCATCAAGTATCAAGACGGCAAGCTCTATACAGCTGGACGCTTCACAGGAACTAAAGAGAAGACCCCTATCACCATCGATGGCAAGCAACTCATCCCCAGCGACAAGGAGAGCCTTGTCACACTCTGCCTAGACACAGATCTAAAGGTGTCGTGGATCTCTCAGATTGATGTCAAGGCTGTACCCGAGCACACTTCGACGCTTGCTTTTGTCGATGGAATAGCTGTCGGCAAGGACAAGGTCTACATAGCGGGACGTGGTGCTGGAGCTTTTTGCGATGCTGAGGGAAATGTGATCCTCGAGCAAAAAGTCAAGGGACACAGAGGCTATGCTCTAGCAATAGACAAAGCTACAGGCAAGCCCAATGCGGAGTGGCATACGCTCCTCCCAGAGAAGGGGATCTCCAACTGTACGGCTATCTCCACTCAGGGAGATCGTGTCATCTTGCATGCCTATGCTCTAGGAGGGCAGACCTATTATCGTGTGCTGGATCTCAACCTCTCTGAGGGCTCTGTACAAGACTACCCTATGGTAAGTAAAGCTATGACCTCATTCGGTGGCGATGTCGTTGCCAATAGCTATGTGGCAGGTGCGCGTTGTCGCAATAGTGCTAAGCTCCTTACGACCGAGGGCTATAAGGAGATGACATACAAGGACTGGTTTAGCCTCTTTGTTGCCCACAAGCTCCCCTTCCCCTCAGTCTCTGCTAGCTGCAAAGCTCTCCACCTATCAGAGGGCAAAGGGACTCTACAAGTCTTAGCGTCAGACCTGACAGATCCGCTCCAAGTAACATGCTCTGGCGAAGGCTTTACGGCACAGCTCAAGGAGCTACCCGCTACGGGTGGCGCTCTCGAGGTACAGTTCAAGACAGCTGTCTCCAAGACGCCCGAAGAGCGTATCGGCAAGCTCACCCTCACCTCTGGCGGTGCTAGCTACGAGGTCTACCTCTACGCAATGACAGAGACAGAGCAGTACATCAAGGTATCTCAGAGCGAGATCGACTTCACGATGATACCTGTCGGTGAGCATAAGTCTGTCGATCTGACCGTCACACAGAAGAACCTCATGGACGCTATCACCTGTACGATCGAGGGTGAGGGTGCTAAGTACTACTCTGTGGACAAGAGCGAGATCGCCGTCTCCAATGAGCCTGCGACCCTCAAGGTCACCTACACGCCTGACAAGACCATCGCAGCTAATGCCAAGGCTACAGCTCAGCTCGTCCTAACCTCTGGCGATGTCAAGACGATTGTCACACTATCTGGTCAGACCAATACAGCTATTGAGAAGGTTGCAGCAGCCAAGCTCTCTATCGCTACCGCTGCTGGTACGCTCTACGTACATAGCGACGAGGCGCGTCCAGTAGCTATCTACACGTCAGCTGGTGAGATGGTTGCACAGCAACTACTCTCTGGTGACATGGAGCTCTCACTACCTGCTGGTATCTACTTCATCCAGACAGATCGTGAGGTCTATCGTGTCTACATCCCCGGTATCTAATCTGTTTCGTCCCTCTTCTCTCTATGTAGAGGAGAGGGACTATCCTCTTTTATAAGCAAATCTGTGAAGCTCGCACTTCACACCCTATTGCTTCAAAACACAATTATCACATCAACACAGTATGAACAATAAATTATCTCTCGTACTCCTCACAGCACTACTTTCCTTAGCACTTATCGGGTGCAATAAGCAAAAGCAAGATCAGTCCGCAACCGCAGAGACAGAGGCTCCGACCTACATGGAGGTGGACGCACTCCTCGCCTCTGCCGATAGTCTCGTCGGTCAGACGGTTACCGTGCAGGGCGTCTGCACCCACCTCTGCAAGCATGGTGCTAAGAAAGCCTTCCTCATGGGCAGCGACGACACCAAGGTGATCCGCGCTGAGGCTAGTGAGGAGATGGGCGCCTTTGCTCAGGAGTGTATCAATAGTATAGTCACCGTCACAGGGCAACTTGTCGAGGATCGTATCGATGAGGCTTATCTGCAAAACTGGGAGGAGCAGCTCAAAGCTCAAGCCGCCAAAGAGCATGGCGAGGGCAAGGCAGGCTGCGCCAACGAAAAGAAGGCTCGTGGCGAAACGGCCGACACACCGGAGGCTCGTATCGCAGACTTTCGCAAGCAGATCGCTGAGCGCGAAGCTCAGGAGGGCAAGGCATACCTCTCCTTCTATCACATCGATGCTACAAGCTATAAGATAGAGGATCAGTAATCCATCTGGGACTGACAAGACTCTATGAAAGTAAACTTCAAGAAAGTAGGTAGGAGCGTGCGTCGCTGGAGTAGATTACTACACCGCGACCTATCCTTCTTACTTGCTGCACTTATATTCATCTATGCCCTATCGGGTCTCTACATGAACCACCGAGACTCGATCAATCCACACTACATCATCACTCAGCGGGAGTATCAGATCCCGCTAGAAGAGCTGCAAGCTGCTGGACGCCTTGACGCATCTGCCGTCCGTAAGCTCCTAGACGAGATAGACCTGTCAGGTAGCTATACCAAGCACTACTACCCTGACGACCACACGCTCAAAGTCTTCCTCAAGGGACGTGCCACCCTACTCCTCGACACATCAACGGGGGTAGCTGTCTACGAGTCGATCGAGCGACGCCCGCTCATCAGCTCTATGACACAACTGCACTACAACCCGGGGCGCTGGTGGACGATCGTCGCTGATGTGCTAGCCATCGGCCTTATCCTCATCACCCTCACGGGACTACTCATCGTGCCGGGGAGACGCGGGCTCATAGGTCGTGGAGGCATCCTCTTACTGATCGGTCTGGCGGTACCACTACTCTTCCTTTTCCTATAAAGACAAGATACATCCACTACTGCCGAAAGAGTAGCCCACACCCTCCCCTTATACCACTTAACTAATATGGACAACTTAATCGAGTGTCAAAACTTGACTCACTACTACGGCAAGCGACTGATCTACCGCGATCTCTCCTTTGCTGTGCCTCGTGGTCGCATCCTCGGTCTGCTTGGTAAAAACGGTACCGGCAAGACCACAACAATCAATATACTCAGTGGCTTCCTCCGCCCCAAGTCGGGCGTCTGTCGCATCCTAGGCGAAGACATAACCCGTATGCCTGATCGATTGAGACAAGATATCGGGCTGCTCATCGAGGGGCACGTCCAGTATAGCTTTATGACTATACGGCAGATAGAGCGCTTCTACGCTCCTTTTTACCCTAAGTGGCGCAGAGAGGCTTACTACGAGCTGATGGAGCTACTCAAGGTCACCGAGAGCCAGCACCTCAGTCGTATGTCTTGTGGACAGCGCTCACAGGTTGCGCTCGGACTGCTCCTAGCGCAAAACCCCAAAGTCCTCATCCTCGACGACTTCTCGATGGGATTAGACCCAGGCTATCGCAGGCTCTTTGTGGACTACCTGCATCACTATGCCAAGGAGCAGGGGACAACGATCTTCCTCACATCCCACATCATCCAGGATATGGAGCGACTGATCGATGACTGCATCATCATGGACTACGGCTCTATACTCCTGCAGCGCCCAGTCGCTGAGATACTGAACGAGGGGCGACTCTACAGATGCACCCTCACAGACGATCGTCCTCTCCCTGAGATCGACGGGCTGTACCACTTTGAGGCGCACCACAGACGTGGGGAGTGCTACTCATTTCTCCCCATGCCAGAGGTCGCCGAGCGGCTCACTCAGGCTGGCGTCCCCTACCAAGATCTCACAGCACACGAGACGACGCTCGAGGATGCCTTCATAGGACTCACCGGTAAGTATTAACGCTATCTATATGTTTGCCTCTATAATATATAAGGAGTGGCTCAAGCTCCGACTATACGCACTACTATCGACACTTGTCGCACTGGCTGTACCGCTCTACAGCGTGATACGCATACATCGAGCCATCGCCCTACAAGGCGCTGACCATATCTGGCTCGTGATGATACAGAAAGGGGTAGTCTTCGTAGAGAGTATGCGCTACGTACCCCTCATCCTAGGTTTGCTCTGTGCCATCGCTCAGTTTGCGCCAGAGCTCTCTCGTCGTAGTCTTAAGCTCACCCTGCACCTACCTCAGTCACCGCTCCGCTCGACCTACCAGATGCTTGCCTGCGGGGTGACGTTACTACTGTGGCATACCCTATTATATATAGGTGTCCTCTTCATCGGACTGCAAGGAGTCCTCGCTTACGAACTCCTCTCCTACGTCCTCTCCGCCACACTGCCGTGGATCTTGGCAGGCTTCCTCGGCTACCTCCTCATGAGCTGGATACTCCTAGAGCCCACTTGGCGCAGACGCATCCTCTACACCCTCATCGCTGTGCTCTTGATGCGTCTCTGCTTCATCTCTCCCACAGCAGGAGCTTACGTACCCTTCCTACCTACGCTACTTATCTACACCATCCTCTCCTCGACACTCGTGTGGCTCTCTGTGAGCCGCTTCAAAGAGGGGAGACAAGACTAAACAACCATTTTATGAAGCGCATAGCCACAATACTCCTATACATCACCGTAGCACTACTCATCGCCTGGCAGATCCCCTGGTGGTACAACTACCTCCGAGCCGATGCAAGCCGTGAGCCATTCACTATCTATAGTCAGCTACTAGGCGACTTCATCGTCACAGGTCATGATGAGGGAGCGATAACCTACCGTAGCGGTAAGGGCGTGCAGTATAGTCGTGAGGAGGTAGACAGCTTGCTCCCCACCTTCTACTACCGCCAGCTCCTGACTGATGGTCGCCTACCCGACACGCTCTATGGAGAGGCAGTGACCCCACAGCTTATACAGCGGAGTGGCGTCACCTTTCGTAGCTCACCACGCACCCTCTCTGCACCTGCCGTAGCGCTCTACCCCCTCCTGGAGAGTGCCTCACGGAGAGTCAAGTTGGAGATGCCCGAAGATCTCTTTCGCATCACCGACCAGGCGATCGAATTTGTAGATATGCAGAGCAATCAGCTAGACAAGGCGAAGAGTGCTAGCTATACGAAGCTCTTTCAGGAGAAAGGCTTCGCCTTCCCCGCACAACGGGTTGCTGGCAATGCAACTGCCCAAAAGGAGTATGACAACGGCTACCTCCTCATTGATCAGCAGGGTAAGCTCTTTCACCTCAAGCAGATGGCGGGCAAGCCCTACCTGCGGGCTATTGACTTGCCCGAGGGCGTAGAGGCTGCCGAGACCTTCGTCTGGGAGCTACCTAGTCGTCGGCATATCGGTCTCGTCTCTACCCGAGACCATCAGCTTTATCTGATCGAACGTGAGGGCTATCGTCCCTGTCGCCTTGAGATACCCTCGTGGGACCCACTCCGTGAGGATCTCACCATCATCGGCAACGACCTAGACAGCTACACCCTCAAGGTATCCACTGCCGATGCCACAAGCTACTATGCACTAGACGCTACGAACTATACGCTACTGAGCTCGCTACAAGTAGATCACCCTGAGCGGGCTATGCCGGGACTGCACTTCACCTCGCGCCTAGATGGCTGGGTCAAGCCTCGACTAGACTAACCGCGAGGACCCTTCTGCCCCCTTCGGGAGGGAGGGGCATAGATGAGGTCATTATATAATGTGTCAGCCCTGTGGCGAATGGTAGGAATGTGCGGTCAAATAGTTTTTTTCCTTACCTTTGGAGCTGGATCACATGTTGGGTACTGTCGAGAGGTCTCTAGCTCATCTACCAAGGCCACTGGCAAAGCACCCGACACTTAGACTGAATCTATGAATCGGACTTTACTAAATACCCTCCAGATACCACTCCTAATCTGCATCTTATGTGCTTTGGGGCTGGTCTCTTGCAACGATGCTTACTCCACACTCGGAGGTAGTCTGCGACCTGAGCGAGATCTCGTCACAGCTCGTGGGGACTCGCTGCTCTTTCGTGCTGAGACGGTACCTCTAGACTCTATATATAGTCGTAGTGCTATCTCGCTACTGGGACAGATCTCAGATCCCGTCTTTGGGGACTTTGAGGCGTGCTATATCAGTCGGTTGCAGTGTGCTCCAGGCTTCACCTTTACGAAGACACCTATCAAGGATCGCATCGACTCAGTAACTATCGAGCTATCCTACTTGAGTGCCGTAGGCGACACCACAACGTGGGGCAAGGCTCAGGTCTATGAGATCACACAGCCTCTGCCTAAGAGCCGCTACTCAGTAGACGACTTGACGCCCTATACACAGGGGGCTAAGCTGCTCGGTGAGGTGACTTACCAGCCCTCCGATACGACTGGTTTCAAAGGGCTTGTAGTACGTGTACCGAACGAGCTGGGAGAGCGTTTTCTAAAGGCTTCGCGTGAGCACCCCGAGTGGTTTACCTCACAAGAGGCTTTTGAGTCCAACCTACTCCGAGGACTCTATGTCACCTCGACAACGGGTACGGGGCATATTCTCTCGATCTACTCGACCGCTCTCCGTATCTTCTACACCTTTGAGACTACACAAAAAGCCTCCACAGGAAAGGACTCGACAGTCTACAAGCCAGCGTGGGAGATCTTTAGCAGTAACAAGAGTCTCTACGCTCTGAATAGTCTCAAGCACAGCCACCTCGAAGAGCTACTCAAGCCTTCACCTGATGGCAAGACCTATATCAAGTCACCCGCCGGTGTCGTCACCAAGCTCACCTGCAGCAAGGAGGAGCTCAGCCGACTGCTTCACGAGTATGAGGCTATGAGCAAAGACAAGCAAGACTTCGGATGGGTGATGAATGAAGGCAAGCTACAGATATCGGTAGATATCCCGAATGTGGATACGCACTTTAATCCACCGCCTCAGCTACTTCTGATACCACGAGACAGTGTGGCACACTTCTTTGTCAAGAGTATCAACGACCCCTTGGTCGCCTCTACTTCGTTTGTCTCTGGGCGTTACAGCGTCTTGGATCGCAACTATACGTTTAGCAATATTAGCCACCTCATTGAGGCACATATGCGGGACAATATGGCGACCGATGCGGACGGCAATCATCGTGTGACCAAAGACCTAGAGCTACTCCTGATCCCCGTAGCCACAGAGCTCGCATCGACCCCTAGTTCGTCTGGACAAACTGTTGCGATCACCAACCTACTCTATCCCTCAGCGGTACAGCTTCGTTGGGGTCCCCAAGGCTTCAAGCTGGGAGTCATCGGGACTGGATTTTATAATCGGCGATAGAGCTGAGAGAAGGTACATTAGCGACTAAAGGTATGACTAAAGAAAAAGAACAGATCAAGCTCAAGCTGATTGTGATGAACTTCCTCCAGTTCTTCATCTGGGGGGCATGGCTCATCTCTATGGGACGCTACATGGGCAATGTGATGCAGTACGACGGGCAGGAGGTCGGCGGACTCTTTGCTACGGCTGGCTTCGCAGCGATCATCACGCCCGCACTGACGGGTATCATCGCTGACCGATGGATCGGTGCCGAGCGGCTACTCTCGATCTGTCATCTACTCACGGGAGCCTGTCTGATTGCGGTCGGCTGCCTACCTATGGGGACACCCTTTGCGACTACCTGGCTAGTTATCTTTGGGGTCAACCTATTCTTTATGCCTACCTTATCACTCTCCAACACGGTCGCTTATCATGCTCTTGGCACAGTGCAGGCTGACATTGTCAAGGACTTTCCCCCGATACGTGTCTGGGGTACCATCGGCTTCATCGTAGCGATGTGGCTGGTCAACCTATTTAAGTGGATGGACAGCCCGATGCAGTTCAACCTGGGAGCCCTTGCGGCCATCGTCCTAGCGATCTACGCCTGGACACTACCCGCAGTACCGCATGGAGTCAAGAAGGCTCAGGAGGGGCGTCGCTCTCTCCTATCCATACTGGGGCTCGATGCATTGGTACTCTTTAAGAATAGGCAGATGGCGGTCTTTTTTACCTTCTGCATACTCCTCGGTGCAGCACTACAAGTGACCAATGCTTATGGTAAGTATGTATCTCGACCACTTCAAGGGGGTCACTGAGTATGCCGATAGCTTTGCGGTCAAGTATCCAAACATCCTACTATCACTCTCTCAGATCTCGGAGACACTCTTTATCCTAGCGATCCCGTTCTTCTTAAAGCGCTTTGGCATCAAGGGGGTGATGACGATGAGCTTTGCCGCGTGGTTTCTACGCTTCGGGCTCTTTGGCATAGGTGACCCAGGGATGCCGGGCATCATCGCACTCATTCTCTCGATGGTAGTCTATGGTATGGCATTTGACTTCTTCAATATCTCAGGCTCCATGTTTGTCGATCAGTCCGTATCGCCCTCGATGCGTGCTAGTGCTCAGGGGCTCTTCCTCCTGATGACCAATGGACTAGGTGTCGTCATCGGATCGCTAGGTGCTGGCTGGGTCGTCGAGCACTACACCACGTCTGGCGTAACTGCGTGGACGACCGTCTGGTACATCTTCGCAGGCTATGCACTTGTCACGGGACTACTCTTCTGGATTTTATTTCACCCCAAGCAGCTCTCGACAGCTCAATCCGCTTAAGATAAAGCCCCAGTCCTAGGAATCATACGAGTCCGCTAAGCAATGGCTAATCCAATCGGCAATGCTCTCAGTGTCATGGGCGAGTACACACTCCTCATGGTGCAAGTCTTCAGAAGACCTAAGAAGTGGGGCATCTTCTTCAAGCAATTGATCCGAGAGATGGCTAAGTATGGTCTTGACTCGATATGGATCGTTGTGATCATCAGTTTTTTCATTGGCACGGTGATCACGATCCAGCTCTCGATCAATATGAGTTCACCGCTCATACCACGCTTTACGATCGGCTACGCAGGGAGAGAGATCATGTTTCTCGAGTTCTCCTCCTCTATCATGTGTCTTATCCTCGCTGGCAAGGTAGGCTCTAGTATCGCCTCGGAGCTAGCTACCATGCGCGTGACCGAGCAGATAGACGCGATGGAGATTATGGGGGTCAACTCCGCCAACTTCCTCATCCTCCCTAAGATCCTCGGTCTGATGCTTTTCATCCCAGTGCTAAGCGTTATCAGTATGGCTACAGGGCTCGTGGGTGGATACTTGGCGACTTTCTTTATCCCGTCAATCACGCCCTCGGACTTTGAGATGGGGCTGCAGACATTCTTTGTTGTGAAGAATATCTTCTACTCGATCATCAAGTCGCTTGTCTACGCCTTCATCATCTCATCGGGTGCTAGTTACTTCGGCTATACGGTCAAGGGGGGTGCCCTCGGCGTAGGACGTGCCAGCACCAATGCGGTGGTCTCAAGCTGCGTGCTGATCCTCCTAGCCGATGTCGTGCTCACCAGTCTATTGTTTATGTAAGGCTATGAGAGAAGGGACTAAGATCATAGAGGTCAGAGGACTCAGCAAGGCGTTTGACGACAAGGTCGTCCTGAATGAGATCAATGCCACCTTTAAGCCAGGGAATATCAACTGCATCATCGGGCGTAGTGGTGCGGGCAAGACGGTCTTGCTCAAGAGTCTCATAGGTCTCATACAGCCCACATCGGGCGAGATACTTTTTGCTGGGCACAATATGATGCTCTTGTCCAAGGAGGAGCTCAAGCGACTAAGACAAGTCACGGGCGTACTCTTTCAGGGGTCAGCGCTCTTCGACAGTATGACCGTCTTGGAGAATGTTCTCTTCCCGCTGCAGCTCTTCTCCAAGCTATCGCCTCGAGAGCGCAAAGCACATGCTATGGCACTCCTAGAGCGGGTTGGTCTAGAGGGCGCTCAGAGCAAGTTCCCCGCAGAGATCAGCGGGGGTATGATGAAGCGTGTCGCCATAGCTCGTGCCGTGGCGCTTAACCCGCACTATCTCTTTTGCGATGAGCCAAACTCAGGGCTAGACCCTACTACCTCGGCATCGATAGACAAGCTACTCAAAGAGCTCACCGAGGAGTACCAGATCACAACGGTGGTCAACACACACGACATGAACTCCATCAAGACTATCGCTAACCATATCCTCTATCTAGACAAAGGACAGGTGGCGTGGCAAGGGGCACGTGAGGAGCTCAGCGGAGATATTCCAGCTTCTCTCAAAAACTTTCTTTACCTTTGATACGTTCCTTCCTTTTTTCTCTTTTTGGCAAATAAGATGACACACGCTAAGCGATATACAGGTTACCTCTTCCTCCTCACCCTCCTACTCTCATGGGGGTGCAAAGATCACAGCAGCGACTATTCCGCCCAGGGTATCTTTGAGGCGGAGGAGATCGTTGTCTCGGCCGTCACCTCCGGCGAGTTGCTGCGGCTAGACGTATCTGAGGGTGATCAGCTAGAAGAGGGACAGGTCGTAGGACTGATCGACACCACCTTCCTCGCACTGCAAAAAGATCTCGTCGACACGCAGCAGGCAACGATCAATGCAGCGGGACATACCAATGCAGCGACACAAGTCGCCCCGCTAGAGGCTCAGCTCAAAGCTCTCGACAAAGAGCGAAACCGCTACGCCCCGCTTGTAGCTCGTGGCGTCGTGGCACAGCGCACGCTAGACGAGATAGATGCTAAGATCTCTGCGGTCAAAGGGCAGATAGCCGCCGCACGAGCTACCATCGGACAGCAAAACCGCTCCACCAGTGGTAGCGGCGACGCTCTCTCCGTACAGGAGAGTCAGGTCGACCAGATGATCTCTCGGAGCTTCATCAAGGCGCCTATCTCGGGGACGGTGCTCACCGTTTACCTCCATCAGGGCGAGCTGGCAGGACAAGGCATGCCGCTCTTTCGCCTAGCCAACCTCAAGCAGATGTATCTGCGCGCTTACGTCACAGCGGAGCAGCTAGAGCATGTGACACTCGGGCAAGAGGTCTCCGTCTATAGTGACATGGGCGAGGAAGAGGCACAAGCCTACACAGGAGAAGTAGTCTGGATCTCCGACCGAGCTGAGTTTACCCCTAAGAACATACAAACCCCTGACGCCCGCGCCTCGCTCATCTATGCGATCAAGATACGAGTCCCCAACGACGGCAAGCTACGCATCGGACAGTATGGGCGTGTGGTACTAGACCAGTAGCAGTAGACCTATGTCTTTAGAGCAGGCGACCCAACCAGCAGTATCTTGCCAGGGTGTATGCAAGAGCTTTGGCAAGACCGTTGCGCTCCAGGGCATCGACCTCAGCGTCCGTGAGGGCGAGCTGCTCGGACTCATCGGTCCCGACGGAGCCGGCAAGACAACCCTCATACGCATCATCGCCACGCTCCTCAACCCCGACGCTGGCGCGGTCACCGTCTTAGGGCACGATGTCAAGCGCGACTACCGTCCGCTGCGTCATCAGATCGGCTACATGCCCGGTCGCTTCTCCCTCTACCAAGACCTCACCGTGCGGGAGAACCTCGAGTTCTTTGCCACCGTCTACAAGACGACCGTCGAGGAGAATTACCACCTCATCGAGGACATCTATAAGATGCTCCTCCCCTTCGAAAAGCGTCCCGCTGGCAAGCTCTCAGGCGGTATGAAGCAAAAGCTTGCTCTCTCCTGCGCACTCATTCACAAGCCACGACTGCTCCTCCTCGATGAACCGACCACAGGCGTCGATCCCGTCTCACGCCGTGAGTTCTGGCAGATGCTCTCCAAGCTACGAGAGCAAGGCGAGATCACGATGATCGTCAGCACCCCCTACATGGACGAGGCGGTGCTATGCGACCAAGTAGCCCTGATGAAAGATGGTCAGATCCTCTCCATAGACACCCCCGATGGGCTCGTATCAAATATGGATCGTGCGCTATGGTCCGCCACCGCAGAGGATATGGGCGACCTACTCCTCAAGTTGCGCAGCCTCCAAGGAGTGCTCAGCAGCTTTGCCTTTGGCGAGGCGCACCACTTCACCTTCGACGAGCAGCTCATCACCCCCGAGGAGATCCACACGCGCCTCCTAGAGCAAGGCGTCAAGGGACTAGACATCCGCAAGATCCCTCCCTCCATCGAGGACTACTTCCTCATCATCTCTCAAGAGTCTTAATCCACGCCCCATGCCCTCCACCGAGTATAGTATATTGGCCAATAAGCTCACCAAGCGCTTCGGCGACTTCACCGCTGTCGATGAGATCACCTTCGACGTCTTGCCGGGCGAGATCTTCGGCTTCCTAGGAGCCAATGGTGCTGGCAAAAGCACCGCCATACGTATGCTCACCGGACTGCTCAAGCCCACCTCAGGCTACGCCGAGGTCGCAGGCTATGACGTGCGCAAAGAGACCGAGCTGATCAAGCGAAACCTCGGCTACATGAGTCAGAAGTTCTCCCTCTACGACTACCTTTCTGTCGAGGAGAACATCTTCCTCTACGGACGCATCTACGGGCTCTCGCGACGCATCATACAGAGCCGTATGGAGCGACTCCTCGAGGAGCTCAACTTCTACGATCAGCGCAAGCTTCGCGTGGGCAGCCTACCCCTCGGGTGGAAGCAGAAGCTAGCCTTCTCCGTTGCTATCTTTCACCGCCCCAAGATAGTCTTCCTCGATGAGCCTACGGGAGGCGTAGACCCCGTAGCACGGCGACGCTTCTGGGAGCTTATCTACAACGCTGCCGCCGAGGGCATCACCGTCTTCGTCACCACTCACTATATGGACGAGTCGGAGTACTGCGACCGCATCTCTATCATGGTAGACGGGCAGATCAGAGCCCTAGACACCCCGCGAGCCTTAAAGCGACAATTTGACTGTGACTCGATGGATGAGGTCTTTTACCAGTTAGCCCGCGGTGCCAAGCGCTCGGAGTAGCCTCGCCAGTCACCCATTTGCGACAAATTGTCGCACTTCCAGTCGTTGGCTTACCCTTTGCTAGATAGTTAGTGCAGGTCACCCCGAGAGATCGGAAGCCCTGCACAGAGTAAGCATATAAACACCTATTAAAATCAATACTACTATGACACTATCAAGAAGAGACAACAACTGGATGCCAGCTCTATGGAGCGACCTACTAGACAACAACTGGATGATACGCCCTAACGCCACAGCGCCCGCTATCAACGTACTAGAGACTCCCAACGAATTTTGCGTAGAGCTAGCAGCTCCGGGCATGAAGCGCGAAGACTTCAACATCGAGATCAACGAGGAGCATGACCTAGTCATCTCCATGGAGCGCCACCACGAGGAGGAGCAGCACGACAACGAGCAGAGCCGCTACCTACGTCGCGAGTTCTCCTACAGCAAGTTCGAGCAGACCCTCATACTTCCAGACAATGTCGACGAGGAGCGCATCCAGGCACGCATGGCCGATGGCGTCCTCACCCTCTCGATCCCCAAGATCAGCGAAGAGGATCAACAGAAGGCTCGTCGCTCTATCGCTATCGAGTAATAGCACCACACCGCTAGACCTGAGCCTATCGCTCTAGTCTTACCATAAAAATCTAACACACCTAGTAGCCCCGCTTGGTTCGCACCGAGTGGGGCTACTACTTTTCGCCCCTGAGGAGACTGTTGAAAAAGCCAACAGGCTCTTTTGGGTCAAAGTCCTGCCGTTACACTGTCGCCTCATAGGCTATAGACGATGCAAAGGTAATAAGTATGACAAGTGAGGCTACTCGCTACTGCCCTCTAGAGCATTCAACGAAAGATTCTATCCTGCAAACGTATCAACAGCCCCCAAGAACTGAAGCAACCAAAATCTGTAGGACACCAAATCCATAGCTCGCACCACCCTAAAGAGCAATATGCTTCAAACTTCTAATGCTATTGCCCTGTTACACAAGCCCCAAAACCTCTACAATTCATTTTTTGTATCTTAGTTGGCGTAAACAAGATGTGTCTCCGTATGAAAGCTCATAAATCTCTCCGATGCTCCCTGTTGTGTGGGTGGCTACTCCTCTCACTCCACCTCCTCTCATATGCCCAACAGACAGAGCTACAGATCTACGGTCTTGTCAGCTCTAACGCAACGACACCTACTGAGGCCTATTCACCTCGTAAGGTGCAACAACTCTCTATGAGAAATATGCAACGAGGGAAGCCTCTCCAGATAAATCTCGTCTACAAGGATGATGCCCCGATGAAGATGGGGTACAAAGAGGTACTAGAGCATGCCACCAAGATGTGGGGTGACAACCTAACCGTCTCCGAGCAAACGAGGGGGCTTCAATTGGCTGGATGTATAGGGGACGAAAACGGGTGCCTATTAGAAATAGAAGTCACTCCAGAAGGGAATTGGTACACCCTCCCTATAGAGTATGTCCAAATAGGACAGGCATATCTTTATGATGGAAAGATTGTAAAGACATCTCTGAGTGAGAGTATAGAAGTAAATGACCTTGCGACATATGCTCTTACTCCTATTCATAAACTGTGTCCTTATGAATTTGATGACATCCTCGTCACACTATACGTACATAAAAAGGATGCGGTAATAGCATCGTCCCCTTTATCTTTGAGAAAGCTCTTTACCTCAAACTCCTCCCCTACTTCTAAAGGGTCGTCTTTTACTATGACCTTAACCTCTTCATCTGCCTTGCAGATAACATTTCAGGATTTGGAAGAACATCAGATTCGACTGCATAGCTTATCAGGAGAGTTTTTTATTTCTGAAGAGGCTCTAGGCAGTACAACCTTAACACTGCCGACCACCTTAGATATAGCTCACTATATCCTCCAAGTAGATAACAAAACCATCAAACTATAGTACGATCTAGTCATCACGATGGAGCGCCACCACAAGGAGGAGCAGCAGAAGGCTCGTCGCTCTATCGCTATCGAGTAATAGCACCACACCGCTAGACCTGAGCCTATCGCTCTAGTCTCACCATAAAAATCTAACACACCTAGTAGCCCCGCTTGGTTCACACCGAGTGGGGCTACTTGCTTATAGGGCTTTCTGACCGCTCCCCCAGGGGCGGGGAAGTCGCCGATCTGCTTTCCCAAAAGTTTCCTCCCTTGGAAAAATAAATTTCCAACGCTGGAAACTTTATTTTCCTCCGTAGGAAATCTCGAATTCCTCCGCTGGAACCGAAGAGTTCCTCCCTTGGAACTTTTTAGTTCCAAACGGGGAACAGCTTTTGAAACTCATATCCGTCTCAAAAACAGCACAATACGAGTAACCCTTTGCTTTCTAAGTTCATATGCAAGTAAAATGCGAAGTTTTTTCTCGTTTCGGAAACTCAGTCGACTTCTCTTCGGGTGAACCGCTCGGCGGGGTGGAAGCATCCACCGTAGGGGCGGACCTGCGTGTCCGCCCGTCCTCACCTGAGCGCAGTCTATTCTGCGGGCGGACACGCAGGTCCGCCCCTACACAAGCTACGTCAGCACGACAATTCCATTCATCAAACGCTGTAACCTCGATCTGTAGGGACACACGGTCTGTGCGTCCGTTCCCATTAAAGCCCCGACACTGTAACCCTTGACGCAACGGACGCACGGGCCGTGCGTTCCTACAAATCGTTACACGTATCACAGTACTACAACGGATGCCCTCCCGCTAGACACTTCCGTGCGTCCCTACTTTATCGTTACTCGTCTTTGCACCTCTACAAACCGCTTTGCGTCTCGCTTTGCCGCGATTCTGAGGAATCCAAGTTATCAACAACTAAGCGTCTATGTCTAGATTATTCTGTAGCTTTGACGCGTTATTTATGACTGATATGTATCATGGGTAGAATCATCTCTCTTGCTAATCAGAAGGGTGGAGTCGGCAAAACAACCACTACGATCAACCTCGCAGCCTCTCTGGCTGTACTCGAGAAGAAGGTGCTCGTCGTCGATGCCGACCCGCAGGCAAACGCTTCGTCGGGACTGGGCGTCAACTCCACGACCCTCAGCGAGACTATCTACGAGTGTCTCATTGGTGGACTACCGCTCGACAAGGTGGTGCGCCCCACGCATGTGGACAATCTCTTCATACTCCCCTCACACATTGACCTGGTCGGAGCAGAGATAGAGATGCTCCAGCTCAAGGATCGCGAGACAGTCATGAGAGAGATGCTCCGCCCTGTCGTGGATCAGTATGACTACATCCTCATCGACTGCTCGCCCTCACTCGGCATCATCACGGTCAATGCTCTAGTCGCTAGTCATGCGGTGATCATCCCCGTGCAGTGCGAGTACTTTGCACTAGAGGGTATCTCTAAGCTCCTCAACACGATACGTATTATCAAGAGCCGGCTCAACCCGGCGCTAGAGATCGAAGGCTTTCTCCTCACTATGTACGATAGCCGTCTGCGACTGGCTAATCAGGTGTACGATGAGGTCAAGGAGCACTTCGGGCAGCTTGTCTTCGACACGGTCATACAGCGCAATGTCAAGCTAAGCGAGGCCCCTAGCCACGGCTTGCCGGCACTCCTATATGATGCCGACAGCAAGGGGGCGATCAATCACCTTCAGCTGGCCGAGGAGCTGATCCGTCGCACGGCTCAGCGTGCTGCGCTATAAACACACCCTACCCCCACGATCATCATGACGAACAAGAAGAAAGAGAACAAAGTAATAGGCAGAGGACTAGACGCTCTACTCGGAGATATGAGCAACTCCTCTAGCATTAGCGAGATAGCTATCGACCAGATCGAACCTAATCCAGATCAACCTCGTAGGCACTTTGACCCAGAGAGTCTCGAGGAGCTGGCGGCCTCCATACGTGCCCTCGGCATCGTGCAGCCTATCACGGTGCGGGAGCTGACCGATGGACGGCATCTCATCATATCGGGTGAGCGTCGCTGGCGTGCCTCTAAGCTGGCCAACCTGACCTCTATCCCGGCATACATCGTCAAGGCTGATGACGAGAAGGTGGTCGAGATGGCACTAATCGAAAACATCCAGCGCGAAGACCTCAACGCTATCGAGATAGCACTCACCTACAAGCGTCTCCTAGAGCACTCTGAGGGGACGCAAGAGGAGCTCGCAAAGAAGGTAGGCAAGACGCGCTCCTCGATCAGTAACTACCTGCGTCTCCTGCGCCTGCCCGCAGAGGTGCAGCTGGGACTGACGGAGAAGAAGATCGACATGGGTCACGCTCGTGCCATACTGAGCCTGACCGACCCAGCACAGCAGCTGAAGCTTTACCAGACCACGCTCTCGGAGCATCTGAGTGTGCGACAGGTAGAGGCTCTAGCCAATGAGATGCAAGAGCCGAGCCAAGAAACTACACAAGCGAGCAAGAAGAGACAGACGCTCTCCAAGCTCGCTTCCCATGGCAATGATTATGCTCCTCTAGCTAAGCAGCTGAGTAGCTTCTTCGGTACGAAGGTCTCCCTACGCTGTAAGGAGAGCGGTAAGGGAAGCATCACGATCCCCTTTAGCTCTGAGGAGCAGCTCATAGAGATCTGCTCGATCCTAGAGGGCGGAGCTAACCACTAGTCAGCAGCCTAAGAGATGCTCCGCACTGCTCTGACCCGCTCACTACTCGTCCTCGTGATGAGCTGCGCTATAGCTTGCTACAGTGGCACGGCTCTCCATGCGACCGCACTCGTAATGTCACAAGACACGACTACGGTGGCGGTCGACACGTTGGGCACGAGTCTGTCCGACACGCTCCGCACGAAAGCTTCGAGCGAACAGGTCTCCGTCCCGACAGCTACCCAGGCGAAGCGTCAAGTTGCTGGAGACTCTACCACAACGGCAACGATGCCTGCGAGTTCGCCTGAAGCTTTGCAGCGTACCACTGCGGCGCAAGTGACCAAGCAATCGAGAGGCGTACCTTTTATCCATAAGATGGCCAGGTGGTTCACACGCTACCCCAACTCGGGCGTAGCTCTCATCTGCTCCATCGTACCTGGCGGCGGTCAGCTCTACAATCAGCGCTACTGGAAGATACCGATCGTACTCTCAGCTATGACTGCTGGTGTCTATGCGATTACTTGGAATCAGCGACTCTACCACGAGTACCACACCGCCTACGCTGATCTGCTGAGCGAGAATCCGCTCGATCACACCTCCTGGCAAGCCTTTATACCGCCTGGTGCTGATCCTACTAAATATGTCTCCGATGGTAACCTACGCTCGCGTCTAGAGCGTGGCTCCAAGCAGTACAAGGAGAGTAGAGACCTGAGTATCGTCATCTCGGCGGCACTCTATCTCCTCTCAGCGCTAGACGCTTATGTCGATGCGGAGCTATACTACTTTAATGTGTCCCCACAGCTCACGATCGATATGGGCGAGGGACTACGTGACAAGCCTTCAGGGCCTCGACCTCAAAGTGTGATGGTCGGTGCCTCTGTGCGTTTTTAGACAAAAAACTCTTTATGAAGACCCCTATCCTGAGACACGCTTGTGTCAGAATCACGACCTATATAATTCTCATTTGTTGCTTGCCAACACTCCTAGCAGCGGCACCCTGGTATGAATCCCTGGACAGTGTAGACACGGAGGGCGCCATCGAGCTAGACGCTGTCACAGCTCGCAAAGAGCTCCGGGAGAGTCTGCCGAAGAGTCTTGACACTGATCTAGGTCTGCTCATGGAGACCTGGCGTACGGGCTATGCGACACAGCAACGCTTTGAGGTGCCGTGCGGCTCCTACAAGACAGAAGACATTCGCTCACTGAGTGATTCCGTACTGATCTCACGACTGAAGGCTCTACCTACCGTCATACCGATCCCCTACAACGCTATGGTCAAGGAGGGTATAGCTACCTACATCTCTGACCGTCCTCGGCTGATACGTGTCATCCTCGCTCTCGGAGACTACTACTTCCCCATTATGGAGGAGATCTTCGACCGTAACGGACTACCGGTCGAGCTGGTTTACCTCACAGTCATAGAGTCAGCGCTCAATCCCTTTGCCGTTTCACCTGCTGGCGCTTCTGGACTTTGGCAACTGATGCTCCCCACGGGACGCAGCTTGGGGTTAACGATCAATAGCCTTGTCGACGAGCGATTTGACGTTTATAAGAGTACTGAAGCAGCGGCGATCTATCTCAAGCAGCTCTACGGGCTCTTTGACAATTGGCTCCTAGCTATCGCTGCGTACAACTGCGGTCCGGGCAATGTCACCAAAGCCATCCGACGCTCTGGGGGGAAGAACACCTTCTGGGGAGTCTATCCCTATCTACCCCGTGAGACACGCAACTACATTCCGCTTTTCATCGGAGCCTATTACGCCTGCTACTACCACAACGAGCACAACATCTGTCCACAGGCACAGTCTATGCCGCTTGCGACCGACACGCTAGCCGTGCAGATACCGCTCACCTTTGCCCAGATCTCTCAAAGCACAGGCATACCCACCGAACAGATACGCACACTCAACCCGCAATACAAGCGAGGAGTCATCCCCGCCGCTGGAGCGACACCCTACACCATCCGACTACCACTAAAAGGCATCTCACGACTCGATGAGGCGCTCATCTACCTGCGACGTAATCATAAGGAGGAGCTATCCAAGCAAATATCCGAAGCGCGAGAAGAGATCAAGCAAGCACCCGCTCCCACACAAAAGAGCAAAGCTACCAAAGCTCGCTACAAGACTTATAAAGTACGTCGTGGCGACAGTCTTGCCAAGATTGCCAAGCGACATGGGGTCTCTGTCGCTGCCCTCAAGCGAGCCAACGGACTCAAAGGTCGTAATCCCAAACTTCGACCTGGACAACGACTGAAGATCCCCAAATAAATCTAACCTCTAAAGTCTAATCTCTAACTTCTAAAGTCCAGTATGTCCGCCATCCAAGACCTCTACGCTCCCGAGTACAGCCACTGCTGGGGCTGTGGAGCAGCACACCCTTACGGTCTGCATCTCAAGAGCTATCTCAGCGACGATCACGCTTACTGTTACTGCCATCACACGCCCGATGCTGTCTACACAGGCGGGGTCCCCGACAACCTATACGGAGGCTTCATCGCCATGCTCTTCGACTGCCACGGCACAGCCGCAGCCGCTGCTCTTTACTTAGCAGCTCACGAGGAGGAGCTGACGGCTGAGAGCCTCCAGCGCTTCATCACCGCACATCTAGAGGTGGACTACCTCGCTCCGACTCCGATGGGTGTCGAGCTAGAGATCCGTGCTTACCCCGTAGAGGTGACCGATCGTAAAGTCATCCTATCACTCGAGCTGCACTGTGGCGAGCGCATCACCGCTCGTGGCAAGATGGTCGCTGTTAAGCATCGCCGTCCCGCTGCAGAGTGAGCAAGTCTTAACAAGCAAAGTCGCACAAGTCTGTAGAGTCTACGAGATTGAGTAACTTTGTGAGCCTGCTGAGGGTACAGCCTTACCATTGTGGGGCTTCGTGCGCTCTTCTTAGCATTGGATACATTATTCATTAGCACCCATGCCTACATCTACGTCCGGCTCCACGCTATCTGCTCCTATCAAGAAAGCTATACCGCCACATGAGCGACAGACCTTCACTCCGAGACGCTCTCCACTAGCCGTGGAGATACTTTACCTCGTCCTCGGTGCTATCTGTCAGGCCGTCGCTTATGCCTGCTTCATAGCTCCCGCCAACATTGTCCCTGGAGGATGCTATGGACTCAGTATCACGATCAACTATCTGACGCAGGGGACCTTTGAGGCGTTTCCTGAGGGGCTACCGATTGGTGCCGTGGCGCTCTGCTTCAACGTACCCTTCTTCCTCCTAGCGGCTCGCTCTCTAGGCTTACGAAGCGGAGGCAAGACGATCGCTACCTTTCTCCTCATCTCTATCTGCACCGACCTGATCACCACGATGACACGAGACATGGTCATCGTGAGCAACGATAAGTTTCTCTCTTCCGTCTATGGCGGTGCTATCCTCGGACTAGGCGTGCTACTCACCTTCAAGGCGGGCAGCACCAGTGCCGGTACCGATGTCATCGCTCGCGTACTCTCTAAGGGCAACAACCTCAAGACTAGCCACATGATCATAGCCGTAGACTCTGCTGTGGTACTCTTCGGACTGGTCGCTTTTGGAGATGTCAGCGTGCCGCTCTACTCCTGGATCACCATCTTTGTCTATGGTAAGGTGGTGGACTTCCTACAGCCTGAGAACCCCAACAAAGCGATCTTCATCGTCTCCGACCACACCGCTGAGCTACGCACGCTTATCATTGAGCAGCTTAACCTCCGCGGCACCTTCCTCCATGGTAGCGGTATCTACGCTGGAGCGGAGCGTGACATTATCTTTATGATTGTGGAGCGCAAACATGTCAACAAGCTCAAGAAAGCCGTACTCCTCGCTGACCCCAAAGCCTTTATCGCAACAACCAATGCGACCAACGATACAGCTCCAAAGATTATCTAGTTTATGAAACAGTTTGCCACCCTCTTACTCCTCTTAGCACTTTGCGTCACCTCGCTCACGGCTCAGACAGAGAGCGAGGCACTACCCGCAGGGCGACGGGTGCTTGTGGAGACTTCACAGGGAGACTTCACGCTCTTGCTCTATGACGACACGCCTCTACACCAAGCTGCCTTCCTAGAGCATGTACGTCGAGGAGACTACGAGGGAGTCTTGATGCACCGTGTCATAGCTCAGTTTATGGTTCAGGGAGGTAATCTCTCGACCCGTGGAGCGACACGCCAGACGGATGTCTCTATAGACACCCTCTCGACCACCATCCCTGCAGAGATCCTGCCCAACCATATCCATAAGCGAGGAGCACTAGCAGCAGCACGTGTCGCTGGTGAGGAGAATCCTGAGATGCGTTCCTCGGGCAGTCAGTTTTACATCGTCACGGGGAGCTACTATACAGACTTTGACCTAGATGATATAGCAGCTCAGCGTGAGTGGGACTACACGCCTGAGCAGCGCCAGGAGTACAAGTTGCAAGGTGGCGCTCCTTGGTTGGACAGGCAGTACACCGTCTTTGGCGAAGTGATCGATGGCATGCGCACGATCACCAAGATCGAAGACCTCCCGACCGACGAAACCAACCGTCCTAAGCGAGATGTGATCATCAAGCGCATGACGCTCTTGCCCTAACTTCACCGACACAATGCATACTCCCGTCCCGTCAGAATTAAGAGCAAAGCTACAACTAGACTACCCTGAGCATGCCGCCCGCATTGTCGAGGCACTAGAGACGCTCCCCACGGTCTCTCTGCGTCTTAACCCAGCCCGCACACTGACCACCCCACCCCACGCAGAGCTTCGAGACGGTGCTATACCGTGGCTACCGGCAGAGCTCGAGGGCTACTGGCTCAGCGAGCGACCCACCTTTGCACTAGATCCACTGTGGCACGCTGGCGCTTACTATGTGCAGGACGCTAGTGCTATGACACTCGCCACCATCTGGGAGCGACTCGACTGGCACACAGCGCCTCGGCTAGCACTAGACCTCTGCGCAGCACCTGGAGGCAAGAGTACGCTCCTCCGCGACCTGCTCCCCGAAGAGACACTCCTCGTGAGCAACGAAATACTACCCAAGCGGTGCAAGATCCTTGTGGAAAACCTAGTCAAGTGGTGCGGTGCTGACCAAATGATCATCACACAAGAAGACCCACAGCAGCTCACGCCCCTACTACGAGGAGCGTGTGACCTCATACTGGTCGATGCTCCCTGCAGTGGCGAGGGACTGATGCGCCGTGACGAAGAGGCGAGACGTATGTGGTCGCCTCAGCTCGTCTCTGACTGCGTGACCCGCCAGCGGGCGATCCTACAGGAGGCGATGCGTATGCTGGCTCCCGAGGGTATACTCCTCTACGCCACTTGCACCCTCAATCAAGAGGAAAACGATCAAATGGTTCAGTGGCTCCTTGACCACTATCCCTGCGAGCTCATTGACCTCTCCCGCTCTGCTGAGCGCATCGCAGGAGCTTATGCCACTTCGTATGGTCTGCACCTCTGGCCAGGCATCGTACGAGGAGAGGGCCAATACCTCGCTGCACTACGCCTCACCGACATCGTTGAGACCCCGAGCGAAGCGCGCAAGGCAAAAGGCTTAACACGCACCAGCCGACAGGAGTTAGCCGGTCTCTCTTGGCTCAACGAACCAACATCCGCCGATTACTACACCATCGGTGAGCGCATCTACCAGCTCACGCCCGAGGCGGCTCAGCTCGTTGCTGAGGCGTACAGAGAGCGTCTCGCCGTTGCCACGCCAGGACTAGAGATAGCCTCCATGCGCCACCAGGCGAAAGGCTACGAGCCCTCCTTTGCCCTGCTACACCATAAGCTATATAATGCGACGAGCCTGCCCGCTCTAGAGCTACCTCTGCAAGAGGCCCTACGCTATCTGCGCGGCGAGGCACTCACGACAGAGACCCCGACAGAGCGAGGCATCACCATCATCACTTATCGAGGCATCCCCTTAGGCTTGGCACACAGCACAGGTACACGGCTCAACAACTTATACCCTAAGCCGTATCGCCTACGCATCTAAAGACAAAACACCTAACCTGATATACAACATTATGGACAAGAAAAAGAAAGTACTCATCTCCTTTGATACCGTACGCCCCGGCTTCGAGGAGCTGGCCGAGTGGGCCGATATGACCCGTCGCCCCGAGGGCGAGAGCTTCACACGTGAGGAGATGATGGAGATAGGCGCACAATATGATGCGCTCGCCACGCAGTTTACCTTCCCCGTAGATCGTGAGCTGATTGACGCTTTCCCAAACATCAAGCTGATCGCCAACTATGGTGTCGGCTATAACAACATCGATGTCGCCTATGCGCATAGCAAAGGGATCACCGTAACCAATACCCCTCGTGCCGTCATCCAGCCTACGGCAGAACTAACCATGGGACTACTCCTGAGCTGCAGTCGCAAGATCGCTATGTGGGATCGTCACATGCGCCGCACCAAGAGCAGTAGCAAGTCGCTCTCTGACAGCTCAGGTATGGCGACCAACCTCTGTGGCAAGACCATCGGCATCATCGGCTATGGCAATATAGGTCGTGCCGTGGGACATATGGCACAAGCCTTTGGTATGACCGTCCTCTACAACAAGCGTCACCAGCTTGATGCTGGGACCGAGCAAGAGCTAGGAGTTACCTATGCCGACCTGGACAAGATCTTTACAGAGAGTGATGTCGTATCCCTCCACACCCCTTACAATGAAGACTCGCACCACTTAGTCTCAGCTAGTCGCTTAGCGCAGATGAAGCGCTCAGCTATCCTCATCAATGCAGCGCGCGGAGCAGTTGTTGACGAGGCTGCCCTCGTGCATGCGCTCCAGACAGGCGAGATAGCTGCTGCGGGGCTAGACGTCTTCGAGCATAGCGACAACCCGCTCCCCGAGCTGTACGAGATGGAGCAGGTGACTATGACGCCACACGTCGGCACGCAGACCTACGAAGCGCGAGTCGCTATGGCGCAGGAGCTGTGCAACTGCATCATCGGCTACTTCGAGGGGGACCGCCCCATCAGCATCGTTCGATAAAGGTAAGTCCCTCACTACAAACACACAGCAGTAACTCCACGGAAGGTGTCCCGCCACGCCTTCCGTGTTTTTTTTGTTTCTCTCAGACCACTACTCGGACTACTATTCTGAGCTCTCGTCAAGCTGCTGGAGGAGCTGTGAGACCTCCTTATCGATAGAGGTGAGCCGTGTGGAGCAAAACTGTATCAAGCCGGTCGCCTCCTCGATGAGCTTGGTCAGTTCGTCCACCTCTATATCGCCCGTCTCAAGGAGCCTCACGATCTCCTGAATACGTGTGATAGCCTCTTGGTAAGTCTGCTGTGGTTGCTCCGTCTGGGCGTTGCTCGCGTCAGTCATAGGGATATGTGTTTAATTATTAGTATCTTTGTCTCGTGTAGTATCTCGTCAGGATACCTCATCGCTATGCAAAAGTAACTATATATATCATACCAAACGAACTAAGACTATGCGTAGACAAGTAATTATGCTACTAGCCATCGCCATGATGCTGACCGCTTGTAACAAGCAGAAGCAGCAGCAGACTGACCTGGCTGACAATCCATTCGTTCATCCAAGTGAAACTTACATGAATGCACCCGACTTTACCAAGATCAAGGCAGAGCACTTTGCGCCCGCCTTCGACGAGGGTATGCGTCAGCACAACGAGGAGATAGCAGCCATCGTAGACAATGCTGAGGCACCTACCTTTACCAATACCATCGAGGCGCTCGAGCGTGCTGGACAGGTACTCCAGCGCACCTCAGCTGTCTTCTTCGCACTGACCAGTGCCGACACCAACGATGAGCTACGCGCCATCGAGGAGGAGTACGTACCCAAGCTCACGGCACACAGCGACGAGATTATGCTCAACGACAAGCTCTTCGCTCGCATCAAGACCGTCTACGAGACTGGTCTCGAGGGACTACAGCCCGACCAGGTACGACTCACCAAGCAGTACTACGACAACTATGTCAAGGCTGGTGCTAACCTATCCGCTGAGGATAAGGAGAAGCTCAAGAAGCTCAACGGCGAGGAGGCTGAGCTCACCGCTAAGTTTGGCAATATGCTGACCGATGCAACGAATGTACCCGTCTTCTTTACCGACAAGGCTCAGCTCGACGGTCTCTCTGACAGCGAGCTACAAGAGGCTGCCGACCTAGCTAAGGAGGAGGGCAAAGAGGGCCAGTGGGCTATACGCCTAGTCAATACGACCCAGCAGCCCGTCATGGCTAAGCTCAACAACCGCGACACACGCAAGGCTATCCTCGAGGCTTCCATCAATCGCTGCAACAACGGCGATAAGTACGACACGCAGGAGATCATCAAGCGTCTCGCTACGCTCCGTGCTGAGAAGGCTCAGCTACTAGGCTTCAAAACCTTTGCTGACTGGACGCTACAGGACGCACTCGCTAAGAATGGGGAGACAGCTCGCAACTTCCTCGATCGTCTTGCTAAGCTCTACCAGCCTAAGGCTGCTGAGGACGCTAAGATGCTAGAGGAGTTCGCACAGAAGAGCGAGGGCCCCGACTTCAAGCTCGAGGCTTACGACTGGGCTTACTACGCAGAGAAGATGCGCAAAGAGCAGTACGACATTGATGAGACACAGCTCAGCGAGTACTTCGTCCTAGACAACGTACTACATGACGGTGTCTTCTACGCTGCCAACAAGCTCTATGGTCTCACCTTCGAGCAGCGCACCGATGTTTCTGTTTACAACCCAGACGTGACAGTATATGATGTCAAGAATGAGCAGGGCGAGGTGATCGCACTCTACTACTTCGATCCCTATGCACGTCCCTCTAAGAGCGGTGGTGCCTGGATGAGCAACTTCGTCGAGCAGTCTACCCTCCTAGGCAACAAGCCAGTCATCTACAACGTCTGCAACAATAAGAAGCCCGCTGCCGGTCAGCCCTGTCTGATGACTTGGGATGAGGTGACGACCCTCTTCCACGAGTTCGGTCATGCGCTACACGGTATGCTCTCTACGCAGACCTATCCTTCGATCTCTGGGACTAATGTCTCAAGAGACTTCGTCGAGTTCCCCTCACAGTTCAACGAGCACTGGGCTTCTGAGCCTACTGTCTTTGCCAACTATGCTAAGCACTACAAGACAGGCGAGCAGATGCCTGCTGAGCTACGTGATAAGATGATTGCTGCTGGCAACTTCAACCAAGCTTACTCAATCGGTGAGAACATTGCCGCATCACTCATCGACCAGTGCTGGCATGCACTCGCTGTAGGTGATAAGGTTGATGACGTTCAGGCTTTTGAGCAGGAAGCACTCACTAAGTACGGAATGCTCAATGCACAGATCCCACCCCGCTACCGCTCACCTTACTTCCGTCACATCTGGAGCAACGACTACTCAGCAGGTTACTACTCCTACCTCTGGAGCGAGGCTGTAGACAACGAGGTCTACGCTTGGATCGAGGCTCACGGAGGTATGACTCGTGAGAACGGACAGCGCCTAGCCGACATCCTCCTCTCTCGTGGTAACAGCGAGGACCTGATGGTACTCTTCGAGCAGTTCACCGGACACAAGGAGGTCGACATCGAGCCACTCCTACGCTTCCGCGGTCTCCGCTAATCATACAGCGCGGCTAGCCGAGTAAATCGTAGCTAGCGCTAGATCAATACAGACAATCGAGTAGGTCGGGAAACGAAAGTTTTCTGACCTACTTTCGTTTCCTTTCCTCTCACACCACCGTACGTGCCGTTCGGCATACGGCGGTTTAATTCGTTTTCAAAGAGTGTCTAATCGCATAGTAGTCCAAACAGCTTACGAGGCCTCTGCGGGCTAGCACATCTTTCGATATTGCTCGTACCACGCATGTACGTCTCACCACCCATTCGTAGCGGTCTCCGCTGCACGAGGTGAGCTTGGCTAAGTCGTTGCAGATACCAAGCTTGCGTAGCCCCCAGGCTCGCTTTCGAGGTGTTTTCCATTGCTTCCATATCACCTTACGTAGCATCGTGCGCAGATGTTCGTCTATCCCTACCATCTTGCCTTTCATAGCTCCAATGGCAAAGTAGTTTATCCATCCACGTATCACTCTGTTCAGCATTGTGATACGGGCAGTCATGGAGATGCTCCACGAGCGTTTGCATAGTTTCTTCAGCTTCCTGACAAACTTCGCTACGGAGTCCTCGTGAGGTCTTGCCGTCCACTGCTTGGTCTGAGGGGATTTGTAAAATCCAAAACCGAGGTACTTAAGTTTGCTCGGTCGGCAGACGTGCGTTTTGGTGGCATTGACCTTAAGCCCGAGGACACGCTCTATCCATTGGGTGACAGAGTGCATCACTCGTTTGGCACTTGCTTCGCTTCTTACTGCTATGACGCAGTCGTCTGCGTATCGAACATAGCGCAGCCCCCGTCTGACCATTTCCTTATCTAGCTCGTTGAGCATCACATTGCTCAACAAGGGGGACAAATTGCCACCTTGGGGCGTGCCGAGTTCTGTGGCTTCGTAAAGACCATTCTCCATTACGCCCGACTTCAGATACTTGCGTATCAGACTTTCGGTGTCTGGGTCATGGATCACACGACCCACATAACTCATCAGTTTGTCTTGTGGAACATTGTCGAAGAACTTCTCCAAGTCTATGTCAACTATCCACTCCGCTCCCTCGTTGAGGTATTCCAAAAGCTTCTGAACGGCTTGCTCACAGCTCCTGCCGGGGCGGAAGCCGTAGCTGTTCTCTTGAAACTCTGCCTCGAAGATGGGAGTCAGGACTTGGACAATCGATTGTTGAAGGGTTCGGTCGACAACGGTCGGGATACCGAGCTTGCGTACGCCTCCGTTGGGCTTAGGTATCTCAACCCTCCGTACGGGGGCTGGCTTGTACCTACGCTCTAGGATCGACTGCTTGATGCTCGTCCAATTGGCGTTCATATAGTCGCGGAGCTCCTCGACTTTCATACCGTCTATACCCGAGGCGCCCTTGTTGCTCACAACACGATTGAGTGCCTCGCGTACATTATTCTTGGCGAGTATCTGTTCGATTAGTTTCATCTTCCGTCTTTCTTAATTTCCGCTTCCGATGCTCGCGTGCTTAGCTCTATGTGGTCGATCGCATTGACGTTTTGACCGTTGCCACTCGTCAGCAAAAACATCGGAACATACATTCTTGATTAACGTTACGAATTATTCGGTCCTTCGCCTTGTTCTGCGCGAGAACGGCTACTTCGACCTCTGCTGACTCCTCGACATTCGTTGTTACTATCCTTGAGGACTGCCGAGGCCTCACGGGATAAGCCATACATCTTTCATCGTTTACCTGCCTAATTTACGCATCAAGGTTACGGTTGCCTTTTGGAGCTTCACTGTCGCGTGCCAGCTTGTCCGCTTGATACGCCTTGGTATTAGGTTTCTGTTCGTCAGGCCACGAATTCGCTATTGCTTCTTCTCTCCCAAGGGTCACCCCTTGAAACTTGCAAGTCGCTATGGGGTTCGTTGGCAACTACGCCCCGTGTGGACTTTCACCACAGATGTATGACATGCCCGTCATACACGCAAGAGCCTGTCACGACCTCTCGTGGCAGGCTCTTCTTTTATGCGAGAACGCACGGTTTGTGTATAGGGCAAAGGGTTACTACACGTCTCCGATTACTCCGATATTCTCCAATTATTTCGACACCTTCCGATTGCTTCGAAACTTCCACGTGGAAATTTTCCAATAGCTCGCTGGAAAATAAAAATTCGCCACGTAGGCGAGAAATGATTTCTCCGAAGTTTCATTTCATTCCTCCGAAGTTTTATTTCGTCCCTACGTGGGGATTTTTCTGTTCCTCCCTAGGAATTTGGAAATCCCTAGGGAGGGATTGGGAAACTCCTCGTGGAGGATTTCAATCTTCTCCGATAAAATGGGCTGGAGATTCGGACTTAGAGATTAAAACGAGACAAATAACGATTGACTAGGACGCACGATTGTGAGATTTGCAGCGTGGAGCTGAAGCGGAGGATCGGTGGCTGGTCGTACGATTTCACCACCTTTGCAGTGGTGAGGCTGTCACTGAGCCATCGTATCGCTCTCGTAGCCTATCAGCCTTCACGCTTTATCTCAATGAGATATGGCTGTCCATAACCTGTACAAGCTTGTAGTTCGAAGGTCGTTGGACCACCCGCTGCGACCGTGAAGGTCTTCTCAAGGTCGTCAATCGTGATGCCCTTTGGATTACCAACTACATTGAGTCCGAAGTTGCAATCACCGAGATCGCTCTCCTTAACGACGTTACCATCAAAGTCTGTAATATACATCGTCCCTATCACTTTACCAGACCCGCCCTTCGAGGTAAATTGACTTGGCTCGGCTTTGAAAGAGAATCTCCATCCGCCACGCATTATGAGGATGGTCTGCTTACAGCCCTTACCCTTGCCACTGATGACCTCAGCTTCAATCTTAAAGGTCTTAGCATTTATACCCTCTCGGACAAAAAACTCATTAGGTCGATACGCACAAGGCTCTATCTCAGAAGAATACTTCTCAAAGTGCAGTGTAAACTCTGAATTCCCCAGCGGGGTCTCATGGAGTAGCTCTCCGCTGGGAGATAGTTCTTGTAGCACTCCGTGAACCTTCCCATAGCCTCCATAGCCTGAGAAGGAATTGGGCGTGGCCATAAACTTGGCTTTGAAAGTGTTCTCTTGTGGCTCCTGAGGAGTCGGTGGCACACTTTTACTGCAAGAAGTGGCTAGTAGCAAAAGCCCAAGAAGAGAAGCTGCGCATATCATATAGGCAATGTACTTCATCATTGTTATAGGGTTTTAGTTTGTGAATATCTAGCGTATTACGCCTACAAATATAGAGAAATAATTCACGGAGAGCTACATATTTTACATTTGCCAGTCTAGGTGATGGGCGAGGTGGCTGATTGTGTGATTTCACTACCTTTGTATCGGAGAAACCTTTACCAAGGTGTCACCCCCTACTGCTCTGCAGATCCCATGGCACAAGATCTACACAACAAAACTACCGACGAGCGCTCTATGCAATCGTCTCGCTCGCAGCGTATCGCCCGCAATACGCTCTTCCTCTTTGTGCGTATGGCGGTGGTCACCCTCCTCTCGCTCTACATCTCCCGTGTACTCCTAGCTGCGCTCGGAGCGGAGGACTTCGGTATCTACCAGGTGGTGGGGAGCTTGGTGACCGCCTTTGGCTTTATCAATGGAGCGATGGTATCCGCCACACAGCGTTTCTACTCCTACGAGCTGGGACGAGGCAATCTCTCAGGCGTAGGGCGCATCTACAGTGTCTCCATCGTTGTGCAGCTCCTGCTGGTCTTGCTGGTATGCGCTATCGCGATCCCCTTCGGTCTATGGTACGTGCCAAACAAGCTTGTGGCACCGCCTGAGCGCATGACTGTGGCACTCTGGATCTACTTCATCTCTTTGGGGACCTTTGTGGTCAATATGATGCTTACCCCGTTTCAGAGCCTCATCGTCTCACATGAACGGATGAATCTCTTTGCTCTGCTCAGCATCGTGGACATCGCTCTGCGACTTGGTGCCGTGCTACTCCTGAAAAGCTACGCTGGCGATCAACTCCTCCTCTACCCGATCCTGCTCCTTGCCGTCAGCGGCGTGATGGCTCTCTGCTATGTGGGGAGCACAAGACGACTCTTTCGTCAGGTGCACTTTCGCTGGGTACGGGATAGGCCGGCCTATCGCGAGATACTATCCTACTCGGGGTGGAACCTCTTTGGCAATCTAGCTGCTGTGGCTCAGACGCAGGGCATCAACATCGTCTACAACTACTTCTTCGGGCCACTTCTGAATGCAGCTTTTGGCATTGTCAACTCAGTGCGTAGTACGTTACTGATCTTTGCAAATAACTATCAGATGGCGGCTAATCCGCAGATCATCAAGTCGTACGCTGCTGAGGAGTATGGCTATCTCCACAAGCTCATCTGCGCCAGTGCTAAGATCTCCTACCTGCTGATGCTCTGCGTGGTGATTCCCTTTGCGTTAGATCTAGATCTGCTACTTCGCTTATGGCTGGTCAAGCCGCCTGAGTATGCCTCGCTACTGCTCCAGCTGACGCTCATCGTACTGCTCATAGAGAGCCTCTCGGGGGCGCTGATGACAGGTATTCAGGCGACAGGACGTGTGCGCACCTACCAAGTGCTGGTCGGAGGAATGATCATCATGATCCTACCGCTCTCTATGCTCGCCTTCTGGCTGGGTGCTCCACCAGAGTACTCGGTATACATTAATATAGTAGTCTCTATAGCGTGCCTAGCGGTGCGTCTAGTGCTCTCCTATAAGTATCACGCACTAGGCGTCGGCTACTACCTCAAGCGTGTGGTGCTGCCCATCTTACCGCCGACCATCGTCATGCTATTAGGAGCTTACCTCTATCGGCGTTGGCTCCCCTATGTCGGCTCTATTTGGGGACTATTGGTAGCCTCTATCTTACTCGGAGGGCTATGTGCCGTAGTGATCCTAACACTCTCACTGACAGGCGAAGAGAAGCGACTCGTCAAGGGCTATCTGCATCTTTCTAAGCGGCGGCAGGCTCCAAACGACTGACTTGACCAAATAAAATGACGACAAAACGGATCCATATACTGACACACCCCCTAGGAGCTAACTATGGCGGTATCATGCAGGCATATGCATTGCAGCAAGCCTTGCGCCAGTTGGGCTACGATCCTGTGACACTAGACATCCCCTTCGACCAGCGATCTCCACTAAGACGGTGGGCTAAGTCACGACTCTTAACACTAAAGCAGATCCCCTACGACCAGTCTAGAAAAGCGGAACGTATCATACAGCAGCACACATCCCGCTTCGTACAGCAGCACATCACGCTCTCACCACGACTCCGCAGTGCCAAAGAGCTACGGGAGTACTACCGCCAGCAGCCCGCTCATGCTTATATCGTGGGAAGTGATCAGGTGTGGCGACAAGCGTTTGTCCCGATGCTCGACGACTACTTCTTTCGCTTTATTCCCGAGTCAGACCCCGTGCGACGCATCGCCTATGCTGCTTCCTTTGGCGTAGATCCGATCGATATTGCTCCCGAGCGAACGGCTCGTTATAGCGACTTACTAAGTCGCTTTGTAGCGATTTCGGTGCGTGAGCTCTCTGCTGTGCCAATCCTGAAACAGCAGTTTGGCGCTTCGGCGCAGTGGGTACTGGATCCGACGATGCTCCTCACGAGAGAGGAGTATATCGACCTATTTGGATTGCGAGTGGAGCCTTCGAGCGGGGTGTTCGCCTATATGCTTACCGATACACCACACAAGGAGGCGCTCGCTCAGCAGATAGCGCAGTCGCAGCATACTACCTACCAGCTCTTCTCTCCGTGGCGGCACTGGACCGCACGCGGCGAGAGCCTGGAGGAGTGCATCTTACCTCCCGTAGAGGCGTGGCTCGAGGGGATTCTCAACGCCCAGTATGTGGTGACAGACTCCTTTCACGGTGTGGCCTTCTCACTCATCTTTGGCAAGCCTTTTGTTGCTATCGTCAATAACCATGGTGGTTGCAGTCGCTTTGACACGCTTATCAAGACCTTCGGTTTGGAGAGTCAGCAAGAAGGAGCCTATGAGTTGGTTAGCTCGCCTGAGCGCTACGATGTACAGGCTATAGCACAGAAAATGTCACAACATCGAACGGACTCTATGGACTTTATAAAGAATGCCTTAAGATAAGGGTGTGCATATCTCGTGGCAAGAAGAGTTTCTTGAATCACTTTTTATACGTATCTTTGCCTCTGCTAAATGACTAATCTATAGTAACTATCCGAAGGGAGAAGCTTTCAAACAAGAAAAAAGGGGGGCTTTGCCTCTTTTGGAGCGAGCTCTCTAAGCAAACAATATAACGCATCTACTTAAGAATGAAATCTTTAGTTCGCCTTAACACACCCTTCTTTGGAGTTCTTCTGGTAGCGACACTCTGTCTTATAACGACCTCTTGTGCATCACGCAAAGATGTTGTCTACCTACAAGATGCCTCCATAGGCTCCCAGAGCCAGTACAGTGTGCCTGTCCTACATATTGCTAAGGGTGATATGCTCGGTATCACCGTCAACTCCAAGAATCGAGAGCTCTCTGATCCCTTCAACCTTCCAATGGTCGGTTACTATAGTGCTTTCGGCATTTCAGCAGCTAATACCCAGCAGGGCTATCTTGTGGACGATGAGGGCTACGTAACATTCCCAACTTTAGGTCGAATTAAGGCAGAGGGACTAACCCGCAATGAGCTAAATAATAAGATCGCTACAGCGCTCCGTGATCAAGGTCTTCTCAACGATGCCACCGTTACGGTCTCTCTACTCAATGCACAGATATCTGTACTAGGCGAAGTGGCTCGTCCAGGTCGCTTTCCTATGGTGAGTGATCAGGTCTCCATCTTAGACGCAATCGCTATGGCAGGTGACCTAACGATACAAGGACGCAGAGACAACGTATTGGTCATACGAGAGATCAATGGAGAGCGATACATCATCGCACACGATCTACGTAGCAACAATATATTTGAATCTCCCTGTTACTTCCTCCGTCAGGGAGACATCGTCTATGTGGAGCCAAACAACGCAAAAGCACAGACAGCTAGCATCAACCCCAACAACAATGTGGGGACTTGGCTAAGCGTTGTCAGCACAGCGACTTCTTTGACAACCTTTGTCTTCACAATTATAGCTAGCCAGAAGAAGTAAGCACTTCTAGCTCTAACTTCTACACTCAGCACGGTTTATTAGAATGGAATATCAAACAGCTTCTACCCAGCAGGAACCTATACGTTCCTCCGAGGAGGTCAGCACATTCTCCTTACGAGATATTCTGATGATCCTCAAGGCCAACTGGCTATTTATACTTCTATCGTTCCTCGTTTGTCTCGCTCTAGGATTTCTCTACATCAAGTCCTCTTCCCATCAATACAGTCGATCTGCGAGTCTCTTGATCAAGAGCGAAACTTCGATCAACTCCGCCATAGAGAGGCTAGCGCAGTTTACAGGAGACAAGCACTCCTACAGCGATGATGTCTCCAACCAGATCATAATCTTAGGGACCGAGCGTGTCGTCAGCGAGACCGTCCGTCGTCTCGGACTAGATGTACAGTATCATTATGATGCGGGGTTGCGAGAGAAAGATCTCTACAAGCAGTCGCCCGTATCTATCCGCTTTGTCAATGCAGACCCTGACGAAAAGATTTCCCTCCGTATCAAGTCTGACAAAGAGGCGCACAATCAAGTGATCCTCTACGATATCAAGAGCTCACTGATTGGCAAAGTTCAAGAGCCTATCGCTGCTACTCTAGGAGATACCATAGCCACCCCCATTGGCAAGGTTGTTGTAGAGGCTACACCGTACTACAGCAACTTTCCAAACTATGAAGTGCTGAAGGTGCAAAAAGACAACTTCAATGCTGTCGTGCGCAACTACATGAAGGCTCTTCAGGTATCCCTTCAGCAGAAAGACGCATCCGTCATCAAGCTCACCATACAGGCGGGCAATCCTCTACTTGCTGAGGACTTTCTCTCCACGCTCATCCTTGTTTACACAGAGCTAGAGCGCTCTGATAAAGTCAAGATAGCGGAGAGTACCCAGCGCTTTGTCGATGATCGTCTAGCTATCATCAGTTCCGAGCTGGGACAGGTCGATGCTGAGATCGAAGACTTCAAGCAGTCCCAGCAGATTGCCGATATACAGGCCGAAGCACAGGAGTACATTAAGGGAAGCTCTGAAGTCAAGACACGACTAGTCGAACTGAACAATAGTATCTCCATCGCTCAGTTTGTCCGAGGGCACCTTAAGGACAAGAATCAAATGGAGTCTCTCATTCCAGCTAATGTGGGCATTGCCTCCCCTTCCATCGAAGCGGCTATCGCTAAGTACAACGAGTTTCTACTCAAGCGTGACCAGCTACAAGCTAACTCTAGTAGCCAGAACCCGCTCGTTCAGGAACTTAACACACAGCTCGCAGCACAGAGACTCTCTATCATCACTTCCATAGATAACCTCATATCTACACTCGAAGTGGAGCGTCAAGGTATTCTCTCCGAGCAGTCCAGCTATAAGGGTCGCATCACCTCTGTGCCTATGCAGGAGCGCATCGTAGGAAGTATCTACCGACAGCAAAAGATCAAGGAGGAGCTCTACCTCTTCCTCCTCAACGTACGAGAGCAAAACGCACTCTCTATCGAGGCTGCCGAGTCAAACGCACGTCTCATCCAAACGCCTACAGGACCTACTGAGCCTGTTAGCCCTCGTGCTCCTATCATCATGCTGGCCGCTGGGTTGCTTGGTCTGCTGATTCCTATGGGCATACTATACATACGTGGCATCGCCAATAATAAGATACGAGGTAAGGCAGACATAGAGCGTTACACCTCAATCCCCGTGCTAGGTGAGATCCCCCACTACAAGGCATCCAAGAAGCATATCAAGCAGGTCGAGGAGCAGATCAAAGATCAGCTTGTAGGACTAAGCAGTAAGGAGCGAAACGAGATCATAGACCAAGCAGCTCGTATGTTCATCGTCGGGCATCACAGGCGCAGTGTAGTCTCCGAGGCTTTCACAGTCGTACGCTCCAACATATCCTTCCTGACGCCCAATAGTACACAGCAAGTCAAGCGCATTATGATCACCTCTGCGATACTGGGATCAGGGAAGACTTTCTCCTCCTCCAATCTAGCGTTAAGCTTAGCTCAAGCTGGCAGTCGCGTATTGCTGATAGATTGCGACCTGCGCAAGAACACTCTATCTAAGGCTATTGGTATGCATCGATCGGGGTTGGATGGTCTATCCACTTACCTATCTGACAGCAAGGTGGATCCACAGAAGATTATCTGTCCAACCACTGTTGCGGATAGTCTCTTCTTCACCCCAAGTGGTCCTATACCACCCAATCCTACAGAACTGTTTATGTCTCCTCGCTTTGAAGCCCTGCTAGACTATGCCGACAAACAGTTTGACTATATAGTATTGGATACCATTCCCGTGCTCAATCTTGCAGATACTCGTGTAATCAGCCCACTTGCAGACATTACAATTATGATCGCACGTGAGAACCACCTGCCACGTCGCTTGCTACCTGAGCTGGAGACCCTCTACCGAGAGCGTTTGCTCAAAGGGCTTAGCATCGTAGTCAATGATGCTGGTGTCGGAGCCTCTTCTTATGGCTATGGTTACGGTTACGGCTACGGTTACGGCTACGGTTACGGTTACGGCAGCGAAAGCGAGCATGATAGCAAGTCTAATTAATTAGTTTAGTTCAGACTAAGGGAGCTATATGTGGTGGACAAGAAATAGGACTGTAGACATCATCGCTGCGGGGTGGCTCGAAGGAATGACAGACATACACTGTCACCTTGTTCCTGCAGTTGATGACGGCAGCCGTTCGCTAGATGAAACCCGCCAACTGATCGAGACAATGCACTCTATCGGCATTCAGCGCATCATCACCACACCACATATCTACAGGCGCTACCCACACAACGATAGCAATACACTCCAGCAAGAAGTAGAGCGACTGCTCCCTGATCTATCGGATCTAGGAGTACCGCTCACGCTCGGAGCTGAATATATGATGGACGAAGGCTTTGAGGCACAGCTATCCAAGCCACTGCTCACTCTGGGGAGTAGCAAGTTCTTGCTCGTGGAGACTTCGTTTATAGGTGCTCCCCTAGACCTCTACCGGCTCATTCAGCTTGTCATCTCGGCAGGTGCGATCCCAATGCTAGCTCATCCTGAGCGATACCTCTATATGAGCGATGGAGCGTATAGCCGCTTGAGAGGTGCTGGTTGTGCTTTCCAACTCAACCTTTTCAGTCTCACTGGAATGTACGGAGAGCAGGTTCAGAAGCGAGCTCAGCAGCTCCTCGAGCGTGGGTTCTATGACTTTGTAGGCACTGATACTCATCGGATAGATTTCTTCCGAAAGACGATCTCATCCGCTAAAACTTACGCTCGGTACGAAGAGCCTATACGCGCTCTCATGAGCAACAACCAAACACTAGTAGCTACACGCGAATAATAAACATCTAGTGCAATTTATGTAGTAAATTCATATAGAAAATTAGTATACTCCGCCCGCCTATGCAAGTCTGCCCCCCCCCCCCCCGCAAAACTAATAGAAGCTTGGTTACTGTGAAAACAAAAGAGTTCTTACGTAAATGTCTAGGTAGTCGTTATGTCAACTACCGCATTATTGCGCTCATTGACTTACTTCTGAGCATTATAGCCTCGCTGTCTGCTATATTCATAACTAGTTACACGCTTCTTACGCTCACTGGGGTTTACTTCCATGAGACTATCATAGAGTACACAGGACTGACACACCCTACCCTTTCTTTTTTGGGACTTTCGGGAGTTGTTTCGCTGATTGTACTGCTCATCTTTCCCGTTTACAAGGGGATCATCCGCATTCGGACCTTCTCTAATGGCTTTAACTATCTATGGTTATCACTGAGCAAAGCGTTCGTTCTGGGGCTAATCTCGGGCATTCTGTCTAGAGGATGGCTCTTTGGCGTGCTATACTTTGCATTAGACACATTCTTCACACTCTTCTTTTTGACGGGCTTCAGAATCGTCGTGCAATTTGTTTGGAGGTTTGTCAATGGAGTTCCCTCGACGATCAGTCGCACACCCGCACTCATCTTTGGGGTCAATGATAGATCCTCACAGCTTGCGGAGAAGCTCTCCAACTCTTATCAGGACAAAGGGCTCTATGTCATAGGGTACGTCGAGACAGAGCAACCTGCTAAAAGCATGACCGTCGGTGGCAAACCAATCTTCTACGCTCCAGACACCGACAGCTTCTCCGCACTACTAGAGAAGCATCACGTCTCCGTACTCCTCTTCGCTGGTTACGATGTGCTGCACGAGAATGCCCCCTTTGCATCGATCTGCATAGACCGCAAGATTCGTCTCTTAGTCGATCAGGAGCCACGACGCATACTCAATGTAGATAGTCGTCCACCCATCGAGGAGATACAGATAGAAGATATACTAGGTCGTGAATCCATCTTCCTCAACATGAAGCCCATATCGGATGCTTTGCACGACAAGACGATCCTTGTGACAGGAGCTACAGGTTCTATCGGTAGCGAGATCGTCCGTCAGCTCGCTCGCCTAGAGCCTCAACTGATCGTGCTCTTTGACATAGCGGAGACACCGATGCACGAGCTGCGACTAGAGCTACAGCGCTGCTGTCCGAATGGACGCTTCGCCTATGTTATGGGAGACATACGCAATCCTCAGCGACTAGACTTTGTCATGCGCAAGTTCCACCCCGACAAGGTCTTTCACGCAGCAGCCTACAAGCATGTACCACTCATGGAGGAAAACCCATGTGAGGCGGTTGCCACCAATATCGTTGGCACCTTCAACATAGCGAGCAAATGTCTCGAGTATGGTGTCGATCAGATGGTTATGCTATCGACAGACAAGGCGGTCAACCCCAGTAGCGTCATGGGAGCTACGAAGCGTTTCTGCGAAATGATCGTCCAGAGCTTAGACCTAGCGATCAAACGAGGAGAGGTGCAGACGACCATGACGACACGCTTTGCGACGACACGCTTCGGCAATGTCCTTAACTCGGCGGGTTCCGTCATCCCCACCTTCAAGCGTCAGCTACAGCGTGGAGGACCTCTCACCGTCACCGATCCACGCATCGAGCGCTACTTTATGACCATTCCAGAGGCTAGTCAGCTCGTCTTGGAGGCCAGCATGCTCTCGCATGGAGGAGAGGTCTTTGTCTTTGACATGGGTGATCTCGTCAAGATCGCCGACCTCGCTGAGCGTATGATACGCCTAGCGGGCTACGAGCCTGATAAGGACATCAAGATCGTCTACACAGGTCTGCGACCTGGTGAGAAGCTCTACGAGGAGACCATCCACGACAAGGAGAAAGACCTACCCACGGCACACAATAAGATTCACATCGTACAGACCCGTGAGGAGTCGTTCGAGCGGATCCACCGGATGGTGCTGCTCTTCCGGCAGTTGGCACACCAGGGAAATGTCGATGGAGTCGTCTACCTTCTCAAGCAGGCGATCCCAGAGTATAAGAGTCTCAACAGTGAGACCTTTGCTTCCTTCGAACGTGGTGAGCATATACCCTTCGATCTCGAGGAGGAGCTAGGCAAAGTCGCAGCAGAGCTACCACATAACTAGCCCGGGGATCCCGTCCCCGTCGGGGTCCTTCGACGATTCCGAAGTATTGCTGATATAGGCGTGATCCATAGTTATTATATCACCCTTGATGAAGTTAGAGAGCTGTAGCATAAAGTTGTCATTTGTGGCAGCCGATGTAAAGCGAACATCTGATTTTGGCAAACACTTTCGACACGACTCAAATCATTTCGCTAGTTGAAAAAGCAGGACTTTCAGAAAGAACGATGATATTAGCCGACAAGGGCTATACCTCACAAAAGAATCGCACAGCTTTGAAAAAGCATCATTCTTGAGAAAATGGCATTAGCGGGTGGAATGTAGGCTAATTCCTATTTTGAGGTGCTGAGAAAACTTTAGGATGACGTGTTCTAATCAACTGAGACTATAAAACAGAATATCCACGTGGAGATTTTCGATTTTCCACGTGGATATTTTTTATTCTCCACGTAGGGACGAAACGATTCCTCCGAAGTTTCATTTCATCTCCACGTGGAGATTTTTTATTCTTCACGTGGAGATTTGAGAATTTCCACGTGGAGATTTGAGAATTCCCACGTGGGGATCTACCTTCTCTCCAGCACCTCAAAATAAAAATTAGCCGGAATGTACGGTGAAATGTACGCGCCTTGAAAGTAGTTGTTGATTACCAAGAATTTTGTACCTTTGTCGTCAGCTTTGCGTAATCTCTGACAGGAAGAGAGACCAGGGCACTAGATCTAGGTCTCGTCAGTCGCCTGTGTATATTACGTTTAGCTCATAGCTAATCAAAAAAGTAATACATCATTATTATGGACTTTATCAAGCTAGTCGAAGAAGACTTTCAGAGCGGCAAGCAACTACCTAAGTTTGCCCCCGGTGACACGATCGTTGTGGACTACCGTATTAAGGAGGGTAACAAGGAGCGTATCCAGAAGTTTCGTGGTACGGTCATCCGCATCAGCGGTCATGGCGATCAGCGTCGCTTCACCGTGCGCAAGATCTCAGATGGGGTGGGCGTAGAGCGTATCTTCCCATTCAATAGCCCCTTTATTGAGGAGATCCACGTCGAGCGTCACGGTAAGGTACGTCGTGCTAAGCTCTACTACCTACGCAACCTCCGCGGTAAGGCTGCTCGCATTCGTGAGCGTCGTACGCTATCAGCTAGCGTTAAGTAGTAAGTTGGCTCAAAGACAAATAAAGAGAGGCATCCCAATGCGGGGTGCCTCTCTTTAAGTTATTAGATGTTAGAGACTAGAGGGTATCGGAAGCTTCGGAAATTATTGATGTCCGATAAAAATCAGAAAGAGCATACCGAGGGGGCTCAACCGTAGATTTGAAGCGGTTGGGCTTTCTATTTTTGCCGTGAAACTTGGGTTAAGCTACAGGAGCTACATGTCATCGCTCGCTAGGATCTTACTCATATCCCCGATGTAGCAAGCACAAGCACCACACCGATGGCACGACAGATCATCTTACACCTTGGCGATCGAATTGCTTTCCGACAACTGCGCTATCGTGATGAGCTCCTGCACTCCGTGCTACTCCTACCACGACCATAAGCGAGGCGTCGAACTAACGCCTTGGCATCACGACGAACCTCCACACACGCTCTACTACTCAGGCGCGTGGCACCTCATCGAAGACGATAATGCCGACCACCACTACCTACTACGCCACGAGTAGCTCGCGAAGAACAAAATAGGGAGAACCTTTATAAAGGTTCTCCCTTATTCTACATACAACAAGCCAAACCACAGAGCCATAAACTCTGTTATTGGATCGGCTCTCCTAGTCTTATTGCTACACCTACATTAAGGACTGGTAGGAACTGTGCTTTGTAGACTACATCCTGCACCGAGGCATCAAAGTCAACGAGTACGTTAGGATCTCCAGCGATAACGTTTGGAGAAGCAATGCGAGCCTTTCCCGCCAGTAAAACGCCTAAGTCGATGAAAAATGAGACAGGCTTGTCTGATGGAGCCATCTGACCATACCCGATTCCTATGTAAGGTCTCACAGTACGACCTAAAGTGGCCGTAGCATCAAGCGCCGCTTCACTACTAGGCTGTATGGTGACACTTTGACTTGCATCATTGTCGTCGGAGATGGTGATACTAGGCATATTGTTTGGATCAAGGCTACTTTCTTGCTTCATAATTGACTCTTTCGTCTTAGCATCGATCATCATGCCATGAGCATGCACCTTGGGAGCTCCTAGATAGATGCCCCCTGAGACACGGAAGCCGTTTTCCATCGGGTGCCAGTCAAGCATAAGCTGCCCATTGAGGTTGCTATAAGCAGCATTCGTGTACACCTGAGGCGTGTAGCCTAGTGCATCTCGGTAGCTTTGCATCTGAGCAGCATCACCTAGGTCAAAAGTTCTTTTATAGACCTGTAACTTAGGGAAGAAGCCAACGCCTGCACGTATGGTGAGCTGAGGGATGATACGCACGGCACACTGAGCCGTAACACCATCAGGCACTGACACGCCTAGAGCAAGTCCTACGGGCATTTCATCCTCTTGGGATACTGCTCGATGAGCTTTTCTAGGCTTTTCAGAGACATAGCGTCCATTGGGAAGACGCTTGTAGGTGGAGGTCTTCTGAGCTGATACCCCCGTGCAGAGAAGGAGCGAAGTAGCCGCTCCTATTAGGATACGATAGAGGATTCGGTTCATTTTGCTCGAACTGTACTTGTTATAGAAAGCGTAATCTTCACATATACGTTTGTATCTCCATATGGCCACTCAGAGATCTTGTCTCTCGTTGTGGAGATACGTATCGGCAGTTGATCAGCTGTGATGTACTGTGCTAGATCCTTCTCATGTAGTACTAAATCTAGCAGATTAGGATGAGCATTCTCCGCATTTGTCTCTGCAATCAACTTGTAGTTTTGTCCTGCATAGAGACGCATAGGCGCAAACAAAGTCAGGTCTACGCCTTCGGGCTTGATGCACTCGATTGTCATTTTGTCAAGTCGGATACTTTTAATCTCCGCTTGAGAGAAACCACTAGAGTTGATGACATCGCTCATATCCCAAGAGAGGCAATCTTCATATAGCACTTTCTCCTGAGCATCTCTCAAATCTAGCGTAGTTTTTTGGCTGACATCGAGAGCGCTAGACACATCTAGCGGTATCTCAAAGACCTTGACTGAAGGCACTGTAGCCTCGACTACAGGCTTTCTCACAGGAGTCTTAGGATCGCAACTCTGCAATGCAAAGAGCGTAAACGCTAGCACTAGGACAGCATAAAAGTGTTTGTTGGTCATAGCATTATAGTGTTTAGTATTAGTAGTTATTAGTTTTCGTGATTTACTGATAAGTCCTTACGTTACATCTTGACAACCCAAGTCATTTCCTCACGTATCTGTCAAAGCTTCATCTAGATGAGCCCACACTTAAGGTTTAGACCTTTGAGGAACTTACTCTAGCTGCGTGAAATCTATCTATTTACTCTTCACTGTTCATTTTGATCTTTTTCATTTGTCGACTCTGAGCGTTAAGCTAGAAAGACATTCCATTACCAAGCTCATTACGCCTACAAATGTAATAAAAATATTTATACATATAAACAAACAGTCCAACAACTGTCTTAATTTGAAAAAAGTTTACTCGTAAGTAAGATAACCAAGGGTACAATGAAACAGAGAAAATACACGTAATCGATGCCCGCATAGGCTTCAAAAAATCGCCCTACCAAGGGACATGCCACAATGGTCGAACGAATTGAGACTCTAAAGCGCTATTACATAACTGGCTACTCAACCAAGCTTCTAGCAAACTAGTAGCAGGGGACATTATGGACGGATCGCAATTGAATTCGCACCTTTGAGCAAGAAAACCCTATAGTGGCTAAAGAGATAAACAAAAAGAGAATACCCCCACAAAGCGCCTCCTCTGAGGAGCTCAGCAACGACGACTGTGCCACCATGAAGGCACGTATCCTAGAGCTCGAAAAAGCTCTTCACCAAGCATGCTTAGAGCGAGATGTCTTTAAGACCTGCTTGGAGGTATACGGCGAAAAGCAGAAAAAAGAGGCTCCTCATCGTGACAGCCGTGCGAGATCAATATAAATATCAAATCAAGAAGGTCTGTAAGAAGCTAAATAAAAGCCCACAAGCCTATTACAAGCATCTCAAATCCGACACGTCCTTGAGAGAATCAGAGCTCGAGTTTATAGAGACAAGCTATATTATCGGACATCAATAAATTTAGCCCAAGTTTCACGGCAAAAATGAATTTCGGGACGTTTTGCCCCGAAACTTGAGGGGGCGAGAGTCGTAACTCGCTGAGTGTCAAAGGGGGCTTTTGGCGATCGGAGCTGATTCCGATTTGTAGGACACTTTTGGGTGAAATATTTGTTGTTACTTTGCGCCATGCACGCAAATGTTCAGACCCGTTTCAACCCTACAATCGGCGAGAAGGCTCCTTATTATCGACTGAAGGAGTCTTATCGTGATGTGCGGGGAAATGTCCATTCGCTGATCCTGCTCAACGTCGGCTTCGACCCCTCCATTGATGCTCTGCAGGCTAAGAAGATCGCTCGTGCACTGACGAATAGGTTTGAGAATCGTCACGCCACGACGCTCTTCTCCGAACGACTCAATGGGTTGACCGAACACGAACAAGCTAAGGCTGACGAATGGTGGAATAGGATGGTTCAGGAGGGCGGGATAGATCGCTTTGACAAGCGAGAGCAGGCTGCTCGCAAGGAGGCGGAGCACTACATCGACTTGGACTCCGCCAAGCACACCGATGCTCGCAATGTGGGAGCCGAGTGGCTCTGCAAGCAAACCATTGATAAGCTAGAGCTGGAGAGCTTTTTGAAGCGTCAAGGTTGGTCGGAGCAGGCCATCCACACGGCTCTCTCTGCACTGATCGTTCGCACCGTCTATGCCACCTCTGAGCACGCCTCCTACTTCACTATGCGTGACAATTCGGCGGCTACTGAACTCTACTCAGGTCGCCCCGATTGGCTCCCAGGTAGGAATGCGCTTTACACGATTACCGACCAGCTCTTTGCCCTCAAGGAGCAACTTGAGCATCATCTCTGCATGATGACCGACCACCTCTTTAACATAGACAATAAGCTGATGCTGTTTGACTTGACTAACTTCTACTTTGAGGGAAGCAAGCGCAATAGCCAGAAGAGCAAGTTTGGTCGATCCAAAGAAAAACGCTCCGACTGCAAACTCCTCGTCTTGGCACTGTGCATCAACAAAGAGGGGTTCATTCGCTACTCTTCGATCCTCGAGGGCAATACGGCAGACCCGAAGTCTTTGCCCGATATGATTGAGAGCTTGGCTCAGAAAAGCCCTGCCAGAAAGGAAAAGACGCTGATCGTTATGGATGCGGGCATTGCCACTGAGGAGAACCTAACGAAAATCAAAGCGAAGGGCTACAACTACCTCTGCGTCTCGCGTACGAGGCTGAAGGAGTACACCCTCCGAGAGAACCACAAGTGTATCGTCGTGCAGGACTCCAGCAAGCGAGAGATCAAGCTTCGTGAGGTGCACACGGCTCCCGATGAGGACTATTTTCTAGAGATTACCTCCCCCTCAAAAGCGATGACCGAAGCCTCTATGAACAGGCAATGGCGCAGTCGTTTTGAGGCTGAGTTGATCAAGATAAACGAGGCGATCAAGAAGAAGGGAGGCACGAAGAAGTACGAAAGGGTCGTGGAGCGAACAGGCAGAGCCATAGAGCGTTATCCGTCGATTGCACGCTACTACGAGATCAACTACATCCGCAGTGAGGAGAAGCCCCTAGAGATGCAAGAGGTGGCTTGGAAGATCAAAGACCTCTCCAAGGTAGAGGGCGGTCACGGCGGTTACTTCCTGCGCACCAACGTCCGTACACTAGACGAGCGCACCACCTGGGACTACTACAACTTGATCCGAGAGATAGAGTGCACGAATCGTCAGCTCAAGACGGATCTACACTTGCGCCCGCTCTTTCATCAGACGGATCAGCGCAGCGATGCCCATCTTTTCTTTGGCCTGCTCGCTTACTGGGTTGTCAATACCATACGCTGTGGACTCAAAGCGCAGGGCGAGAACTGCTACTGGCGGGAGATCGTCCGACGTATGTCTACACAGAAGTTAGTCACCACCGAAGGCGTCAATCCGCTGGGCGAAAAGGTCGAAATGCGACAATGTAGCAAGCCCTCGAAACAAGCCACCGAGATCTACCAAAAGCTAGGCTTACGAGAAGCCCCCTTTAGGAAAATCAAAATCTGTAGGACACAAAGTCCATAACACAAACGCTACCGCCCGCTCCCAGCAGCCGTTACACGTCCCCTCCCGTGAAACTTGGGTTAGAAGAGGGCAATTCGTGGCTAATTCCTATTTTGAGGTGCTGGGGAGAAAGCCACACGCAAAAAACTAACTGAAGTGAACGGCGATGCGGTAGAGGAAGAAGTCACTATTTCGGGTTCCATAGTTGATGGCGATAAAGCGTTGGAGGTTCTGGTTGAGTGCTTCTGCTGAAGCGTTGGTCTTATAGCCGAGGAAGTAGTTGCAGATCTCTCCTATGTGCTTGACCATAAAGTGAGCGATGTTCTTGACCTCTTCACATGGACTACTGAGGTGATTAGTGATGATCTCTAGAAGTGCTTTTTTCTTACACTCCAACAGGTGTCGGGAGGGTGTTATGGAGGTACCATTTCGCATAGGACGTTGGTACCACTTCCGTAGCGCTACGGAGAATTTGTACGCTTCTTTGATGTCTGGGAAAAGTCTAAAGAGTAGCCGAGCGCGTAGCTTTTGACTGGCTGTCTGCTCGTTGTGAAGCTTGTGTAGTAACCCTTTGCTGCGCTGGAGGAGCTGTAGCTGGGTATCTCCATTGGACAGCTCTTTTTTGAACTCTTTGAGCTCTTGCTGGATTTTGGGGGCGGGCTGCAGTTTAGACCGTTTGCGACTCGCCTCCTCCAGCTCCCGTTGCTTGCGTAGAAGCTCTTGGCGGTAGCGTATTCTTACTGACTGGACTTGATCAATGATGTTTTTGACAACGTGAAATTTGTCCGCAACTTGATAGGCATTGGGGAAGAGTTCACGAGCCACCCAGTCGTAGTTTGGAGCCATATCACGGGTTACGCAAGAGACTGCGAAAAGTGCTTCTTGGGAGATGTTTGATCTCATTAGATAGACGATCTGGGAGGCTCGGAGCGTGTTGACCATCAGGACGATTTTATTCGTCTCTGGGTTCGACACGATGGTGTAGCAATCCCCGTTGATGTTCTTTTCGTCTATGCAGATGATGGATCCCATATTCTTCTCATTGAGAATGGGGATCTTTAGATCAGAACTTACAGGGCTTTTAGCAGAAGACCCTAGAGATCGTGAGGCTCCAGTCTTCTGCAAATGGCGTTGGTGCCCTGGGCTTTTGTATCCGCTCAAGACATCTTTGTACCAGCGAAAGAGTTTCTTCGAGCTCATCCCCATACAGTAGGCGACTTGCCCGATACTGGTGGGCTTAGACCCAATCAATTTCTTTTAAAAAATTGCCGAAAGCCTTGGTCGCTTTCATGCCTTTTTCATTGTATGAGTAGCTGTTGGAGTAGCTCTTTTCCTCTTGTCGCTGGTCCTGTTTTACCTTCCAGCGACGACGCTTGAGGTAGAGGAAGACCTCCTTGCCCATAGCTGGGAAGGTCTGCAACTCAATGTAGTTCGTATAGCCGTCTAGGACTATGTTTGAAAGATCTCCGTTGACCTCTTTTTTCAACTCTGCGGGGATATGGGCAGCGTCATCTTTCTCTACCATAAAGATGCGGTAAATGCCGTTTTCTTCAACCAACTTCTCGAAGTTAAAGTCTCGGAGAATTTCTTGTGGAGCGAATAGCTCAATCCAATCTAGTTCTTTAGTCATATTTGAGGTGGTAAGGGGGAGGGCGAAAAGCTCTCCTCATTCATTTGGGGGTGCAAGTTAATCAATTCACTTCAGTTAGTTTTTTGCGTGTGGCTTCTCCCCCAGCACCTCAAAATAGGAATTAGCCCAATTCGTCTGATACCTTTACCTTGATGATGCGACACTATCAAATTATCGTTACCTTTGCATAGTCTCTGCTAATAGATATACCCTATGCGACGTCCTTCTCTTTTGATTCACATTGGTTTGATGATCCTAGCGTCAGTCATCATCGTCGTCCTGGCGCTCGTCTGGATGAACCTTTTCACACGCCACGGATCATCTGTCGAGATACCTAATATATATGGTCTCCCTGCGAGCGAGGCGGTGCAGCTCCTGGACAAAGCTGACCTGCGCTACGAGGTGATCGACTCAGTCTACACGACAGAAGTACCCAAGGGGGCTGTCTATGATTTAAGCCCTAAGGCGGGTAGTCGGGTCAAAGCGGGACGTATCATCTTCCTCACGCTCAACGCCTCCTCTCCTCGCAACGGCATCATTCCCTCGCTCGTCGATGTGTCCGAGCGACAAGCACGAGCACGTCTCGTCAGCCTAGGTTTCGAAAACATCACTCCCAGTTACGTAGCAGGATCCTTTGACGACCTAGTCATGGGCGTGCAGCTGCCCTCAGGGCAGACCCTTGCACCCGGTACACGCATACCGCTCGCCACGCCGCTCATACTCCTAGTCTCTGTGGCTACTAGTGACAGCATACCTCATGGCGCCTTCGGGCCTTACGACTCGATCACGGGAACGGGTGGACAAGTCCTACCCACCGACTCGACGAAACACATTCTAGAGCCTGATGAAGATGAGTCCTGGATGTAATCCCGATAGGGAGTCACTTCCCCTCGAGGAGCAGGAGCTAGAGGCTGACCTCATCGCTACTGACGAGGAGGATCAGTGGGTCGCAGGGGCACACGGTGAGGAGCTCTACGAGCATTACCGTGTGCAGGTAGATCCTGGACAAACTCCGCTACGCATCGACCGCTTCCTAGTGGATCGCATGCCACACACTTCGCGCCATCGCATACAGCTTGCCGCCAAGGCGGGACTCATCTGGGTGGATGGCGAGCCAGTCAAGAGCAACTACAAGGTCAAGCCGCTGGAGACCATCACAATGATGCTGGCGCATCCGAAGCAGGACTGGTCGATCACGCCGGAGGATATACCGCTTGACATAGTCTATGAGGACGATCAGCTGCTGGTGGTCAATAAACCTGCGGGTATGGTCGTACACCCAGGTCACGGCAACTATAGTGGCACACTCGTCCACGCCCTCGCTTACTACTTACGTAACGACCCACTCTACGATCCGAACGATGCTTCCGTAGGACTGGTGCACCGCATTGACAAAGACACCAGTGGGCTACTTCTAGTGGCAAAACGTACGGAGGCTAAGATACGACTAGCAAGACAGTTCTTCCTCAAGACTACGGGACGACGCTATCAAGCACTCGTCTGGGGCAAGCTTGACCAGCCACAAGGGACGATCGAGGGCAATATAGCTCGTGACCCGCGGGACCGTACCCGTATGACCGTCTATCCCCCGACGAGTGAGATAGGCAAGCCGGCCGTGACCCACTACACGCAGCTAGAGCGACTGGGCTTTGTGACACTCATAGCGTGTGAACTGGAGACGGGGCGAACCCATCAGATACGTGCTCACATGAAGTCTATCGACCACCCGCTCTTTGGTGATGAGCGCTATGGCGGTGACCAGATCCTGTGGGGACAGCGCACCAGCTCCTACCAGCAGTTTGTCAATAACTGTCTCAAGATCTGCCCCCGCCAAGCATTGCACGCTGAGACCCTCGCCTTCGACCACCCCACGACGGGTGAGCGGATGCACTTCTCGGCACCACTACCCGACGATATGAGGCAGCTCATAGACAAGTGGAGACGCTATGTGGCACCGCTCGAACTCTCTAACTAAACGAACCATTGCAATATCCCATTATACCCTATGGACAAACCCAATATTGCGATCATCTGTGGCGGATACTCTGGCGAGGCGGAGGTCTCGCAGCGTAGTGCCCAGACGATCCTCAAGCAGATCGATCAAACCCTCTTCACCCCTTACCTAGTCACCATCACAAGAGACGCATGGAGCGTGACCGATGCTGAGGGGAAGGCTGGAACGATAGATCATGCGCTAGTTGCACGCTTTGGTACGGCCGAAGTAACCTTCGCACTAGCTTACATTACCATCCACGGCACCCCTGGAGAGAATGGCCTCCTACAGGGTTACCTAGATATGCTCGGCATACCCTACACGACAGGCGGAGTGCTCTGCGAGGCTTTGACCTTTAATAAGGAGGCGTGCAACGCTTATCTAGCGCATCACGGCTTGCGCATCGCTCGCTCCCACTGCCTTCGCAATCATACTAGAGAATTCTCGTCCGAAGAGCAAGAACTGATCCAATCTCGCCTGCGTCTGCCACTCTTTGTCAAGCCCAATACAGGCGGCTCCAGCATCGCCACGACACGCATTGACCAGTGGGAGCAACTTTCCACAGCCGTGGCAGACGCTTACACAGCGGCACCCGATGTCCTCATCGAGGAGTGCATCGTCGGCACCGAGGTGACCTGCGGTTGCGTGGTCTTACCCGACGACTCTTTTGCCCTGCCTGTCACAGAGGTGGTGGCGCACGACACCTTCTTCGACTATGACGCTAAGTACTACGGCAAGAGCGACGAGATAACCCCCGCACGCATCTCGCCAGAGCAGACACAGCGCGTACAGGAGACCTCGCTGACGATCGCCCACCTACTAGACTGCTACGGCTTCGTACGTATAGACTACATCATCGAGGCGGACGGCATACCCACACTTCTAGAGGTCAACACGACCCCAGGCATGACGGAGGCCAGCTTCATTCCTCAGCAGGTACGTGCAGCTGGTCTACAGCTGAGCGACCTCATCACACGTATCATCAAGAGCAAACTATCATGACCACACACACAGCCCCACAGCCGTACGAGTACGACTCTATACGTCCCTACCTCGACGAGGAGGTGCCAGCTGTCGTTGCCCAGCTAGCCAACCAGCCTGAGCTACATTATGTTCTATCGGCACTGCTCTCGGAGGATGAGACGACTGCGCTCCTACAGCACCTAAAGAGCATCCAGAGTGTTGATGCCTTTAAGGAACTCATCTCCTACCCCCTCGTGGTCAAACTAGCAAAGCAGACCACTTTCTCCGTATCCCTTAGCGGAGCCAGTAGACTAGGAGGGGATCTGCCCACGACCTTTGTCACAAATCACAGAGACATCATACTAGACTCCGCATTTCTCAATCTAGTCATGCGAGAGCGCAACTATCTGATGCCACGCATCGCTATTGGTGACAACCTCTTCGGCAGGCCATGGATCGAGGCGGTGGTCAAGCTCAACGACTCTTTTGTCGTGCGTCGCTCGCTACCGATCCGACAGATGCTCCTAGCAGCTCAGGCGCTCTCCGCCTTTATCGACCAGAGCATACAGCAGGATCACAAGTCGGTATGGATAGCCCAGCGTGAGGGGCGTGCCAAGGACAATAGCGACCAAACACAGCCGAGCGTCCTCAAGATGATCGCTTCCTCACAAAGCAACGATCCTCTGACCCAACTGATGCGGGTCAACATCGCCCCCACGACCATCAGCTACGAATACGACCCTTGCGACATCCTCAAGGCGTGCGAGCTCCTCTGGCGCAAGCATCACCCCAACGAGCAGTATGTCAAGGGTGGCGAGGAGGACCTGATCAATATGAAGACAGGTCTACTCGGCTACAAGGGACGCGTACACTTTGCCATAGGCACGCGCCTCAACGAGCTGATCACTCCTGAGCTAGAAGCCGAGCTACGAGCTCTCCCCAAGCAGCAGCTCTACCCGCACCTCGCCACAATCATCGACACGGAGCTACATAGCAATTACCGCTTCTACCCGATCAACTACATCGCTTACGACCTCCTTCACCCTGACAAAGCGCACCCAAAGGAGCTCTACAGCGAGGCTGACAAGGAGAAGACGCTTCGCTACCTCGAGGAGCAGATTGCGAAAGCACCGACCGACGCTTACAGTGCCGACGAACTACGCACGCAGCTCCTCCAGATGTACGCTCAGCCGCTGCTCAATGCCCAGCACTAGCGATTGGCTAGAACTACTAGAGCCACTAGATCTCTAATATCTAACCTCTAATATCTAATCCCCAACTTCTAATCTCTTTTTCGTACCTTTGTTCCCTATAACTGAATATACACGCATATAGCATCTTAGTCCTATGAACATATCACACGAGCTTAAGGAAGATCAGGTTCTCTTGAACATCACGCTCACCAGTGACGAAATTAAAGAGCAGGTCACCGATCAGTTGAAGCATCTGCGCAAGACGGCTGAAACGCCAGGATTCCGCCCAGGCAAGACCCCAGCAGCACTCATTGAGAAGAAGTACGGTCAGGCTGTACGCTTTAGCGTTGTCAGCAAGGCTACATCCAATGAGGCAGTCAGCTACCTTAAGGAGCAGGGCATTAAGACGATCGGAGGTTTTCTCATGGAGCAAGACGACAATAGCTATACGCCCGAGCAGACCGACTACCAGCTACAGGTGTCGACGGGACTACTGCCTCAGTTCCCTGAGACGATCGATAGCAACGTGACACTCCCTTACTACACCGTCCAGGTCGACGATGCCGAGATCGATCAGATGATCAGCAACGCTCAGGAGAGTGCCGGCGAGCGCAACGAGGTAGAGGATGTACAGGAGAAAGATGTCCTCTACGTCTCTGTACAGGAGCTAGACGACAAGGGTGAGCACGCCTCTGAGGGCATCGCACTCGAGGAGAGCTTCCTCATGCCACAGTATGTGACCAATGAGGAGATTCGCGCAGAGATCCTAAAGGCTCACAAGGGTGACACACTCACCATAGACCTCCAAAAGGCGTATGATGGTAGCGAGGTCGAGATCGCCTCTTTCCTCCAGATCAAGCAGGAGGAGGTCAAGGATCACACCAACGCTTTTGAGATCAAGATCAACCGCATCCTACGCAACACGCCACATGCTATCGATGAGAAGCTCTTTAAGCTGATGCTCGGACCAACGACTGAGGTAACCAACGAGGAGGAGCTCAGAGCTGAGCTAAAGCGGATGCAGGAGTCGCGCAACGCATCGATGGCTAACGATATCTTTACCACGGTCGTCTCTAAGTATGTCGTTGAGAAGATCCAGGGTCTACCCTTCTCTGATAAGCACCTAGCACTCCTACTCAACGAAAAAACGGAGGAGGAGACTCAGGAGGAGTACGACGAGCGGATCAACCAGGTTATGCCATACGTACGCTACCAGTGCATGGTCGCTGATCTCAACAAGCAGCTAGGCGTTGAGGTCTCCGACGGGCTGGTTCGCAAGATCGTAAGAGAGGGTGTGATGAGACAAGTACAAGCTGCTGGTCTCGGTCAGCTACTCTCCAACGACGACTTCATCGAGAGCCTTGTCAACAATGCTATGGAGCAGAACAACGATCAGCTCTTTGCCGCTAAGGAGCAGGCCAAGGAGCAGGCTCTCGCAGCAAAGGTAAAGGAGCTGGTCACGCTTGACGAGCAGGAGCCTCTCTCCGTCGAAGAGCTTTACAAGATTCACACCAAGCTACAGAGGGAGATCAACACGCTACTCAAGTTCTACGACGAGGAGTCAGAAGACGAGGAGTCAGCGCCAGAGGAGGAGTAGCCTAGCACCTTTCCCCCCCCCAAAAAAACATACCGATAGCGGGATCATCTCACGAAGGTGGGGTGGTCCCGCTCTCTGTTTGTTCCAACGGCTGCGCTCAGAGAGGTGCAGCGCCACAAAACGATCAACACCTGCCCAGTCCCAAACGGCACCACCCGTCAAACTTGGGTTAAAATAGCGTCCTCATCGGGGATCATTTGCGCCGAATAGTGTATCTTTGTGGGGAGGATCCACGATCGCATCGTTGCGCCCGAGAGAGCGACTTGCAGCTCGCTCTTGCCTCTTTATATCTCACGCTCAGTCTCATGAATCACACTCCCGACACTCCCCATAGTCCCTCGGCTGGGACACGTATGTACGTGCCGCTGCACGTTCACTCGCACTACTCTATACTAGATGGTATGGCACCCGTCGAGAAGCTCGTCGACAAGGCGGTCGCCTGCGGTATGCCGGGCATTGCACTCACCGATCACGGTGCTATGTATGGGATCAAGAACTTTACCAACTATGCCAATGATAAGATCAACGGCGACAAGCTCGCCCAGATCAAGTCGCTCCGCAAGCAGATCAAAGAGCTAGAAGCCGAAGCGTCCAACGCTGATGAGATCGCTCGCATCGAGGGGGAGATCAAGACGATCGAGCAGAGTCTCTTTAAGGCGATCGTGGGCTGCGAAGTGTACGTGGCGCGCCGATCGCTCGAACTGAAGGACAAAGATGCCAAAGATCCCGACAACCCCACCCGCAGCATAGACCGCAGCGGCTACCACCTGATCCTCCTAGCCAAGAACCTCCAGGGCTACCGCAACCTCATCAAGATGGTCTCCATAGCGTGGGAGCATGGAGAGTACTATAAGCCACGTATCGACAAGAAGCTGCTGTCAGAGCATCACGAGGGGATCATAGCCTCCAGTGCTTGCCTCGGCGGTGAGATCGCACAGCATATCCTGCATGGTCGTCTCGATGAGGCGCGTAAGACGGCACTATGGTACAAGGAGACCTTTGGCGAGGACTACTATCTAGAGATCATGCTCCACCCGAATAGCGATCCGCTGGGGGGGCAAGAGACCTACCACAAGCAGCTGCAGGTGGCTCAGGAGGTGATCAAGATGGGACAGGAGCTGGGCATCAAGGTCATTGCGACGAATGACACCCACTTCCTGAACGAGGAAGATGCCGAGGCGCACGATCACCTGATCTGTATGACGACCAATTCGCCTATCTCCGACCCCAATCGTATGCGCTACACCAAGCAGGAGTGGCTCAAGTCGCCCGAAGAGATGACAGCACTCTTTGCCGACTATCCAGACGTACTGGAAAACACGCTAGAGATCTGTAACAAGGTGGAGTACTACAGCATCGATCACGCCCCGCTGATGCCCCACTTCGAGCTTCCCGAGGGCTTTGCTAGCGAAGACGACTATCTGCGCCACCTCACCTACGAGGGTGCCAAGAAGCGCTACGGCGACCCCGTTCCTCCAGAGGTGCAGGAGCGCATCGATATGGAGCTGGGCGTGATACAGAACATGGGCTTCCCAGGCTACTTCCTCGTCGTGCAGGACTTCATCGCAGCAGCCCGACAGCTGGGAGTGCGTGTCGGCCCAGGTCGTGGTTCTGCTGCCGGCTCTGCGGTCGCTTACTGTCTGTCTATCACTCAGATTGAGCCGATTAAGTACGGCTTGCTCTTCGAGCGCTTTCTCAATCCCGATCGTATCTCCATGCCAGATATCGACATCGACTTTGACGATAAGAACCGCTGGCGTGTCCTCGAGTGGGTGACCAATAAGTATGGCCGCGATCATGTCTCCAACATCATCACGCTCACCACGATGGCTACCAAAGGTGCGATCAAAGGGGTGGCACGTGTCGAGGAGCTACCTCTAGACCAAGCCAATAGGCTTTGCAAACTCATTCCCGACAGAGCACCCGAGGGGGTCAAGCACCTCACCCTAGACTGGATGGTGCAAAACAACCAAGAGTTTCGCGAAGCATCCGTTAGTCAAAACGAGCAGCTAGCCAATACGATCCGCTATGCCCGTCAGTTAGAGGGCACGGCCAGCACTACGGGCGTACACGCCTGCGGTGTCATCATCAGCGGGCCGCCCGTCAGCGATGTCGTCCCGCTCTCGACAGCCATCGATCCAGACACCAACGAGCGCAAGCTGGTCGCGCAATATGAGGGTAAGGTGATCGAGCCCACGGGACTGATCAAGATGGACTTCCTCGGTCTGCAGACCCTCAGTATCATCAACGATGCCCTGCAAAACATCAAGATGAGCTACGGCATCGACCTAGACATCGACACGATCCCTGTCGATGATCCCAAGACCTTCGAACTCTACTCGCGCGGTGACACCGTCGGCACCTTCCAGTTTGAGAGCCCAGGCATGCGCAAGTACTTGCAGCAGCTAGAGCCCACCGAGTTTAAGGATCTAGTAGCTATGAACGCGCTCTACCGCCCAGGGCCTATGGACAATATCCCCACCTTTATCGAGCGCAAGCTCGGTCGTCAAGAGATCACCTACGATCTGCCCGAGATGGAGCCTTACCTCAAGGACACCTACGGCATCACCGTCTATCAGGAGCAGGTGATGATCCTCTCTCGTGTGCTAGGCGACTTCACACGAGGCGACAGCGATAGCCTGCGTAAGGCGATGGGTAAGAAAAAGGAAAAGGAGATGGCTAAGTACCGCATCAAGTTTGTCGAGAACGGTGTCGCCAAGGGACATCCTCGTGACACGCTCGAGCGCATCTACGACGGGTGGCAGAAGTTTGCCAGCTACGCCTTCAACAAGAGTCACTCCGTCTGCTACGCATGGGTCGCCTACCAGACCGCCTACCTCAAGGCGCACTACCCCGCACAGTTTATGGCAGCACTTCTGACCTGCAACCAGAGCAAGTCAGACAAGCTCACTAAGTATCTCGAGGAGGTGCAGCATATGGGTCTGGAGGTCAAGGGGCCAGACGTCAACGAGAGCTTTACTGCTTTCTCGGCAAACAAAGAGGGTGTCATACGCTTTGGTCTCGGAGGCATCTCACACGTGGGGCTATCTGTCGCGGAGGCTATCATACAGGAGCGCGAGGAGCATGGCGCCTATCAAGACGTGTACGACTTCTTCCAGCGCACCGACCTGAGCAATTGTTCACGACGTGCACTCGAGGCGCTCATACTGTCGGGCGCTTTCGACAACTTTGGCATCGAGCGAGAGGTTTACTTCGCACCCATTGCTAAGAGTGGCGTGAGCAGTCTCTCCTATGGCAAGGATGAGACCTTCCTCACAGCACTCATGCAGTACGGTAAGATCCTCGAGAGCGAACGCACACAGGTCCAGGCCTCCCTCTTTGGCGATAGCGATCCCAGTGTCAAGCTTCCCAAGCCACTGCCCCCCAAGGATGTAGAGCCGTGGAGCCATCTAGAGCGACTGACCAAGGAGCAGACCTATATAGGGATGTACCTGAGCGCACACCCACTAGATCCTTACGCCTTTATCATCGAGTATCTCTGCAACTGTCCCGCCTCCGAGCTAGACCAGTTTGCTGAGCTAGGGCTCACGCAGCTTACCTGCGCTGGTCTAGTCACCAAGGTGCGTCAAGGCATTAGCAAGAGAAACGAGCCTTACGCCATTATCCAGATCGAAGATACTTCGGGTACTGGCGAGATACCGCTCTTTGGCCAGGATTACGTGAATTTCGGTAACTTTGCGCAGGAAGGACTAGCCATCTTAGCGAAGATGAGCGTCACGCCGAGCCGATATGACCCGAATCGTCTTTACCGCTCTGTGCAGAGCATACAGCTCCTCTCAGACATCACCGAGGATGCCTTCAGGAGCATTCAGCTGACGATCGATCTGAGTCAAGGCGAAGATGCGACCCCAGCTGGATCATACGAAGAGGGCGCCGACGGCGAGGAGGAGATACTCGACCGCCCCAACACCCTCGAGGGAGCTATCGAGCTGGGCAACGCAATCAAGGATCACCCCGGTAAGACGGAGCTAGAGATAACCTTCTGCTCCTCTATGGTACCCTACACGACCACCATGTATGCACCCAGCATAGAGCCCGGCAAGTGGCTCCTAGAGATCGTCAAGAAGAACCAGATCCAGTGTACCGTGCAGACGGCTAAGTGATAGCCCCCCACCTATATATAGAAGACATTTCATACTAACTCTAAATACACAAGAACTATGGCAATGGAAATAACAGATGCGAATATAGCCGGTCTGATGGCTGAGGGCAAACCAATGATCCTAGACTTTTGGGCTACTTGGTGTGGTCCCTGTCAGATGGTTGGCCCGATGATTGACGAGATCGCTGAGGAGTTCAACGGTAAGATCATCGTTGGCAAGGTCAACGTCGACGAAAACAGCGACCTGCCCAGTCAGTACGGCATCCGCAACATCCCAACGATCCTCTTCTTCAAGGGCGGTGAGATGGTGAGCAAGCTCGTCGGTGCACAGAGCAAGGCTAAACTACAGGAGGAGGCTCAGAAGCTCCTCGACTAGTCACTGCGACTGTCGTCATCGTAATCGGACAGCGTCCGAGTCATACACAATAGCCACGTGGAAAATTCCAAATTTCCACGTGGCTATTTTTTATTTTGTCCTCTCCTGAAATAGTACACAGTTGGGGAAGCCAACCCCAACAACTATGAAACAAGAAAAAAGTACCCGAGGACGAAAGGGATATCCCCTAGATTTCAAGTGGAGAGTCATTGACGACCTCCTAGCCACCGGTGACAGCATTGCCACCACCAGCCAGCGCTACGGCATTACCACACGCACCATTCGAAATTGGTTGCGTACCTTTGGTGTAGAGTTACCCAACCAAAGCAGCAGTAGCACTATGAGCAAGACAAACAAGAACAAAGACGTAGATCCAGAGTACGCTGAACTCAAGCGTGAAAACGCTCGTCTCAAAGCAGCCCTCTTCCAGGCTGAGAGCAAGGCATTAGTCAACAAGACACTACTCGAAGTGGTCTTGAATCGCTACCACATTGATCTAAAAAAAAAGACCGATTTGCAGCCGTGAGACAGCTTGAGTCCGCCAAAGAGAGAGATCAAAAGCTCTCCATAACCTACCTTTGTCAGCTGTTAGAAGTCAGCCGCAAAGGCTACTACAAGCACACCTTCACCGAGCAAGACGAAGATGTCAAAGTAGCTTCCGTCCTACACTATTGCCAGTATGTGCGCGGTCAGCTCCCCAAAGCAGGCGTAGACACCATCCAGCAGTGTGCCAACGAATACTTCAAAGGGACCTTTCAAGTAGGTCGAGACTGGCTGTACAAAGTCTTAGGAGCCAACGATATGCTACTAAGAAGTCGCAAGCGCAAGCGTCCACCCCAGACGACCAAGGGAGTGGTCAATCACGGCTTCCAAGACCACCTGAACACCACCCCTAAGTACATAGCCACCGACCATTGCCGGCTCACCGTCTCAGACATAACCTACGTCAAATGTTTAGGGGGATTCGCATATCTCTCCCTGACGATGGACGCTTATAGCCGCATCATCACCGGCTTTGACCTGCAGCCCACGCTCTCCACAGAGGGTCCCTACAACGCACTAAGACAGACCGTTGACTTCTATCAGAAGCATGGCTTTGACCTCAAAGGGCTCATCTTCCATAGCGACCGAGGCTGTCAATATGTCTCCAAGCAGATGACCGACTACGAGGCCAGCCTAGGCATCGTAACCAGCGTCACCCAGACCGGAAACCCCCTTCACAACGCTATGGCTGAGCGACTTAACGGGATCATCAAGAACGACTGGCTTTACAACTTCGAGGATAAGCCCATAGATCAAGTTCGAGAGATCCTCTCTCAAACGATTGCTCTCTATAACACAGCGCGACCTCATCGAGCCATCAACAAGAAGACTCCGATGCAGATGCTCATACCAAATTACCCCAACCCTCTAACCACCCAACCCTCTAAGAAACAGACATCTAAGAACAATTCTCCCAAAGCTCTGAGCCTCAAATCTCCGAGCTCATGCCGCTTAACTCCACACAAAGACCTATCTTTGTGTACCTCCGCAGTAAAAACGACCACAAGTCGTGTACCCCAGCAGGAGCAAAACTAACAAATGAGTACACTCACAGGACTAACAAAAGTAACCCGTGTACCATCTCAGTAACACCTCCCCAACTGTGTACTTTTTTCAGGAAGAGGACATTTCCCACGTAGGAAAGAAAAAATTCCTCCGAAGTTTCATTTGATTCCTCCGAAGTTTCATTTGATTCCTCCGAAGTTTTATTTCTTCCCCACGTGGAGAATTTTTATTTTCCACGTGGATATTCGCGATTTTCCACGTGGAGATCCACTAGGTCTGCCTCCAAAACGCCTAAATTATAAGCCACCCGATAAAGCTATCAAAAACATCTTCCTCGAGAAATCGCACCAGTGGGCGGAATGTACGGCCGATTTGCGGAATTTTCAGGTTTGCTTTTTATAAATATATTGCTTAGTTTTGCTTTCGATGACGCTAGGCACATCACAACGTCACACTAGAGTTTCCCCTTTCGCACATTCAAATCAAGCTGTATAACTTATGAGGAACTTAATCACACGCTTAGCTCTAAGCCTCTCGCTCATTGGAGGTATGCTCCTGCCAGTGACCACGGCTACGGCACAGCAACAGCTCGCAAATAGTAACCCGCAGTTCGTTGGGACTACACCACTACGAGCAGAGCAAGCTGATGACCTGATCGACCTCCGCACCTCTCAGTATGTCGTCAAGGACATCAATGGCGAGGAGCACGACATCGATGCTATCCTTAAGTCTGGCAAGGCTATCCTGATAGACTTCTCAGCCACTTGGTGTAGCCCCTGCTGGTCTATACATAAGCTTGGCGTGTTGGACAAGATCTATGAGACGTTTGGTCCTAATGGGACCAACCAGATTGAGATCTTCTGGGTAGAGGCGGCAAATGAGCCCATCGAAGCGATCAAGGGTGACACGCTCACCTATAAGGCGGGACGCACGAGAGGAGACTGGACGAAGGACACCAACGGCAACCCTATACCTTATCCCATCATATCGGATAGCGAGCTAGCTATCCGGACACTCGGAGTACACTTTTCCTCCTGGCCTACTTTCGTACTCATAGGGGCCAATAAGAAGTGGGCTAACTGCGATGATGCGATATATGACTATAATGATCAGGGTGTTATGATCTTCGACCATGACTTCAAGATGCTCACGCAGATGCTCACCCTCTTCCCCACACAAGATGACAAGCCTGAGGAGGTGGGCTTCTCTGGTATGACAGATCTCTATCTAGGTGAGTCTGCCACGCTAACCCTGCACTACACCAGTGTCGCACCCATCACCTCTATCGAACACAATGCGCCTGAAGGTCTGAGCGTCACGAAGATCAGTGACACACAGTACAAAGTCACCGCACAGCATGTCGGCGATTATGAGATCTCAGTAAGCGTAACCAACAAAAACGGTACGACAAGCGAGCGTGTCGCCGTGTCCGTCTCTGAGCCCATATCCAGCTACCCCTTCTTCGCTCCTATGGACCATAAAGACAAGCTCGACAAGGGGTGGCGCTCCGTAGATCATGATGGAGACGGATTCGCCTTTGACTCAGCGCTAGGACGTGGCTACTATGAGCGCGTTAGACTTTCTCCCGCGGAGACCTTTACGGGCGCTGAGGATAGTAACGATTGTCTTGTCTCTTGGGGTACATTCTTCCCCGTGATTATGGACGATCACGATCGTCTACAGGGCTACGACATCACTCCTCAGAATGAGCTACGCTCAGCCCCCATGGTCATTGAGGTCAATGCGACCCGCCCCACCTTCTCTTGCTATATCAAAAACTTCCTATGGGCTGAAAAGACGGACGGGCTCAAAGTGATGGTCTCTGAGCCAGGCGGCACACCCGTAGAGCTACTGGTGCCTCAGACCGCCACCGAGGAGTGGACGCAAATCCAAGCAGATCTCTCGGCCTACAAGGGTAAGACCATCTACCTCTCACTAATACCCGTCGTTAACGGGCCTAGTGGCATCGCTGTAGACCAGCTCCGAGTGACGATGGACGGATCGACAACAGAGGTCGAGACACCTACACACACGATCCAGACATCGCTCTATCCCAACCCGGCTACCGACCTCATTACCGTCCGAACGGTCGTAGGTAGCACTATCGAGCTCTTCGCCAGCGATGGGACAATGGTAGCTACGACTCAAGCGACTAGTGCTGAGACTACGATGACCATAGCACAGCTTCCCGCCGGGCGCTACCTAGCCCGCATCACAGCACCTGATGGTCAGATCATACGACGTCCCATCATCATCCGCTAAGCTCTAGCAAGTATCGCTATCCACTCATACACCCATAGGGAGTAGAGCGTATGTATGGGCAGTAGCTTTTCCGCCGAGAAGAGACATAATACGTAACATTAACAACTTAACCCTATCAATAAATAGTTTATGAAACAGATCACCTATCTAATCGCTACACTGGCACTCCTCCTTGGAGTCGCTAGTTGCCAGTCAAACAGCCCAGATGTATCCCCAACGAACATCTCAGTAGAACCTAAGTCAATCACAATGCACGTAGGGGATACGCAGGCTCTGCAGGTCTCTTATGAGCCTAAGGATGTGACCTTCGCCATCTCGTATGAGAGCCAGTCGCCAGAGATCGCCACTGTGACAGAGCAAGGGGTCGTACAGGCTGTCAAGGAGGGGCAGACTAGCATCATTGTACATGTCGGAGACAAGCAGGCTACCTGTCCTGTTTCGGTAGTCGCTAAGGAGGCTCCCGTCGAGACTGTCCTAACGATTACAACGCCTGAGATCACAGTCCAGAAGGGCGAAAAAGCAACTATCGGCTACACCGTCACACCACAGGAGACGACCGTCACCTTTGAGTCTGACACCCCTGAAGTAGCCACGGTCAGTGAGACTGGCGAGGTGACAGGTCTCCTCATGGGATATGCTACCATCACGCTGAAAGCCAATGACAAGAGCGCAACTTGTACGGTCATCGTAGAGGACGACCCAGCGAACATCAAGCAGGAGATGCCTCTCTTGAAGTTCTCTGCTAAGTACAACAAAGAGCTACACATCACAGACCCAGAGGTCCTAGCCTACGAGAAGGCTCTAGGACGTACGGAGCAAGGCATTGACTTCACCAATCATCAGAACTTCCTAGGCTTTGTCAATACCAACCTCACAACCATCACTGGAGTTCTCTACGGACTACGTGCTAAAGGGGTGGCCGACTACATCGTAGGCTATAGCAAGGAGAATCTAGATGAGTGTCCACGCACGAAGGCTATGCTCAACAAGCTAGGCTTTAAGGACTTCAAGGAGACTGTCGTCGCTGTCGATGATCGTCAGGAGAAAGCTCTAGTAGCTGTCTGCGAGAGCGATCCTGAAGTCTCCGTAACTATCTACAATGACCCCAATCCTAAGCTCAAGAGCATACTATACGTACAGTTTGCCAAGCAGCTACCACCCGATCCTATCCAGACCAAGCACGCTATCCTGACCGATGCTAAGGACTTCCCCTCTGTGACAGACTTTGCTACACTCGATCCTGACAAGATTAAGGCTTTCGAGAGCAATCTCGGACTACGTACTTACGACGATCAGAAGTCCTCTACAGGGACCACCCTTTACTTCAACACTAAAGAGGATATGATCGCCAAGAGCAACATAGAGTACGTAAGCTACTTGCTAGAGCCACCGCTCTTTCCACCCGTCTTCATCAGCTGTCGCCTACTATGTGTGGGTAGTCAGGATGACCTAGAGTCCGAAGAGCTGAAGAGCTATCTCAAGGCCAACGGATTTGACCAGAATTACAAAATCACGGAGTACAAAGAGGTCGAGGTCTACAACGCTCAGGGAGATCAATGCGTCGTCGCCATCAGAGACTACGAGAATCCTCCTATCTGCGCCATGACCATCACACTCAAGAAAGACTTGCAGAGTAAGTCCAGAGCTAAGCGTGCCATGCGCTCCTATCCAAAGATCGCACAGTGCGTTAGGTAAGTAAGGAGTCTCCTCAGCAACAGAGCTGACACCTTACTATACTATATAATAGTAGCATAGCAGGAGAGGCACCCCGCACATATGATAGGGATGCCTCTCCTTATATATACCACCTCGGATGGCGACGTCGCAGACCGCCTCTCTAACCTCTAACCTCTAATCTCTAACTTCTAATCTCTAACCTCTAACCTCTAACTTCTAGCCTCTAACCTCTAATTTTCGTACCTTAGCTCCCAAATTAGTTTGTCTGGATATGGAAGTATGGATTATAGTGGCGACGGCGCAGGACCGTGCGATAGGGCGTGATGGCACGATGCCGTGGCGTCTGAGAGATGATTTGCGCCGATTTAAGGCGACTACGACGGGACACGCAGTCATTATGGGGCGACACACTTGGGACTCCATCGGCGCTCGTCCACTGCCCAACCGCTACAATATAGTGGTCTCTCGCACCTTGACCGAGGGCAATGCCGAGACGCACTATGTCGCCTCCACCCTAGAGCAGGCACTACACCATTGCCAGCAGGCGGGCTACGAGCGCGCCTACATCATGGGAGGCGGGGTGCTCTACAAGAGTGGTCTACCCTACGCTACGCACCTCAATCTGACAGTGATTGACACGGTCGTACCTGATGCTGACACACATTTCCCAGAGATCAACCTAGCGGAGTGGTCCAAGCTCGAGGAGACGCACTATCCAGCTGATGAGCGCAATGACTACCCCGTGACACAAACGCTATACAAACGAATCGCAACGGCTAAACGCTATGAGTAAACCTTCGATACCTAAGGGAACAAGAGACTTCGGTGCTGAGGAGATGCGCCGACGCAACTATATATTTGAGACGATACGCTCCGTCTTCGCGCTCTACGGCTTCGAGCAGATAGAGACGCCCGCTATGGAGCAGCTTACTACGCTCACGGGCAAGTATGGTGTAGAGGGAGACCGACTACTCTTTAAGATCCTCAACTCGGGCGACTATAAGGCGGGGATTGACGCTGAGACCTTTACGGAGGAGTCTCCCGCAGCCTTGGCGGCTCGTCTTTGTGATCGTGGGCTACGCTACGATCTGACCGTACCCTTCGCTCGCTATGTGGTGATGCACCGCAACGAGCTAACCTTCCCCTTCAAGCGCTACCAGATGCAACCCGTATGGCGTGCCGACAGACCGCAGAAGGGTCGCTATCGCGAGTTTTACCAGTGCGATGCCGATGTCATCGGTACCGACTCGCTGATGCCTGAGGTGGACTTTGTCTATATGATCGACGAAGTCTTCCGTCGGCTTGACCTGCGTACCACACTACTACTCAACAACCGCAAGATACTGGCGGGCATTGCTGAGGTGATCAAGGCTCCTGACCGCCTAGCCCAGTTGACCATCTGTATGGACAAGCTGGACAAAACCTCTGTGGAAGCTGTCTTGGCGGACCTCGTCGAGAGTGGCTTTGATCCAGACTCGCTAGAACCCGTTCGCAAGGTGCTGACGCTAGAGGGGAGCAATCGTGACAAGGTGACAACGCTCCGACAGCTGCTCGCTGACTCCGAGATAGGGCTCAAGGGGCTGGAAGAGCTCGAGTACGTCCTGGACCATGTCGACACGAGCGACCTGATGACAGATCTAACCTTCTCGCCTTCGCTGGCACGTGGCCTGGACTACTACACAGGCGCTATCCTAGAGGTCAAGTCGCTCGATGCCCCGATGGGATCTATCTCCGGTGGCGGACGCTACGACAATCTGACGGGTATCTTCGGGCTGGATGGCGTCTCAGGCGTCGGCATCTCTTTTGGCGCAGAGCGTATCTACGACATTATGCTTTCGCTGGGTAAGTTTGAGACAGCGATGGCTCCCGAAGAGCGCATCATCATAGTCAACTTTGGCGAGGAGGAGCTGCAGAAGCTACTCCCCATAGCACGTCAGCTACGCCAGGCGGGACTCCCCACGGAGGTTTACCCTTCAGCAGACAAGATGAAGAAGCAGCTCTCTTACGCCAATAGTCGTGGCTGTCGCTACGTCATCATCGCTGGAAGTCAAGAGCTGAGCGATGGCAAGGTCTCGATCAAGGATATGACCCTCGGCACGCAGCAGGAGTGTCCACTCGAGGAGATCGTTTCTCGCCTGAGGGAGTCGCTCTCCGTTGGTCATTAGATAGCTCATCTCGTGAAGAATTGCTACCTTTGCAGGAGTATTTCTCATCTAAAAACAGAATAACCCCTATGCCACAAGACGAAGTAAGCTACGCACTAGGCCTAAGCATCGGTCAGAACTTCAAAGCGTCCGGAATCAAGGCGATCACCTCTGAGGACTTTATCGCAGGTCTCCAAGACGCTCTAGCTGAGCGTGAGCCACAGATGACCACCGAACGAGCTCGTGAGGTGATCAACCAACTGTTTATGCGCCTGCAGCAAGAGGAGTCAGAGCTCAACGCAGCTGCTGGCAAGGAGTACCAAGAGATCATGCGCCACAAGAGTGGTGTCGTGACGCTCCCCAGCGGACTACAATACGAGATCATCAAGGAGGGCTCTGGCGCTAAGCCTAAGGCTACCGACAAGGTGCGCGTACACTACCACGGCACGCTCATCAATGGGGTCGTCTTCGACAGCTCCGTAGAGCGTGGCGAGCCAGCTGAGTTTCCACTCAATGCGGTCATCCCAGGCTGGACGGAGATCCTACAGCTGATGCCCGTGGGCAGCAAGTGGCGTGTCGTGATACCCTCCGAGCTAGCTTACGGCAGCCGTGGCGCTGGCGACGTGATTCGCCCCAATATGACGCTGATCTTCGAGATCGAGCTACTAGACATCGTATAGACACACTAAAGATATGACACATCGCATCTTGACCGTTGCGCTGACGCTACTCATAAGCGTAGGCGCACTCACGGCGGCTGAGCCTCCACGTCTCATCTCATCAGCTGATACAGCTGCCTATGCACTAGGCGTGGCTAATGGCGTAGGCTTTGCACAAAACCTATCTCAGATGCCTGGCGACCCTATCAATAAGGAGTTGCTTTTGGCCGGCTTCACGGCAGCTTTTCTAGAGCAACCTACAGCTATGACCAATGAGGAGGCGCAGGCTTTCCTCTCCAAATACTTCCAGCAGCTCCAAGAGCAAGAGATGCAGAAGACAAAGGAAAAGAACGAGGCATTCCTCAAGGGCAATGGAGAGCGTCCTGAGGTCAAGACGACCCAGAGCGGACTACAGTATGAGATCATCTCCGAGGGCAAGGGCCCTCGTCCCACGGTCGAGGATACGGTCCGTGTACACTACACGGGTACGCTCATCGATGGCACGAAGTTCGATAGCTCCGTGGATCGTGGCGAGCCTGCTAAGTTTGGGCTCTTACAAGTAATCCCAGGCTGGACTGAGGGACTATGTCTACTGCCTGAGGGCAGTAAGGCTAAGCTTTACATCCCCGCACGTCTTGCATATGGTGAGCGTGGAGCGGGTAATATGATCCCGCCTTATGCGACGCTGATCTTCGAGATCGAGCTACTAGAGGTGATCAAGGGCGAGCCTATTCCCCTCGCTACCCCAACGGATAAGTAATCTGAACAATACATCGCGAACAAATATCTTAAATACAACTTACAATGAAGAAATCAATTCTCTCACTCCTCGCAGTGGTGGCAATGGTCTGCACCTTTGCTAGCTGTAACAAGACGGCTCAGAAGAGTGACACAAACGACGAACTATCATCTATGACTGATAGTGTAGCTATGATCCAGGGCTATATGACTGGTCAGCAGCTCGGTCAACAGTTTATGATGATGGCTATGCAAGGCATGCCTGTAGACACCGTTGAGTTCCTCAAGGGCTTCAAGAAGGGTATCGCCGACACAACGAAGTTCTCTTATTACGCAGGACAGATCCAGGGAGTACAAACTGGCATGGGTCTTGCTAAGGAGGGCATCGATGCTAAGATCTTTGCCCAGTACCTCGAGTATGCTCTCAAGGGCGACACGACTAAGATGACAATGGATCAAGAGACAGCGTACAACTATATTCAGAACTACTACAATAAGAAGCAGGAGATCGAGAATAAGGAGAAGTACGGCAAGAACATCGAGGAGGGCAAGAAGGCCATCGAGGACTTTGCTAAGCAAGATAACGTCATCACGACAGAGTCTGGTATCGCTTACCGCTACGCTACGAAGGGTACGGGCAAATCTCCTGTAGATGGTGACAAGGTGAAGGTGACCTATCGTGGTACACTGGTCGATGGCACTGAGTTTGACAAGAGCGAAGAGCCTATTGAGTTTGGTGTGAACCAGGTGATCCCAGGTTGGACCGAGCTTCTCAAACTGATGAAGGAAGGCGACCAAGTGATCGCTTACATTCCTTACAACCTAGCTTACGGGGCTAATGGTAGTGGGGCTTCTATCGAGCCATTCTCCACGCTTATCTTCGACGTGACACTCCTAGAGGTTATCCCCGCAGAGAAGAAGTAATCAGCGCGACGCACTGTCGCCATGCATGAAGACTTAAGACATTCATGCGTCTGACTGATCTGGACCTACACAGTATCTAGAGTTGGCACACGTCGTGCTACTAGATTCCGTGTAGGTCTATTCACAAGAGAAGAGAGGGCTTATCAATGGGCTCGCTCAAGTATTACAATTCTGACGAAACGCTCTCCATACTAGCTAAGGGTTATGTCTCACTTCGAGTCACATATAGAGCAGATCCTCGCCACGCTACGTGACGAGCGGGCTCTCCGTTCGCTCTCCCCCATTGAGCCTCTAGAGGATGGACGTTACCAAGCCCTCGAAGATGCGCAACAGCAACCGCTCATTAACCTCAACAGCAACGACTACCTAGCTCTCCACGACGCTACCTGTCACTTTGCCGATGAGACCGATCTGACCGACAGCCTACAGACGCTCTCTGCGAAGGATGTCGGCTCTACCTCTTCGCGCTTGCTCTCGGGAGACAGGGCAGTGATGCACCAGCTGGAGGATCTCATCGCAAAGTCGTTACAGCACGAGGCTGCCTTGCTCTTCAACAGTGGTTACCACGCTAACGTCGGAATCCTGCCAGCACTCAAGCTACCAGGTATGGTGGTGATAGCCGACAAACTGATCCATGCCAGTATGATCGATGGGATACGTCTCTCTGGACTGCCCTTCGAACGCTTTCGTCACAACGACGTAACGCAGCTCCAGCGTCTCATCGAGAAGCATCACAGCTCCGAGAGTTGCCAGCATATCATCGTCATGGCCGAGAGCATCTACAGCATGGATGGTGATCTCGCCCCGCTACAAGCTCTCGTGGCTCTCAAAAAGCAATACCCCAAGGTGGCTCTCTATATAGACGAAGCGCACGCCATCGGAGTTCGTGGAGCCCATGGCTATGGTCTCTGCGAAGAGCTAGGCTTACTTCCAGAGATCGACCTACTTGTCGGCACCTTTGGCAAGGCTCTCGGATCTATGGGCGCTTATGTCGCTTGCTCTGAGGCGGTACGCACACTACTCATCACACGCTCACGAAGTCTCATTTACTCGACCATGCTGCCTCCACTCATCATTCAGTGGGTACTAGCAGTCTGGCAAGCTCTCCCCACACTCTCCCAGCGAAGAGCGCACCTAGCTACGCTACAACAGCTGCTGACCGATGAGCTAGCTTCACTCCCGGAGCAACTCCTACCCACTCCACACAGCCATATCATACCACTCCTCTGCGGGAGTCGTGAGCGAGCTAGAACCGTGGCGCAAGCACTACACGAGGAGGGTTACTTCATCCGCCCCATCATGTCTCCGACCGTACCTGTCGGCTCTGAGCGTCTGAGGATCTCACTCACGGCAGGCCTAACCTCGTCAGACGTCAAGCGACTCTGCCAAGTCATCCTAGCACACCTTGCCTAGAGCTTATGCAGTACATCTTCCAGCGAAACAGTGACCAGGCTCCCGCCCGCCAACTCATCATATACTTCTGCGGATGGGGTATGACGCCTGCGACGGTTTCGCACCTGACATTGCCTGATCGGTGTGACTTACTCGCACTTTACGATTATCGGACCCTCGAGCTGAGCATCGACCTCACAGATTTACCTTGGGACTCTTACCAGGCGGTCACCATCGTAGCTTGGTCGCTAGGCGTTTGGGCTGCCGAGCAGGTCATACCGCATTGGTCTATACTGCCCAGCACACGGCGTCTGATAGCAGTCGCCGGTTCGCCCTATCCTATGCACGACCAGTGGGGGATTCCTAGCCAAATATTCGTAGGTACCCTAGAGGGACTAACCGACGAAAACCGCCAGCGCTTCAACCGCCGTATGTGTGGCGGCAAGCGATACAAGCAGCTTTACGATATCCTATCCGAGCGACCCACCACAGAGCTTCGCGACGAACTGCAATCGGTCTACGACAGCCTAGCTACTACTGAAGCACCCGAAGCAACGCCCCACTCTAGCCTAGCCTGGGATCTAGCGATCATCGGAGAGCGTGATCAAATCTTCCCAGCGAAAAACCTCTCCACGCTATGGGATGCGGTAAATGTTCCGACACTACTACTTCCCGATGGCTACCATTACCTCTTTGACCTATGGCACTCGTGGAGTGAGCTATGGGAGGCCTTAGAGTAAAACTAGAGAGTCCTTACAACTTCCCCACCCCACCCAACCATTATGACAGCATCTCTCGCCCATCAGTTCGACCGTGCAGCAGCTCATTACAACGAGGCTGCCGAGCCACAGCGACTAGTGATCGATCGGCTCGTTCAGTTGCTCGAGGAGCATTTATCTAAGACGGAGCGTCACTTTGCTCACGCCTTTGAGATGGGAGCGGGATCTGGACTACTGACGGAGCGTATAGATCAGCTCGTTGAGGTCGACCATTGGACCCTCGCCGACCTATCCCCAGCACTTCTGGCGCAGGTCCCTAGACTGAGAGACCCACACCCAGAGCTATGCGTAGGAGACGCCTTCGAGCTCTCTCTAGAGGGACTCGGCATTGATCTCTTCGTTTCCAGCAGTGCCATGCAGTGGCTCACAGACCCTTGCGCCTACTTACAGCGCACCGTCCGAGAGCTCGCAGCACAGGCGACAGTAGCCGTCAGCACCTTCGGACCAGACAACCTTCTCGAGCTACGACAGCTCACGAGACAAGGACTACACTACCCCTCACTAGCCACATGGCACAATACCCTTCAGGAGCTTGGCTACCCCTACGAGATCCATGCGGAGCGACTCGTCATCCCCTTTGCTGACCCTCTAGCTGTACTACAGCATCTGCGCCATACAGGCACCGCACAGCTACCCAACGCTCCTCAGCAGATACACACATCCAGACAACTCAAAGACTTTACAAAAAAATATATTACTAACTTTGCAGACGAGACGGGTCGAGTCACACTCACCTTTCATCCGGTTTATATCATCATCAACAAACATCCTATAATATGAAACGAACACTATCCCTTTCCTCTCTGCTGATCGTGCTAGGCACGCTCTTGGTGCTTAGCAGCTGTAACCGCAACGATCAGAAGACGACGCTACAGCTCCATGGACTAGGGGACAACCTGTCTGGTCTGACAGCTTATCTTTATGATGAAGCTGACCCCAAGACGCCCATCGACAGCATCGTCATTCACGACACCATCGCCAGTCTATCCTTAGACAACCTACAAAAAGGGTACCTCTACCTACTCTCTTGCGAGGGTACACCACTCAACGCTCAGTTTGTCTACGAGGGGACCTCACTAGACTATAACCTCAACGATGGGCAAGTCAGCGGTTCTCCCGCCAACGATGCTTGCAACGCCTTCGAGCAAGACATTATGGTAGTCATGCAGGCTGACTCCATCGACCAGGCTGCTGGTCAGGAGATAGTCCGTAAGTACATTGCCGAGCAAAAGGACAACCCCCTCGTACTACGCGCTATGCAGTATGCTATGTATCTCTTCGATGATCTCTCTGAGTTTCAGAAGCCTCTAGAGGAGATGGGCGAAAACGTCAAGCGCCTTCCAGCCTATACAACCCTAACGGAGCAGATCAAAGCAATGATCAATACCAAAGCAGGTCAACCCTTTGTAGACTTTGCGGGCATCACCACAGAGGGTGAGCAGGTCAAGCTCTCTGACTACGTAGGTCAGGGGCAGTATGCACTCGTTGATTTCTGGGCTTCTTGGTGCGGTCCTTGCCGTCGCGAGATCCCCACGCTCATCCAGATGCACAAGAAGTACAAAGACAAAGGACTACTCGTCCTCGGCGTCGGTGTATGGGAGGATAACCACGACACCCATCTACAGGCCGTCAAGGAGCTCCAGATCCCCTATCCACAGATCTATGATGATCAAAACAATCACGCCACCTCTCTGTACGGCATCATGGGTATCCCTCAGATTATGCTCATAGGGCCTGACGGAGTCATCATGCAGCGTGATCTTCGTGGAGAACAGATCGAGCAGATCCTCAGCGAGATATACAAGTAGTCGACATTACTATAATAGTCAATGTCTCTAGAGTAGTCTAAGGACAGAGTCTCTCCTTCTCTTAATCTTGACAAAGCAGTTAGAACCTTTCGAGATTAAGCGAAAGAGAGACTTTTCCTTATAATAGTTTTTACACCTCAAAACATTAAGAACTAGTTGCTCTATTACTCTTGCGTTTCTCCGATTTGCTAATTCAGTAGCTCAGAGGGAAGATTCACCCGCTGGCAGACATCCCTGCAAAGATACGACTGACAACTATAGAGGGCTTTCTTCTAGTGCTGTTTTCCGACTTTTGAATAAACCAACAATTAGCCAGACACGCTGATGAAGACTCTCGGTGGTTAGGTAATTAAGAGACGATAGGGAGCCTAGATTGTCGTTGATTTCGTATCATCTTATTCCGCCCTTACGTACAATGATGAGGTTAGATGAAAAACAAGTATATTTGCCGCCAGCAGATATCAGTGGACACTCTAGAAAAGATGAATAACATAAATCAGATACTCAAAGAGATTCGTGCGGATCGCAGATTACAGCTATTGGAAGTTCAACGCCGAACGGGTATCGAAAGTACTCTCATTAATAAAATCGAGACTGGTATCAAGATGCCTACCTCAGATCAAGTAAGTAAACTTTCCAAGGCTTATGGACTCGATCCCGAAGAACTCCTTGAGCCATGGAAGAAGGGTCAGGTTTCAAGCAGCCTAAAATATCCGCCCCTTGATTTTTCCGTGCCCAAAGTGGCTGAAAAGGGATTACAATATGAGATTCAATACATCCCTTTATTTCAAGAATACACCCTTCCAAAGACTCTCAGTATAGAAAGCCGTCGATACATTGGCAATAAAGCTAAGCTGACAGGCTGGATCATGGAGACCATAAAAAAGGAGACTACAGGAGTACATTCTTTTTGCGACCTCTTTGGTGGGACTGGCGTAGTAACCAGCTGTGCTCTTAAGACTTACGACCAAGTGATTGTGAACGACTTCCTCTACACCAACCACATTATTTACACAGCCTTTTTTGATCAAGGTCAATGGGACAAGGAGAAAGTGCAGGGGGTCATTAATTCTTGGAATGTCCTTAACCCAGACGAGCTGACAGACAACTATTTCTCGACACACTTTGGAGGCAAATTTTTTGGCGAAAAAACAAGCAAAGTGATCGGACATATCCGACAGCAGATTGAAGATCTGCGAAATGAACTCACTGGTAAGGAGTATGCCATCCTCCTCTCCGCACTTATCTATAATGTAGATCGATTGTCTAATACTGTAGGACATTTCGATGCCTATATTAAGAAGCCCATTACTGAGACAAGACCATTCTTTCATATGATTGACGCACAGGAGTACGAAGGAGTGGAAATTTACAGAGAAGATGCCAATTGTCTAGCAACAAAAGTGGAGGCAGACCTATTCTATCTTGATCCTCCTTACAACTCGAGACAGTACTCTCGATTTTATCATGTTTACGAGACTTTGGTAAAGTGGGATGAACCAAAGCTCTATGGGGTAGCTCTAAAGCCAGCTCCTGAAAATATGAGTCGCTATTGCACTGTGAAAGCTGTAGATGCTTTTCGGGATCTCGTCTCAAAGATGAAGACTCGATACATAGTCGTCTCATACAACAATACCTATAATTCCAAGAGCAAGTCTAGTGAAAACAAAATCAGCCTAGAGGAGATAGAGTGCATACTCTCCCAGGCGGGAGAGACCAAAGTCTTCGAGCATAGGCACCAAGCTTTCAATACGGGGAAGACTGAATTTAAAGACCACAAGGAGTTGCTTTTTATCACAAAAGTGAATGAAGACAAAAGAAATAAGGCGTTCTCCCCTCTTTTACGTAGGTGACAAGTTCAGACTAATGCCTTCGCTACTACCTCTCTTTCCAAAGGAAATCAGCACTTTCATCGAGCCTTTTGCAGGTGGAGGTACAGTTATGCTCAACGTCTACGCCGATCACTATATAGAGGGTGATATAAACCCCTTTGTAGTGGGACTGCATCGTCATCTGATTCAGTATGCAGGAGAAGGGACATCATTCTTATCTAACTTGTTTGATACCGCCAGGCATTATGGTCTCTCCTGCTCTTTTTTAAAAGATGAGATTCCAATGACTCTAAGGCAGGCTTACCCCAAGACCTATTTTGCGAAGTATAATAAAGAGGCCTACCTAAGGCTACGATCCGACTTCAATCGTAGTAACCCCAAAGACTTTACACGATTATATCTCTTACTCATATATGGCTTCAACCACATGATTCGATTCAATACTAAGGGAGAATTTAATCTACCCGTAGGTAATGTCGACTTCAATAAAAATGTAGTCTCATCTCTAGAAGGCTATTTCGAGGCAGTAAAGGACAAAGATATCAGTTGGCATGTATCAGACTTTCGAGATTTACTAACCTTATCCAATCCACAAGTTGGTGATTTCGTCTACCTAGACCCACCTTATTTAATTACTTTTAGCGAGTACAATAAGTTTTGGAGCATTCAAGAAGAAAAAGCTCTTCTTCAAACCTTAGACAAGCTAAATGATAAGGGAGTGGCTTTTGGTATATCTAATGTGACTCACTATCGAGGTCGAGAAAATCAGACGTTTATCGAGTGGTCAAGACGATATAAAATGCACGAAATCAAGAGCAACTACATCAGTTATCACGATAATACACAGAAGCAAAGCCGAGAGGTTTTTGTAACCAACTATTAGGTCATTCTAAACAGCGAGGAGTACCCTCAAAAAAGACTAGCCCTTTATATGAATACGACTAAGAAAAATCGCAGAGCCCCTGAATACAAACCTCTCCTCTATACGACTACAATTAGAAACCCAGAGCGCTACAAGGATTTGATGCATATACTATTGAGATACGATGATGTAGTGCTAGATGAGTCCAGTGTAGAGGCTATCGAAAAGGATCTCTTTCGTGTTGGACTATATCGTCCTATGAGGCGACTAGACTCTATTTCTGACAAGTGGAAAGGGGCAAACAAAGGCGATGTCGCACTTTACGCCTTAACTGATGAAGAGACAGACTTTCTCTATAAAGCAAATAAGCAAAACCACAAAGAGGCTGGCTTCCCTGCTGGCTGGCTTAGTAGATTTGACACCCAATTCAAGCTTATGAAGGTCTTAGGTCTTGTCTATTACAACCTCGGAGATAAGATCGAATTTTCAACTGCTGGTCGATTACTAGCAAATAGTGTATCTATAGAAATAGAAGCCGGCTTAATCACAAGAAAAATGCTCCACCCCCATTATGAGCGCCTCGTGTTTTTGAACGCCTTTGCACGACATCAAAGAGGAAATCCTTTCATCCGTGAGTTAAATCGGAACATTCCTCTTGTAATGCTACTTCAAGTGATAAAGCTACTCAACGCTGACCCTGAGTACAACAACACAGGCATTGGATACCACGAGTTACCCCTTGTGCTCTTTTGGAAGGACGATAACGCTGAGGCACTATACCAGCGCATCAAAAAGCTCAGACAAGAGTGGCGCTATACCCCCTCAAGCGAGACTATTAAGCAAATTTGCACGGAAGAGATACTTGGTGGATTCAAGAAGTTTACACTCAGAAGCGTAGTTTCAGAATACCCTGACGACTTTATACGTAAGATGCGTCTCACAGGACTTATATCACTACGTGGAGCAGGACGCTTTATAGATATCAATCACAATGAGGATCAAACTATTAACTATATCCTAACTCATTACAAGGAGTGGTATCATCCTTTTTCTGATGAAAAAAAGTACTTTGAGTATGCTAGTACTATTGTACCATACTTCGACAAAGCATGTACCGCACTAACGATTAAGACAGATGCTGGCAAGGCTTTGAAGAGACTTTCTTCTCTTAGCGAGTATGCTCCCGATATGGTCAAAAAAGAGCTTTCTATCATCGAAAAGGGTAGGAGTTCAAAACACCCAACACTGCGGTTTGTTCCAGCACCTGCTAGGCTCGAATTTCTCACTGCTTTAGCCATCTGTCAGACATTTGAAAAAGTTGCTGTATCGCCTAACTATCCATGTGATGACGAAGGGCTTCCCCTCTCCACCGCAGGTGGTGACAAGGGGGATATCGAATGTATGGAAGGCTCCCGAGGTGTTCTTGTAGAGGTTACCACAGCTGGAGGACGCACTCAGACGATGATGGAGTGCTGGCCCGTCGGTCGGCACCTTGAGACTTTTGCTAAAGAGTCTGGGGACTTTAATGCAGAGGGTGTTTTTGTTGCCCCTACGCTATACATCGACACGATAGACCAGTTTTCTTGGCTTAAGGAACGTAAGGGGCTAGTTGTGAGGTCTTACAAGATCTCAGACTTCATCTCTTTTCTCGAAAAAAGCACCACTTTAATCTCCATTTCCTAGTGATTTTAGGGCGGTTATAAAGGTTCGAATCAAAACAAAGGTCCGATAAGACTTGCAGATTAAGAAAATTGTCGTACCTTTGTGATCCGGGCGAGTGCCACACGGCCAGCTCCCTGTGAATCCCCTAGGGCTTGACCGCAGCAAGGGTAGCGGGTCGTAGCGGCGCGATGTGGATTGCTCGCCCTTTTGCCTCTTTAGCTCAGTTGGTAGAGCACGTGATTTGTAATCTCGGGGTCGTTGGTTCGAGTCCGACAAGAGGCTCTCTTCAAGACTAGTCCTAGAGACTATATCCACAATTGACCAGCAGATTGCTAAGCTTAGCAGTCTGCTCGTTTTTTGTATTCAGATCAAACGACCTCAGGGGACAGCAATTCCGCTGATCTCACGAGTGACCCGTTGTAGGGACGCACGATCGTGCGTCTACACATATCGTTGCTCGGCTCGTTGGGGTTACCTGACCTGCGGTGTTGAAGACCTTTTGCACACCGTCCCGCTTGGTGCCAGTATGCGCATCTAGACCATGACGTAAAAAAGGTGGCGAGTGCCTCACGATCGAGGTCCTCGCCACCTTTTTCTTTTCGGATAAAGCTCTACCAGTTCACACGATAGAGCTCTCCCTCCGTATGATAGCTCGAGAGCTTCTAACCAGCGCGGTAGCGTCTGCCACAAGAGCGACAGACACTACACAACTGGATCTTACTGCTTGACCACGAGACGGTCAGCACCTGATACGCGTACCACGTAGGTGCCAGCGGGATAGCTAGCGAGGTCTACCACAGCACTACCCACAGCATCAGTACGAGCCGTACCAACGAGCGTACCCGTCATGTCGTAGAGCAGGATGTCACTGTTAGCGACTGCGCCTGCCACGTTGAGTAGCTCCTGTGTCGGGTTCGGGTAGAGTTGTATGGCAAGCTCATCGATGGCAGCCACAGCGAGGTTATCCTCCTCAACTATATTACCAAAAATACGCCAGCCCTTAGCCTTGCTGTAAGCCTCCTTAGCGCCCTTCTGTACATAGAGCGTAGCCTCCTTGGGACTATAAATATCCCCAAAGGTTGCCTCGTTGATGACAGGAGGCTCTACACTATAAGCGTAAACAGCACTGATAATCTGACAGCCAGTGAACGTATTAGCCTCTATTGAGCAACCTGCTGGGATATGTACCTCCTTAAGGGCAGAAGCTAGTCCAAAGGCAGCCTTGCCAAATGAAGTACAACTAGGCATATAGGGAACCGTCTCTAGCGAACGATCATAGTAAAATGCAGAGTCTCCGACCGAGACAAGCTGAGGTGTGACACCCTCAGCCCATGCGAAGGACTTCATAGCCGCATTGTAAGCGAGAGCCATCGCATCGATGCGCTCTAGAGATACCGGGAGTATCAGCTCCTTGAGCCTAGGATTGTACGCTAGGGCGAGGCTCGATATCTCTTTGAGTCCTTCTGAGAGAGCCAGCTTACCTTCCAGTTCGATCGTTTGACTGCCTATAGGTAGGTAGAGCAGCTTCGAGCCATCTGCCGTGTAGAGGATACCATTGACACTCTTAAGCGCCGTATTGCCCGTGGCAACCTCGACAGCATTCAAGTGTATCGGCGTTAGGAATGCTCCAGGCTGTATCGAAGTAACCTTAGCCCCTAGAGTATAGCTATCAGCCTTGAGACCTGCGGGGTAAGCGATGAGTCTCGTCTGATCCTTGCTGTAGAGGACACCCTCTATCGTTGAGAACGACTCATTAGCCTCAGGCACGACAAACTTCGTCATAGCCGTGCAGAAGAGGAATGCACGATCACCGATGCCCTTTACCTTATTATTGAGCGTCAGCGAAGTCATCTGGTTGGCACCCTCGAAAGCTAGCGGAGCAATGTAAGTCACCTCATCGGGTAGGACTGCATCGCCCTCAGCCATCCACTTATAGAGTACACCATCGACGATCTCAGGCTTCTTATCTGTACTCGAAGCTGGGCTGCAGACCATATTCACCTCGACATCCTCCTTGAGGCTCTCGATCGTGTAGGTTAGTTCACGGTAGTTAGGAAGCGTCTCACCATTGAGCTGCCACTCATCGACAGCATAGCCCTCAGCAGGGTGTGCCGTAAAGACGAGCTTGCTACCAGCCTTGACTGCCTGACCTGTTTTAATCTCGACACCATCAGCCGTAGCAGTGAGCGTGCCGGTCTTCTCATTGAAAGAGGCAAACTTCACTCTAAAGTGTCCCTCGATACGGTCAAAATCGACCTCTATCTCACGTGCATCGGGCACTTCGCAGCGATAGGTGGACTGACCATTCTGTCCCTCTATCGGCTTAAACTCGCTGCCTCCTATCTCGACCTGCTCGAACCAGTCTCCGATGCGATAGCCCTCCTTAGGAGTAGCAGTAAAATTCAGCATCGTACCTGTAGGCACACGATCGCCAGACTTCACCTCTGTGCCGTCATCTAGTGCGCAGGTTAGGGTACCCATCTGAAGGTCACGACTACGGAAGTAAACGTCAGCACCCTCTGGACGAGCCTCAAAGGTTACCGTCACCGTCAGATCACTAGTTAGATCTTTGACCTCATAGATTTGAGGGAACTTTGGATCACCCTCGACCTTCACGACAGAGCCATTGACACGCCACTCCTTGATCTGCTGCTCAGCCCGAGGGCTTGCCTTAAAGCTAACAGAGGAGTGCTCTAGAAGCATATCACCATTATTGACATTCTGAGCTCCAGTCGTCCAAGCCTCCAGCTGACCATCTCCGGTAAAACTGTAAGTTACTTTATAGCGTTGCTGTGTTCCTGCGGGAGCACCGACGATGATCTGGCACTTCTTCAGTTTCTGTGCTAGCTCCGTCTTGATCGCCTCACTAGCTACATAAACAGTTGTCGTATTATTGTCTGGCCAAAGTGTCTCCAGACCAGAGATGGAATTACTCAAGTGCAAGTCTACGATACGCAGTGAGCCTACACCGCTGAAAGATAACCAGTCCCTCTTCATACGCTCCAAGCGTGGCAGATAAAGCTCGGTGAGCTTAGTGCAGTTGACAAAAGCACCTGTACCTATCTCCTTGGCGTAAGGTAGCTCTAGACGCTCCAAAGCTCCACAGCCAAAGATAGCGTTATCACCGATAGCCTTGCACTCCTCACCAAGGGTCACCTTCTGGACACCACCAGCCAGCAGTCGTAGCACACCATCAGCACGAGAGATGAGTGCGCCCTCGGTTGCGAGGTAGTTAGCGCATCCCTCCTCAAGCGTTAGCGAGGTGAGGCTGGTACTGTTTTGGAAGGGGTTGCCCACGATAGACTCGAGCGACTTGCCTAGTGAGAGTGAGGTCAGTGCGTTTGCATTCTCAAAGGCCTTCTCCCCGATCGTCTTAATCATCGGCAGTTCGAGTGCCTCCAGAGCCGTACACCCCTCGAAGCTGTGGCTACCCACGCTCTCTAGCTTAGGAGCCTTGATGGTTTTGATGCCCGTGCAACCCTTGAAGGCGTTGTCACCGATCTTTGTCACCCCGTTGAGATCTACGCTAGTGATATTGGTATTGCTGATAGGGTCTGTAGAGCCCCACCCGTTGGGATCATCCTCTCCAGGCGTGTAAAAGCAGTTTGCAGCAATCTCAGTCACCCCGTCAGGGATCCTGATAGCTCCAGTAGCATCTCCCCAAGAGGTCAATACGTTACCCGACACTGACTGCGCGACAAGAGCCGTCGCTGAGAGGACGAGTAGCAGTAGTAAGTTTGTTATTCGATTCATAAAGTAATCTGTTATTGAAATATTAAGTAGTAGTGCACTTTCGTGCATAGAGACTCCAGATATACGGAGCCGTCAGGACTAAGTACTGGGTAGCATCTAACCCCAAACTTAGCGAATAGGTGGAGGCAAAGGTACAGAAAAAGAGTTACAGACAAACGGCAAATAAGGAGCAATGTCTCACTATTAGAGGATGTTAACTTACACATTCGTATCTTTATAGTTGAGTTCCCTTCGTGTAGAGTCGAAGGAAATTAGAATCTCCACGTGGATATTTCAGATTCTCCACGGAGTAAACAAAAAATCTCCACGTGGGCGAGAAACATTTCCTCCGAAGTTTCATTTGATTCCTCCGAAGTTTTATTTCTTGCCCACGTGGAGATTTTTTGTTTCCTCCGTGGAGAATTTTCTTTTTCCACGTGGCGATTTGAGAATTTCCACGTAGGAAAGCGATTGGCTAGAGGCACTAGTGACACTAGGAGTACTAGTGCCTCTAGAAAAATCTCTAACCTCTAACTTCCAACCTCTAATCTCTAACTTCTAATCTCTTTTTCGTACCTTTGGCGCATCTATAAGTCTTTTACTAGATATGCATATGCTTCACAGCTCTTCATTTAGATGGTTGATACTCTTGGTAATACTCGTGCCTAGCTACGTAGCTGGGTCTGATGTCTCTCTGTGGGACATACCTCCTACGGGACACCGTGTGACGGTCGTACCCACCTCAGCAGAGCGACAGCAGATCCGTCAGCTCTATACGCAGATGGGACTAGAGGGAAGGCTCTCGTTTGAGGCCTTTAGCCTAGGTGTGCGGGGATACAATCAGATCTCAAACAAGCATCGCTCACGACTCACCATTGTGGACTTCTCCAAGCCCTCGACTCAGGAGCGCATGTTTGTCATCGATATGGAGCAGGGCAAGCTCCTCTATGCTACGCTCTGTGCGCATGGACGTGGTAGCGGGGAGAACTATGCCACCTCTTTTTCCAACCAACCTAACTCACATCAGAGCTCTCTGGGCTTCTACCTAACCAATGAGACTTACAGCGGGAACAACGGCTACTCGCTACGTCTCGATGGACTAGAGCGTGGGTACAACGATCAGGCGCGGGCACGGGCTATCGTCGTACATGGTGCTGCCTATGTCAATGATCAGATCATACGACAGGGACGTCTCGGGCGTAGCTACGGTTGCCCCGCAGTACCTCGTGCACTGGCGCGCCCCATCATCGATGCGATCAAGGGGGGTAGCGTCCTATACATCTACGCCAATCGTCCTGACTACCTCGCCCAGAGTATGGTACCACGCTCCGAGATGGAGCCTACCAGAGCCGATCAGAATAGTCGCACACAACTGATCAACTAGTCAGACGTCATCATCTGACGGTAAGCCTCTATGTAGTAGTCATAATAGTGTGCCCAGAGCGCATGGGAGGCGGTCTTCCGTGCCTGCTTGTAGCACGCCTTCGGAAGCCCTGCAGTAGCGCGCTCTAGGATCGTCGCCAGTGCTTTCGTCACAGTCGCATCGTCATAATCACGACGCAGGATAACCTGCACACCATGATGCAGGCTTTCTGTAGCACGCTCTCCATAGAGCTCTAGAATCGCCTGACCGAAGCCAGACAAGTCGGTCGTCACCGTTGGCACCCCATAGGCGATACTCTCCAGCGGGGTGTAGCCCCACGGCTCATAGTAAGAGGGGAAGAGTGTCAGGTCAAGGGCACTCAGCAGATCATAATAAGGTAGGTCTAGGATACCGTCGTGACCATCGAGGTAGGTGGGCACAAAGATCGGATAGATGCGCTGCTCTGTCGCTCCTCTTCGGAGGAATTCGCCGAGACGATTAGCAAGCGTATCCTCTCGCAGATTGTGTAGCCAGTGCGTTAAGTAAGGATACTGTAGCGGGGACTTGCTAGTCCCTAGGTCGGTATGGCTGAGCTGGTAAGCGATATCTGCTCTTGACTCAGCAACCCAAGCAGGAATAAAGAAGTAAAGGATCAGATCAAACGACAGCTTCGTCTGCTGCTGGAGGAGGCTATCAATAGAGGAGACAATGAGATCGATCCCTTTATTGCGATACTCGTAGCGTCCTGAGGTAGCGACAAGCGTCGTGCTCTCAGAGTCAAAACTCTCGCCATAGAGAGCACTGGCAACGTCTAGTAACCGCTGGCGAGCCTTTGACTTGAGTCGGCTTGTAGCCAATGCGTGGAAGCCATTGGGCAAGACCACTGGCGTACGCTCCAAGAGCTGCGTACACTCTAGAGCGGTAACCTCGCTGACCGTCGCAAAGATGGTCGCGGTATGGGCAGCTGCCTTCTCTAGCGCATGCTTTGCCTCGACATGTAGTTCGCTCGCCATCTGGTCTCCATGGTAGCCCGTGAAGTAGCGGTAGAGATCCTTGCCATTGCTACAGATAGAGCGCCCCACGGTCGTGGCATGGGTGATAAAGAGCGAGCGCAGGTCGGGCTGCTGCAGGTGATGATAGAGCAGACCCATGCCAGTGATCCACTCATTATAAATGGCTATCGGCTGACTACTAGGCGGCGCAAGCTGCGGTGTCACGACGAGCAGTGTCGCTGCCGCTGCAACGGCAAAGAGACAGGAGTCATCATAGTCGCCATAGCCTAGATCGGACTGGATGCCGTACTGCTGCCACATGAGGTAGTAAAGCTGGTCACGGACTGTGGCGAGCGGCTTGTAGTCCACAAGGATCGTTTGCGCTTCGCCCCCAGGGGTGAGCCAGTAGCCCTGGGTGATCGGCAGCTCCACCCCTAGTAGCGATATATGACTCGGCAAGGTGATGCAAAAGGTCTCCGAGCGAAAGTCCACCATCTCCTCCGTCGGTCGTAGATGAGGACCTACAAAAAGAACCTGCTCCGCCCCGTGGCGATGCATCATCTCGCCCGCCCGTGACGAGAGAACGGTGTAGATACCACCCACCTTATTGGCGACCTCCCACGACACCTCTGTAATAAAGTATGCGTCAATCATTGCTTGCTGTGCGCTCTTCTAATGTAATCAACAGGTCATACGCCACACGACGACAGTGCATCGGTAGCTCTTCGGCAGAGACATACGACTCCAGAACTTCCGTCAGCTTCTCTGACAAAGGCTTGTCGGGCTGTCGCTTCGTATAGTTTGCGATGGTGAGGAGCGCCACGTAAAGCCTCGACTCATCAGTAGCGCTGCTTAAGACAACTTCCTCCGCCCAGCGAATGGCACACGGGGTATACGATAAGAGGTTAAAGGCTAGCTGCTCCTGTAGCTCCACATTGTCGGCCTTCTCTAGGAAAGCCGCTACGTCTTGCTCCGTAAGCTCCTCTCGGGGGAAGAGCATCGTGGAGAGGATCAGCAACTCCCGCACGGAGGTATCCCGCAGAGCCTCAGCGAGCTGTCTGGAAGGCTGGTACTGCGCAGCAAGCTCTAGGAGATAGCCTCGTGTCCAGCCCCAATTATAGCGGTAGTCCAGTCCAGACTCCCGCATCGACTGCGCCACAGAGCCGTCCATACGTGTGCGGAGCGCAGCACGTATGTCGGCAAGCTGTGAGGCTATCGTCTCTTCGTCTATCGGGTTAGGCACGGGAGATGAGCTCTGCGATGAGACCACCCATACGCTTGGAGGCAGCATTGGCAGCAGCGACCACCTCGTCGCCATCGTTCGTGTAGTCCCCCTCGAAGTGCCACCCTTCGTTGGTGATGACCGACATACCGAAGACTCGGATACCTGCATGGCGAGCCACAATCACCTCAGGCGTCGTGCTCATACCGACCGCATCGGCACCGACCGTCTGCCAATACTTATACTCTGCGGGCGTCTCATAGGAGGGTCCCGTGAGGCTTACGTAGACACCCTTTTGGAGTGCTAGCTTTTGCTCCTGGGCGATGGTCTCAGCGAGAGCGATCAGCTCACGATCGTAAGCACGTGTCATATCGGGGAAGCGGACGCCAAAGTTCTCGTCATTAGGACCAATGAGCGGGTTGGGCAGCATATTGATATGATCCCTGATGATCATCAGGTCACCCACATGGAAGTTCGAGTTGATCCCGCCCGCAGCGTTGGAGACGATGAGGATCTCGATACCGAGGAGCTTCATCACCCGCACCGGTAGTGTGACCACCTCCATCGGGTAGCCCTCATAGTAGTGGAAGCGGCCCTGCATCGCCACCACGGGGACACCGCCCAGCGTACCAGAGATAAAGTTGCCCTTGTGACCGATAGCGGTCGAGTGTGCGAAGTTGGGGATCTCGCTGTATGGTATGACGATCGGGTCAGCGATCTCGTCGGCTAGTCCGCCTAAACCGCTACCTAGTATGATGCCCACGCGGGGCTGTGCCGATATCTTGCTCTTAATATAGTCGGCTGCTTGCTGATATTTTTGGAAGTCCATAGTGTATTGCGTTTGATAGTGAAAAGGAAATTAGCCCTTACGATGTAGTAGATCGTGAGCTGTGCGACGAGCCATCTCGATGATGCGCTCCATACCGACGATCTCACGGTCACGCATGAGGATTGCTCCGTCCACGATGGTCGTCGAGACGATTGTCGAGGAGCCTGCGTAAACTAGATTCGAAGTAAGATTGTGACAAGGCACCATGCTCGGGGCCTGGAGATCTATGAGACAAAGATCGGCCAGATAGCCCTCCTCGATGCGTCCACCCTTGAGTCCCAGCATAGCATAGCCCACCTCCGTCGCCGAGCGGTAGATGTCGGTCGCACAGACCGCTGTCGGGTCGTAGCGCCATACCTTGCCAAGGAGCGAAGCCATACGCATAGCGATGTACATGTCTAGGTCGTTGCTTGAAGAGCATCCGTCGGTGCCGATAGCTACTGGGATGCCTCGCTCCTTCATCTCTTCGTAGCGGAAGCGTCCCCCACTAGCCAGCTTCATATTGCTCGCAGGGTTGTGTACTAGTGTACAGCCGTGACGTGCTAAGATGTCTAGCTCCTCATCGTCTAGCCATAAGCTGTGCGCCATAATGCAGCGTGGTGAGAGCGCATCGATCTGCTCTAGGTAGCGCACAGGTGTCGTGCCATGCTCAGCAATGCAATCCTTCACCTCACGCTCTGTCTCGGAGAGGTGCAGGTGAATGGGGATCTCATGCTCCTCGGCAAACTCCTTGGCAAAGTGCAACTGATCGCCCGAAACGGTGTAGATAGCGTGTGGCCCCACACTCCAGCCGATCCGCTCAGGGAGCTCAGCAAAGAGCTGCTCATAGCGGTAGCAGTTGTCCCGATCTAGCTGCGCCCGCTCCGCATCGCCACGGTCGAAGAGCGTGTAGCTCAGATTGGCTCTTATGCCAGTCTCCAGCACCGCACGAGCGGTCGCCTCAGGCGCTGTGTACATATCGAGGAAGCAGGTCGTACCGCTCTGGATCATCTCCACACAGCCGAGCAAAGCTCCGACGTAGATGTCCTCCTCAGTCATATGTGCCTCCACTGGCCAGATGTAATCCTCCAGCCAAGTCTGCAACGGCAGGTCATCGCCATACCCTCTAAAGAGCGTCATAGCACAGTGTGTGTGTCCGTTGCAGAGTCCTGGCACGACCGCCTTATCACGGCCGTCGAGAATGATCGTATCCTCATCGATCGGGAGCAGATCCGTACCGATCTTGTCGATACGGTTGTCCACGATCAAGAGGTCTTGCGTCGCCCCTCCGATGAGCGACTCCTTAATTAGTATACTACTCATGCCAGCTTAGTTAAATAGTCGGTAAAACTCAGCTACCGCCTCGACACCCTTGCGGAAGACGCCTACCGAAAAGCTCTCATTGGGCGAGTGGATCGCATCCTCCTCTAGACCAAAGCCCATCAGCACTGTCTTGAGCCCGAGGATCTCCTCAAAAGCGGCAATGATCGGGATACTACCACCACTGCGTATCGCTAGAGGAGCCACCCCGTAAGCCTTCTCGACCGCCCGAGCTGCTGCTTGGTAAGCGGGTAGGTCTAGCGGACAGTAGTAGCCCGCACCGCCGTGCATCGGTGTCACCTTCACATGGACAGACTTAGGCGCAATCTGCTCGATGTACTCTTTCATCAGGCGGGAGATCTCCTCGTGATCCTGATTAGCCACTAGACGACAAGAGAGCTTAGCGTAAGCCTTGGAGGGTAGCACCGTCTTGGCGCCCTCGCCCTGGTAACCGCCCCAGATACCGCACACGTCAAAGGAGGGACGACAGCTGTTGCGCTCTAGCGTGATATAACCCTCCTCTCCCTGCGTCTCACGAATGTCAAGCGCACGGCAGTAAGCCTCCTCAGAGAATGGTGCCTTGCGAATCATCGCACGCTCCTCATCGGAGAGCGGCAGCACCTTGTCATAGAAGCCTGGCACCGTGATACGTCCCTTGTCGTCTACGATCTGAGCAATGATCTTGCACAGCTCATTGATCGGGTTAGCGACAGCACCTCCGAAGTGACCTGAGTGCAGATCCCTATTAGGGCCCGTCACCTCCACCTGCCAGTAGGAAAGACCACGCAGCCCCGCCGTGATGCTCGGTGTCTCCTCGCTCAGCATCGTCGTGTCAGAGACGAGTATCACGTCAGCTGCCAGCAGATCTTTATGCTTCCGACAGAAGGGCGACAAGCTCCCTGAGCCGATCTCCTCCTCGCCTTCGAAGATAAACTTCACATTGACCCCGACTAAGCCCAGTGCCTTGGCGGTTTCAAAGCCTTTGAGCTGGATCATGATTTGCCCCTTGTCGTCATTGGCACCACGGGCGTAGATGCGTCCATCGCGTATCTCAGGCTCGAATGGCTGGCTCTCCCATAGCTCTAGGGGCTCCACGGGCATCACGTCGTAGTGACCGTAGACGAGGATGGTCTTCGTTGCTCCAGGCTGCTTGTAGTGTCCGAAGACGATGGGATTACCCTCCGAAGGCATCACCTCCGCCTCCTGCACACCTAGTGAGAGCAGGTGGTCGCGCAGATACTCGGCAGCACGCTGCATGTCAGCCTTGTGCTCGCTCTGTGCACTGATCGATGGGATACGAACGAGACCATATAGATCCTCGTGAAAGCGGTTCTCGTGCTCCGCTATATACTCTTTGATATTTGCCATAGTAACGTTTTCTTGTTTTTCGATTGCCCCGTAAAGATACAAAAAAGCTCCCAACCCTCAACTTCGTATGGTAGGACTCTTTCCCCACTTCATTCTCTCTATTTTACTACCTTTGCGCATGACACTAGGCTCTACGACTATGCAGCACTTTACCATAAAGACTCTCCTCTTACAGCTTCTCCTACTCCTAGGAGCAACCTATACCATGGCGCAGGTGCGCGCCATCACGAGCAACGGCGATGAGGTGATGCTCTACCCCAACGGTACGTGGGAGTATATCAGCAGACAGCCCAATCCGTATGACTATCAAGAGCCCTCGGCAACTGTCGGAGCTGGCATCTCTGGCCGACATATCGGTGTCATAGTGCGCAAGCAGCTGCTCTTTGTCTTGCGCGATGGGGTCCTAGAGGATGTCATCGTCTATGACACAAAGGGTCAGCCCGCCTACTCCTATCGTGAGGGGGTTTACCAGCTCCCCTATGGGTGGCAAGTGAGGTACGAGCCTCTCTCCGACCGAGTGGCTCAATTCGGTCCCTACACATTTAAGTACCAGATGCTCTCGGATCGACTGGAGCGGGTCGGCACCTGCGAGATAGACTACGAAATGTTTTCCGACCGCATCAGACGGATTGGAGGGCACGAGATCCGCTACAACTCCTTCTCTAACCTCATCAGAGGCGTGGGCAAGATAGAGATCCTGTATGATGCCTTCAACGAGCGAGTCACAGGTCTTCGTGGGCAAGATCCCAACCTCGAGATCTACTTCATGCGTGACGGCAAGAATTGTCCACTCCCTCTGCTGTAACGCCTAGTGGGGATATGTAGTCTAAATGTTTCGCGCTCCATATCAATCTATATAAGTGACTAATCACGATCGTATGGATCACATCATGCTGACCGAAGAACTGGAGCAGACGCTAGAAGCCTTTATAGAGTACCTGCGACTAGAGCGAAACGCCTCTCCGCTCACGCTCAACACCTATCGTCCCGCCATCACTTCTTATATGGAGTGTGCTCTAGAGCTGGCAAGCGATGAGTGGCAGCCCAGTGACGCCGATCGGGATCTCGTGCGCAACTGGATCATGCAGCAGATGGACGACGAGCTGACCAGCACAACGGTCAATAAGAATCTGAGTGCCGTCAAGTCCTTCTACAAGTATCTCCAGCTACGAGGAGTCGTCGACAACAATCCGACCCGCTATCTGCGAGGACCCAAGCGAGAGCACACACTCCCCTCCTTCCTCACACAAGCCCAAATAGAGGAGGCTCTAGAGACGATCCCGACCGACCCAGAGGACTTTCTCGCAGTACGCAATCGACTCATCATAGAGACTATCTATCAGACAGGGTTACGCCGTGCTGAGGTGGCTAGCCTAGAGACACAGCAAGTCGATCTCGCCTCTATGTCGCTGCGTGTAGTGGGTAAGGGGCGCAAGGAGCGTATAGTCCCCTTTGGAGAGGCTCTAAAAGAGCAAATGAAGGCTTATCTCACATTAAAGGAGCAAAAAGTGGGTCAGTCTCGTTATTTTTTTGTTACTTTGAAGTGCAGACCGCTCTCAGGAGCTGACGTCTATCAAGTGGTACACAAAGCACTCGATATAGTGCCAGGATTGCCCCGCAGAGGAGCTCACACGCTGAGACACTCCTTTGCCACCGAGATGCTCAATGCTGGAGCTCCAATCACCTCCATCAAAGAGCTACTAGGGCACAGCAACTTAGAGACGACCACACGATACACTCACACCTCCTTCGAGCAGCTCAAACAATTGTATCACGCTCACCCTAGAGCACAAAGTCAAGTACCATCTATGATTAACGTACACATCCAGTCTCTACAGTTTGATGCCAGTGAGGCACTTCAAGAGTTTGCAAAAAAGAAGATCGACCGTCTCGCTCGCTTTGACGATACCATCATCAAGGCTGAGGTCACCTTGCGACTAGACAAGTCCAATGTTACCCAAGGCAAGATCGCTGCCATCCGTCTATTCGTCCCTGGTTATGACCACTATGCTGAAAAAGGGGCTGCTACCTTCGAGGAGGCTATCGATGAGTCTATCGATGCGCTAAAGCGTCAGATAGATCGCGCTAAAGCAAATAAATAGTCAGCACGTAGCTACTCAGTAGATAGTGGGTAGTGAGCAACGCTAATCAAGATCTGGAGTAAACCCTCATCATCCACTATCTACTACGCACTACATACTCTCGAAACGCTCTTTTTGAAAAGAAAGTTGCCCGAAAGTTTTGGTGTTTCCAAAATAGTTTGTACATTTGCACTCAGTTTGTGACGCCATTCATCTTTCTCAAGTGTGAAAAGTGACTAGGCAGCACAAACTGAAGTAGCAATCGGGCAGTTACCAGAGTGGCCAAATGGGGCTGACTGTAACTCAGCTGGCGTAAGCCTACGGTGGTTCGAATCCATCACTGCCCACAGATCAATATGCCTATGTAGCTCAGTGGTAGAGCACTTCCTTGGTAAGGAAGAGGTCCCGGGTTCAAATCCCGGCATCGGCTCTAAATATGGCAGCACCTAGCTCCTCGAGAGGGTGGATGCTCCTTGCAACGAATAAGATTAAGACAAACATAAGAACAAGGTTATGGCTAAAGAACATTTTCAAAGGACGAAACCACACGTCAACATCGGTACCATCGGTCACGTAGACCACGGTAAGACTACGCTCACCGCAGCAATCACCAAGGTGTTGGCTGACGCAGGCTTTACAGAGGCTCGTTCGTTCGACTCTATCGACAACGCACCTGAGGAGAAGGAGCGTGGTATCACCATCAACTCTTCACACGTTGAGTACGAGACAGCAAATCGTCACTACGCACACGTAGACTGCCCGGGCCACGCCGACTATGTCAAGAACATGGTTACTGGTGCTGCTCAGATGGACGGTGCTATCATCGTAGTTGCTGCAACTGATGGTCCTATGCCTCAGACGCGTGAGCACATCCTACTAGCACGTCAGGTCAACGTACCTCGTCTAGTTGTCTTTATGAACAAGTGCGACCTTGTTGATGACGAGGAGATGCTCGAGCTCGTAGAGATGGATATGCGTGAGCTACTAAGCTTCTATGACTTTGACGGCGACAACACTCCTGTCATCCGTGGTTCTGCTCTTGGTGCTCTCAATGGTGAGCCTAAGTGGGTAGAGAAGGTTATGGAGCTCATGGAGGCTGTAGACACTTGGATCCCACTACCTGAGCGCGACATCGACAAGCCTTTCCTAATGCCTGTAGAGGACGTATTCTCTATCACAGGTCGTGGTACTGTCGCTACTGGTCGTATCGAGACTGGTGTCGTTAAGGTCAACGATGAGGTTCAGATCATCGGTCTAGGTGCTGAGGGTAAGAAGAGCGTCGTAACTGGCGTGGAAATGTTCCGCAAGATCCTTGATGAGGGTGAAGCTGGTGATAACGTAGGTCTCCTACTCCGTGGTATCGACAAGGACGAGATCAAGCGCGGTATGGTCCTAGCACACCCAGGTCAGGTCAAGCCTCACGATCACTTCAAGGCTGAGGTCTATATCCTGAAGAAGGAAGAGGGTGGTCGTCACACACCATTCCACAACAAGTACCGTCCTCAGTTCTACATCCGTACGCTAGACGTAACGGGCGAGATCACACTCCCAGAGGGTGTAGAGATGGTTATGCCTGGTGATAACGTCACCATCGATGTCAAGCTCATCTCTCCAGTAGCTTGTAGCGTAGGTCTACGCTTCGCTATCCGCGAGGGTGGTCGTACCGTCGGTGCTGGTCAGATCACAGCTCTAGAGGACTAATAACCTACAGCTGACTTAGCCTCTCTTTGGCTCGTCTAGAGTCCACTTAAGGCTAGACAGCAACTTTACTTCTCCCAACTCCCTCCCCCACTAAATATAGATTCGCTCCCCTTGGAGCAAAGATCCTAGTGGGAGGGGGAGTTACGAGGAGTTTTCACCTCCACACTCATCATCTCTAGCAGATTGTTGTCTCCTGACTGACAGGGTACACACTGCACTAGATCCGTCCTATGCAAGTTAAGCAGTCGGACATATTATGAGATGGTGCTAACATACGGGTTTAGCTCAGTTGGTAGAGCACAGGTCTCCAAAACCTGGTGTCGGGAGTTCGAGCCTCTCAACCCGTGCAAACTATAAGATGCTCTTATGAATTTTTTCAAGCGTATAGGTACCTACACCAAGAACTGCTACAATGAGTTGGTACATAAAGTTAGCTGGCCCACTCGTAGCGAACTGATCAATAGCACAGTGGTCGTTATGATCGCTTCGGTGATCATTGCCATCTTTGTCGCTGGCGTAGACTTTATCTTCCAGCAACTTATGCAGCTAGTGTACGGTCTTGTATAGACTGCGCATCCAGTATAGAGCATTGACATATAAGCCTCGAGAGATAGACAACGTCTAGAAGCAAGCGTGCGACACAAGCATGGCTAACTCTAGATAGGGCTTGTGAAGCCCCTATAGCGATGTCGTTTATCTACAACTTAGTAAAGGCTTTACCGAATAGTCACAAACGGATCAACCGTATTCTATCATCGAATCTAATCTAAACTAAAGACATGAGTCAAGATTCACAACCCATGAGATTTTACGTTCTTCGTGTCCTCAGTGGACAGGAAAAGAAAGTCTGTGAGTATATAGAAGCGGCTAAGTCCAATGGAACTTTAGGCTCGTACGTACGTCGTGTATTAGTACCTACCGAGCAGGTGGTCTCACAGCGCAATGGCAAGAAGGTGGTCAAAGAGCGCCCCTACATGCCAGGCTATGTACTAGTGGAGGCTGCTCTCGTCGGAGATACAGAGCACACGCTGTGTACGATACCTAACGTAATAGGTTTCTTGAACTCTCGTATGAGTGATGGTCAGCTATCCCCAGAACCCCTACGTACTCAAGAAGTACAGGATCTCTTGGGACAAGCAGATCGCGACGCTGAGGGTGCTGGACGCTTTGACGTTGAGTACAGCGTCGGCGAGTCTGTACGGATCATTGATGGTCCATTCTCAGACTTCTCAGCAACTATCGATGAGGTCAAGAGTGATAAGAGAAAGCTCAAGGTGATGGTGAAGATCTTCGGAAGGAAGACTCCACTGGAGCTTGATTACACACAGGTCGAGAAGGAATAGAAGATTGTTACGGATCGAGCATACCGACTCATATTTGCTCACATAGGTGTAGTGCTAACTCTCGGACAGCATCGAGATGCGGTCTAGCTTCCAACTTAAAGACCTCTACTCGCTCCACGAGGATACTACCCTAGATGCAGTAATGACCTCCGTGTGTATCTGTTTATAATATAATCGAATAACAAAATGGCAAAAGAAGTTGCAGGGCAGCTTAAGCTGCAAATCAAAGGAGGGGCCGCTAACCCCTCGCCTCCTGTGGGCCCAGCACTTGGTGCTAAGGGTATCAACATCATGGAGTTTTGTAAGCAATTTAATGCCAGGACTCAGGATCGCGCTGGTAAGGTGTTACCAGTAGTGATAACCTACTATGCTGACAAGTCCTTTGACTTCATCGTCAAGACACCTCCCGTAGCCGTACAGCTACTAGAGGCTAGTAAGGCTAAGGGTGGCTCAGCAGAACCCAACCGAATCAAAGTCGCTAAAGTCACTTGGGATCAAGTTCGGACTATAGCAGAAGATAAGATGTCTGACCTCAACTGCTTCGCTGTCGAGTCGGCCATGAAGATGGTCGCTGGTACAGCTCGTAGTATGGGGATTAGTGTGACGGGTACGAAACCTGAGAATCTCTAATCGCAATCAACTGAAATGAGTAAACTAACAAAAAATCAGAAGATAGCAGCGAGTAAGGTCGAAGCAGGCAAGTCCTATTCACTAGATGAGGCTTCCAAGCTTCTGAAGGAGATTACCTTCACGAAGTTTGACGCTTCAGTGGACATAGACATTCGTCTGGGTGTCGATCCTCGCAAGGCTAATCAGATGGTGCGTGGCACTGTCTCACTGCCTCATGGTATCGGTAAGGAGGTACGTGTCCTAGCACTCTGTACTCCAGACAAGGAGGCAGAGGCGCAAGAGGCTGGGGCTGACTATGTCGGTCTCGATGAGTACATCAACAAGATCAAGTCTGGATGGACTGACATTGATGTGATCATCACCATGCCTAGCGTCATGGGCAAGATCGGAGCTTTGGGTCGTGTACTAGGACCGCGTGGTCTGATGCCTAACCCCAAGAGCGGTACCGTAACAAATGATCTCGGTGCTGCAATCAAGGAGGTAAAGGCTGGTAAGATCGACTTCAAGGTCGACAAGGCAGGTATCATACATACCTCAGTGGGTAAGATATCTTTCGAACCTAAGCAAATTAGAGAAAACGCCAAGGAGTTCATCGACACGGTGGTACGCCTGAAGCCGGCCTCTGCTAAGGGAACCTATATCAAGAGTATCTACCTCTCTACATCAATGAGTGCAGGGATCAAGATAGATCCCAAGTCAGTCGTATCCGTAGTAGAATAACGTCTCACCAACTAAGAAACACAATTCTATGAAAAAGGAAACGAAGTCAACTGTCATCGAGCAGTTACACTCTTATATAGAGAGCTACCCCAACTTCTACTTGACTAATATCGAGGCGCTCAATGCTGAGAAGACGAGCGAGCTACGCCGTCTTTGCAACAAAAGTGGCGTCAAGCTGGTCGTAGTCAAGAACACACTGATGCGTCGTGCACTCAGCGAAATCGACTCTGTCGATTACGCAGAGCTCTACGAGTCTCTCAAGGGTAACACGGCCGTCATGTTTTCAGAGGTTGCTAATGCTCCTGCTAAAGCGATCAAAGCTTTCCGCTCTGACAATAAGGAACTCGGACGTCCCGACCTAAAGGCTGCGTACGTTCAGGAGGGCTTTTACATCGGAGCTGACCAACTCGAGACTCTGGTCAACATTAAGAGTCGCGAGGAGCTCATTGCTGACATTGTAGCTATGCTGGAGGGCCCAATCCAGGGCGTACTCGGGCAGCTTGATTCAGCAGCTGGCACTATCCATGGGGTCTTAGATACCCTAGCCGAGAGGCAATAAACATCTAAGAAATCACTTCAATCAGAAACAAATATAACATCAATACAGACATGGCAGATATAAAGGCTATTGCAGAGACTCTTGTTAATCTCACAGTAAAAGAAGTAAGCGAGCTCAAGGAGCTCCTCAAGGAGGAGTACGGTATCGAGCCAGCAGCTGCAGCTGTCGCTGTCGCTGGACCTGCAGCTGGTGCTGCAGCAGAGGCTGAGGAGAAGACCTCTTTCGACGTTGTACTCAAGAGCTTTGGTGCTGCTAAGCTTGCAGTTGTTAAGGCTGTTAAGGAGCATGCAGGTCTTGGTCTCAAGGAGGCTAAGGAGCTAGTCGACGGTGCGCCTACGAACGTTAAGGAGGGTGTTGACAAGGCTACAGCTGAGGCTCTCAAGGCTGCACTTGAGGAGGCTGGTGCTGAGGTTGAACTAAAGTAAACCCGCTTGACACCTGTCTGACACAGGTCATATTGGTTAAGGATTCCCCCCTTGATACGTATGGGGGGAGTTCTTAGCCTTTTCGCATCTTTTGCTCTCTGGAGGCACCACTCACAGATGAAGTTGTCACAATGCTGCGTGACACTTCCTATACGTTGAGGAGGTGTCTTGGATTGTCAGATAGGCCTAGATACAAGTCTCTAGAGCTAGACACCCATAGCTCGATCTCTCGAGTAGTAGCTCACTGCACCCAGTAAGCACCTGCTCCCCGCCTCTCTCGATGAGAGCAGCTCCTCTCCCCTACATTTACCATTTCTCTCTGAAGCATACGATGGCATCCAAACCAACTAATACTAGAAAGAGCTTTGCATCTATTGCTCATCCAATGGAGTACCCTGACTTCTTGGAGGTGCAGCTCAAATCTTTTCAGGACTTCTTTCAGCTCAACACTCCTGCCGAGAGTAGAAAGAAAGAGGGATTATTTAAAGTCTTCTCTGAGAACTTCCCCATCGAAGACACTCGCAACAACTTCAAGCTCCTATTTGAAGACTACTTCGTAGATCCTCCTAAGTATTCGATAGAGGAGTGCTTGCGCCGTGGTCTGACCTATAGTGTCCCCTTGAGGGCTAAGCTCAAGCTCACCTGTGAAGACCCCGAGCACGAAGACTTTGAGTCTACCGTACAGGACGTTTTCCTGGGCTCTATCCCCTATATGACACCTGCGGGTACGTTTGTCATCAATGGTGCGGAGAGAGTAGTCGTATCTCAGCTACACCGCTCACCAGGCGTCTTCTTTGGATCCAGTCTACATAACAACGGGACGAGGCTATACTCGGCTCGTATCATCCCATTCAAGGGTTCTTGGATTGAGTTTGCTACTGATACGAACAACGAGCTATACGCTTACATCGACCGTAAGAAGAAGCTCCCCATCACGACCCTCCTACGTGCCATCGGCTATGAGACAGACAAAGACATCCTTGATCTCTTTGGCATCGCTGAGGAGATCCCTGTCACGCTAGAGTCACTACAAGCGAACTATGGGCGACAGCTAGCTGCCTCAGTCATACTAAAGTACTACGATGAGGAGAGCGAGGAGGAGACAGGAGAGACTGAGACCTTCGCCCGATACAACACGCTCGTAGAGCAAAATGCTATCCTAGACGAAGACAACGCTCAGGTCATCCTAGAGAATGGTATCGAGACCATCCTGCTACGTCGTGACTTAGCCACATCCGATCAAGAGTCTACAGACCAAGAGGTCATGGACTACTCGATCATCTTCAACACGCTCAAGCGTGACTCAGCCAATTCTGAGCAAGCTGCCTACAATTTCATCTATAACCTCCTGCGCAACTCTACTCCACCCGATGATCAGAGTGCTAAGGAGATCTTCAACAACATCTTTTTCTCAGAGAAGCGTTATGATCTAGGCGATGTAGGGCGCTACAAGATCAATAGCAAGCTAGGACTAGACATAGATCCCGACGTCAAGATCCTCACAGCTGAGGATATCGTTGCGATCATACGTCACTTGATCAAGCTCGTCAATGGTAAGGCTCCAGTCGATGATATCGATCACCTATCGAATCGTCGTGTCAGAACCGTCGGAGAGCAACTATACAACCAGTTTAGTATAGGACTGAGTCGTATGGCTCGTACGGTCAAGGAGCGTATGAACGTACGTGACAGTGAAGTCTTCACACCCGTCGATCTAGTCAACTCCAAGACAATCGCATCGGTTGTCAACAGCTTCTTTGGGACCAACGCGCTCTCACAGTTTATGGATCAGCAGAATCCACTCTCTGAGATCACGCATAAGCGCCGTCTATCGGCACTAGGTCCAGGCGGTCTGACTCGAGATCGTGCTGGCTTTGAGGTGCGAGACGTACATTACACCCATTACGGTCGTCTCTGCCCTATCGAGACGCCTGAGGGTCCAAACATTGGACTTATCTCCTCGCTATGCGTCTACGCTAAGATCAACGAACTAGGATTCATCACAACTCCTTATCGTAATGTCAAGGATGGTACTGTAGACTTTGAAGACTCCAAGCTAGCCTACTTTACCGCTGAGGAAGAGGAGGACAAGACAGTGGCTCAGGGCAACGCACCTCTAGACGATGATGGACACTTCATCCGCTCGCGTGTCAAGGCGCGCTATGGCGCAGACTTCCCCGTGGTGGAGCCTGAGGAGGTAGATCTGATGGACGTCTCTCCGACGCAGATCGCTTCGATTGCAGCTTCGCTCATTCCATTCCTCGAGCACGATGATGCAAACCGTGCTCTCATGGGATCTAACATGATGCGTCAGGCTGTACCTCTACTAACACCCGAGGCTCCTATCGTAGGCACGGGCATCGAGCGCAGACTAGTCTCAGACTCTCGTACTCAGATCGAGGCTGCGGGCGATGGCGTAGTCGTTTATGTCGACGCCACCAAGATCGTGGTCGACTATGACCGCACAGAGGAGGAGGAGCTTGTCAGCTTCGAGCCCTCAGAGGTTACATATAGTCTTCCCAAGTATCGTAAGACCAATCAGTCTACAACGATAGATCTAAGCCCCATCTGTCGCAAGGGAGACCGAGTCGTCAAGGGACAAATACTCTCCGAGGGCTTCTCCACACAAGATGGTGAGTTAGCACTCGGCCGCAACATTTTGGCCGCTTACATGCCTTGGAAGGGGTACAACTACGAGGATGCGATCGTGCTCAACGAACGTGTCGTCTCAGAGGATCTCTTCACTTCTATACATGTCGATGAGTACTCACTCGACGTACGTGAGACGAAGCGTGGTATGGAGGAGTTTACAGCAGACATCCCCAACGTAAGTGAGGAAGCTACCAAAGACCTCGATGCCAACGGTATCGTTCGTGTCGGTGCTCGCATTGTCCCAGGCGACATCCTAGTAGGTAAGATTACACCAAAGGGTGAGTCTGACCCCACTCCTGAGGAGAAGCTCCTCTTAGCCATCTTTGGCGACAAGGCAGGTGATGTCAAGGACGCTTCGCTCAAGGCTTCCCCCTCGCTCAAGGGTGTCGTCATCGACACGAAGCTTTACTCACGAGCCAATCGTAAGGGAGGTATATCAGCTACGCGCAAGATCACACAGCGCTATGAAGAGGAGCTCTCCAAGCTTCAAGCTGCACTCAAGGAGGAGCTAGTCTCCAAGCTTCAGATCATACTCAAGAAGCACAAGACCACGGCAACGGACTTCGTCGACTACATCGGTGTCGTCAAGGTCAAGGCTGGTACACGCATCTCCAAGTCTCTGCTCCTCGAACTAGACTACAATGATCTGAGAATGTCTGACTGGACCAATGACGAGCATACTAACGAACTTGTCAAGCAGACGATCGCTAACTATATCAAGAAGGACAAGATCACGATTGCAGAGGTTAATAGGCGCAAGCTCGATGAGACTCTCGGTGATGAGTTGCCTTCAGGTATCATCCAGACCGCTAAGATCTTGATCGCTAAGAAGCGCAAGATACAAGTCGGCGACAAGATGGCTGGACGTCATGGTAACAAGGGTATCGTCTCCAAGATCGTACGTCGTGAAGATATGCCTTACCTGCCAGACGGTACGCCAGTAGACATCTGTCTTAACCCGCTAGGTGTGCCTTCACGTATGAACCTAGGACAGATCTTTGAGGCTGTTCTAGCATGGGCTGGGCGAAAGCTCGGAGTCAAGTTTGCGACCCCTATTTTCGATGGAGCCACGCTTGATGACCTCAATGCATGGACGGACAAAGCTGGTCTACCACGAGGTGGTCAGATGAAACTCTATGATGGCGGTACAGGCGAGCCCTTTGATCAGGAGGCGACCGTAGGTGTCACCTACTTCCTCAAGCTCGGTCACATGGTCGACGACAAGATGCATGCTCGCTCTATCGGTCCGTACTCACTGATCACACAGCAACCTCTCGGTGGTAAGTCCAACTTCGGAGGTCAGCGCTTCGGAGAGATGGAGGTGTGGGCACTTGAGGCCTTCGGTGCGGCACATGTCCTCCAGGAGATCCTCACCATCAAGAGTGATGACGTCGTAGGTCGCTCTAAGGCTTACGAGGCGATCGTACGTGGCGACAACATGCCCACGCCAGGTCTCCCCGAGTCTCTCAACGTGCTACTCAATGAGCTCAAGGGTCTAGCCCTCAGCGTACATATTGAGTAACCCCTCCCCTATCCTTACACACTATATATAGTCAGACTTAAGTTATGGCATACAAGACAGCCCCTAAGAGCAAGACCACCTTTTCATCCATTAGGCTCTCCCTGGCATCCCCTGAGGAGATCCTAGCGGCATCACATGGAGAGGTTACGAATCCGAATACTCTTGACTATAAAACATACAAGCCAGTACGTGACGGACTCTTCTGCGAAAGAATCTTCGGTCCAGTCAAAGATTACGAGTGCAACTGTGGTAAGTTCAAGCGCATACGCTTCCGTGGTACCATCTGCGACCGTTGTGGTGTAGAGGTTACGGAGAAGAAAGTGCGTCGTGAGCGTACTGGACATATCAAGCTCGCTGTACCCGTAGCTCATATTTGGTACTTCCGCAGTCTACCTAACAAGCTCGCCTCTCTGCTCAATCTCAAGTCGAAAGATCTTGAGGCGATCATCTACTACGAGAAGTATATCGTACTGCAGAGCGGTGTCTCTGATCTAGAGGTCAATACAATACTTACCGAGGAGGAGTATCAGGCCAAGCTAGACGAGATCGATCAGAGCCATCCAGACAACTACGACCTGCCAGAGAGTGACCCAGACAAGTTTGTCGCAAAGATCGGTGCAGAGGCACTCTATGAGATGCTCTCCAATCTAGATCTAGACACTCTCTCCTACGAGCTCCGTGACAAGGCTCAGACCGAGACCTCACAGCAGCGCCGTCTAGACGCACTCAAGCGACTCAACGTCGTCGAGTCCTTCCGAGCTTCCAAAGATATCAACCGTCCCGAGTGGATGATCCTCAAGGTGGTACCAGTCATACCGCCCGATCTACGTCCACTTGTACCGCTCGATGGTGGTCGCTTTGCAACAAGCGATCTCAACGAGCTCTATCGTCGTGTCATCCTGCGTAACAATCGTCTCAAGCGACTTCTAGAGCAGAGCGTCCCCGAGGTGATCATTCGCAATGAGAAGCGCATGCTCCAGGAGGCTGTCGACTCACTCCTCGACAACTCACGTAAGTCAAGTGCATTCAAAGGCGAAAACAACCGTCCTCTCAAGTCTCTCTCAGACAGTCTCAAGGGTAAGCCCGGTCGTTTCCGTCAGAACCTACTCGGTAAGCGTGTAGACTACTCTGCACGTTCCGTCATCGTCGTCGGCCCTGAGCTACAGATGCATGAGTGCGGTCTACCCAAGGATATGGCTGCTGAGCTCTACAAGCCCTTTATCATTCGCAAGCTCATCGAGCGTGGAGTCGTCAAGACAGTCAAGAGCGCTAAGCGTATCGTAGATCGTCGTGACAACGTCATCTGGGAGATCCTTGAGAACGTTATGAAGGGGCACCCCGTATTGCTCAACCGTGCTCCGACACTACACCGTCTAGGTATACAAGCCTTCCAGCCTAAGATGATCGAGGGCAAGGCTATTCAGCTACACCCCTTGGCTTGTACCGCTTTCAACGCCGACTTCGATGGTGACCAGATGGCTGTACACCTACCCCTAGGCAACGAAGCTATCCTCGAGGCTCAGCTACTCATGCTCGCCTCACATAATATTCTCAACCCTGCCAATGGTGCACCTATTACCGTGCCTTCACAGGATATGGTCTTGGGACTCTACTATATCACCAAGATCCGCAAGGGAGTCAAGGGTAGCGGGCTCACCTTCTATGGAGTCGAGGAGGCTAGGATTGCATACAACGAGGGTAAGCTAGACATTCACGCTCCGATCAATGTCCTGATCCATAACGTCCTCGAGGGCGACCAGCTCGTCAGCAAGATTATCGAAACCTCTATGGGACGTATCATGGTCAATGAAAACGTCCCCACCGAGGTTGGTTACATCAACGAGACCCTAGGTAAAGGCACTCTCCGCTCCATCATCTCCAATGTGATCAAGGTGTGTGGCTTTGCCAAGACCGCACAGTTCCTGGACAAGATCAAGAACCTCGGATACCACATGGCATTCAAGGGAGGTCTCTCATTCCGTCTGCAAGACGTCGTCATTCCTAAGGACAAGGAGAAACTCGTTGCTGAGGGCAATGAGCGTGTCGAGGAGATCTTTGCTCAGTACAACGAGGGCTTTATCACCAATACGGAGCGATACAACCAGATCATCGATACGTGGAGTAATGTGTCGAACAAGATAACTGCTTCGCTAATGAGGCAGCTAGCTCAGGACGACGAGGGCTTCAACAACATCTTCATGATGATGGATTCTGGAGCTCGTGGATCGAAGGAGCAGATTCGTCAGCTCGCTGGTATCCGCGGTCTGATGGCTAAGCCTCAGAAGAGTGGTTCAGGCGGTGGACAGGTCATTGAGAACCCTATCCTCTCCAACTTCAAGGAGGGACTCTCCGTGCTGGAGTACTTTATCTCCTCTCACGGTGCTCGTAAGGGTCTAGCCGATACCGCCCTTAAGACGGCAGATGCTGGTTACCTGACCCGTCGTCTCGTAGACGTTTCGCACGATGTCGTCATCTCTGAGGAGGACTGCGGCACACTACGAGGCATCGAGATGTCTGACGTGATGAAAAACAGTACCGTCGTCGCTACTCTAGGTGAGCGCATCCTCGGTCGTACCTCCGTTCATGACATCAAGCACCCCGAGACTGGAGAGTACATCGTACGTGCTGGTGAAGAAATCAACGAGACGGTTGTGGCTGCTATCAACGCTGCTGGCATCGAGACCGTCGAGGTACGCTCTGTACTCACCTGCGAAACGAAAAACGGTGTCTGCGCCAAGTGCTACGGTCGCAACCTCGCTACCAACAAGCTCGTACAGCGCGGTGAGGTGGTCGGTGTCATCGCAGCGCAAGCTATCGGTGAGCCTGGTACACAGCTGACGCTACGAACCTTCCACGCTGGTGGTACCGCGAGCAACCAGGAGACCGATGCCACCATACGTGCACGATTCTCTGGGGTCATCGAGTACTCAGACATCCGCTACGTAGACGTGGAGCGTGCTGGACGAGATGGCAATATGCGGTCCGCACACATCGTGGTCAATCGTACCGCTGAGCTCCGCATCCTAGACCCCAAGACTGGCGTCATACTGCAGCATGAGCTGGTACCCTATGCCAGCACCATCTTCTTTGCCAACGGCGCTACCGTCAGCAAGGACGACACGCTGCTCAACTTTGACCCACACAATACAGCTCTTATCTCTGAGTTCTCTGGGCGTCTTGTCTTCGAGAATCTTGTCGAGAAGGTCACCTTTGAGTACGAGACTGACGAGAGTGCTTCGCACAAAGAGATCGTCATCATTCGCAAGCAAGGTGTCAAGAACAATCTCATCCCGACGGCTCAGATACTAGACGACAAGGGCAATGTACTGCGCTCGTACAATCTCCCCGTCGGTGCTCACCTCGTCAAGGAAGATGGCGATATGATCACACAGGGTGACATCATCACCAAGACGCCTCGCGCTATCTCGGGTGCTGGTGATATCACGGGTGGTCTACCTCGCGTTCAGGAGCTCTTTGAGGCACGCAATCCTTCAAGTCCTGCTGTCGTAGCAGAGATCGATGGTACCATCGACTTCGCTGGTGTCAAGCGTGGCAATCAGGAGATCTCCATCACCTCCCGTCTAGGTGAGATCCGTAAGTACTTCGTACCACTTACGAAGCAGATCCTCGTACAGCCAGGCGACTATGTACGTGCCGGCATGCCCCTCTCGGAGGGTGCTGTCACGCCAGCCGACATCCTCGCCATCCAGGGTCCCACGGCCGTGCAGGAGTACATCGTCAACGAGGTCCAGGACGTCTATCGTCTACAAGGTGTGAAGATCAACGATAAGCACTTTGAGGTGATCGTCCGTCAGATGATGCGCAAGGTACAGGTCATCGATCCAGGAGACACCCTCCTAATGCCACAGCAGATTGTAGACAAAAACGAGGCTTCTGAAGAAAACGACAAGCTCTGGGGCATGAAGGTAATCACCGACGCCGGTGACTCCACCACCATGAAGCCTGGACAGATCATCTCTAGCCGTAAGCTACGTGATGAGAATAGCTCCCTCAAGCGTCGTGACCTCAAGCCCGCTATAGCACGTGATGCGATGCCTGCTACGACCAATCAGATCCTACAAGGTATCACAAAGGCTGCGCTACAGACGAGAGGATTCATCTCAGCAGCATCCTTCCAGGAGACCTCTAAGGTACTCAACGATGCTGCCATATCGGGCAAGGAAGACAAGCTCGAGGGCATCAAGGAGAATGTCATCTGCGGTCACCTGATCCCTGCCGGTACAGGTCTACCCGAGTATGACAAGCTTCTCGTAATGTCGCAGAAGGAGCATGAAGAGATCGAGGCTCAGAGCCGTCAGACAGGATCTGACGCCAGCTACCGCGCCAAGAAGCTCGACGAGGAGAAAGTCTCCGAGACAGCTCCCGCTAAGTAACAAGTGCCTCACAGATCTTCTCGCACGACAGCTCTAAAGTAAAGATTATCTCAGGAGCGCTCCCTATAGCCTCCTAACAGATATAAGCAACGAAAAGGAAGGCTCGCCTCAAAGGTCCACACGACCTCATGAGGCGAGTCTTCCTTTTGTTATGCCCCTTCGACCGAGCACAAATATCGGAAGACGAGACGAGTAGTCCGCTGTAGGGACGCTCGGACAGTGTTTAGCGGGAGGGCGTCCGTTGTAGTACAGAGAGACGTATTCCATTGCAATCAAATCTTGACGTTGTAACCTTTGACACAACGGGCGCCCTTCCACTCGATACTCACCGAGCGCTCCTACAGCGGGTTACTCGATTTGCGAAATTAAGTGTTAGGCTCCTTCACAAGTTCTTAGTACCTTCGCCCTAGCACTCAATCTATCAAGTGCATTCACCCATCAATCACACAAAGTCCTACCATTATGACGAGTAGATTTGTCCCCTACTTACTGAGATCGCTATGTCTATGTCTGTTAGCGTTCAATACTTACGCTCAAGACGTTATCACATTTGCAGACAGCCCCAGCCCAGCTACTCTAACCCAAGAGGAGAATGCCACACAAAGGGATCTACAAGTGCTTGGCAAACTTCTAAAGGAGAGTCACCCCAAAATGCTTGAGGAGAGCTTTGCGATTAGTCTGGATAGTGAACTAGCTAAGTTTTATCAGCTAGCCAAGCATATCGATACCCCTTCCGATTCGTACCTTCTTCTTCAGCAATTTACGAGTTTGATGGGTGACGGTCACACTACGCTGACTCTTGACACCGCTCTGTTTAAGACTTACTACCCAATTAGGCTAGGGATCGAAGAGTACCCTACCGTGCGTCTCATGACAGCCCCTAAGACCCTTCAGAGCTATGTCGGAAAGGAGATTAAGTCCATCTGTGACATCCCCATCCTAGATGTTGTCGACACACTCAGACGCTATATTAGTGCGGACAATGTGCAGTACTCGCTCTCGCAAGTAAGTGCTTTGGGTTCATTCTGTATCTATTGGAGATCTCTAGGCTTGGATACTTTGAAAGTTACATTTGCTGATATGGACTCCATCTTTATCTCGCCCATATCTGTGAGTGATAGAGTGGAGTTGTATAGCAGCCCAAATGCGAAACATTACAGCACGCTTACTGCTCCACGAAAAGCTCTGTACTGGTATGACGTGATGGCAGCTCCAGGAGTTGCTTACCTCCAGATGAACGCTATGAAAGACTATCAGTCTGAGTATAGTCGCATTACTAGTTCTAAGCCAAGTGGCTATAAACTAACCCCTCAAGAGGAGGCATACCTATCCTCTCTACCTCGCTTTTCGGACTTTATTGATCAGATGTTTCAAGAGATGGATTCGCTTCATACGCACACACTGATCATAGATCTTCGCTACAATTCAGGAGGGAGTAGCATGCTTGGCGATATGCTACTTGAATACTTGCCCACGCAAAGAGAGAGCACTTCAAACTATACATATCACCTACGAGTATCTGAGTTATGGAGAAGTAACTGCCCCTCCCTGTCCGAGAGGATTCCGAAAGCGTACTCTGGGAAGATGATCGATGGAAAGACTTTTAGTGACCTGATCCTTACAGATGGTCAAAGTCAAATGTCTCGCGCTCAGAGCCACACTCCTCGACGAACTTTTAAGGGAGATGTCTACATATTCGTTGGAGAGAAGACCTTCAGTAGTGCTGGGATGCTCGCAACTGTAGCACAGGATGCAGGGGTGTCCCTTATCCTTGAAGATGCTAGCTCACCTTGTGCCTTCGCCCCTTGCCACTATGGAGATGTAATCGGATTCACGCTACCCAACAGTGGCTTTAAGGGTTATACTAGCAGTAAGTCTTTTGTGCGTCCAGATCAGACAAGATGTGGAGAGAAGAGACTTGTTCCCGATAGATCTATTCCTCAGACTAAGGATACGACCCAGCTTGGAGCGGATCCGCTGTGGGAATATGTCATCAAAACAACATCAGAGACAAAAGAGTAGAGCCTACGATGCGCTCGCTCTCATTTCGAGCTCGCTCTTACGGGACGATCACCTTGCGATTGTCCACGATATAGACACCTCGTGGTAGATCACGCATCGCCTCATTGTAAGCTGGGATTATTAGAAAGAGAGAGAGTTTTTGCTTAGACGTAACTCCTATCTTTCTAAGTTTAACTGCAAGAGAAACGCGAAGAATTGCTAGCCATACTGCGAAGTAGAAGCCTAACTCAACTGAGCCTAAAGACAGACCCCGTAAGTCTCATCCACAACAGATTAGTCATGGGTGGACCTACGGGGTCGAGGGGGGGAGAGACACTCCGCAGAGCTACGATGTTGACATAAGCGGAGCGTGTCGGGAGGCTCTAGTCAACTGTGTTATCGGACGATGAGCCATCCGTTATGCTCCTCGGCGATCACAAGGTACTTACCCGATGGATAACTAGACAGGTCTATCTCGCCTTGTCCCAGATCATCCGCCTGAATGGTTGCCATGCGCTTACCTTCCTGTGTATAGATAGAGATGTCGCTGTAAGGCTTGAGGCCATACACTCTGGCTAAGTCTCTTGCAGGATTGGGCGTAATCGTGAGCTCCTGTCTCTTAGTCGGATCAGCTATGCTCTTGACACGATGAAATGTGACAGTGATCTCTACATCCTTGGTGACTAGGTAGACTTTGTCTTCCGTTATGTCCTGATCTCCAGCCTTGATGCTCTCTAGCTCATAGCCTTCGTCAGGTGTCGCCTCTATCTTTATCTCTGTAGCAAAGGGGACCCGCTCAGGATCAGTCACCTCTAGGACTTTTGCTGTGCCACCCTCTCCGACAGATAGTGTCACGTGGAGGAATGTCGTATCGCTTCCCTCATATGGGATGAGATCCTTAGTCTCAGGATTGAAATCGTAGACAGTCCATCCCTTGGCGTTTGCCTCTGCTACTTGTGCTTTGAGGATTACGTTTTGCTCTTTGTCGCTATGTGTATTGACAGCGACCAGTTTGGCACCCTCTTTTTGCAGCAAAGATGTCACGAGAGCCTGCATATCGTTGGGGTAGATGCGGTTCTCTATGCACCAGATACTTTTCAACTCGGGATTTTGAGACAAGTCCATCGTCTTTATGACGTTATGCTCTACAGACATCACCTGTAGCTTAGGGCAGTGAGACACGTCGATGTCTTGTAGCTGGTTGCTCTCGGCGGCTAGTACAGTGAGCTGCTCGAGCGGAGAGAGGTCTAGTGAGGAGAGCTGGTTGTTATAGCAGTCTAGTCGTACGAGCTTGGTCTGTGCAGAGAGGTCTATATCCGTGAGCTTGTTGTTGGCTACGAGCAGCCAGGTAATAGCTCCATTGTTGGCTAGGTCTAGGTGGTCTATATTGTTAGTCCCTAGGTCTACCACCTTTACGTTAGGACATCCACTCAGATCGATGGCTGTCAGCTGATTGTTAGCAGCCTTGAGCATTGTAAAAGAGGGAAGGCTAGCTCCTAGCTTGAGGCTCTGAAGCTGGTTATCAAAGCAATAGACCTCGTATAGATCCTTACATTTGGATAGGTCCAGCTGCTGGAGCTTGTTTTGCTGACAGTAAAGCATCGATAGGGCTGTGTTATCTCCTATATTTAGCTCTGTGAGCTGGTTGCCCGAGCAGTTGAGCTGTTGTAGACATGAGATACCTGATAGATCTATTGCTGTGAGCTTGATCTCTTGGCATCCCAAGTCGGTTATCTCCCCCATGAGCTTGATGGTAGGCGAGGTTACCGTATACTGATTACCAGCGAATGTTGATTCGCCCGTGGGTGTGAGTCCCTCGATAATTGGATCCTCCCAATCATCCGTCTCGAAGGAGAGCCAAATGGTGTCTCCGACGGAAGTCTCTGTGGTGAGCACAATCGTCGGAGTTGTAGTCTGTGTCTCATCGCCAGTAGCCTGAGCGGTAGCCAAGAGTGGCAATATCAGAAGCAAGGCACAGAACAATGTTTTTGTAGCTGTTTTCATGACTTATATCTGTTTTAGGTTGGTAATTTGTCTCTTGATAAGAAGCAAGGAATGAAGGAGTATCTCAAACTATTCACAAGCAAATATACGTAATTGGATGGTACTATGCTACAAGCATTTATCGGTCTGGATTTCGCAAATTGGTAGTCCGATGAAACGAGTAACGATGATGTAGTGACGTCCAGCGTGGGGGCATCCGTTGTATCAAAGCAATACGAGCCGTACGTTCCAACAAATCGCTACACGTCTCTAATTTCTAACCTCTAATTCAATAGCCACGTGGAGAATTCCAAATCTCCACGTGGCTATTTTTTATTCTCCACGTAGGGACGAAATGATTCCTCCGAAGTTTCATTTGATTCCTCCGAAGTTTCATTTCTCGCCTACGTAGGGATTTTTCATTTCCTCGGTAGAGATTTGAGATTTGCTCGGTAGGAATTGGAGCGAAACCGAACATTCTCACAGTAATCGGAGCTGACTGGTCGCTCTCGCCTATACTAAAAAAACGTATCTTTGTGATCATAGCAAGGGAGATCGAAGAGCTAGAACAGAGGCCTCACTCCTATGCCTAACCCTCTAACTACTAGATATACTTATGACACGCTCCTTACTTCGACCCCTGCTAAGCGGGCTGCTGACCCTCCTCACTTTAAGTTATTCACTATTGGCTCAAAATGAGGTCCCCAAGCAATTGGTCATCTACTCTCACGATCAGAATCAGCAGGTCATCAAGAGGACGTTTGACATTGCTGAGGTGGACAGCATACGCTTCATAACGGTAGAGACCCCTGCGATCACAACTTTCGAGATCAAGGATGTCTCTGCGACGGCTTCGTCTGTCACCTTATCTGTCGTACCCTCAGACAGTAAGACGACTTACTACATCGGGCTGGACAATAAGGCGCACTACGACAAGACTTTCTCTACTGAAAAAGCTTATCTAGACAACCAGATTCAGGTACTACGTACGATGGCAAAAGCCAACGGGAAGGAGTTCACCGACTATCTAAAGGAGATCCTCAAGCAGGGACCAGCCACGCATACCGAGGAGGATCTGTATAGCGAGACTGAGTACTATATCTGCGTCTTCGGGCTGGATGAGACAGGACGTGTGACGACTCCGCTGCACAAGCAGGTGGTGACTACCGCCGCTCTCACGCCGATAGATGATACTACCTTTGAGCTACTTGCGACAGAGCAGACGTCTCAGTCCCTAACCATACAGGTCACGCCTTCTAACCTGAGCACCTCTTACTTTTGGGGATACTTTACCAAAGATCAGTACGCTGAGTATGACTCTGACGAAAACGCTGTCGCTGATATCATCTTCAATGCGGAGATGTTTGACGATGTCGACTGGAGCAAGCCTGAGAGTACCTTAAGAGGTGTGCAGTCTATTACGATCTCTGACTTGAAGCCTAATACGGAGTATGTCTTGCTCGTCTTCGGCATATCTGCAGAGGGTAAGCAGACGACGAAGGTGGCAACCCTACAGCTGTCTACTGCAGGCGCAAGCGGTGCGATCCCTGAGAGTCCCATACCCTTTGGCTCTAACAAGGAGCAGATAGCAACCTATGAAGCGTCTGCGGGGACGACCTTAGACAGTGACTTGTCTGGTTCTCAAGGGTTTGAACATATGTATGTGTACCGAGTCAATCAGTCTCCGATTATCATGCGTATCTACTTCGTCTCCAAGGATGGAGCTGGAGAGCTCAACGAGTACTGGGCTGTGCTGGACAACTATGATAAGGTCTTTCAAGAGGCAGACGGCAAGGTCTCGCTCACGGAGAGCTTCGTAGCGAGCCTCACAGAGAGTGGCTATACAACTCCGACAGCTAGCGAGGAGGGCACATTTCTCTCTAGCAAAGGCGACCAGTACGATCTCATGATCATGCCTGGCACGGGTGGAGACCTAGGGATCGAAGTGGATAAGATTGTAGTTCTAGACTTTGCACCTCGCGGAGAGTTTCTACCCAAAGAGTAATCATCTGAAGAGATAATCTATGAGACGGACGACAATCTTCCTGCTGAGCCTCCTGCTCCTCACTATGGCAGGGGCGCTTGCTCAGGATACACCGGCCATCACGATACACACGACGCTACCAGAGGGGAGCATCTTCACCCTCGGGATCCATTGTCGCCAGCCTATTGCCATCGACTGGGGTGATGGCGAGCAGGTAGACTATGAGTCGGACAACTATGGCGTCGATGGCATACAAGGTGAGGTGCATGGAGACGGCTGGATACGCGTCTGGTGTGAGGCTCCCGAGGGTATTCTATCCCTTTATATAGGCAGTGATCAGAGGTCTCAGCAGGTGGATAGTCTAGATCTCTCTCAGCTGCAAGGGCTGAAGTTCCTCTACTGTCAGAACAATCTCCTCAGCCGACTAGATGTCACAGCTTGCTTCCGTCTGATGGAGCTCAACGTGGCTGCCAATCGGCTCTCGGAGCTCGATCTGAAGAATGCCCCTCTTCTAGATATGCTGGTCTGCCAAAACAACCAACTTAAGGAGCTTGATCTATCTCCTGTACAGAGCCTTATAGCGCTGCGCTGTGAGTACAACGAGATCTCTGCACTAGATCTGCGGCACTTCAAGCAGCTGACCGTGCTACATTGTGAGGGCAATCCCTTGACTCAGCTAGACATCTCACAAAACGGAGCACTCCAGCAGCTCTTTGCTCACGACACCCAGATCACTACGTGGGATCTAACTCCGCACAGCGACCTTAGAGTGCTCGACCTCTCAAACATCCCTAGCGTATCCATCACTTGGGGAGCTAAGGACGAGCTGAGACAGATATTCCTCAATAACAATGAGCTAACGGGCCTCTCGCTACCTCTCTTGCCTCAGCTAGACAGACTAGAAGTTCAGGACAACGACTTGACCTCTATCAGTCTTGCGGGTATCCCCATGCTCAAAGACTTCCGATGTAGTAACAACCAACTTCAGCAACTGGATCTTACGCCCGTGGGGCAGCTTGACTACCTTTTTGCCGAGGGCAACCAGTTGTCGCATCTAGACCTATCTCCCGTCAAGGGGATCAAAGAGCTCCTGCTCTCCTACAATAAGCTCTCACAGCTAGACCTGTCTCACAGCCCCGAGCTATACCTCTTGTGGCTCACGGACAATCCGATTCAGGAGTTAGACATACGCCCCGTACCGAAGCTCTTCTCTCTATTTCTAGACGGGTGCATGCTGTCTGACTCAGCTCTAGAGGCTATACTGAAGGCGCTACCGGATATCCACACCATAGAGGCTAGCGAGCGTACAGCTTGGTGGAAGAAGTGGCTACTCATCAAGAGAAATCCACTCGCCCAGACGCCCGACGCACAGCAGGCTGTCACGAAGGGGTGGAAAGTGGATCTACTAGATGCCTGGCCTGGCAGGGATAATGGGATCTCCAACGTACTAGAGGCGACTCAGACACGTATCATTCGCTCAGGAGAGCGTCTCGCTCTCTACCCGAGTGAGTACACGCCGTCTGACTTCTCCCTCTACCTATATGATCTGTCAGGAGTGCTCGTAGCTACAGCTACGCAACTCTCGCAGCTCTCTGAAATACGACTAGGAGATGCGACACAGCACTATCTGTGCATCACAATCATCGACGGAGCGACCCAGCGAGTTCTCTTGTAAGACGATGCTTTTGTCTCTATAGGCGTACGCTCGGTCGGTTGTAGCGGGTAGGAGTGCGTGGGGGGAGAGAAAAATTTCTCCACGAAATATTTGGTGGTTTGGTTTTTTCTTTCTACCTTTGCACTCACAAACGATGACAGAAGTGTCTGTCGGTAGTAAAAGGATTTGTCCCATGGTGTAATGGCTAGCACTACAGGTTTTGGTTCTGTCAGTCAAGGTTCGAATCCTTGTGGGACAACAACTCCCGCAGGGGGCGGACGAAGGTGCAACTCCCACCTTACTACGATATCGTGATACAACGCATTTACTTCTCTCTAAGAGAGACTCTGTGATTGGGTGTCACACACGATGGTGACGAGCTAATCGACAGTAGGTTGATACAGATTGTCCTATGGTGTAATGGTAGCACAACAGATTCTGGTCCTGTTTGTCAAGGTTCGAATCCTTGTAGGACAACTGCCGATCACATTTACACTGTCGCTAGAGTATCTCGGAGAGCTAAGATATCTGAAAGGGCCCATAGCTCAGCTGGTTTAGAGCATCTGTCTTACAAACAGAGGGTCATAGGTTCGAATCCTATTGGGCCCACAAATTCTTTTTAGACAAATCATCTTTTCGAACAGAACTGAGAGAGCTTCACCCGTGAGGGTGAGGCTCTCTGCTTTTTCGTCTATCGATATAGGATAGCCACCCCCTCTTAGTCGCTCTACTATGAGAGAGTCACAAGAATAAGGTATTTTGACATGTGGAACTAGCAATATATAGTGATTGATTGAGATATTAATCGTATCTTTGTGGAGAGTTTGGACCCCGCCCTATGTGAGGGTCAAAAGCTGAAACATAACGTGACCCTATGACCTATATAAACAATGTAATGATCGTGCGCCATAAGCTCCTCTCCACCATGGTAGCTAGGTGGCGTCAAGACCAATTGATTAAAACGATAGATCGGATCCCTCTAGAACTGAGCCCTCGTAAGCAGCGCAATGTGCTGGGACGTTGCTGCCCCCATAAGGAGCGTGCTGTATGGAAGTATAAGATGTTTCCTCTCCTAGGCTTTGACATGCGAGATGAGCAGGATGAGCTGACACCGCTGTCTGAGTACGCTCACACGGCACTGCACCGTCCGCAGCCAACTAAGGAGAATGTCCTCTGCGTCATTGATGAGGCTTGTACCTCGTGCGTCCAGATCAACTATGAGGTGTCTAACCTCTGCCGTGGCTGCGTAAGTCGTGCCTGCTCGAGCAACTGCCCGAAGAGCTGTATCTCATTCAAGAAGAATGGTCAGGCACAGATCGATCACGAAATCTGCATCAGCTGCGGTCAGTGCCACAAGAACTGCCCCTATCATGCGATCGTCTACATACCCGTGCCTTGCGAGGAGTCTTGCCCCGTGGGTGCTATCAGCAAGGACGAGGATGGTATCGAGCATATAGATGAGTCTAAGTGCATCTATTGTGGCTCTTGTCTGAATGCTTGCCCCTTTGGTGCGATCTTTGAGATCTCGCAAGTCTTTGACGTACTAGGTGCTATAGAGCGTGGCGAGCAAGTCGTAGCTATCGTGGCTCCAGCAATCCTAGGTCAGTTTAAGGCAAGCCGTGAGCAGGTTTACGGAGCCATCAAGAAGATAGGCTTCTACGATGTCATCGAGGTGGCTCAGGGAGCTATGGACACAGTGAGTCATGAGGGAAAGGAGCTTGTGGAGAAGATCGAGGCTGGTCAAGCCTTTATGACCACTTCGTGCTGTCCCTCCTTCTACGAGCTGGTGGATAAGCATGCTCCTGGGCTCAAGCCTTTTGTCTCTAGCTCACACTCGCCGATGGTCTACACGGCAGAGCGTGCACGCAAGCTTTACCCCGATAGCAAGATCGTCTTCTTTGGTCCTTGTGTGGCTAAGCGCAAGGAGATCAAGCGTCCCAACGTGGATGTCGATATGGTGGTTACCTTTGAGGAGCTAGGCTCTATCCTAGAGGGACTGGATATAGACATCAACACGGTAGAGGGCTACAAACCAACCGTCGAGTCGGTACGTGAGGCACACGCCTTCGCTCGTAATGGCGGTGTCAAGGATGCCGTCATCTCCTATCTAAGCAATACGGAGGAGTACAAGGACTTCGTAGGTCGTCTCACTGCTGAGGAGATCGCAGGACTGGACAAGAAAGCCGTCGCCAAGCTCAAGGCTTACGGCAAGCGCGGCAAGGCGGACACGCAGTTTGTCGAGGTGATGGCTTGTCTCGGAGGTTGCGTAACAGGTCCGAGCGCCTTCAACGATGTACTCGCTGGTCGTCGCCAGCTACTCAAGGAGGTGGAGAAAATCGACCTCACCTATGCCAACTATAAAGAGAAGGAGTGATACGCTAGACCAAGTAGCAGCAGCTTCCATCCCTGAGCTGAAAGCTCTATTAGACAGTAACGACACGCACCTCGAGCATGAGCTTCAGGTGCGTGCCGAGGCTATTGCAGAGCAGCATTTCGGGCGGAAGATCTATCTGAGAGGTCTTGTAGAGATATCAAACATCTGTCGCAACGACTGCTACTATTGTGGTATACGCTCTAGTAATGAGCATGTCACCCGCTATCGACTTACTGCCGACGAGGTGATGTCGGCCTGTGCAAGAGGATACGAGATAGGCTTTCGTACCTTCGTGCTACAGGGTGGCGAAGATCTCTATTGGCGGGGAGAGCGTCTGCTCTCGCTCGTGCGTAGCATTCGATCTAGTTATCCAGAGTGCGCTATCACGCTCTCACTCGGAGAGATGGAGTGTGAGGAGTACGAGGCACTCTATCGAGCTGGTGCTAACCGCTACCTGCTGCGTCATGAGACTTACAACCAGGAGCACTACCAAAGGTTACACCCCAGCACGATGGCGCAGGAGCATAGGCTACAAGCCCTGCGGGACCTCAAGCAGATCGGCTATCAAGTGGGGACGGGCATCATGGTCGGTTCACCAGGTCAGACGACGGCACACTTAGCGCAAGACTTAGACTTCATTCGCCAGTTGCAGCCCGAGATGATCGGCGTGGGTCCCTTCATCCCTCATGAGGATACACCGCTAGGGACCTACCCTGCGGGGAGCTTGTCGATGACGCTTCGCTTTCTCGCCCTCTGTCGGCTCCTCAATCCACGGGCTCTGATCCCGGGCACGACAGCTGTCGCGACGCTCCACCCTGAGGGGCGACTAGCCGCCATACGATCAGGATGTAATGTGGTGATGCCCAATCTATCCCCATTAAACCATAGAGCAGACTACGCTCTCTATAACAACAAAGCCTACTCAGGCTCTGAGGCTGCCGAGGGTGTCGCCCTCCTACAGGCACAGCTTGACACGATAGGTTACAAAATAGACTGGGGGCGTGGAGACGCTCCCTCTAGCTAATCAAGTGAAAGTATGAGTTACAATAAGCAATCGCACGATGCCTGTGACTTCATCAATCATGATGAAATCATCGACACCCTCCGCTATGCGGAACAACACAAAGATGATGAGAAAATGATCTCCGATATCCTACGCAAGGCTGCGGAGATGCATGGACTAGATCACCGAGAGGCTGCCGTACTCCTCCTCGCTGAGGATCCTGCGACACGACAACGAGTGGCACAACTGGCTGAGCAGATCAAATTACGCTTCTACGGTAAGCGCATTGTACTCTTTGCTCCGCTCTACCTCTCTAACTATTGTATCAATGGCTGCGTCTACTGTCCTTACCACGCTAAGAACCGGACCATTCCTCGCCACAAGCTGACCCAGGAGCAGATACGGGAAGAAGTGATTGCCCTACAAGACATGGGGCACAAGCGTCTTGCCCTCGAGGCGGGCGAAGACCCACGCAACAACCCGATCGAGTATATCCTTGAGTCGATCCAAACGATCTACTCGATACATCATAAGAATGGGGCTATCCGTCGTGTCAATGTCAACATCGCCGCAACCACTATCGAAGAGTATCGCATGCTTCACGAGGCAGGAATCGGCACTTACATCCTCTTTCAGGAAACTTACCACAAGGAGCACTACGAGGAGCTACACCCGAGAGGTCCTAAGAGTGACTACGCCTATCACACCGAGTCGATGGATAGAGCGATGCAGGGTGGCATCGACGATGTGGGGCTAGGGGTGCTCTTTGGTTTGAGTACCTATCGCTATGACTTCGTCGGGCTAATGATGCATGCGGAGCATCTGGAGGCGACCTTTGGCGTAGGTCCTCATACGATCAGCGTACCACGTATCTGTCCGGCTGATGACATCTCGCTCGACTCCTTCCCCGAGGCAATTCCTGACGACACCTTCCTCCATATTATAGCAGTAGCCCGACTGGCAGTACCCTACACAGGTATCATCGTCTCGACCCGTGAGCGTGAGGTCGTACGGCAGAAGGCTCTCCACGTAGGGGTGTCACAAATCAGCGGAGGCTCCCGCACCTCTGTGGGAGGCTATGCGCAGACGACAGAGGCAGCCCACTCAGAGCAGTTTGAGGTGAGCGATCCACGCACACTCGATGAGGTGGTCTACTGGCTTCTCCAGCAGGGACACATACCGAGCTTCTGCACCGCGTGCTATCGCGAGGGTCGTACTGGTGACCGCTTCATGTCGCTCTGCAAGAGTGGTCAGATCTCTAACTGTTGTGGTCCTAATGCCCTTCTGACACTGCAGGAGTACCTAGAGGATTACGCTTCACCTACAACCCGTGAGCTGGGACTAGAGATGATCGCACAGCAACTCCCCACGATCCCCAATGAGCGGGTTCGTGCCATTGCTCAGCAGCGTCTCCAGCAGATCAAAGCGGGAGAGCGGGACTTCCGCTTTTAATGGACAAAGAGTATGACACCAAGTGCAAGAGAGACCAGCGAACGTAAGCGACTGCTCCTCGTAGGACAAGTAAACAGTGGCAAGTCTACGCTCTTCAACCGCTTGCTACGACAAGAGCGGTCGCTCGTATCCGACCAAGCTGGCACCACGACCGACAGCGTGGAGAAGCTCTTCGAGCTGCCCAGCGTGGGGCCCATTCTACTGGTCGACACTCCAGGGCTAGCCGACGACACCCCCCTCGGAGCCGAGCGACAGCGAGTCACGCAGCTAGCACTGAGCTCTGCCGATCTAGTTCTCTACCTACTCAGTTGCGAAGATTCTCTCGACACGCCCATCATAGCAGCTTTGCGAAAGGCTAATGTGCCGACGCTCCCAATCATCGCTCGTGCCGATTTGCCAGAGCAAAGCTCTTGGCTAGAGCGACAAGAGGAGATCGTGCAATGCTTCGGTCATGCTCCGCTTTCGCTTCGTCAGAACGATGACGAGAGCCTCGACACACTACTTGAGAAGATCAAGCAGACGCTGCACAACGTGTCCGAGCCGACGCCCTCACTCCTAGGGAATCTCTGTCAGACGGGCGACCTCGTACTCCTCGTGATGCCACAAGACAGCGCAGCCCCCGCAGGACGACTGATCTTGCCACAGGTGCAGACCATTCGTGCACTACTAGATAGAGGTTGCCATGCCCTATGTGTCACACCAGAGCAGCTCCCCACAGCACTGTCACAGCTAGCAGCTCCGCCTCAGCTCATCATCACAGACTCACAAGTCTTCGCCACGGTCGAGCCTCTAGTCCCTGAGGGTTGTCGGCTCACCTCTTTCTCTATCCTTATGAGTGCCCAGCGTGGCGATCTCCAGCGACTTGTCGCAGGCGCTGCTACCATAGGTCAGCTCACTCCCTCCAGTCGTCTACTCATCGCAGAGGCCTGCACCCACGCTCCTGAGGGCGAGGATATTGGCACGGTCAAGCTGCCCCGCCTTCTACGCAAACGCATCGGCGAGACGCTCACCATCGAGCATGTGTCAGGGCGAGACTTTCCCGAGGATCTTACACCCTATGACCTCGTCATCCACTGCGGCGCCTGCATGTTCAACCGACGCATGCTCGTCTCTCGCCAAGACCTCGCTACGGCTCAGCAAGTGCCTATGACCAACTACGGGCTGGCAATCGCCTACCTGACGGGCATCCTCAACAAGGTGGCCCTCCCGTAGTCCCTTTTCGTAGGTGACACGTTCTCATTCGAAGATCTGCGCAAGTACCCACCGAGAGAAATCCAAATTTATCGGAGCTACCTTATGAGAGATCGTACCGCTTCGGTTATCTCTCGTGACTTTTCGTCGTCTCCCCTACTAACCCGACTCGCTCAGCGAAGGACCATTCTTGACACTCAACGAATTACGGCTATCACCTCCTCAAATATTGGAACTAAGCTCCCCGGGACTCGTTTTTGCTACGAAACTCGGGCTAAGGGAGACTTTACTCTTTGAACTGTATCTGGTAAAGCTGGGCATAGAGTCCACCGCGCTCTAGCAGCTCTGTGTGCGTACCCTGCTCGACGATCTGCCCCTCCTGCATGACGCAGATGAGGTCAGCGTGCATGATCGTGGATAGTCGGTGGGCGATGACGATGGTGGTGCGGTCGCTGACGAGACGCTGGATAGCCTCCTGGACTAGTTGCTCGGAGACGTTGTCGAGTGCCGAGGTCGCCTCATCGAGGATGAGGATGGGCGAGTCCTTGAGCAAGGCTCGTGCTATGCTAAGTCGCTGACGCTGACCTCCGCTGAGCTTGCTACCACCGTCACCGATGTTGTACTCAAACCCCTCGGGGAGCTGGTCGATGAATTCGGTTGCATTGGCTGCCTCGGCAGCGGTGCGTATCTCCTCATCGCTGACGGGGTGCTCCATGCCGAAGGTGATGTTATTGCGTATCGTATCGTTGAAGAGGATCGGCGTCTGATTGACATAGCCTATGAGCTCCCTTAGCTCGCTCGCCCGCACCTGTCGTATGTCGGTGCCGTCGATGGTGATGCGCCCAGAGGTGACATCGTAAAAGCGAGGAAGTAGGTCTACAAGCGTACTCTTGCCAGCACCCGATGCTCCCACAAGCGCAACCATTTGACCTTTGGGTATGGTGAGCGACAGGTTGCGCAGCACCCACGGCTCTTCGTAGCGGAAGGAGACATCTTCGTAAGAGATGCTCTGCTCGAAGGTGACGGGCAGCGGCTCCGCGGGATCTGTGATGCGCTCGGGGTAGTCGAGGATAGTTTGTATGCGAGTCATCGAGGCTAGTCCCTTTTGGATCGAGTAGGAGGCACGACTGAGCTCTTTGGCGGGATTGATGATGCTGTAGAAGACTACAAGGTAGTAGATGAAAGCATCGGCCGTGATGGAGCTATTGCCCGCAAAGATCAAGTTACCACCGTACCAAAGGATGATCGCAATGGCGGTGGTGCCGAGGAACTCGCTCATGGGGTGCGCTAGGCCTTGGCGTGCATAGACCTGCGAGATGGTGCGTCGATACTGTTCGTTGGCTTTAGTAAAGCGGTGAGAGATCTGTTGCTCTGCATTGAACGCCTTGATGATGCGCAGCCCCGAGAGGGTCTCCTCGACCATGCTCATGAGTCTCCCCCACTGCGTTTGCCCCTCGAGGCTGTCTCGCTTGAGTCGCTTGCCCACGGCTCCCATGACGTAACCGGCTATCGGCAGGACAATGAGGACGAAGAGGGTGAGCTCCCAGCTGATCGCAAAAAGCGCCACAAGGTAGATGATGATGAGGATGGGGTTCTTGATGAGACTCTCTAAGAGGTTGATGATGGAGTACTCGATCTCGGCGACATCTCCTGAGAAGCGAGCGAGGAGGTCACCTTTGCGCTCTTCGCTGATCATGGAGATAGGCAGACGGAGGAGCTTCGCATTGAACTCATTGCGCAGATCTCTGACTACTCCTGTGCGGATCGGCACGAGCATATAGATGCCGCCATAGGTGACGCCAACCTTGATGAGTGTCATGACGACGAGGTAGATGCAAAGGAGGAGGAGCGTGCGGGCAGGACCGTACTGCTGGATGAGCTGGTAGACGTAGTAGTTGAAATTGCCCACGATATAGTCTATCGCCACGCTCCACTCAGAGGGGCGTAACCAGTTGATGCCGTCGAGCGCCTGGTAGACAGGTGTAGTCTGATCCATGCCAAAGAGGATACGCAGGATCGGCATGATGAGCGAGAAGGCGAGCAAGTTGAGCAGCGCCGAGAGTATGTTGGCAATGATGCCACCTGTTACGTAGTGACGATAAGGGCGGATATACTTGCCGAAGAGCTTGAGGAATTGTCTCACGGGGCGGTTGGCTGGCTAATTACTACTGTTGGATCTCCTCCTCGTACTCCATCAGGGCAAACTCGGCTTCCTCCCACTGAGGGGTGATCTCTTGGATCTTTTTGTTGACCAGGGTGTACTGATCGATGAGCTGCGGGGTGGCTGCCGTGGCGATCTGCTGCTCTAGCTCAGCAAGGCTTTTCTTAAGTTGCTCCAACTGCTCACCAAGACTCTCGGCGGTGCGGCGGAGGGTGCGCAAGCGCTTCTGCTGCTCTTTCTGCTGCTGGTAGTCGAGCTGGGGCTGGACTTTGGCTGTTGGCTGCGGATTGTTAGCCGTTGGCGATTGGCTATTGGCTGTTAGCTGTTGGCTGTTGGTTGAAGGCTGTTGGTTTAGCTCTTCATGAAGGGTAGCTAGATAGCCGTCGAGACCGTCCATACACTCGCGTACGGCTCCATGACTGAAGGAGAAAATGCGATCCACGAGCCCAGAGAGGAAGTAGCGGTCGTGCGAGACAACGATGACGGTTCCTGGAAAGGCTGCGATGGCACGCTTGAGGATCTCTTTGGTTCGGATGTCCAAGTGGTTTGTCGGCTCATCGAGGATGAGCAGGTTGGCAGGCTCTAGGAGCATCTGCATGATAGCGACACGAGCGCGCTCGCCACCACTGAGTACGCTGATGGGCTTGTCGGCCACCTCTCCGCCAAAGAGGAAGGCACCCAACATATCATTAATATGTAGTCGTATATCGCCACGCGCCAAGCTATCGATAGCGTCACGGATCGTCTGATCAGCTGGCAGCTCCTGCGCTCTATTCTGAGAGAAGTAAGCGATCTCTACGCCATGCCCTATCTGAAGCTTGCCGGTGTACTCCTCTTGTCCCATGATGCAGCGCATGAGGGTTGACTTGCCAGAGCCGTTTTTCCCAACGAAGGCGACCTTTTCGCCACGCTTGATAGTCATCGAGACGCCTCGTAGCACCGAGAGAGAGCCGTAGCTCTTGTCCAGATCCTCGATGATGACTGGATAGTCGCCACTGCGCCCTGCCATCGGGAAGGTGAAGTTGATGTGCCGTGTGTCTATCTCGTCGAGCTCGATCTCCTCGATCTTGTCTAGCTGCTTGATGCGACTCTGCACCTGTGCGCTCTTCGTCGGCTTATAGCGAAAGCGCTCGACAAAGGACTCGATGTCTTGGATCTTCTTCTGCTGATTCTCGTAAGCTCGCTTCTGCTGCTCCAGGCGCTCCTCACGTAGCGTGACGTAGTGGCTATAGGAAGTCTTGTAGTCGTAGATGCGTCCCAGCTCGATCTCGATGGTGCGGTTGGTGACGTTGTCGAGGAAGGTACGGTCGTGCGAGACGAGCAGGAGCGTGACTCCACGGGCGATGAGGAAGTGCTCGAGCCAGTCGATGGACTCGATGTCTAGGTGGTTCGTTGGCTCATCGAGGAGGAGCAGATCGGGATTGCTCAGCAGCACCTTAGCCAGCTCGATACGCATACGCCACCCGCCGGAGAACTCACGCGTCGGTCTGTCGAAGTCGCTCCGCTCGAAGCCTAGCCCGAGGAGCGTGCGCTCCATCTCGGCAAGGTACTGCGACGGGTGGTGCATCTGTATCAGGTCGGTGAGATGTCCGTGACGCTCGATCAGCTCTAGATACTCGGGCGAGTCGTAGTCGGTGCGTGTCGCTAGCTCTTCGCTCAGACGGTCGTACTGATCATTGAGCGACTGCACATCCTTAAAGACCTCCTCGACCTCCGCACGCAGCGTGGTGTGGTCGACAAGCTCTTTGACTTGTGGCAGGTAACCTATGGAGAGGTCTCGGGGACGGCTGACGGCACCACTCGTCGGTTGTTCAATGCCGACGAGGATCTTCATCAAGGTTGACTTACCCGCCCCGTTATGCCCGACGAGTGCGACTCGCTCGCCCTTGCTGATGACAAAGTTGATCGAGTCAAAGAGAAGTTGCTTACCAAAGTCTACCGTAAGGTCTTGAACGGATATCATCAGCGTGTCTGGATAGTGTGGATGAGAGAATAAGCCTGATAGATGCCCAGCTCGCCTGCACGGCTCAGGTCATCTATCGCCTGCTCATGCTGCCCCTGCTGCTCCAGGAGCAAAGCTCGATTGTAGTAAGCTTCGCCAGCTTGGGGTAGTAGTTCGATCGCCTTGGTGTAGTCTGCGATCGCTTGATCCATATGTCCCAGCGACTGGTGTAGGTGCGCACGGTTGTAGTAGAGATAGCCTATCTGCGGGGCGTGCCCGATGGCGGTGGTGAGCTGACGCATCGCTAAGTCGTACATGAGCGTTTGTTGCTTAGCGTCTGTGAGTGTCTCTGCCTGCATGAGGCGCGCCGTGCTCAGTGCGAGAAGCGCGAGTGGCTGCTGAGGAGCCAGCTCGAGACAAGCGTTGAACTGTGAGACCGCCTCGCCGATGTCTCGCATCAGTAGCTTGTCGATCCCCATACGCAGGTGCCAGTCGGCCGTTTGCTCCGCTTCACTAGCCTGCAGATGTGCTATATCCTCCAGCACGACATGAAGCTGCGTGCTGTCTAGCGACTGCGTGCCGACGGCAAGCAAGAGGCGAGGCTGGTAGCCCGTGCGCTCGTTGTACGCCTCCAGCTCTGCGGAGAAGTTGGAGCGAGGCAAGAGCTTGTCGTGACTCTTCTGCACGAAGTAGGTCAGCTCGTAAGCGGGGCAAGCCTCTGATGAAGTGGCTTGCTCTTGGATCGATCCGCGTAGCGAATTGCTCCCCGTAGTAATCGAAGAGGGCGTCGCGTCGCTACTCGCAGACTGTAGCTCTGCGTGATGATCTAGTGCGTATAGTTCTTCGCTAGCTACACTCGAGGCGGTGCTGTCGGCAATGGTTGGCTTGGGTGCTTTGACCTGCCCACGCTCTAGCTTGTAGGCGAACCAGTAGTCTCTGTCAGCTCCAGCAGCATCCCCGAGCAGACGCTTCACCTCTGAGCGCTGATAGTAACCTGAGAGGAACTCAGGTCGACGTCCTAATATATAGTCTAGCGTCTCGATCGCCTCACGGTACTGCCCCGTCTGAGTCTGTACCAAAGCTAAGTTAAAGTGTGCCGTCAGATTGGTCGGCTGCAGCCGCACCACCTCTAGCAGATCTTCGCGAGCTCCCTGTAGGTCGCCCACCTCGATACGCAGCAAGGCTCGGTTGTGTCGAGCGACCGCATCATGAGGCGTCAGGAGGAGCGCCTGATTGTAGTCCTCCATAGCGCCACGATACTCCTTGAGTTTGTAGCGTGTCAGTCCACGGTTGATGTAGTCGCTAGCTTGGCCAGGCTCCTGCTCTATGCTCTTGTCGTGGTAGCGTAGTGCCCCCTCGTAGTCTCCCCGCAGGTAAGCAATCGTCGAGAGCATCCGATAAGGCGCAGCGCTCAGCGAGTCTATTGCCAGGCCCTCGGCTATCCGTCCCTCCGCCGCGACCGTGTCTTGCCGTCGCAAAGCTATCTCCGCTGCGAGGAAGTAGCCCCGCGCCTCCTTCGGATGACGCTGCGTCAAGGCGAGCGCTGCCGAGTCGGCACGCTCATACTGCTCGGCACCATAGAGCGAGCCAGCTAAGTTGAACGAGAGGTAGAAGTCGTCAGGCGTGATCTTGAGCGCTTGCGCATAGTCAGTCGCTGCCTCCGCATAGTGCTGCAGATTGTGCCGTGCCGCCCCCCGTACCATGTAGGCTCTAGAGAGGAAAGGGTTGCGCTCGATGCACAGCGTTGCGTCTCGCTCGGCACCCGCATAGTCGCCCAGCATAAGCTTGGCAAAAGCTCTGTAGTAATACGGGTCTGCCATCGTGGGCGCCACCTCGATCACTTGGTTAAAGTGCTCGATAGCGACCACATAATCCTTGAAGCCTATCGCATTGCGCCCGATCGTCATCACCCGCTCCGTATCTATCTGCGACCAAAGCGTAGCACTCCACACACAGAGCGTGCAGAGCAGCAGAGAGAGTGATCGTAGTAACGGACGCATACGGGCTAATGTATCGGATTGCGCATCACAGGGTAGTCGACACGTACCCGCCCTTCAGCTATATGCTGTAGCTTCTTCTTGATCATACGCTTGCGCATCGCTGAGATATGATCTACAAAGAGCTTGCCATCTAGATGATCATACTCATGCTGCACCACCCGAGCAGCAAAGCCCGAGAGTTCTAGATGCTGTGGCTCAAACTGCTCATTCATATAGTCCACCACGATCGACTCCGGTCGTACGACCCGCTCGTTAATGCCCGGCAAGCTCAGACAACCCTCAGGCTCCGAACAGGTCTCCTCGCTCAGAGACTGCATATGCGCATTGATCATAACCAGCTTGAGCTGGGCACACTCAGGGTACTCCTCAGCAAGAGGCGTTGCGTCGATCACCTGCAGACGTATGTTGCGCCCGATCTGGGGAGCCGCCAGTCCGACGCCATCGCTCTCATACATCGTCTGCCACATGTCAGCGATCAGCTCTGAGAGGTTCGGGTAGTCAGGCGTTATATCCTCGCTCATATTGCGAAGCACAGGGTGTCCGTAAAGGTATATAGGTAAGGTCTTAGCCATAAGAGTGAACGGTTAATTTTCTGTTTTTAGTGAAGCATACTCAAGCTCTCCAGATAGCTCTGTAAGATAATGGTCGCACTGACTCGATCCACCAGCCCTTTGTCCCGCTGTCTGCGCTGCTTGCCGATACCCGCCTCGCGGATCGTCTGCTGCGCCAAGACAGAGGTAAAGCGCTCGTCCACATACTCTAGACGTATCTGAGGATAGAGATGTTGCAGCTTCTTAGCCAAAGCTTGTATTGCCTGCCACGTCGCCGAGGGCGTTGCGTCCATCTGTGTCGGCTTGCCGAGGACGATCGTCTCCACCTTCTCACGTCCCAGGTAGTCCGCCAGATAGTTGAGGAGCTGATGCGTAGGCACCGTGTCGAGCGCCCCTGGAGTGATCTGTAGCGGATCGGTCACCGCCAGCCCCGTGCGCTTCGTGCCGTAGTCGATAGCGAGGATACGAGCCATAGGCGTGTGGTCTCTTTATGCGTTGTAGTACTTCTCGCGGAGCTCAGCGACCTTCGGGTCGGTGATGTAATCGTCGTAGTTGATGATGCGGTCGATGATCCCGTTTGGCGTGAGCTCGATGACTCGATTTGCCACCGTGCGGATGAACTCGTGGTCGTGGCTCGAGAAGAGCACATTCCCCTTGAAGGAGATGAGCGTATTATTGAACGCTTGTATCGACTCCAGATCCAGGTGGTTCGTCGGTGTATCAAGGATTAGCACATTAGCCCCTGGGGGGAGCATCATACGGCTGATCATACAGCGCATCTTCTCACCTCCCGAGAGGACCGAGGCGCGCTTATTCACCTCCTCACCGCTGAAGAGCATACGCCCTAGGAAGCCCTTGAGGTAGACATCGTTCGTATCCTTGGCAAACTGTCCGAGCCAGTCGAGGATCGTCATATCGGTGTCGAAGTAAGCACTGTTGTCCAGTGGCAGGTAGGCGGTTGTGATCGTCTGTCCCCACTCGTAGCTACCTTGCTGCGCCTTGCGGTTGCCATTGATGATCTCAAAGAGTGCGGTCATAGCACGTGGGTCGTGGCTGATGAAGACGATCTTGTCGTCTCGCTCCACATTGAAGGTCAGTCCCTTGAAGAGTACCTCCCCCTCGTCCGTCACAGCCGATAGATCGTTGACCTCTAGCACCTTATTGCCCGGTTCACGCTCAGGCTGGAAGAGGATGCCTGGGTAGCGGCGTGACGATGGCTCGATCTCGTTGATATCAAGACGCTCCAGCATCTTCTTGCGGCTGGTCGTCTGCTTGCTCTTTGCTACGTTGGCACTAAAGCGACGGATAAACTCCTCGAGCTCTTTCTTCTTCTCCTCGAGCTTCTTATTCTGCTGCTGTTGCTGTCTGAGTGCCAACTGGCTAGACTCGTACCAGTAGCTGTAGTTACCGGCGAAGAGTCTCACCTTGCCAAAGTCTATATCCACCGTGTGGGTCGATACGGCATCGAGGAAGTGACGGTCGTGGCTCACCACGAGGACGGTGCTCTCCGTCTCGGCGAGGTAGTCCTCGAGCCAAGAGACGGTCTCTAGGTCTAGGTCGTTCGTCGGCTCATCGAGGAGTAGGTTGTCTGGCTTGCCAAAGAGACAGCGTGCTAGTAGCACACGCACCTTCTGCTTACCGCTAATGTCGCCCATCAGACGGTAGTGCAGATCTTCCTTGATGCCGAGACCGCTCAAGAGGGCTGCCGCCTCGCTCTCAGCGTTCCACCCATCGAGATTGGCAAACTGCTCCTCCAGCTCAGCAGCTTTGACACCATCTTCGTCGGAAAAGTCTTCCTTAGCGTAGATGGCGTCCTTCTCCTTCATGATCTGCCAGAGCTTATCATGTCCCATCAGGACGGTATCGATGACCGTGTACTCATCAAAGGCGAAGTGATCCTGACTCAGCACCGAGAGTCGCTCATCGGGCCCGAAGGTGACGGTACCACGTGTCGGATCTAGATCACCGCTGATCATACGAAGCATGGTCGACTTGCCGGCGCCGTTGGCACCGATGATGCCGTAGCAGTTGCCTGGGGTAAACTTAAGATTGACATCGGCAAAGAGTACGCGCTTGCCAAACTGTATCGTGAGGTCGTTGACTATAATCATCTTTCTATACTATCTTCTGTCTTGATCTGATAAGGGAACGAGCCCATCGCAGCCTCATCGCCAGCCCTACCCATAGGCGGGCTGCACATAGAGATGGGCTAATCTGCACAAAGGTACACATTTTTGAGGCGTGACACCTCATCGTCGCCACCGATTACTCCGATCTCCACGTGGATATTTCCAAATATCGCACTGGAAAACAAAAATTCTCCACGTAGGAGAGGATAAATTCTTCGGACATATCATTTGATTCTTCCGAAGTTTCATTTCTTCCCTACGTGGAGATTTTTTGTTTCTCCCGTGGAGATTTGATAATGCCTACGTGGGGATTAGCTCCTTCTCACGAAAAGGTATCCCGGACCGCAAACGACTAGAGAAGTAGTCGCCCCGGTCCAATCGATTTGCCACAAATCTTATCAAACGAATCAGTGACTACCAATCTATTTAGTACCTTTGTAACTCAAGTGGCTCTTACTGCCCTACCAACTCCCCAAAGCGGGGAGTCCCTGATGCTTAGCTACACACCTCTAGAATTAAGCCCTATGAAGCTCCTTACCGATTTGTCACGCTCTCTGCTCTCGATAGTCTGTCTGCTTTTGCTCTGCACGACTGCATGGGGGCAGGCGCCTATGGATCCGCGCTACCAGACCTACATACGTACCTATGCCGATGAGTGCATACGCCAGATGAAGCGTCACAAGATCCCCGCCAGTATCACCATGGCACAAGGGCTGATCGAGACGGCTGCTGGATCTAGTAGGCTGGCGCGTGAAGGTAATAATCACTTTGGCATCAAGTGTCACCGTGCTTGGCAGGGACAGCGTATCTATGCCGATGATGACCTCAAGGGGGAGTGCTTTCGCAAGTACCGCTCCGTGGGAGACTCCTATGAGGATCACTCCAACTTCCTCAAGCAGCCACGATACCAAGTACTATACACCTACCACATCACGGACTATCAGGCTTGGGCTAAGGGACTACAGCAGTGTGGCTATGCAACGAACAAGGGCTACGCCAACATGCTCATCAAGGTGATCGAGCAGTACGAGCTCTACGAGCTGGATCGTGGACGCTATCCGCGCTGGATGTCGGGACGCCCGGCACCATCTTACACACCCTCTGACGATGACCCCGAGATGCGGCTCACGCATGAGGGATACTTCAGCTATGGACTCCTATATGTACTCGCCAACGAGGGAGACTCGCTCGAGTCGATCGCTCGCGAGATGGGCATAAGTCTCAAGCGCTTAGCAAACTACAACGATATGCCGGTAGACTTCCCCATTCAGGCTGGAGATGTGATCTACCTAGAGCGCAAGAACAAGCGCGCCACGCCAGACTACCCTGACCATGTGGTGCGGGTGGGTGAGTCGATGCACGACATATCCCAGCGCTACGGCATACGCCTGGCTCGTCTCTATCGTATGAACCATCTAGACTACGACTACGTCCCCGAGGAGGGCGACGTACTCCGACTCCGCTAAACTCTAACTCCTAAACTCTAAGGTCTAACTTCTAACCTCTAAGGTCTCTATGAACCGATATATGCGCCGTGGCGTTTCTGCCGCAAAAGAAGATGTACACAAGGCTATTGCTCACATAGACAAGGGGCTCTACCCGCAAGCCTTTTGCAAGATACTCCCTGACATACTGGGCGGGGATCCCGACTATTGCAATATCATGCATGCCGATGGAGCGGGCACGAAGTCTTCGCTAGCCTATATCTACTGGCGAGAGACGGGCGACCTCTCCGTGTGGCGAGGCATTGCTCAGGATGCGATCGTGATGAACCTCGACGACCTCCTCTGCGTGGGAGCTACCTCAGGAATGCTCCTCTCCTCGACCATCGGACGTAACAAGCAGCTCATCCCTGGAGAAGTGATCGGAGCGGTCATCAACGGGACCGAAGAGATCTTATCGCAGATGCGCGATCTCGGGGTGGAGATCTACCTTACTGGTGGCGAGACAGCGGACGTGGGCGACCTAGTCCGTACGATCATCGTAGACAGCACCGTGACCTGCCGTATGCGTCGGAGCGACATCATCGACAATGCGCACATCGCTGACGGAGACGTGATCGTTGGCTTCGCCTCCTATGGACAGGCAACCTACGAGGAGCGTTACAATGGCGGTATGGGGAGCAACGGGCTTACCTCTGCACGACACGACATCCTCTCTCACACACTCGCTGAGAAATTCCCCGAGAGCTACGACCCCGCTGTACCTGATGACTTGGTTTACAGTGGTAGCCGTGAGCTACTTGCTGAGGTACCAGGGACGGGACTGACAGTCGGCGAACTGATCCTCTCCCCCACACGTACCTACGCCCCGCTTGTAGCGAAGTTGCTCAAAGAGATGAGACCCGCCATACATGGACTGATCCACTGTACAGGGGGCGCACAGACCAAGGTGATGAACTTCGTCACCAACAAACATATTATCAAGGACCATCTGCTCCCTGTCCCTCCGCTCTTCCAGATGATTGCCGAGGAAAGTGGAGCCGACGCTGCGGAGCTGTATCAAGTCTTCAACATGGGGCATCGCCTAGAGGCTTACATGCCCGCCGAGCAGGCAGAAGAGGCTATTGCAGTGGCTCGACACTTCAACATCGATGCGCAGATCATCGGTCGTGTCGAGGCGGCCGACCAGAACCGCCTGACACTCGTTACGCCGTTTGGCACGGTGGAGCGATAGCCCTTGACCTTACATCACTTAGCAGACCTATATGAACAATCTACTCAACCGCATAGAGGCTCTGGTGGCACGCCACGAGGAGCTAGAGACTTTGATCACAGACCCTAATGTCATCGCCGATGGCAGACGCTTTGCCACCCTGAGCAAAGAGTACACCCACCTGGGGGAGATCCTCAAGGCTGGCGGGCAGTACAAGCAGCTCCTGACACAGCAGGAGGAGGCTGAGAGTACGCTCCAAGATACCGATAGCGATGAGGAGCTAAAAGCGATGGCGCGCGAACTGCTCGCTGAGGCTAAGGAAGAGATTCCCAAAATGGAGGAGGAGATCAAGCTGCTCCTCCTACCGAATGACCCTGAAGATGACAAGAACGCTATCCTGGAGCTACGCGCTGGCACGGGCGGTGACGAGGCGGCGCTCTTTGCGGGTGACCTCTTCCGTATGTACTCGCGCTACTGCGAGACCAAGGGATGGAATGTCACCGTCAGCAGCTACACAGAAGGAGGTACAGGAGGCTATAAAGAAATTGTCCTCAATGTCACAGGTACGGGTGTCTACGGTACGCTCAAGTATGAGAGTGGCGTGCATCGTGTGCAGCGTGTCCCGCAGACGGAGACGCAGGGACGTATCCACACCTCGGCAGCGACCGTGGCGGTACTGCCTGAGGCTGACAAGTTTGAGGTAAACATCAACGAGGGAGAGATCAAGTGGGACACATTTCGCTCTAGCGGTGCTGGTGGACAGAATGTCAACAAGGTGGAGTCGGGCGTGCGCCTGCACTATCCGTGGCGCAACCCCAACACAGGTGTCGTAGAGGACATAACGATCGAGTGTACCGAGACGCGTGACCAGCCGAAGAATAAGGAGCGTGCGCTGTCTCGGCTTCGCACTTTCATCTACGATAAGGAGCATCAGAAGTATATCGATGAGATAGCTTCACGTCGTAAGACGATGGTCTCGACGGGCGACCGTTCGGCCAAGATCCGCACCTACAACTTTCCGCAGGGTCGTGTCACCGATCACCGCATCGGTCTGACGGTGCACAACTTGCCAGGCGTACTCGGCGGTGACCTACAGCCGATCATCGACGCCCTCATCGTCGCAGAGAATACCGAGCGCCTCAAAGAGGCAACACTCTAAACAGACATACAGCCAGCAACACGCGTCAGTGCTACTGGCTGTACAGAGGGATCTATAGAGGGAAACAGAAAAAAGAAGTCTAGACTTGGTTAGGTCTAGACGAGATAGGCTTTGGACTCGGTTAGGTTAGCAAGCTAACCCGTTTGACGGTTTATTGTTAGCCGACCGATTGCTTTTTGGCAGCTACGGCGTAGTGGCGACAGCAAGCGTGGAGCGTACACTCTGCGCAGAGTGGCTTGCGCGCCTTGCAGATATAACGTCCTAGCAAGATGAGCTGATGATGCGCACGTATGAGCTGCGCCTGAGGGATACGCTTGACGAGCGCTTGCTCGACCGCTAGAGGCGTGGTGGCGCGTGAGGAGGCAAGACCGATGCGCTTAGCCACACGATAAACGTGTGTATCGACCGGCATAGCTGGCGTCTCAAAGCAGACAGCTAGCATGACGCTGGCACTCTTGCGTCCTACGCCTGGGAGCGCTTCTAGCTCTTCACGCGTTGAGGGGACTATGCCGTGATGCTTCTGCGTGATCCGCTCGGAGAGTCCGATGAGATGCTTCGCCTTATTGTTTGGATAGCTGACACTCCCCATGAAGGCTAGCAGATCATCGACCGAGGCACGCGCCATCGCTTCGGGCGTCGGGTAGTGCGCCATAAGTTGTGGCGTCACCATATTGACCCGCTTGTCGGTGCACTGTGCCGAAAGGACGACCGCTACAAGTAGACTAAAGGGGTCGTGGTAGATCAGCTCCGTATCGGCATTGGGATAGAGCTGAGCAAGCCCTTCCAGCGCCAAGCGATAGCGTTCGTCGAGCGTCATTTTGCAGAGAAGCCCTTAGAGTGGTGTGGTGTGTGCGGTAAACTGCGAGAGGAAGTCTAGGTTGTTTTCCGAGAAGTATCGCAGATCCTTGACATTGTACTTGAGGTTGGCAATGCGCTCCACGCCTAGTCCGAAGGCGTAGCCACTATAGACGGAGCTATCGATGCCACAGTTCTCTAGCACATTGGGATCGACCATACCACAGCCCAAGATCTCGACCCAACCGGTATGCTTGCAGAAGCCACAACCCTCGCCATGGCACAGCCCGCACGAGATATCCATCTCAGCACTCGGCTCGGTAAAGGGGAAGTAGGACGGGCGCAAGCGTATCTGCGTATCGGCACCAAAAAGCGACTGAGCGAAGAAGAGCAATGCCTCTCTCAGATCGGCGTAGCTCACGTTGCGGTCGATGTATAGTCCCTCTATTTGGTGGAAGAAGCAGTGAGCACGAGCAGATATAGCCTCGTTGCGATAGACTCGTCCAGGGCAGAGGACTCGTATGGGAGGCTCTTGGCTCTTCATGACACGCGTCTGCACCGAGGAGGTGTGGGTGCGGAGGAGTATATTGCTCTTGTGATCCACAAAGAAGGTATCCTGCATGTCTCGAGCGGGATGGTCTGGCGGGAAGTTGAGCGCCTCAAAGACGTGCCAGTCATCCTCCACCTCAGGTCCCTCAGCTATGCTAAAGCCCATCCGCTCGAAGATATTACAGATCTCCTCCTGTATGAGTGTGAGCGGGTGACGCGAGCCTTGTGGATAAGGTACGGCGGGACGGGTCAGATCGATCGTCTGCTGCACCGACTGCGTAGCGACAGAGGCTAGGATCTCCTTGATGCGTACAGTGGCTTCTTGCTTGAGCTCATTGAGTGCTGCTCCTAGCTGTCGCTTCTCCTCGGGGGGAAGCTGACGAAACGACTCAAAGAGCTGGGTGATGCGTCCTTTCTTACCTAGATAAGCTATGCGTAGTTGCTCTGCCTCTTCGGGTGTAGAGGCTGCAAGGTTGGAGAGTGCCGATTGAAGTTGCTGGATTTGATCAAGCATAGGATAGGATATATTACAAGAGAGCTACCCTCCACGTGAGTCTAGCTAACGATAGCACAGCACGACGCGGATAGCTCTCGACAAATGGACTACATGAATAGCTGTAGCAGTAGGATTAGCGTATGACTACTTTGAGCGTGTAGGTTTCTCCCTGCACGACAAGACGCACGAGGTAGACGCCTGACGGCAAATGCTCGTTGCGTACCTCCTGTCCCATGACGTTAAAGACCTGCATCTGCTCATACTCGCAGAGCGGTATGATAGATCCGTCTCGCACCTCTACCTTTGGCGCAGACTGCTCGTTGCTGAAGGCTTGCGCTACCTGCATGGTGAGAGCGTGGTCGGATAGCTGCTCGGCGGCTACGCACCGATCACTAGCGAATGCCCCGCAAGGCAGTAGTAGAGCGCAGACGACAAGAGTATATATAGTATGTAGTAGTTGCTTCATAAGCGTATGGTCACTAGTAGTAGTGGCAAATATACAAACAACTTTTGAGATAGCGGTCAAACCGAACTCCTAATCCAGGGCTGACGCATTATAAATGACAAGCTGATTGTGATCTTAAGAGGGGAGAACGAAGGGCCTAAAAAGTGAACTCAATATAGTCGCAAAAACTCTTCATTTTTTCTCCTCAAAAATCTTGTCCATGTTGTAAATTTTTCGCACCTTTATAGCTGATAAACAACACAATGAGTAATATCTATGAGCATATTCAATCAGCTTCTAATGGTCGAAGATCCACGCATAAATCGATGCAAAAAGTTCCCCCTAGGATACATCCTTACGACGGTATTCACAGCTACTCTCTCTGGCTGCTCCTCTTGGTACGAAATAGAAGACTACGCAGAGGAGTACAAAGATGATCTAGTGGCTCTATATGAGCGTATATCAGGAGAATCAAGCTCCTGGGGAGTCCCCTCTCACGACACGCTCAATCGTGCCATCAGTCTTCTTGATCCCAAGCAAGTAGAGCAAGTTTACAAAGCCTTTCTAGAGGAAAGCTTTGAGATAACAACGGGCAAGCACATCTGTCTAGATGGTAAGACGATGAGAGGAGTTAAGAAGCTAGACTTTGATGCCGACAGACATTGCGTCACAGCCTTTGATCCCCAGCAACAAGCCTCACTGGCTCAGGTATATATCTACTAAGTCTAACGAAATCAATGCCATCAAAGAAATTCTCAAGGCTCTAGATCTACGAGACACCGTCATCACCATTGACGCTATCGGCACTCAGACTGAGATCGCAAAGGCAGTAGTTGAAAAAGAGGGCGACTACATACTTCAAGTTAAAGACAATCAGAAACTAACGAAGGAAGGGGTGCAAAGCTTCTTTTGTCCCCTCTACGATGCTCACATAGTGCATCAAGAGCAAAAAGACTTTGGCCATGGGCAAATAGAAACACGCACGATGAGTAGCATCGTAAACCATTTATCTCTAGACCCAGACTCGACTTTAGACAAATGGGCAGGGCTCAAAAGTATCCATATGATGACGAGAGTACGGACAGACAAGAAGACCGATAAATCCACCAGCGAGACCACCTTCTATATCTCTAGCCTGACAGACGGGACAGAAGTCTTCAAGTTGATACGTGAGCATTGGGCTGTGGAAAACAAGCTACACTATATGCTGGACATGCTTTTCAGAGAGGACTACTCTACCAAAAGAGCTGGCAACGCTGCTCAGAATATGAACATCATAAACAAGATAAACCTAACTATCATTCAACGGCTTAAAGACAAGCTCAAAGCCACATCAACGCTCCGACTGAGGAAAAAGCTCTCTCGAATCAATAGTGTCCTAAACGTTTTGCAGGGTAAAGAGAAAAGGGTAGGTTTGTAATTGAAACAAAGCACAGCTAGTGAAAGCTGTCACAAACCACCCTTTTCAATAGCATAGGGGGGGTACCCCCGTTTTTACCGCAAATGTCAAGGGGCGATTGACCCGCTTGACAACTATCTTACACCCTTCGCCCACCAAAAACGTTTAGGACACTATTGGCTCAGAGCCTAATTAAAGTAATAGCCTACTATAGCACTTAGCTGACTTATCAACATTCAGCCACAACGTTATGAAAAACCACTCCAAAACCACACTCTATAAACGGCTAATTCCTATTTTGAGGTGCTGGGTGGCTTTCTCCCCCAGCACCTCAAAATAGGAATTAGCCGCCATATTAAAGCATATCTTTCTTTATCTCACGATTATTTGTCTTTCGTCGGGCACGTCTTGGGTATCTGAACGGAGTTTGGCACGGCGATTCTCTATCGAGAGGCTGTGGCGTATCACCACATTGCGGGCTTCCACTTCGCCTGCAAGACGAAGATAGCGGGAATATCCTTGAGATGTGTTACCACCTTTGGCAAAACCTTCTGCCTCCTGTATTAAATGTTGTACTTCGTGAAGCAACACGCCTTCAATCTGTTGGTCGAAGGGTGCATTGGGGGTTCCGATTGTCACCACCATACCATAATTGATGGGGTCAAAGTAGCCCAACGTGCCTCCTCTCGAAGTGTAAGAAGAGAACAATCTTAGCCGATTAAAGGCGGGATATGCCGAAAGCAAGGAGGTATCAGCCATACATAGAGCTATGTTTATTGGTTCGCCGTAATGTCTTTTTACGTGATCTTCGATGACGGCATTGGGGTGGAATGGGTCAGGGTATTCAAACTTCCACAAACCCTCCACGCCAAGTTCCCAACCTGTCCGCATTTTAATGCAAGACATGGTTGTCCCCATACGCATTTCCTGTTTAGCCGTGTGAAGTGCCGCCTTTAGGACTTCTGCGTTTTCTGTATTTGCGATGCCTTTTTCGCCAAGATACATTTGTTTAATCCATTATTACGTCAGTCTCTCCGTCAAGGTATCTTCTCAAAGACTGCACTATATGCTCAAGACGGTTACTACAAGGGCAGTTGTTAAGGAACTCCATAACCTGTTCTCGTGGTGGAGACATGAAAAGAAATTCTTCTTTGAAGCGTTCTCTAATACTCGTAACAACATCGAGACGTTCCTTGCAACTTGCCTTGTATAATCTATCGTAACAAGCCAAACTAATCTTATCGGTCGGTTCAATCAGGGCATGGCGCAGTTCGTCCAATACGGCACGACGTAACGAACGTTCATTGTCTTCAAGATGAGAGCAAGAACGCCAGTTGAAATAGAGGCTTCTGGACTGCAATCTTGTTGCCATATCCTTCATACTGCATCCTTCCAACTTTAATGTGGCTTTGCAAAGAGTCACAAATGGCGAGTATGATTGTACGTCCAGACCTTCATCATCGTCTTTCAGCATGGGTGGTGTGATGTGTAGAAGAACCTCACGATACGAGGGCGGAAGCGGTTGTTCTGTCTCGTTTTGCCAGTCGAGAACAGGCCAAGCCATGTTCTCTTCATGAAGCGATTGCGATTCAAATTGTTTAAGTTCACCGATGGTAATCTGTTCGCGTGGTACGACAATCATCGCTTTATTCTTTACCCAAAAGGCAATGATGCTCTGCATGGGCTCACTCTCAAAACGCAGATTGTCCGTATAGTATCTCATACGAGTTTTGCGTTGCTTCGGGTTGTTTGAAGCTTTGTCACGTTCTGACCATTTGGAAGACACTGGCTCCGCTATGAATAAAGAGCGTATTGGAGCATAGAGTTGCTCAAATGCCTTGGTACTTCTTTCATCCACACTGATACGAAATTTCAGTCCATCGTTTGATTTTTCACGGATGGGCATAAGCAAGAATGTGACATCCAAACCAGTAACATAATATACAGAAGATGTTGAGTTTGCATAACGCAATCCATCAGCTAATGGCAGTGTCACATTTTTCAACACTTCACGCAGACGCACCTCGTCGAGAGGCATCAGTAGGCCATGAGCTACAGTCTTTTTTCCGGCCTTATCTGGGGCGAGTGTAAAAGTGATGAAACGAGGTTTTAATTTGGCTATGGCTAGGTCGCTATAAGCTCCGAGTATATTGCCTGTGACGATTTTGCGCTCTATAATCCGGTTGTTATATTTGGCTATTTCTTCGTTCCAAACCATTGCATCGAAGGGATATGGCTGTCCATATTTCATGATACTTTCCAGTTTGCTGTAGTTGCTGTTCTTTTCAGAATGCACTAGATTGATGGTGATTTCACGCATACCAGCAGACAGAGCAAATACCAATTCCACCTTGCCCGGAAGGAATTTCTTCTCAATGTCTTGGCCAAAGCGAATGTCTTTTAAGACACCAATGACATAATCGCATTCAAATTCCAGTTCAACACAGCCGCTCATATCATATGAAAAGCCCAGTTTAGCAGCCGAAAGAATGGTGCGCAGACGTTTACCTTCTTCGCTAATCTTCTTGAGGTTCTTGTCAAGGCGCTGCGCATTGGCCATCCATTCATTAGAATAGGATTTCAGACGGCGCAGTATTGTATTCCGCATATGCAAGCCCTTTACTTTTTCTTTTGCCATACCACACCATGACTCATAGGGCTGTTGTGCTATGGCTATCAGTTCATCTACCAACTCGTCATTCGTGATATGTTTCTTCAGAGACTCACGAACATTCAGCGTTAGGATATCCTGACGTTGTGCGATGCGCTCTCGCACTTTCTTGCGTTGCAGTCTGTAGTATGCATCCACCTCCTTATGCAATACACTATTCTCTCTGAATGGTAGGCCATATTGTTGTTGGGCTTCTATTATGGCCTTTTGGAGAGATTTTGAATCATAGGGGAAAGTGCGATGGCGGCAGCGGTAGGTAGTGAGGTACGACCCTCCGCCTAATCGAGAGTCATCGAGCGCAGCCGTAAAGAACTCATCACGAACAAAAACAGCCTCAAAATCGCGATGCTCTCGTTCGAGATCCCATTGATTGATGCGGCGCAAGTCCGTTTCAAGTGCTTGGTAAGCAGTAAAGAGTTCGTCGATGGCATCCTGTTGTGCAGTAACGCTAAGCATGGCAAGGCGTGCCATCAGGCGGCTTGCAGTAAGAGAAGATGTTGGCTTCAGACCTAGCACAAAGGACAACTCCGTATGTGCTTCAAGAAACTCACGTGCCACCTGATTGCCATATTTATTGCTCAAGTCAATAAAGTCGGCTTGCTTGCGATCCTGGTCCTGATTGGCCGCAGTATTTGCACTCAGTAGTCGCAATTTGGCGCGAAGCATCATATTTAGCCTTTTCTCTGACGGGATGGAGGTGATGATATATTCGTAAAGGGGAGGTAAGTCCATGCGCTGTCCTGTGCGGTTGATACGTCCACGCTTTTGGAGGTCTATGTTTACATCCAGGTCTGTCTGCACAATGAGCATCTTGCGCTGACGCACTTGCGATTCGGGCACCTCTGCTGTGGCTATGGCATGGGCACTTGCTCCGATAGCACCACATGCGTTGATAAGGATTACATCAAGTTTGTTGTTCTGAAAATCGTTAAAGATACGGTTACTGTGAACCTTACGTCGTGACACGATGGTAGCCGCACAGAAATCGTCCTCTCCGTCAGGCCATGTGTATTCCAACTGGTGGACACGGCCTGTACACTCTTCAAAGCGAATATGAATAAAACGCCCGTCTGGAGCCTCAAAGGTCTCCCTTGTTATCAATCGTCTAATGACATCAATGGGCGAAAGAGGCAGATGAAAGGTATCTTCCTTAATGCCATGTTTGAGTAGTTCATAGAAATTTTCCACCTCAGCAATAGCATTTGCGACTTCTTCTGCTCCTGGTAAGTCCATATCAAAAGTGAGTTTGAACAGAGACATATAGGAGTGGGTGTCTATGACCGTCTTCTCCAATAAACGAAGCAATATAGCCGAAAAATCGCCAAAGCAATTACCTTTCTCATCCTTCACCACATCCTGCAGCACGCATTCCAACGTATCGCTCATTCCGATAACCACGCTACGTCCCTGCCTAACCTCCCCAACAGCTGCGTCGGCGATAGTCTTGGCTTTCAAGGCAATCAATAGGATCTTGTTTACATAAAACAACTGTCCGCGTGTAGGATAACATCCCCAATCAGCTATGAGTTGGTAGAGCCTTCCAAGCGCAATAGTCTGATGAACCATTTGACTCAATGTTACCAACTCGCGAAACCAATACATTACCCTGTCAAACAGCTCGGAGTGTACCACCAAATCGTCATCAAGATAGGTGTAAATAGGGTCAGGAATACCTTCGTTTGAATGTTCACGCCGTATCATCTGCCCATCTGCAGCCAAGGTTGAAGATACAAATTCCTGCATGGGTACACCTCCGCTGGCAAAAGCAAGTTGAAGCGTTGCTTTTGTGGCCAAAGCACTCAAAGCAGTGCGCTGCATAAAGGTTATCAGGCATTCAGGACGTTTGGCAAATGTTGCTGAAAGGAAAACGCATTGGGCTTCAGCACTATTTTCCAACACAGAGTTTATGCATTGGGTGATGACAGACACATTGCCAGCCGAGACACTACTGCTGCGGTGTGCTTCGTCAAAGATGAAAAGCAGACGATGCTTTTCGCAAAGCGCATTGAGGAAATCGAGTCGTGTCTTGTCTTTCTTGGCATCCTTTAGTTGAGAATAGGTCATCATCAAATACTCGTAGCAACCTTCAGGAATGTCTCTTTTGCTGTATATGATTTCCATCTCACGTTTCTTCAGCGATTTATATACAACCTCATATTGCTTTTGGTAGAGTGTCATCAATCCGCTGTCATCAGCCTCCTCATCCTCACCGATTGTAGGAGACCAAATTTCGTCAGGCGCATCAGGCATTGACTCGGGTTCTATCACTTTGTCAAAATCTACAACCGAGACACCGCTATTCACTATCAACGGTCGTGCCTCTTGTATGCCCAACGCCTTGCAATCACGATACATATCGCTAAAAAGCGTATAGCGGTCAGTGAAGAAAACGGGCAGATAGCCGGACAACATACCATAGCGTATCATAGCCGCAGCTTGTCGCCCTTTACCTATGCCAGTCTGGTCTCCAATGATAACGGCCTGACTCCGCATTTCGATATTATAGATAGCCATGGCCACACTGTCTATCTGCTCCATAGCCAATGCTTGAAACAGTTCTTTTTGAGAAAAGTGAAGTCGTTTGGCCACAAATCCGCTAACATCCCCGCCTAGGGCATCTCGCAGTTTTTCAAGCGCATGTGTGGTGTCATTGGCCAACTGGCTTGGCACTTTAGTGCCAAGCTCTTGAGCACCAGCGGATATGCCTTTGTATTCTGTAGAAAGGACCTCCATACTATACTCTGGGTAAATTAGCAGCAGATATTCTTACACGCACAATATGTTCTGTTTCTTGCCATATCAGAAGTCTTTGTTGATGTTCCTCATCGAACCAGCCCGCAAACCAATCTGGGTAGAAGTAGATGAGAGCGTACCGTAAGGCAGAAAAGACTTCAATGATAACAAGCCATTTGAAGATATACCACACTGTTCTTGCAAACTTGCTCGGCGGAGTGTCGGGTCTGTTATTAGCGTGAAGCATCTGCTTTACCTGCTGTCGGAATGTTGTTGTGCTCATATTTCAGTTGTTTGATTACTTTGTTCCATCGTTCAAATGTGGCTTCCGGCTCTTCATAGAAGTAGTCGGTATGACCATTAAGTATTTCAATGAGTTGGCAGAACCGCAAATGCTTGCCATCCCCGTGAAGGCATTCCTCCAGCAGGTGCAACACTCTTATGTTGTCCTCCTGGCATTTCTTGTCAAAATCACTCATTGTCCTTGGTTATGTCTTTGTTTCGCCGACCGGCCTGGTCTGTTAGCCGTTGACAAACCAATTGAACATTCACATCAAAACTGTTGATGCGCACGATGTCGGCCAGCGAATAAGGGTTATGGCTATAGAGGGAATGGAATGCGTACCCAAAGCAGATATGTTTTAGATCATCGCGATGCAGGCACTCGTCCCAACTGGTGCCATCGTCCAAATCTGCGAAGTCAACGACAAGCAATTCCTTGTCCGTCATGTCTGGCGTGTTTCCTTCTTCGTGCCGCAAACAACAGTTGTCGATGTAGCCAAGAGCGTAACGCCTTTCTTCTTCGTTGTTTGCGATGACGTAAAGCATATAGGCGAAGTCAGAGCCATAGTAAGCATCGTTTTCCAGATGCAGGACGGTTCCGTAATCGCCCTCTTTGCTGTCATATTCCACTCCTACGGTCAGTTTACCTTCCACCTCATAGTCATCATCGAAACTTTTGTCAACGCCATGAGCCAGCAAGGTGCGATACAATGCACAGGTACGCCGATACATATTCTTCCGCAAGTCGGTCAGGAGCGTGTTCACCTGCTCCATACGTTCAATCTCGTCGGGAGCATAGGTGAACATCTTGTCCAGTATCATTGTTCTCAGACCGATGTAGTTGTCTATTTCTTCCATGGCCTGTTGTGAAGGACGTTCAAGATAGAAACTCAATGGATCGTTTCCGACAATACCCTTTATATCTTCTTCCACTGACAGCAATAACTCGCGCAAGGTTGCGACATCCTTGCCCGCTTCAATGCGCTCAATATTGATTGTGCTCTCTTTTCGTGTCATTGGTCGTTCTCTTTAAGTTGTTCTTTCTCTTCTTCTGTAAGATGACGCCATTTGAGCGTTTCGCCGGTTGCAGAATACATTGTCAAGATGTCTCCGTTCCTGACGATGAAATCGTCCTCACCGACTTGAACCGGCACACCGATTATTTCGCGAGAGGTGCGCTTCTCGGTAAAAGGGTTGTCACCAACCCAAGTGTAGGTTCTCGTGCCTATGTCCTCTTTGCGGCATTTGCTGTCGTGCTCGCGCTGGGTAAGATGTCACCATTTGAGGAGATAAGGATTGCCATTGGTGGGAGGTCTTCTATCCTCTTGCCACACGTCAAATGTTTCTTCCCTATCTTCTGGAGTGAAGCCCCAGAAGGTTGCATCAAAGAGGACAACCGCGATTATCTCTTCCAAAGGAGCAGAGACATTGGTGCCAATAATCACTTCGCGCCCAACAACCGTCTCCCAATCGGCATTATCCGAATGAAATGCCGCAAGACATGGATCCTTGGCATCCTCAATATAATACTCCACCTTGACATTTTCGCCATCAAGATTGGACGGTATGGTATTCCTCATGCCGTCAAACGCTTCTTTGAAACCAAAGAGGCACTTTGCCATATCAGGATAGTGCTGCACTATATAGGGTGCAACATCGTCAAACTCAACCTTGTTCAGTAGTTCTTTCAGTGTCATGCGAGTCAATTTTGGTGCAAAGGTATGAATCCGTCTATGCCAAATCGAAGCATTGCCACCTAATTTCATTCTGTAATGCAGAGTATAGTCGCCCGTTTAGCTAATAGACTTAACAAATCGTTGTAATGGATTCTAATGTCTTCCTCATCCCATTCAAAATGGTGAACTTCCGTAATAAAGTACATAATTTGACGGTTTGCGCCCATATTCTTGTTCTTATACGTTTGCACTTTCTCCTTAACGTCTCGGTCATTAAGACGTGAGTTGGCACCTTTGCTGATTAAGCAAAGGTTCCCCAGATTGTCAATATATTCGTCTGCACCATCTATATTCTCTGCTTTTTTACGGGCAAGGTGGTGTTCTACCGAGTTCCAATATCGGAAAGAAAAATCTTTCAGCTTGTCTGTATGTGGTATCTGGTGGCAGGACTTGTGTATAAACCTTTCTACCCAATAGAGATAATCTATCAGATTGAAAAGGAAATGTGGTGTGCGCACACCATCGGACATGCTATTGTTGCGGCAAAGGGACTGATTAGGAGCGATGGGTTCATATTCATTTATGTGCATGTCTGACGAGTCGGCACGTTGCAAAATGTATTCGTCCAAGAAGGTAATGTATTCGTTTGCGTTTACAGATATATTGTCAGCTTTTGCGAACCATCGTATTGCTTCTTGTAGCCAATTCTTGTATTTGCGCGTGCGAAACGTTACCTGAAGCATGGATAGTGCTTTAACTATGCGCTTTTGTATATCTCCTTCAAACGTATTTCTGAAATACATTTTATTGCCACTTTGCTCAGGACGTATAAGTTTCCAATTCACGGCCTCGTCGTCATCGCCCTTCTCTGACTCTTCCACCGCTACTGTTCTTACTACGTAACGGTCAAAAAACGTCTTTGTACGAAGCATATTCCCGATAAATTCTTCTGGGTCTATGGCATCATTAAGCTCATCAAAGACGTGCAGCATATATTTGGAATCCAACGGAACAAGACTGTCTGTTCGTTTCTCGTAATTTGCTTCATAAAAAGCTTTAAACAGGTGCATGATGAAGTTGGGAAAGTCGATGATGGATGAATAATCAGTTTCCGTTGGAAATTCAATATCATCATCTTCGGACTTTACATCATGAGACGCTGTTCCACAAGCGTTTCCGTTTAGAATTTCCTCAATGGTATAACCAACAAGTTCCGTGGATTTCTCGCCACTCTCAGTCAAACCATGAAATTTGTAATCGCAGAATCCGTCACCGAAATAACACCTGCGCCGTGAAGGAGGAACAGCCTTCTGTATTGGCACATCTATCTGGGAACATGCGTCCCAGATAAGTGCAAATTCTTGCTGCTTGCCGATATCGTCAATTTTACCAATCAACAACGCTTTGAGAATCTCGTGCTCTTGCAACTGTTCTCCACGGTTATTCATAATCTCGAAATATGTAGTCACATCGGTGTCTTCTGGGATTTCAACTCTGACCAGTATAACGTGGTTGGCAAAATACTGAGCAAAATTCTCGTCTTCACCTAATTTTACGAGCTTATTGCCTGGCATACCTTCTGCGAGATTTGCTGAGGCAATAGTATTCACAGCCTCCTTGAGATATGTTATAGATGGGTGGTTTACGCTGGCCGTTAGAGGGTTCGCGTAAAAAGCTTTAAGATATTCCACCACATATGGCCGCGAATCGTAATAAAGGCAGTTGTTACTATTAATGCCGAGAAAGCGGGCTAATTCCTATTTTGAGGTGCTGGGGAGAAAGCCACACGCAAAAAACTAACTGAAGTGAACGGCGATGCGGTAGAGGAAGAAGTCACTATTTCGGGTTCCATAGTTGATGGCGATAAAGCGTTGGAGGTTCTGGTTGAGTGCTTCTGCTGAAGCGTTGGTCTTATAGCCGAGGAAGTAGTTGCAGATCTCTCCTATGTGCTTGACCATAAAGTGAGCGATGTTCTTGACCTCTTCACATGGACTACTGAGGTGATTAGTGATGATCTCTAGAAGTGCTTTTTTCTTACACTCCAACAGGTGTCGGGAGGGTGTTATGGAGGTACCATTTCGCATAGGACGTTGGTACCACTTCCGTAGCGCTACGGAGAATTTGTACGCTTCTTTGATGTCTGGGAAAAGTCTAAAGAGTAGCCGAGCGCGTAGCTTTTGACTGGCTGTCTGCTCGTTGTGAAGCTTGTGTAGTAACCCTTTGCTGCGCTGGAGGAGCTGTAGCTGGGTATCTCCATTGGACAGCTCTTTTTTGAACTCTTTGAGCTCTTGCTGGATTTTGGGGGCGGGCTGCAGTTTAGACCGTTTGCGACTCGCCTCCTCCAGCTCCCGTTGCTTGCGTAGAAGCTCTTGGCGGTAGCGTATTCTTACTGACTGGACTTGATCAATGATGTTTTTGACAACGTGAAATTTGTCCGCAACTTGATAGGCATTGGGGAAGAGTTCACGAGCCACCCAGTCGTAGTTTGGAGCCATATCACGGGTTACGCAAGAGACTGCGAAAAGTGCTTCTTGGGAGATGTTTGATCTCATTAGATAGACGATCTGGGAGGCTCGGAGCGTGTTGACCATCAGGACGATTTTATTCGTCTCTGGGTTCGACACGATGGTGTAGCAATCCCCGTTGATGTTCTTTTCGTCTATGCAGATGATGGATCCCATATTCTTCTCATTGAGAATGGGGATCTTTAGATCAGAACTTACAGGGCTTTTAGCAGAAGACCCTAGAGATCGTGAGGCTCCAGTCTTCTGCAAATGGCGTTGGTGCCCTGGGCTTTTGTATCCGCTCAAGACATCTTTGTACCAGCGAAAGAGTTTCTTCGAGCTCATCCCCATACAGTAGGCGACTTGCCCGATACTGGTGGGCTTAGACCCAATCAATTTCTTTTAAAAAATTGCCGAAAGCCTTGGTCGCTTTCATGCCTTTTTCATTGTATGAGTAGCTGTTGGAGTAGCTCTTTTCCTCTTGTCGCTGGTCCTGTTTTACCTTCCAGCGACGACGCTTGAGGTAGAGGAAGACCTCCTTGCCCATAGCTGGGAAGGTCTGCAACTCAATGTAGTTCGTATAGCCGTCTAGGACTATGTTTGAAAGATCTCCGTTGACCTCTTTTTTCAACTCTGCGGGGATATGGGCAGCGTCATCTTTCTCTACCATAAAGATGCGGTAAATGCCGTTTTCTTCAACCAACTTCTCGAAGTTAAAGTCTCGGAGAATTTCTTGTGGAGCGAATAGCTCAATCCAATCTAGTTCTTTAGTCATATTTGAGGTGGTAAGGGGGAGGGCGAAAAGCTCTCCTCATTCATTTGGGGGTGCAAGTTAATCAATTCACTTCAGTTAGTTTTTTGCGTGTGGCTTCTCCCCCAGCACCTCAAAATAGGAATTAGCCAGAAAGCGTGTAATAAGACTCAGAACTGTCAAACGTTGCTGGCCATCTATCACCTCAAAGTCATCATCGCGGCGTTTCCGGACAACAAGGCTGCCAATAAAGTAATTACCTTCGGGATTAGTCGTATATGCTTCGTATATATCCTGAAGCAGCCGTAGAATCTGTTCTTCCCGCCATGCGAAATTACGTTGGTACAAAGGTATAATGTAGCGAGCACCGAAGATTTCAGTGATGCTCTTGTTGAGATTCTCTGTTTTCATATTATACTTTCAGAATGAGGTCTTTTATATTTTGTGGCACTTTATCGCAAGTGCTTTTTATTTCCTTCAGCTTGTTTGCCAGCATGTCATCCAATCGCGAGAGGGATGCCATGTCTTTGGCTCGGTATATCAGTTCGAAATACGAATGAGGCAGTTTGTCAGCGGTCTTGTATCTTACCTGCTCATGCGTTATTCGCTCAACATATACGAGACGATAAAGGGTCTTGTAGTAGCGAACCAAGGCTTTCTCTCCAAATTTGTAGAACAGGCATATTATCAGCGATTTATACACCTCTCTCAAATATCCGTCTCCATTACGAGCCGCATCTCCTTTGGGCTGATGCGCATACGGTTTCTTGCGCATCGCTTCTGGATCTGAACATCTGTAATCAAGACAATACTGATAGTAGAATCGCTTGAAGCCTGCAAGTTGGTGCGTACCTAACTCGATGAACAGTCGTTTGTATAGTTCAACATACGTTTCAACATATTCAAAAAACGACTTTCCATTCACAATGGTTTGGTTTATGTTTGCAAACGGGTCAACGTTTTCAGGATCGCCATGCAAAAAGCGATTGGCCGTGGCGATTGTGCCCTTCAACGTGCTTTCGTAGAATTTTGCTGTAAGGTACAAGAGCAACTGTGGATTTTGGAAGGGGAATTCAGCTAGATGGTTTTTATCTATAGTACATCCCTTAAATTCGCCGATTTTCGCTTTGGAGAACTTCTTGGCTTCTGTCGTGCGTATCCACCGACGTGAACGATAAAGTTGCTCATTGAATATCTGGCGTAGAATGTCGATACTACCATCGTCTGGAATCAACGGGGTTGCGTCATATTGCGTAGCGGCTTCCCATCTTACGTCACATGCGATGCGTTCCTCCTGACTATTTTGTTCCATAGCTCTAATATGGAAAGCTTTGAGTAAATTATAAGCTTCCAGTTCCTTGCCTCGTCCGTTTTGAGAATCAAACATCTGGAAGGCCTCCGATTGCTCAGAAACGATAATCTGTACAAACTCACAGTTATCCATTACATAATGCGCAAATTCCTCTCGGTCTTTTCCAGTTTCAACATTTTCTCTAAGCCAATCAGCTATAACCTGGCGATTGTTACGAATGGATTTTAGCGAGTCGGCATGGGCGTATCTAAGAGTCTTCATTGCCGGTGTGGGCATCGCACATTCATGTAATAGCAACGCAATCGTGGTGATGCGCTGCTGCCCATCCACAATGTCGTTGAATTCACCATCTGTGTGGAGAATTACACTGCCTATCCTATATGTCTGCTTTTCAGTTTTCCAATTGTCGCGGATATCTTTTAATAATTGCAGTACGTTGTTCTTTGTCCAACGATATGGGCGTTGGTAATATGGTATTCGCAATTGAGCAGTCAGTGTCTCGCCGACAGTTTGTATTGAAGAACGTAACTTGTTACTTTCTTCTGCCTCTTTCACGCCACGTTCAATCTGAAGTCCCCTCTCATACTGTATAATATGATATTCCAAAGCATCACGAATATCTTTGAATGCTTGATAAAAATCCGACTCACAGGTAATCTCTGTCTTTAATGTCCATGCCCCATTTTGGCGTCCCCACCAGCCTTTTGGGGTTATGTTAGCATAAGGAGCATGTGCATTAAGATAGTTGCGAATCCCTCTCCAAGTTCCTGGTTCACTTTCTATATGCAAGCTGACCTTGCCTCCATTAAATTCATAATGAAGGCAATCACCCAAATGAGTTCCTGCTTGGACAAAGCACCAATCACCGTTCCAACTGTAGGGTTGGTTAGGAAATTCCTTTGCGCAGAATGCCGCGAAGGCTTCTTTTGTTGTTATCTCTATCAGTTTCATATTATAAAAAACTCGTCGCAAAATTAGGTATATACTTATGCCAAAATGCAGCGTTGGACCAATAGTGTCCTAAACGTTTTGCAGGGTAAAGAGAAAAGGGTAGGTTTGTAATTGGAAACAAAGCACAGCTAGTGAGAGCTGTCACAAACCACCCTTTTCAATAGCAAATATAACACTATTCGCACAAGTAATCCGACTCATACCTCGAGAAATCATCCAACGATTAGTCAAGAAGCATGACACAGACAAGCATGCAAAGGGCTTTAACTCGTGGAGCCACTTGGTGACTATGATCTTCAGCCAATTCTCGGGTAGCGTGTCGCTACGTCAAATCTCAGAGGGGCTACAAATCTGCCACGGGCAATCTCAATCATCTAGGTCTATCACGAACTCCCTCCAAATCCAACATCAGTTACCAAAACGCCAATAGGACTTCTCAGTTCTTCGAAGATGTCTTTTATGCACTCTTCCAATATTTGGGACAGCACAGGGGTTGTTTTCATCGTCAGAGGAAGAGACAACATCCAATTTGAATCAATAAGGGAGAGAGATTTGCCTGATACGACATCTCAAGAGATACTGATAGATGAAGAGGTGAGACTGACAGGAGTAGAGAAGCAAGTACCCTAAGAAGATTCGTAGGATAGGCATCTACAATGTTCAAGGAGGCTATACGATTGATCTGTATACCAATGACTTTAAGCACGCAGCCAGCACTATTGCAGCACTATATCGTTCACGTTGGAAGATTGAGATCTTCTTTAGAAAGCTCAAGCAAAACCTGCACATCAAGAGTTTTCTAGGAACCTCTCAAAACGCTGTTGAGATTCAGATTTGAACGGCTTTGATTACGATTCTCCTACTTCAATATCTCAAGCGAATAGCAAAACACCCCTGGAGTCTCTCCAACTTAACAGCCTCTTTGAGACTCAACACTTTCACCAAAATCGACCTCTTTCAGTGGATAAATGATCCGTTTCCACCGCCTCCAGACGAGCCCGAAATAGCATAGGGGGGATACCCCCGTTTTTACCGCAAATGTCAAGGGGCGATTGACCCGCTTGACAGCTATCTTACACCCTTCTCCCGCCAAAAACGTTTAGGACACTATTGCTCTCGAATGACTCCAGAGGAAATCTTCGAAATGGAATTATAATGCGTCAGCCCTGACTCCTAATCTACGGAAGAGAGAGCCGTCGGCAGCGGACTTCCTCAGGACTGTATGAGCTACATATGAAGAGAGGTGACGATCCCTTGGGGATGTCACCTCTCTAATTATTTACTGCCGACCTATTCCAGTGGGCTTTACAGCCTCACCAAAAGATCGTTACATCTTTTGCACGGATTACTCAGCACTCTCTAGACGCTCCTTGAGAGCAGCTAGCTCGTCAAGGTCTCCTAGAGTAGCACGCTCTACGCTCTGCTGTGTAGCAGCTACAGCGGCAGCGTCACGTACCTGCTGGTTGCGCTCCTCGGTAGCAGCCTGACGACGCTCGGCACGCTCAGCATCCTCGTGGATGCGGCTGTGAGAGACGATGATGCGCTGCATCTCGGGGTTGAAGTCTAGGATCTTGAAGGGAAGCTTCTCGTCTAGTGCGACGCTAGAGCCATCCTCCTTGACTAGATGCTTAGGAGTAGCAAAAGCCTCTACACCATAAGGTAGTGCGATGGTGGCACCCTTCTCGTTCATACGGATGACGGTACCCTCGTGGATAGAGCCTATGGTGAACTCCTTAGCGAACTCATCCCAAGGATTCTCCGTTACCTGCTTGTGACCCAAGCTGAGACGACGGTTCTCCTTGTCGATCTCTAGTACCTGTACCTCGATCATCTGACCGACCTTGACGAACTCATTGGGGTGCTTGACCTTGCGTGTCCAGGATAGGTCGCTGATATGGATCAGGCCGTCGATACCCTCGTCGAGCTCAACGAAGACACCGTAGTTGGTGAAGTTGCGTACGCGAGCCTCGTGGTTAGATCCTACAGGGAAGCGTTGCTCGATGGTCTCCCATGGATCGGGCTTGAGCTGCTTGAGACCAAGGCTCATCTTGCGATCCTCGCGGTCGAGCATGAGGACGACAGCGTCTACCTCCTGACCTACGGTGAGGAACTCCTGAGCACTGCGTAGGTGCTGCGTCCAGGACATCTCGCTGACGTGGATCAGACCCTCGACACCTGGGATTACCTCTACAAATGCACCGTAGTCTGTGATAACGACGACACGGCCATGGATGATGTCGCCCTCCTTCAGGTTAGGATCGAGCGCATCCCATGGGTGAGGCATAAGCTGCTTGAGACCAAGAGCGATACGTGTCTTCTCCTCATCAAAGTCGAGGATGACCACGTTGATCTTCTCATCGAGAGAGACCACCTCAGAGGGATCTCCGATACGACCCCAAGAGAGGTCGGTAATATGGATCAGACCGTCTACGCCACCGAGGTCGACGAAAGCACCATAAGAGGTGATACCCTTGACGACACCCTCGAGGACTTGACCCTTCTCGAGCTTGGAGATGATCTCCTTCTTCTGCTGCTCGAGCTCTGCCTCGATGAGGACCTTGTGTGATACGACTACGTTGCGATACTCGGGGTTGACCTTGACGATCTTGAACTCCATCGTCTTGTCGACAAAAGCATCGTAGTCCTTGATAGGACGTACGTCGATCTGTGATCCTGGGAGGAATGCCTCGATGCCAAAGATGTCGACGATCATACCGCCGTTGACACGGCTCTTGATGTAGCCTAGGATGACCTCGTCATTCTCCTGAGCAGCTGCGATCTTCTCCCAAGCACGAGCTGCACGAGCCTTGCGGTGAGAGAGTTGTAGCTGACCGAAGCGGTCCTCCTTGCTCTCGACAAGTACCTCAACCTCGTCTCCGACCTTGAGATCCTTGTTGTAGTTAAACTCGTTGGCAGAGATGATGCCTGCACTCTTGTAGCCGATGTTGACTAGTACCTCGCGCTTGCTGATAGACATGACCTTACCCATGACGACCTCGTTCTCTTTGATCGTCGTCAGAGTCTTGTCATAAATCGCCTCGCGCTCTTTGCGCATCTCAGGAGAGATGTCAGTGTCCTGTGCGTAGCCAGACCAGTCGAAGTCTGCGAGTGGCTGGATACGATCCGTTGGATTGTTACTCATTTAGTAAGTTGTGGTGATTTAATAGGTAAAACTGTATGTATAGTTACTCTGTACAATGGCGCAAAGGTACAAAAATCTTATCTAATAACGCGTTGCGAGATCAAGGATCTGAAATTCTTAACGTCTGATCGATAGAAAATTTGTACCTTTGCAGACGGTTTTCCTATGAATCCAATTGTACACCCCCTCTTGCGGGATGGGGATCTTTGGTCTCTAGTGGAGCTGACGCGAAGGTTGACACGACTGTCCGACACCCGTCACAGAGGCTCTAACAGTGCACCACAGTGTAATGGGAGATTAGCGAGACTAATTTTGAGTAACACTAACTATTTGTACTAATGAAGCATTTTAAGCTCAGCGCCACCGTGCGCAAGGCCGACCAGCTCGGCAAGAAAGCTACCAAGGGGCTCCGTTCTGAAGGGCTCGTACCTGTAGTCCTCTACGGAGGTAGCGAGACACAGCACCTTATCGTCAAGGCTGACGATATCAACAAGCTGATCTACACACCTGATATCTATCTCATCGAGCTAGACATCGAGGGCAAGCAGGTCAAGGCTGTACTGAAGGAGGTGCAGTTTCACCCAGTAAGTGACAAGACGCTCCATGCAGATCTCTACGAGGTAAGCGAGGATAAGCCTATCGTCATGAGCGTACCTGTCGTACTCGATGGTCACGCTGTCGGTGTTAGAGCCGGTGGTAAGCTGGTACGTGAGAAGCGCAACCTACGCGTACGTGCCATCTATGACAAGATCCCTGAGACTCTGGTCATTGACGTAACCAACCTCAAGCTAGGCAAGACGATACAAGTTCACGAGCTATCCTTCGAGGGTCTCGAGCTTGTAGACGCTCCACAGGCTGTCGTCTGCGCAGTCAAGCAGACACGTGCTGCTCGTGGTAAGGATGCTGCTGGGGGTGAGCTTAGCGAGACCGAGGAGGGCTCCGAGCACGCTGAAGAGCACAAGGACGCTGAGTAACGCGCCTGTGCGTCCGGCCTCACACCTAAGGTGTCTCTAGCAGCACACCTAGACAGAGGTCTAGCCGAGAGTAGACACTCGATCGTCTAGCAAAGAGAGCCTACAGTCCCAGTGAGGATTGTAGGCTCTCCTATTATATTATAGTGTCTCGCTAGGGAATGAAACGCACTTTGACCCAAAAGATCGAATCTCCACGTAGGAATTTTGGATTCTCCACGTGGAGAATAAAAATTCTCTACGTAGAGATGAAATGAAACTTCGGAGGAATCAAATGAAACTTCGGAGGAAATGTTTCTTCCCTACGTGGAGAATAAAAAATATCCACGTGGAGATTTGATTTTTTCCACGTGTCTATCGAATTAGAGGTTAGGGATTAGAAGTTAGAGCCGTAGGACCTTACAGCGGGCTACTTGTAAGATTTGCGGAAGATCCTCCTAAGGGGACTTGTATTTGTAGCTCTTTTTATATACCTTTGTGATGCAGTCTAGGCTGGTAGCTCCAGATATATGAGCTGCGAGACTAGAGATGCATCTGTAACACTTAACATAAACAAATAAAGCAACATGACACACGAACTAATAAAGCTCCCCTACGCAAACAATGCACTTGAGCCTGTAATCAGCGCTGAGACGATTCAGTATCACCACGGCAAGCACCTCAAGGGCTACGTAGATACACTCAATAAGCTACTCCCCGACTCTGACCTGAAGGATGCCTCTCTGGAGGATCTCGTCCGCAAGGCTGAGGGCAAGCTATACAATCAGGCTGGCCAGGTGATGAATCACAATATGTACTTCCTACAGTTTGCTCCCAAGGCGGGTGGTCAGCCCGAGGGCAAGCTCGCTGAGGCTATCAAGCGTGACTTCGGCAGCTTTGAGGAGTTTCAGAAGGCTTTCAACGAGGCCTGCACTTCACTCTTTGGCTCAGGCTGGGCGTGGCTAGCTAGTGACAACCAGGGCAAGCTCTCAATAGAGAAGGAGCCAAACGCTGGCAACCCACTACGCAAGGGTCTCAAGCCTCTGATGTGCTTCGACGTATGGGAGCACGCTTACTACCTAACCTATCAAAACCGCCGTGCCGACCACGTCAAGGATCTCTGGTCTATCATCGACTGGAAAGAGATCGCTCGTCGCTACGAGGCTTAAATAGGATAACACTCTAGTGGAGAGATCGGGAGCTAGTGCGTACGACCCTTGCAGGTCTGATGACCGGCTCTCGATCTTTTCCTGTTCTAGACAAGAGATAGCGTATCAATCATTTCAACAAGTATAAGACACTATGAGTTTCGTAACACAAGACAAGCTGGTCATCATCGGTGCTGCCGGCATGATCGGATCAAACATGGCGCAGACCGCTGCCATGATGCGCCTTACCCCAAACATCTGCCTCTACGACCCCTATGCTAAGGGTCTCGAGGGTGTCTGGGAGGAGATGCGTCACTGTGGCTTCGATGGAATCAATCTAACCTTTACCTCTGACATCGCAGAGGCTCTACGAGGAGCTAAGTATATCGTATCTTCTGGTGGCGCACCTCGCAAAGAGGGCATGACACGCGAAGACCTCCTTAAGGGGAACTCCGAGATAGCTGCTGAGCTGGGGCGCAACATCAAGCAGTATTGCCCCGATGTGAACCATGTAGTCATCATCTTCAACCCCGCAGATATCACGGGGCTAGTCACGCTGATACACTCAGGCCTTAAGCCTTCACAGGTGACTACCCTTGCTGCGCTTGATAGTACACGTCTACAGAGCGAGCTAGCTAAGCACTTCGGGCTCCGGCAGAGTCAGGTAACGAATACTCGTACCTATGGTGGTCACGGAGAGCAGATGGCCGTCTTCGCCAGCACAGCCCGCATCGACGGGAAGCCTCTGACGGATCTCATCGGCACCGATCGCCTCACGCATGACCAGTGGGCTGCACTCCAGCAGCGTGTCATCAAGGGCGGTGCAAACATTATCGCACTACGTGGTCGCTCTAGCTTCCAGAGCCCCGCTTACGTCTCCATAGAGATGATTCGCGCGGCTATGGGCGGTGAGCCATTCCGCTGGCCCGCAGGGTGCTTCGTCAGTGACCATCGCTACAAGAACGTGATGATGGCGCGTGAGACTACCATAACTCGTGAGGGCGTGACCTACAAGGAGGTAGACGGTCTACCCGAGGAGGAGGCTGCTCTAGACAAGAGCTACAAGCATCTAGAGGGTATGCGCGAGCAGATCATCGAGATGGGCGTCATACCGCCCGTTGCCGAGTGGCATAAGGTCAATCCGAACCTATAAAGTTTCGTATAGACTGTCTGACAAGACGATGACTCACCCTTTCATCTAGGGGGTGAGGACAATTAATTAGCGGTCACGTGAAGATGTCAAACCTTCACGTGACCGCCTTTTTTAAACGAACCACTAGCAAGAAGCTCTCTTTATCCGCTCTTTTTACTACCTTTGTAGCTACTGTAGCTATGACCGACATCTTGCTCTTCTCAGGGGCTACCTAGGAGAGCTACTATTTACCCTATACCACACGCCACAAGCACTATGACTACAAGACCTATCCGGCGAGCCCTCATATCAGTCTACCACAAGGAGGGCATCGATCGCATCGCACGTATACTACATGCAGCCGAGGTAGAGATCGTCTCCACGGGAGGCACTCAGCAGTATATCGAGTCGCTCGGGATACCCTGCACACCGGTAGAGGCTCTGACCTCTCTGCCCTCTATCCTAGGAGGACGCGTCAAGACACTCCACCCAATGATCTTCGGAGGTATCCTTGCACGGCGAGACAATGCGCATGATGAGGAGCAGGTAGCGCAGTACACCCTCCCCCTGATAGACCTTGTCATTGTGGATCTATACCCCTTTGCTGAGACGGTCGCTAGTGGTGCCAGTGAGGAGGAGATCATTGAGAAGATCGACATCGGCGGTATCTCCCTCATACGTGCTGCGGCAAAGAACTACCACGACGTGCTTATCTGCTCGCATCGTGATCAGTACGACGGGCTCATAGAGCTGCTGGAGCGTGACGGCTGCTCTACAACGCTACCAGAGCGAAGGAGCTATGCGCTGCGTGCTTTTGAGGTGACAGCGACCTACGATAGTGATATCTTCAATTACTTTGATGCAGGCGCTCATACGGCACTACATATCTCCGGGCGCAACCCACGAGTCCTACGCTATGGCGAGAATCCTCACCAGATGGGCTTCTACTATGGCGACCTAGATCACTACTTTGACAAGCTACAAGGCAAGGAGCTATCCTACAACAACCTACAGGATCTAGACGCTGCCGTGCATCTCATTCAGGAGTTCGAAGCGCCCACCTTTGCGGTACTCAAGCACACCAACCCGTGCGGTATCGCTTCACGCGAGACGATCTCGGAGGCTTGGCAAGCAGCTTATGAGGCGGACACGGAGTCTGCCTTTGGCGGTATCCTAGTGGCAAATAGAGCAATCGACAAGGAGACAGCAGAGCAGATCTCGCATGTCTTCTTTGAGGTACTCATAGCTCCAGACTTTGACACTGAAGCTTTGCAGATATTGGGTCAGAAGTCGAAGCGCATCCTCCTACTACAGAAAGCTCCCCTACCCGACCTAGACAGCATCCGCACAGCTGCGGGTGGCTACTTGGTACAGACGCCTGACATACTCTCCGAGCCAGTCGTCTACACATCTGTCACGGAGGCTACGCCCTCCGAAGATGAGATGGCAGACATCCGTATGGCCGAGAGCATCGTCAAGTACTGCAAGAGCAATGCGCTGGCTATCGTCCGTGACAGCCAACTACTAGCGACAGGTATCGGCCAGACTTCTCGTGTTTCTGCTCTCAGACAAGCGATCCAGAAGGCGCACACCTTTGGCTTTGACCTCAAGGGGGCTGTCCTGGCGAGCGACGCTTTCTTCCCCTTCCGTGACTGTGTGGATCTAGCAGCCACAGCCGGCATCACAGCAATCGTACAGCCTGGAGGATCGATACGAGACCAGGAAAGCATCGACGCGTGCAACGAGCAGGGCGTTGCCATGGTGACGACAGGTATTCGCCACTTTAGACATTAATCATTAGTCACAACCAAACAATATATGGGACTATTCAAACTACGACAAGAATTAGCTATTGACCTCGGCACAGCTAATACGATTATAATGAAGGATGGGAAGATCGTTTTCGATGAGCCTAGTGTCATCGCTTTCGATCGGCGCAACGACGAGGTGATTGCCGTGGGTACGAAGGCGCGAGAGATCTATGAGAAGGGACACGAGTACATTCGCTCGGTGCGTCCTCTCAGAGATGGCGTCATAGCGGACTTTGACGCAGCCGAGAAGATGATCCGAGGTATGGTCAAGCAGATCAATAAGAAATCGCACTCGCTCTTCTCCCCCTCACTACGTATGGTAGTCAGTGTACCCTCGGGCAGTACTGAAGTAGAGATACGCGCCGTCAAGGACTCGAGCGAGCACGCTGGCGGTCGTGACGTCTATATGCTCTATGAGTCGATGGCTGCCGCTATAGGCATCGGCATAGATGTCCTCGCCCCTGAGGGCAACATGGTAGTCGACATAGGCGGTGGTACGACCGAGATAGCTGTCATCTCGCTCGGTGGTATCTCCTCCAAGCAGTCGATACGTGTAGCCGGTGACGAGTTCACCCACGACATTATGGAGTACATGCGCCAGAAGCACAATGTACGTGTCGGTGAGCGTACCGCAGAGCAGATCAAGATCGAGGTAGGTAGTGCTCTCGCTGAGCTAGACAACGCTCCCGAAGACTTTATCGTCACGAGTGCCGACCTGATGGACTCTCTGCCACGACAGATCAGCGTCTCCTATCAGGAGATCGCTCAGTGTCTCGACAAGTCTATAGTCAAGATCGAGAGCGCTATCCTCAAGACACTAGAGAGTACGCCTCCTGAGCTCTACTCCGATGTAACGCAAAACGGTATTTCCCTGACAGGCGGTGGTGCACTCCTGCGTGGTCTGGCGGATAGACTGACACGTCGCTTCGCGATACAGTTCAACGTCCCCGAGGATCCACTACGCGCTGTGGCTATGGGTACCGACAAGGCGCTCAAGAATGTAGATAGTTACAACTTTCTCATTCACTAGAGGGTAGTCACGTGGCACTATAGCAATAAGAGATAACCATGCGTCGTCTCCTCGAACTCCTTCGTGCGAACCTGCACTGGGTGCTCCTAGTGGTGTGTGAGGCGGTCGCCTTGCTCCTACTCTTTCATGGCAGTCTCTACCACTCATTCGTGGGAGCGGCTGCCAGTTCGTCTGTCGTGGGGAGGATTCATACCGAGGGGTCACGCTGGCGCTCCTACTTATCGCTACAGCAGCAGAACCAACAGCTCACGGCACAGCTGGCAGCGCTCGAAGGGCGCTACCTCTCCCTGCAGAGGCAGTTCGAATACTTCCTCGCAGACACCGTCGTACCACAGGTGCTGACACCTTTAGACACCTTAGACACCATCGTGCGGGAGGAGCCTAGCTTTACCTTTGTGACGGCACGGGTCGTCAGCTTGACCTATCTCAAGGCAAACAATATGATGACCATAGATCGTGGCGCTCGTGACGGCATCAAGCCCAATATGGGGGTCGTCTCCCAGAGCGGTGTCGTAGGCATCGTTGCTCAGGTAGGGGCTCGCTACGCTACGGTCGTACCGCTCATCAACGAGAGCCTGACCCTCAGCTGTATGACACTACGCGAAAGGCATGTGGGAAATCTCTCGTGGCGACAAAAGCTCTCTCCCTCGGAGAGCATCGTGCGGGGCTTGCCCAAGCATGCGCATCTAGCCGTCGGGGACACGCTCGTGACGAGTGGCTACTCTGCGATCTTTCCGCCAGGCATGGTGATCGGCAGACTAGAGGGCGAAGGCGCTGAGGGTACGCCCCTGACCTATCGCAAGGAGCTCCCTGTGCTTCTCGCGACAGACTTCGGGCAGCTACACCACGTCTATGTGATAACGGGTGGCTATACGATCAATCTAGAGGAACCTAAGAACCTAGAGGAGCCCAAGAACCAAGAGAAGCCCAAGAACCAAGAGAAGCCAGAGAGCAAAGAGGATCTATGAGACTACAAATGATATGGACCACCCTAGGCATCGTACTGCTAGTACTGCTACAGGTCGAGGTCTTTAACTACATACAGCTCTTTCGCTATGCGACCCCGTCGGTCTATCTCTTTGCGCTACTACTCTTTAGCGTAGATACTCCGCGAGAGTGGCTCACACTCGTCGGAGCACTCGTCGGACTCTCCGTCGATCTCCTCAGTGGCACCCCAGGGCTACACATGGCCTCCTTGACGCTCGTCGGCTTCCTACGCAACTACCTCCTAGCTCCTGCCGTAGATGTCGAGAGCAACTTACGCCGCGCTCCTTCCATGCGCATACATGGTTGGGGCATCTGGCTCGTTATCCTAGAGATGGTCGCGATCCATCAGTTTGTCCTCTTCACGCTAGACTCACTGCGCGGCTTCGACTGGGGCTATTACTTTCTCAGGATGGGTAGTAGTATGCTCCTGACCTATCTCATCGTGATGATCCTGCAGATGCTCTTCCTCGAGCACCTGCCACGGCATCAGAGCTAGCGGATAAATATATGGAGCGTTCACGCCATCGACTACGCATCGCCGTCCTCCCGATGATCGCTATAAGCATCGTGGTGCTATATGTCATACGGCTCGGCTATCTGCAGCTCGTAAGCTCAGAGTACAAAGAGCGCGCTATGCGCAATGCTCTTTATGAAGAGGTCATCTTCCCTGACCGAGGCGTCATCTATGACCGCAAAGGGACACTACTCGTCTACAACGAGCCAGCCTACGACCTCCTCGTCACTACAAAAGAGCTCGCCGACACCCTCGACATGCCCCTACTGTCCAGCCTCCTCCACACCTCCGAGCTCGAGCTCAAGGATCGCATGACGGCACTGCGGGATCGCTCGATCAATCCCGGCTACTCGCCCTTTACTCCGCAACTCTTCTGGTCACAGCTCACCAGCGAAGAGGCGGGTTTCATACAGGAGCAGCTCTTCCGTCTACCAGGCTTCACACTTCGTCCCCGCGCTGTACGTCGCTCCGACCAGCCCAATGCCGCACTGCTACTCGGATACCTAGGCGAGTCCAGTCCCGAGGAGCTCAAAGCCGATAGTACCCTCGCTCTCGGACAATATGTAGGCAAGAGTGGCGTCGAGCGCACCTACGACAGCATCTTACGAGGGCGCAATGGTGTCAACCTCCTGCTCCGAGACGCCCGTGGTAGGATCCAGGGGAGCTACAACGATGGTGCTGACGACATCGAGGCGATACCTGGCGAAGATCTGACCCTCAGCATCGACATAGGTTTGCAGAGCCTAGGCGAAAAGCTCCTGCAGGGCAAGCGTGGTGCTATCGTCATGATCGAGCCCAAGAGTGGCGAAGTGCTCTGTCTCGTCTCTTCACCCTCCTACGACGTGCGCCTGCTGCAAGGCAAGAGCTTAGGCAAGGCACACCAGCAGCTAGTCCTACAGGAGGGCAAGCCTCTCTTCAACCGAGCCATCATGGGTACCTACCCCCCCGGCTCTACCTTCAAGCCCGCCATGGGCGCCTTGATGCTTCAGGAGCATCTCGTCACCCCCTCCACGCTCCTCTCCTGTGCTCATGGGTATCCTCGTATGCGAGGACGTCCCGCCTGCCACGGTCATGCCTCCCCGCTCAATCTGCGCAGTGCGCTAACCACCTCTTGCAACGCTTACTTCTGCTGGGGACTGCACTTCCTACTAGACGATCGCACACGCTACCCCAGCGTGCAGGATGCGCTCAATAAGTGGCGAGACTATATGGTAGACTTTGGCTTCGGCTACAAGCTTGGCGTCGACCTAGCGGGCGAGAACCGTGGCTTCATACCCAATAGCTCCGTCTACGATCGCGTCTATCGACGCTGGAACTCCTCCACCATCATCTCCCTCTCCATCGGTCAGGGCGAGGTGCTGCTCACCCCCCTCCAGATGGCAAACCTCGCAGCTACCATCGCCAATAGAGGGTACTACTACAAGCCCCATGTCGTCCGCAAGATCGAGCACTCCCCACTAGACTCCATTTATAGGACACCGCACCATACGATCGTCTCGCCAGGTTACTGGGAGGAGATCGCACAGGGGATGCACGGCGCCGTCCTAGCGGGCACTTGTCGTCGGGCTAACTTTGCTCCAGGCGAAATCAACGTATGCGGTAAGACCGGTACAGCCGAAAACCGCTTTGGCAAAGACCACTCCGCCTTCATCGGCTTTGCTCCTCTCGAAGACCCCAAAGTGGCGATCAGCGTCTATGTTGAGAACGGCGGCTTCGGAGCCATATACGGCGTACCTATCGGGCGCGTCATGATGGAGTACTACCTACGTGATGGCGAGCTCTCAGGGACTTCTCAAGCCATTGTGGAGCAGATCAGCCGACAGAAGATCTTCTACACACACGACACCTAAGAACCAACAAGCAGCATGCCATACCTTAGTAAGCAGCGACGTAGCAACCTACTGATGCGCCTTGACTGGCCGCTCATCATCCTCTATCTCCTGATGGTAGCTGGGGGGTGGCTCGCTATCTGTGGCGCCACGTACGACTTCACGCCGGGTCATCTGCTAGAGATGGGAGGCCGACCGATGCAGCAGCTCATATGGATCTCTCTAGCTCTGGGGCTAGGCGGGATCGTGCTACTCATCGACGAAGATCTCTTTGAGTCTGGGGCGCCATACCTATACATCGCCTTTATACTCCTGCTCATCGTAACTGCTATCGTGGCACCTGACATCAAAGGCTCCCGCTCGTGGCTCGTCATAGGTCCCGTCAGGGTGCAGCCCGCTGAGTTTGCCAAGCTCGGCACCGCACTCATGCTCGCCTACTGGCTCAATCGTCCCGAGTTCAAGCTCACCACCCTGCGCGGCTATCTAGAGGTCTTTGCGATCATCCTCTTGCCCATGGCGATCATTATCCTGCAGAGCGAGACAGGGTCGGCACTCGTCTTCTGCGCCTTCTTCTTAGCACTCTATCGTGAGGGACTCTCAGGAGCCTTCCTTCTACTCGCCTCGCTAGCGGTGACGCTCTTTGTGGTGTCACTCATGCTGGCCGACGTGAGCTGGGGTGCGACCGACGCTAGTCGGCTCCTCATCTGTAGCATCATCTCAGCAGCTACGCTCCTCTACCTCAGTAGCATCGTACGGTGGAAGCCACGTGAGCGGCGCATCTTGTGGATCGTCACCGCCGTATACTTCGTCGGTATGTATATCTCTCTGCGCTGGCTGCAGATCGATTACAGCTATGTCGCCTTAGTACTGATGAGCTGCATCATCCTCTTCTGCTTCGTTCGCGCTTTGCTACATTACTCCCGCTCCTACCTCTTAGTCGGCTTAGCCAGCTTAGGCTTGCTGGCCTTCTCGCTCTCGGTAGAGTACGTCTACAACGACATCCTCGCACCGCATCAGCAGACCCGTATAGCGGTATCCCTCGGCATCGAGCAGGATCCACGCGGAGCTGGGTACAATGTGGATCAGGCAAAGATCGCCATCGGTTCAGGCGGCCTCACAGGCAAAGGGTTCCTCCAGGGCACCCAGACGAAGCTCAAGTATGTCCCCGAGCAAGACACCGATTTCATCTTCTGCACCATCGGCGAGGAGCAAGGCTTTGCGGGATCCGTCGGTCTGCTTCTACTCTTCCTCGCTATGATCCTACGCATCATGTGGCGAGCGGAGCAACACCCCTCCACCTTCGGGCGGGTCTATGGGTACTGCCTAGCGTGCGTCCTACTCTTTCACCTTATGGTCAATGTGGGTATGGTGCTGGGGCTGGTGCCCGTCATCGGCATCCCGCTCCCCTTCTTCAGCTATGGAGGCTCCTCGCTCTGGGGCTTCTCACTGATGCTCGCACTCTTCCTCAAGATCGACGCCTCGGGCAAGCGATAGACACAAACTCCGTCCCCCGAACGACCCAACAGACCAATAGCCACGTGGAAAATCTGAAATCTCCACGTGGCTATTTTTTATTCTCCACGTAGGCGAGAAATAATTCCTCGGACATATCGTTTGATTCCTCCGAAGTTTCATTTCACGCCCACGTGGAGAATTTTCCTTTTCCACCTGGATATTTCAAAATTCCTACCTGGGGATTTGAAAATCCCTCCGTGGGGATTTTTTGATTCCAATGCGGGTGGGACAAATTCGTCCCATGAGTATGGGACGATCCTTCCGAGCTATTTGCTCTATTATATAAGGTAGTTCGCCCGACACGCGTGACCCGCTGTAAGGACGCACGCCAGTGTCGAGTCGGAGGGCGTCCGTCTCCGTTAAAAACCGCGATGCTGTAACCTTTGACACAACTGACGCAGCATGAGCCGAGCATGCCTCTCTCATTGCGTGGCACCCTTTTTATTAGTAGCTTTGTAACAGCAAACTCAATACAACTCAATTCTCATGGAGCATTACTATTGTGTCATCATGAGTGGCGGGGTGGGGAGTCGCTTTTGGCCTATCTCACGTCAGTCACGACCCAAGCAATTTCTAGACTTCTTCGGCACGGGAAGTTCACTCCTACAGGACACTTACAAGCGGTTCCTACGGATCGTCCCTGAGGATCATATTTACATCGTCACCCATGCCGACTACGTCGATCTGACTCTCGAGCAGCTTCCAGGGCTCAAGCGAGACCAGGTCCTCACCGAGCCTTTACGACGCAACACAGCCCCATGTATCGCTTACGCCTGCTACCATATCCAGCAGCGAGACCCTAAGGCTTCGATCGTTGTGGCGGCTTCGGATCATATCATTATGAATGAGGACAACTTCGTCCAGACCGTCAGCCAGTCGCTCCGCTTTGCAGCGCTACACCCTTACCTCCTGACGCTAGGCATCAAGCCCACAGCGCCCGAGACGGGATACGGGTACATACAGGTGGACTCTAGCGAGATGCCTCTCGACGGACAGTATCACAAGGTGAAGGTCTTTACCGAAAAGCCCAATCGTGAGATGGCCGAGATATTTGTCTCCTGTGGCGAGTTCCTCTGGAACAGTGGTATGTTCGTCTGGCACGTCAAGACGATCCTCGATGCTTTTGCCAAGTATATGCCCGAGGTGAGCAGACTCTTTACCGAGCGGGCGAGCGACTTCGGTACCGCCCGCGAGCAAGAGGCGATCGAGGAGATCTATCCATACTGCCCTAGTATATCCATCGACTACGGGGTCTTGGAAAAAGCGGACAATGTGCTGGTCACTCCCGCGACCTTTGGCTGGGCTGACCTAGGCACCTGGGGAGCTCTTTATGATCAGAGCTCCAAGGATCAGACGGGCAATGTGACAAATCACGAGAAGACCCAATTCTACGAGTCGATGAATAATATCCTCTACATCGATGACCCAGACCTCCTGGCAGTCGTGCAAGGCGTCGACGACTGTATCATCGCTAAGCATGGCAACGTGCTGCTCATCTGCAAGCGTGAGGCGGAGCAGAGTATCAAGAACTATGTCACCGATGTGGAGATAGAGGCTGGACAGGACTACATCTGATCTGACCACATAGACGATGCAGGAGACGTGGCTACACCAGATATGGGGCAATAGGCTCTACGAGTCGCTCACCTTCGAGCCACACCCCTGCATCCCCGAGGGGGTGACGCCGATCGTCATCGACCCGGGACGATACAATACCAATGGCGGGCCCGACTTTAGCAATCTTAAGCTGCGTATAGGCTCCCTGACCTGGGCGGGCAATGGCGAGATACATTGCCATACGACAGACTGGCTACGCCATGGGCACCAGCTAGACCCAGCTTACAATAATGTACTGCTACATATCGTACTGCAGGACGATGGTCCCATCTCTCTGCAGGCTGGCACGCCGCCTATCACCTGCCGTATGCAGATCAATCCTGACTTGCTGGCCATAGCGCAGCAACTCACCGAGGCTCCGCAGATACCGCGCTGCGGGGAGGCTTGTAGCCAGCTTCCCGAGGAGGTGCAGGACGACTGGTTTGCACAGCTTACGCATGAACGACTGGACAAGAAGTGTCAGCAGATAGAGGCAGCGATGAGCTTTTTCAAGGGAGATCTAGCAGCGGTAACACACCTCTTCCTGATGCGTTACCTAGGAGCCAAAGTAAATCACGATGCTTTCGAGCAGATCGCTCGCCGGCTCTCCCCCTCGATCCTACTCAAGCACAAGAGCTCGCCTCTAGCCCTCGAGGCGCTCCTCCTAGGTATGGGCGGACTGCTAGAGAGTGACCCGATCTCTCCAGAAGTAGATCAGTATAGGGAGCGACTGGGAGAGGAGTTTACCTTCCTAGCACATAAGTACCACCTGTCACCCCTACCGCCAGGCACCATCCGTATGCTACGACTGCGCCCGAGCGCCTTCCCGCATCGTCGGCTTGCCTATCTAGCAGCGCTGTACTACCATAGTGACAATCTGCCAGGCGAGCTGCTCCGCACATCCTCGTTGGCCCATCTCGAGCAGCTACTCATGGTGACCCCCTCCGACTACTGGCAGCGACACTACCACTGGGGGAGCGAGTCGCATGCACAGCTCGGCACCATAGGACGTGCTACCATCGAGAGCATTGCGATCAATGTGGTCATACCGCTTCAGTACTACCTCACGAAGGAGCGTGACCTGCTTGGTCTCTCCTTAGTGAGCGACTCGCTGATGAGTGCACACGACCTCCCCGCAGAGCGCAATAGCGTCGTGCGTCGCTTCGTCCACGAAGGATTGCACCCCCGCAGTGCTTATGACACGCAGGCACTCCTAGAGCTCTACGGAAGCTACTGTGAGCCACGTCGCTGCTGGCTATGTCCCGTAGGGCGGAAGCTCCTACAGAACTACGGCGCCATGACCCTACCACCCTCTATCGGTGAGGAAAAGTGTAAGTAGTGAGCACCCGCTGACGTCAGAATCTTGACACAGGCCCCTACAGTAGTCTACACTTTTTTTGCAAACGTCTTTTGCTACCCGACACAGACTTTTCTTAACACGATTGGCCTGCTGTGGAGGCACTCAGGATATTTGCCTTTCCCCTAAAAACGTTACCTTAGTCCACAGATTAGCTCTAACAGACGGAATGCGATGACAGACATGAACCCGCTAGCATGCTCTCCAGAGTATCAGAGGCTTCGGGAGCAGTACGAGACACTCGTCGTAGCCTACACGGCACTCGTCTCCCAGTATCAAGAGATGACGGATCACGAGGCGCCTCACCTCTCTGCGCTCTATATGCACTACTTCGGCAAGTTGCTCTACACCCAGTTACGGCTAGGGCTCTCCCTAGCTACGCTCCGCTTGAGGCGCTCACTCCTACAGGCTTACATCAATCGTGACGAAGCACCCGACCTCGTCGAGATAGACAAGCAGATGGCGCAGCAGCGGCTAGAGTTTCATCAGCTGCTGGAGAAAAAGCTGGCTCAGCTCAAGGCTGCCAAGGAGTATTGGGACAGACCGCACCTATCTTCCCAAGAGACTAAAGAGCTCAAGGAGATCTACAAGGCCCTCGTCAAGCGACTCCACCCTGACCTTAACCCACACTACACAGAGGAGGATAAGCGACTCTTTCTGATCACCGTAAAGGCTTATCAGATCGGAGACCTGCCTCAGCTACGAGCTCTGTTGGCCCTACTGAACAAAGAGAAGCCCCAAGAAGAGCTCCCCTCAGACCCTGAGGCACTCTTGGCAGAAGTCGAAAAACTGCAAGAGAAGAAGAGTACCCTCGAGATTAGAATAGCCAAGCGGTCGGAGAGCTTTCCTTTTGATCAGAAAGAGTTACTGTCAAGCCCCGTAGCGATCCTAAAGAAGCAAGCTGAGCTAGAAGCGATCATCCAGGAGCTCCAGACGAGCGAGAAGGAGCAGCAGACGATCGTCACACTCATGGAGGAATATAAGTCACATAACCTATGAGTCACGAGATCATACCAGTCAGCCCAGAGCTACTAGCGCTCATTGGGACTGAAGGAATCAACGCATTAGGACTACCCAAGCGGGAGATCTTCCTCCTAGACATTGTAGTCGCTGGGACCTCCTTCTGCCCTATCGTACAGGAGCTTTACCCTACGCTACTGCCTGACACAGTGCTACGTATGGTACGACAGCCGCCAAACGAGCACGACGAAAACGCCATCGCCATCTACTACGAGGAGCACCGCATAGGTTATGTGCCCCAAGAACTCAATCTGGTCATATCACGGCTGATGGATGCTGGTAAAGAGTTTTACGCTCGGGTCGTCCAGGTTAAGAAGATCCACGAGTGGGTGCGCATATCGGCCAAGCTCTTTATGATCGAGTGAGCTCTAGACGCTCGATCCTTTTGTGGGAGGCTCCTCTTTGGGGATCTGCCCTCTTTTAGGTACTTTTGTAGCGATGCAATCAGACAGCCCCGATGGATAGGCATAAGATAAATACGATAGCAGTATATGGTAGCCACGCTACGATGCGTCTCACGGACGATGTGACAGCACTACTGACAGCACTGGCAGAGCATGGTGTAGACCTTTATATAGAGGCTCCGCTTTGGGAGGCACTGCAACTAGCGGGTATCCCGGAGGGTTATCCGCAGATGCGACTAGGTGGAGAGACGCCCTATGGCGACATAGCTCTAAGTCTCGGAGGTGACGGTACGCTCCTGAGAGCTGTGCACAAGCTGAGAGACGTGGAGCTGCCTATATGGGCGATCAACTGCGGGCACCTCGGCTTTATGACCGAGATGGAGCCACAGGAAGCTCTGCATCACCTCGATGATCTGCTGGCTGGACAGTACGATATAGAGACCCGCTCGCTGATCGATGTGAGTGTGGCGGGAGAGCATGTCGGCACTGCGCTCAATGATCTGGCGGTGCAAAAACGAGAGACAGGATCTATCATCAAGATACGCGTAGATCTAGACGGCAACTTGCTGGCTGAGTACGCTGCCGACGGCTTGGTCGTGAGCACTCCCTCCGGCTCGACCGCCTATGCGCTTAGCCTAGGAGGCCCTATCGTGACTCCTCAGTGTCAGACCTTGCTGCTAGTGCCTATAGCACCTCATACGCTCAATATGGCTCCGCTCATCTTCCCCGACACCAGTGTGCTGACGATGAGAGTCTCTTCGCTACACCCCACTTTCTCCATTGTAATCGATGGTAATCTGCGAGTCTACGACTGTGGTGTCGAGATCGTCGCCCGCAAGAGTGACAAGCGAGCCCACCTGCTACGTCTCTCGCACAAGCCGTATGCCCAGGTCATCCGCGAGAAGCTCCTTTGGGGCCGTGACTTGAGATAGAAAGTTTGTTTTGACCAAACATTTCGTAAGAGTGTGACTATCAACCCACTGGATCTCATTTTCTGAGATAAACGAAGTCTTTTGGGATATTTTCTTGCGAGAATCTTTTGTCAGAAGAAAAATTTGTATTACCTTTGCATCACAATTGCCTGAGAGCCGAACAATCGGTGGCAGTTTACAAGTAGTTGCTGGCCCTTTCGTCTAACGGTTAGGACGTCAGATTCTCATTCTGAAAATAGGGGTTCGATTCCCCTAGGGGCTACAAGTAATAGTTGATATGAAGTACTTCGCGTAGCGAGTCTCGCATATCGATAGTACACCAAGTAATTAAGTATCACAAGAATGGCAAATCATAAATCAACGCTGAAGAGAATCCGTCAGAGTTCCACACGTCGCCTTCGCAATCGCTATGCGAGCAAGACGTCGCGTACGATGGTCAAGCAGTTTCGTGCTATGACCGATCGTCAGGAAGCTGAGCAGGCTTTGCCGAAGGTGTATTCTACGCTAGATCGTCTAGCTCGTAAGAATATTATCCATCGCAATAAGGCTGCGAATCTGAAGTCTAAGATGGCTCTTCACCTCAAATCTCTCTAGTCTACGACGACACATCGCAATACTGTATCAGTTCGCTGAGGATATAACTCTACATTAAGGATACTGGCGCACGATTTGGCCCTTTCGTCTATCGGTTAGGACGCCAGGTTTTCATCCTGGAAAGAGGGGTTCGACTCCCCTAGGGGCTACATAGAGAGCCTTGCCAGCCACCTCCCTTTCCTCCAAGTCGCTTTATGACACAAGGCTGATACCACGAGCGAGCATATATCAAAAAAGAAGAGGAGTGTTCTTGGGCGAGATCGAGAGCACTCCTCCGTTTTTTTACGTCAGAGCAGGTTGGTGTGAGTTGCTTTTTGTATATTTATCCACCGTGCGTGCGCTCTCGGAGTGGTAGCATGATGCCTCATCGCAAATCATTATAAGACCCATTACTTAAGAATACATGACTAAAGCAGAAGTTGTAAAGAGTATAGCCGACACGACAGGCTTAGACCGACAGGAGGTCCTGCAGGTTGTAGAGGCCTTTATGGATACAGTCAAGAACGCCATGAGCCAGGGAGACAATGTCTACCTCAGAGGCTTCGGTAGTTTCGTCGTTAAGGAGCGCGCAGAGAAGACTGCACGCAACATCTCCAAGCAGACGACGATCATCGTACCAGCCCGCAAGGTTCCCACGTTCAAGCCTTCGAAAGCATTCACAGCCATAATCAAATAGTATCCCAGGGGGTGAGTCGAGGCAGATAGTCCTGAGGACGACAACGGTCGCTCCATCGTAGTAGTGGCTAGCTACGGACCTCATGACCTTGGATCCAATATAGACCAATTCAAAAGAAACAATTATGCCAAACGGTAAGAAGCACAAGCGTCGCAAGATGTCGACGCACAAGCGTAAGAAGAGACTACGTAAGAACCGTCATAAGAAGAAGTAGTAGGCAAGCGGTCGAGGACGACCGTATGTGATCCCTCCTAGGACGAGCAGATCGTCCAGGAGAGTCATAGTCTACACACTAGATAGCCATCGTAATATGTATGGCAATCTAATCGTGACGAACGAAACGTACCAAGCAAGCCGCCATAATCGACCTCTCACCGATGAGAGGCTGGTTGTGGATGGCTTTGTTGCATAGCAACTCATCCCATCACCCTGCAGTAGTCACCCCTCACGGGCATCTGCCGAAGTCTGTCGTATCAATCAGCAGACTAATAAGAAGGGATCGCCCGTGATACGAGTGCTACGGCAGCATCTGTAGATCTCCCCTCTCTGTGTATCTATAGACTCGCTCAAGAGTCGCCATCGAGATGCGCATAGAGACCAGCTACTCTCAGTAGAGGTGTAGCGATTAGGTACTTCGAGAGCTCACCAGCTCGGGGCAGTGCAGTGGCACGACGTAGCTGTGAGACGGAGAAGAGAAGAGGCGGGTCATACTAGACCTCTACACGTTTCCAATCTATTAATGCACAGATTATTTGAGACACCGTGAATAGTGAACTAATCATCGATGTAAAGCCCAAAGAGGTGTCTATGGCAGTGCTCGAAGATGACGAGCTCGTAGAGCTACGGACGGAGAATAGAAATATCCGTTACGCTGTTGGAGACATCCTGCTTGGCGAGGTAGACAATGTCGTCAGAGGCAATAACGCCGCCTTCGTCAACATAGGCCCCATGAAAAACGGCTTCCTTCACTACAATGATCTAGGCAAAGTATTTGGAGCGACAACTCACTTATTAGAAGATATAGCGGAAAAGAAGAAGGTACCCCCCATTGACAAAGTCAAAGAAGGTACCCCCCTTCCTAAGGATGGCAATATCATCAACTCGGGACTCAAGAAGGGTGACAAGATCCTCGTCAAGGTAACACGTGAAGCCTTCGGGACGAAAGGACCTAGTCTCTCTGCAGAGCTCTCCATAGCGGGTCGATTTCTAGTCCTAGTACCCTTTAGCGATCAGGTAGCCATCTCTAGCGAGATACGCTCCACGGAGGAGCGTACGAGGCTTAAGACGATCGTGCAGAGTGTCATCAAGAGTGGCTACGGAGCCATCATCCGAACGCAAGCTGCTGGGAAAAAGACCCAAGAGCTCGTCGAGGAGATGATGGATCTGATAGATCGATTCGAGACAAGTATCAAGAAGTTGGTCCGTGCCAAGGCTCCTACACAGATTTATGAGGAGCGAAATCGTGCTATCAACCTTATCCGAGACTCCTACAACAAGACCTTTACGAAGATCATCGTCAACGATCCAGACTACTACAAGGAGCTCAGAGGTTACGTAGCAGACATCGACCCAGGTAGAGAGCAGATCGTCACGCTCTATGAGGATGACAGTAAGCGCCCTCTCTTTGATGCTTGTGGTGTGACAAAGCAAAAGAAGACTCTCTTCGGGCGCAAAGTCACCCTACGCAATGGAGCCAACATCATCATCGAGCAAACCGAGGCTATGCACGTCATCGACGTCAATAGTAGCAAGAAGGCTCGTAGGACCTCTGGACAAGAGGAGACCGCCTTTGATGTCAATATGGCCGTCGCAGACCTCATAGCCCGACAGATCAGACTGCGAGATCTCGGAGGAATCATCGTAATCGACTTCATCGATATGAATGAAGCAGCTCACAACAAGGAGCTATACGAGCACATGGTGAAGCTTATGGCAAATGACCGAGCTACCCACAAGATACTTCCTCTGAGCAAGTTCGGACTCATGCAGATCACACGACAGCGCGTACGCCAGGCTACCATCATACGCACCGAGGAGACCTGTCCTACCTGTCAAGGCTCGGGAAAGATCAAGACCTCCATCACCTTTACAGATGATCTAGAGGAGATCATAGCCCAGCTGACCTCTGGCGACAAGCCCATTCGCAACTTTGCCATGCATCTACATCCCTACGTCGTCGCTTATATCAAGAAGGCTCCCCTCTTGGGATCTTCTATCTTTACTAAGTGGAAGAAGAAATACTCCAAAAACATCAAGCTGATCGAAGATCAAGATGTAGCACTCCTAGACTACAAGATCTATGACAAAGATCGTAATCTAGTGGAGCTAGAGAAGCTAGAGAAGTGACCACTGGCTACACTCATTTAGTGGTAGCTATACAATAAATAAATGAAGAGTCCCTACGAGAGCATACACGCCCTCGTAGGGACCTTTTGTTTACGTCGTCTCGTACGCCTAAATCATGCAAGTAAGGTAGCCCAATGTAGGGGGCTGAGACAAATTATTAGGACGAGTCTTTTTTTTCTGTACCTTTGTGATACACATGGTGACGAAATGACGCACGACGAGCAACTACAGGTGGATGCACTCTACCAAAATGCTCTGCGACTCATCGAGCAGCGGAATGCGCTGCAACAAGAGATCGAGACGCAGCGCAGGGAGATAGCAGACCTCAAGGCACGGCTCAGTGAGCAGTGTGATGAGCTGGAGGGACTCGAGAGTCGCAACCGGCAACTCTTGATGGCGCGCGCACTTATCGTCAGTGGTACTGATATGGGCATCGCTAAGGAGCGACTGTCCCAGATGATCAAACGAATGGACCAAAGTATAGCTCTCCTAGAGCTACAACATAGTACAGCTACAACTCAGCCACACTAATGGCACAAATGGATCAGCATAGCAACAGTCTAGAGCATCGTCAGAGCGAGATGCAGAGCATCACGCTACTGGTCGATGGTATCGCTATCCCCATTGACGTGCCACGCAGCGAGGAGCCTTACTATCGTCGTGCACAGCATACGATATCAGCTCTCGTCAAGAAGTATCGTGCTGCTTACCCACAGCCCGCAGAGAGCGAGGAGCAGCTTCACTGGCTTATGGCGGCCGTGGATATCGCCGTGCAGTGCGAGGTGCTCAAAGAGAGTAAAGACACGACAGAGCTACTGAAGCGTCTCTCTGAGGTAAATAGCCTTCTAGAGCGACAGTTGTAGGCTAAGGAGGGCGTCTCTTTCCTTTTTCAGAAAGGACTAGATCTGTCGCTCGAATCTATACGTTTGACCACTGGGACATCTCTCAGTAAGGTGAGTCTGTATCTCTATCGATCATGGCGGAGACTTTGTGACTGATTAGATATACACACTTTAGTAAGAACGATTTATGCAGATTAGCATATACCTATTTAGTTTACTCATATTGTTGGCTCTCATCATCGGTGGGGGCATCGTATGGGTTGTAGTGATGCGACTCCATAAGCAGCGAGCGGAGCGCATCCTACAGGAGGCTCAGGAGAGTGCCGACAAGGTTATTCTCGAGGCACATAAGACAAAAAAGAAAGAGCTACGTGAGGCTGACAGCATCCTAGAGAAAGCTCAGCAGGATGCCGAGATACTCAAGCAGCAGAAGATGATCGAAGCCAAGGAGTACGCCTTGCAGCTCAAGGGAGAGCTGGAGGAGCGCTTAGCAGATCGCACAGCACAGGTGCAGAGTCGAGAGACGACCCTACAGCAGCTGGAACAGACGCTCACAGCACGTACCAAGCAACTAGAAGATGCTTCGTCTGACCTCGAGCATGAGCGCAAGCAGATGGCACAGCAGGAGCAGCTAGTCGCTCAGAAGCAAGAGGAGCTAAATGCGGCCATCCTCAGCCAGCAAGCTAAGCTGGAGGAGATAGGTGGACTATCCGCTACCCAAGCTCGCGAGCAGCTCATCGAGTCCCTGCGCCTAGAGGCCCGTGATCAAGCGGCTGCCTACACAGCGGAGGTGATCGAAGAGGCTAAGATGAATGCTTCGCAAGAAGCTCGACGACTCATCGTAGCGACGATACAGCGCATCGCTACGGAGACCTCCGTGGAGAACTCGGTCTCAGTCTTTCATATAGACAATGACGAGGTCAAGGGACGCATCATCGGTCGTGAGGGACGTAACATACGAGCTCTCGAGGCTGCCACGGGTGTGGAGATCATCGTAGACGATACGCCAGAGGCTATCGTGCTCTCAGCCTTTGACCCTGTGCGCCGTGAGGTAGCTCGCCTAGCTCTGCATCAACTGGTACAGGACGGACGTATCCACCCGGCTCGCATTGAGGAGGTGGTAGATCGTGTGAGCAAGCAGATCGAGGAGGAGATCATCGAGACGGGCAAGAGGACGATCATCGACCTCGGTATCCATGGTATGCACCCTGAGCTGGTACGTCTAGTGGGCAAGATGAAGTATCGCTCCTCCTATGGGCAGAACCTACTGCAGCATGCTCGTGAGACGGCCAATCTCTGTGCTACGATGGCTTCTGAGCTGGGGCTTAATGCTAAGAAAGCTCGTCGTGCCGGCTTGTTACACGACATTGGCAAGGTGTCTGACGAGGAGCCTGAGCTACCACACGCTATCCTCGGCATGAAGCTTTGTGAGAAGTACAAGGAGAAGCCCGACATCTGCAACGCTGTCGGTGCTCACCATGAAGAGATAGAGATGGAGACGCTCCTAGCGCCTATCGTGCAGATATGTGACTCGATAAGCGGTGCTAGACCAGGGGCTCGTCATGAGATCGTCGAGGCGTACATCAAGCGTCTTAAAGACCTCGAGCAGCTGGCGCTCTCTTATCCAGGTGTGGTCAAGACCTATGCGATCCAAGCGGGTCGTGAGCTACGTGTCATCGTCGGAGCCGAAGAGATCGACGATCAGGCCACCGAAACGCTCTCGGCAGACATTGCTCACAAGATACAGACCGAGATGACCTACCCAGGGCAGGTCAAGATTACGGTGATCCGTGAGACTCGTGCCGTGAGCTATGCTAAGTAGTAGGCTCATGACCAGCTTGGAAGCTGATTCATACCAAAGCCCTCGGAAGAATCTCCTCCCGAGGGCGCAAGCTACTATGTAAAGATCAAACATCTAGAGAGACAGATGCGTCGCAAGGTAATCTCTACGGTCGATAGGTACATCTTCACCCAGTTCCTGGCTACCTATTTTTTCTCCATTGTCCTGATCTTGGCGGTGGCGATAGCCTTCGACGTGACCGAAAAGCTAGACAAGCTCCTACAGCCAGAGGTGCCACTACGAGCTATCATATGGGACTACTACGCTAACTTCGTCCCTTACTATGCGAACCTCTTTAGCCCACTCTTTGTCTTCATAGCGGTCATCTATGTGACCTCGCGTCTGGCAGAGAATAGTGAGATCATTGCAATCCTAAGCTGCGGTGTGAGCTTCCGACGACTCCTCAAGCCGTACATGCTGGGCGCTGCCGTGATTGCGATACTGACTTTCCTCTTGAGTAGCTTCGTCATACCTCCAGGCAATCGCATTAGAATAGACTTTCAGAATAGATATATCAAGGACAAGCGCATCACCTACGCCAATGCTATCCAGATGCAGGTGGCACCTGAGACCTTTATGTTTATGTCCTATTACAATGATGAGAGCAAGGTCGGGTATACCTTTTCGATGGATCGCTTTGAGGGTAAAGATCTCAAGAGCCGTATGATGGCGAATAGCATTGTCTACGACACCCTCCACAACTGGCAGCTGCAGGACTATACGATCACATACTTCGGTGAGAGACAAGACTCGCTCCTTAGGGGTAATCAGCTAGACACGATCATCCCGATCACGCCAAAGGACTTCCTCGTCACCGAGGGAGATGTCGAGATGCTCTCCACGCCACAGCTATACCGCTCCATACAGCAGCAACGTATGAGAGGTGCAGCAACACAGCTCTACGCTATCGAGCTACACAAGCGCATCGCGATGATCCCCGCCTCCTTCATACTGACGCTCATGGGCGTCTCGCTCTCGGCTCGCAAGCGCAAGGGCGGCATGGGGCTAGCCCTCGCTGTGGGACTGTCGCTCAGCTTCCTCTACATCCTCTTCATGACGGTCACCTCCTCCTTTGCGGTTACGGGGGCTATGTCGCCAATGGTCGCAGCTTGGCTGCCGAACTTGGTTTACCTAGGCATCTCCTTCGTGCTCTACCGTCTTGCGCCACGCTAGTAAGAGACTAGCGACGCCAGAATGCTGGTGCGAAGAGACTCAGCACGGTAAAGAGCTCGAGACGACCTGCCAACATGAGGAAGCTCAGCACAAACAGGTCAAAAGAAGAAGCGCTCGAAAAGTTGAAAACATAGTCACCAAAGGCAGGTCCCACGTTGCCGATGGCCGAGACAGAGGCCGTGCCAGCGGAGATGAAGTCATTGCCCGTGAAGGTGAGACAGAAGGTGCCTAGGAAGATGAGCGCGATGTAACCAAAGAAGAAGCCCATCACCTTGTAGACCGCTTCATCAGGGACGCTCTTGCCATTGATCCGTAGTGGAGCCACAAGATTTGGAGAGACGCGATGAGCGATTTCCTTGGGGAGTGTCTTCGACATGATGACGAAGCGGATCACCTTGAGACCTCCCGCCGTGGACCCCGCACAGCCACAGATGAGCATGACGAAGAGTCCGCACAGCATAAAGAAGGGTCCCCAGCTACCATAGTCCGCATAGACATAACCCGTGGTAGAGATGAGCGAGACAATCTGGAAGAAAGCGTCGCGGATAGCTTTCCCTAGATGAGGCTGTATCTGGCTGATGACAAGGTGTAGGGTCACGAGCATAGCTGTGACAAGGATGATGCCGAGGAACCAGCGCGTCTGCTCGTCCTTGAAGAGTTGCTTGACCTGCCCCTTGAAAGCGAAGAAAATCAGTGTCATGTTAAGGCCACCGATCACCATAAAGATCATCAGTATCGTCTCAAAGTACGGACTATTGATCACCTCAAAGGGCTGATCATAGATCGAAAATCCACCTGTCGAGAGACAAGTTAAAGCCATGCAAGTAGCATCGAACAAAGGTATCGGCGTGAGCCGTAGCAGCAAGATCAGCACGATCGTCAGGAGCGTGTAGACAGCTGCCAGTCGTATAGCGACCTCCTTGATGCGTGGCATAAAGCGGTCATGATCTACGCCCGTCACCTCGGCTTGATAGAGGAGTCCGATGTCTTTGCCCAGCACAGGACTCAGCGCCAGAGAGAAGACGACGACCCCGATGCCACCCTGCCACTGCATGATCGAGCGCCAGAAGAGGATCCCCTTAGGGAGATGCTCCACAGAGGTAAAGGTCGAGGCGCCCGTAGTGGTAAAGCCCGAGACCGACTCAAAGAACGCATTACTAAAGCGTGGCAGATAGCCTCCCACGAGGAAGGGGATCATACCGATCAGTGCCACCACCAGCCACGTCATCGATACGGCGAGCATAGCCTCACGACGCCCGAGTTTGTCACTATGCTTCAGCCGTCCACAGAGGAGTAGCACTATGCCCACCAGCAGTGCTATGCCTAGCGTGACTAGAAGTGGTACTACGGTGTAGTCCCGCATGATGAGCGATACGACGATACTGAGGAAGAGAAAGATACACTCGATCAGACAGATCCCCCCCACGATGCTCCCCACGAAGGGAAGATTGATACGTCTCATGAGCTTGATTGAGTCAAAAAAAGGATTAGAGGTATTAGATAGCTATGGAGCTTTAGTCAAAGAGCTTAGAGAGTTGCTCCATAGGCGTATTGGTACAGAAGACCACGACACTGTCGTAGGGCTGTATCTCCATATTACCGTCAATCAGCATCGGCACGCCGTTACGCACCAGACCTCCGAGGGTGATACCCTTCGGTAGATCCAGCTCTTTGACCGGACGCTCCGTGATGGCAGATCCGCTCTTAGCTTGCAGCTCCGCCACATCGGTGTGAGCGATGGTGAGCGACTTGATAGACTTCGTGTCAGAGCCGAGGAGCGCGTGAAAGATGTTGCCCGCAGCGATCACCTTCTTATTGATGATCGTACCGATGTCGAGCTTCTCGGCAAGGGGTATGTAGTCAATGTTCTCCTCTTTAGCAATCGTCTTAGCCACTTGAAAGCGCTTAGCAGCGAGACAAGCAAGGATGTTCGTCTCCGAGTTCTCCGTTAGCGCCACAAAGATACTCTCCTCGTCTAGTCCTATCTCGGAGATAAGGTTGAGGTCACGCCCATCGCCATCGTAAAGCTTGACATTGGAGGGGATCTCATCTTCGATCTCCTTGATGCGCTCTAGATCACGCTCGATAAGGTGGAAGTCGATATTACTCGGTGCCTTGGAGACGGTGCGAAGCGCTATGAGGCTCCCCCCGAGGATGACCACCCTCTTGATAGGACGTAGATCCTTGTCGCAGTACTGGCGGACGAGATCTATATCTTTATTGAGACAGGTGAAGAAGACCACATCACCATGCTCTATGACTGTCTGACCATCAGGTATGAGCGTCTCCTCTCCGCGCTTGATAGAGACCACGTGAAAGGCTTTGTCGTCTAAACCCTTCGTCCAGCTCAGCGGACGCCCCACAAGGATACTACCCTTGCGTACCTTGACGCCCACAAGGACGAAAGCCCCATTGAGCAGCTCCACGTAGACTCTCGCCCAGGGGTGCTTGAAACTGTTGGCTATCTCCTCAGCGGCTAGCTCCTCTGGATAAATTAGCTGATCCACACCGAGACTCCCGAAGAAGCGACGATAGTGCTCCGCCAGATAGCGGTGGTTATTAATACGGGCGATAGTGCGCTTGGCACCAAGCTGTGCAGCAAGCATACAGGCGAGTAGATTCTCCGCCTCGCCAGGCATCACGCTGACAAAGAGATCGCAGTCATGCACCTCCGTCAGCTGCAGATCCTCCAGCTTCGTCGGGTCACCCACGATCGTATAAGCATCGAACTTGCGCTGTACACGACGCAGTAGCTCCTTGTCAGAGTCAATGAGTGTCGTGGACTGCTGCTCTTCGCCCGATAGCCTGTAGGCAAGATGGGTTCCCACCTCGCCAGCTCCAGCAATAACTATTCGCATAGCTCAGCTTTGATTCTATTATATATAGTGTCGACATCAATGCCACAGTAGCGGCGCTGCTCGGCAACAGTGCCTTGCTCGATAAACGTGTCGGGCAAACCGAAATGGATCATCCGCCCTCGGAAGCCCTGACGCTGAGCTAAGGCAGCGATCCGCTCACCTACGCCCCCGATGAGCGTACCCTCCTCAAGCGTGGCAATGCGGTCGTACCTCTCTAGTGCCGTTGTGATTAGCTCTTCGTCTAGAGGCTTCGCAAAAATCAAGTCATAGTGCGCTACTTCAATACCCTCAGCGAGCAGACGCTCACGCACCTCCTCTGCGGTCACGCCGATGGTGCCGATAGAGAGCAGAGCGATACGTCCACCCTCGTGCAGTACACGCCCCTTGCCTATCGGGAGGAGCTCAGCCGGACAGTGCCAGTCGACTAGCGATCCCTCGCCACGCGGGTAGCGGATCGCCATTGGCCCCTCCTGCCCTTCGTAAGCGGTGCGCATCAGATGACGCAGGTAGTGCTCATTCATCGGAGCTGCCACTGTCATATTCGGGATAGTACAGAGATACGCCAGGTCAAAGGCTCCCTGATGGGTCGCTCCATCCTGCCCGACCAAGCCGGCACGATCGATGCAGAGGACTACGTGGTAGCCCGGCAGAGCTACATCGTGAATAAGCTGATCGTAAGCACGCTGCAAGAATGAGGAGTAGATGACACAAAACGGGATCATCCCCTCACGCGCCATTCCTGCGCTAAAGGTCACCGCATGCGCCTCTGCAATACCCACATCGTAGCTGCGCTCAGGAAAAGCTTGCATCATCACACTCAGCGAACTGCCCGAAGGCATGGCTGGCGTGATCCCCACAATCCGCTTGTCCTCGGCTGCGAGCTCGGTGAGCGTCTTCCCAAAGACATCTTGAAACTTCGGTGGGTGGGCGCCTCGCTCGCTCTTGATGCGCTCCCCCGTCTTCACGTCAAAGCATCCAGGAGCGTGCCATACGGTCGCATTCTCCTCAGCCGGTTTGTACCCTTTACCCTTGATTGTCCTGAGGTGTAGGATCTTCGGTCCCCGCATCGGGAGGATACGTCGGAGCGTCTCCACGAGATGCTCTACGTCATGGCCATCGACGGGCCCGAAGTAGCGGATCCCTAGGCCGTCAAAGAAGGAGGAGTGGTTTTGTGTCAAGAGCGACTTGACACTGTTGTTGATCCGCTGGATGTTTTTCTTGCGACGATCACTCATCAGGTTCATCTGTCGCAAGCCTCGGTAGAGGTCGTAGCGGATCGTGTTATAGGCGTGGCTGGTGTTAAGGTCGACGAGATACTTGTTGAGCCCGCCCACATTGGCATCGATCGACATGTTATTGTCATTGACCACCACAAGCAGATCATTGGGATAAGAGCTGGCATTGTTGAGCCCCTCGAAAGCTAGTCCACCCGTCATCGAGCCATCACCAATGACAGCCACAACGTGACGCTCCTCCTGCTTGAGCTTAGCAGCGATCGCCATACCAAGAGCTGCGGAGATAGAGTTCGAGGCGTGCCCCGCGGGGAAGGTGTCGTACTCACTCTCGCTCGGTAGCGGAAAGCCCGAGAGCCCGCCCCACTGTCGTAGCATCTCAAAGCGATCTCGACGCCCGGTCAAGATCTTATGCCCATAAGCCTGATGCCCCACATCCCAGACGATGCGATCGTAAGGAGTACGGCAGACGTAGTGTAGAGCCACCGTGAGCTCTACCGCACCTAGGCTAGAGCCCAGGTGGCCCGGCACGTGTGAGAGCACCTCCAGCTCATAGCGGCGCAACTCACGGCACAGCTCTGAGAGCTGAGAGAGAGGGAGTTGACGTAACTGATGAGGTGTATCAATCTGCGAGAGTATAGGGTATTCGCTAGCGTTCATGATGTCGTGTGTATCTGTGTGAAGAGCGGCTCCTCCGCATCGGCAGTCGCTGACTTACGTAGCAAGCTTCCGTCAGATGCCTACTCTTCTTATCTTATGCAAAGATACTAATATGCAACAACACCTCATAGCCTCGCCAAGATTTCGCAAAGCTCACGTGTAACGATCTGTACCGACGCCCTCGCACTAAACATACTCGTGCCGCCCTACAAATTGTTACCCGTCTCTAATTTCTAACCTCTAATTCAATAGCCACGTGGAAAATTTCAAATCCCCACGTGGCTATTTTTTATTCTCCACGTAGGCGAGAATCATTTCCTCCGAAGTTTCGTTTGATTCCTCCGAAGTTTTATTTCGTCCCTACGTAGGAAAAAGTTTTTTCCTACGTGGGAAATTTCGATTTCCTCCGTGGAGATTTTTCGTTTTCAAGACCATCGCTAAGGTAAGACGACGCATCCGATCTAAGCGCTGCTAGGAAGAGCAGGGTATACATACGAGACCGTCCCCCACCCAAGTGCATCAGCACTCAGATGGGGGACGGCTTGCTGTCTAGTTAAGTGTGTAGCGACCGTGTGTGACGGCTACACGCTAGAGGGTACGGGAGGAGCGCAGCTCTAAGACCAGCTTCTCCGTGTAAGTCTTAACCCTCGATAGCGCCTGCAGGGCAAGCAGCAGCGCATGCGCCGCAATCGATGCAAGTATCAGCATCGATAGAGTAGATATCGCCCTCAGAGATTGCGCCTACGGGGCACTCATCGATGCAAGTGCCACAAGCTACACAGCTGTCAGTGATTACGTGTGCCATAATTCTATTGGTTTTTAGTTTGAGTATTAAGATTATCTATGATGTTACCACCGCCTTGGGACACCAAATAGGACGTCTCTCATGCTTTGGTAGTGCAAAGATACAACAAACTTCTGAGAATACCTACTTCTAGGTATTGGAATGGTGTTTTTTTCTTCATAAAGAGCGAAGGTGAATGGCAAACTCCCCCGCTGATACCTGCTTGTTGGGATGTCTCTCCAGGTTGTCCCCTACCCTTCGACCTCGCTACCGATCATCGTTGCCGAGGTAACACGCTCCACACGCACGGTCACTAGCTTGCCGATCTGGTTATGTCCCTTGGGGAAGACGATTACCTTGTTTTGTTGGGTACGCCCGAAGAAGTCATCGTGCGAGCGCTTGCTATAACCCTCGATGAGTACCTCAAAGCTCTTGTCCACATCACGCTCATTACTCTCGAGGCTCAGCTCGTTTTGCAGGGCAATCATACGATTGAGCCGCTCCACCTTGACCTCCTCGGGGACATCATCGACGAGATGACGCGAGGCGTAGGTGCCGGGACGCTCGGAGTACTTAAACATGAAGGCGCTATCCAGCCGTGCCTGCCTCATCACCTCGAGCGTCTCCTGAAAATCCTCCTCCGTTTCACCCGAGAAGCCACAAAAGACATCGGTGCTCAGTCCGCAGTCGGGCATATAGTCACGGATACGCTCCACACGCTCTAGGTACCACTCACGCGTATAGCGGCGATGCATACGCTCTAAGATACGATTGCTCCCGCTCTGCAGGGGGAAGTGGATATGGCGACAGATGTTGGGATAAAGGCTCATCACTTCGAGCGTCTCATCCTTCATATCCTTGGGGTGAGGCGAGGTAAAGCGAATGCGCATCGTCGGCACCGCCTCAGCGACCTTTCGTAGTAGATCAGCGAATGTGTAGCTCACGCCCGTCTCTGACTGCCAGCAGTAAGAGTTGACATTTTGCCCTAAGAGGGTCACCTCACGATAACCCTCCTGAGCCATGCGCTGTACCTCACGAACGATACTCTCGGGGTCACGGCTACGCTCACGACCTCGCGTGTAGGGGACGATGCAGTAGGTGCAGAAGTTGTCACACCCACGCATGATCGAGACAAAGCCACTGATGTGTAAGCCGGGGAGTCGCACAGGGATTACATCGCTGTAAGTCTCACTCTTCGACAGCTCGATGCTAATAGCGGGCTCGCCCGCCTCAGCGGCAGCGATCAAGTGCGGCAGATCGGTGTAAGCGTCAGGCCCAGCCACCAGATCCACGCCATGATCCTGTATGAGCGTCTCCCGCACACGCTCCGCCATGCAGCCCAGCACGCCGACGATCTGCGGATGCCCCGAGCGTCTGCGCTGCCCGTTGAGATTATCTAGACGATGTATGATACGCTGCTCTGCATTGTCTCGCACCGAGCAGGTATTGATGAGTACGGCATCCGCCTCATCGATCTGGTCGGTGAGCTGATAGCCCGCCAATTGCATCTGCGCAGCTATGATCTCGCTGTCAGCCACATTCATCTGACAGCCGTAGGTCTCGATGAAGACCCGCTTGTTCTCTTGCTCTACTCTCTCGGTCATAACAAGCGCAAAGGTACGAAAAGACTAGTTGCTGAGCCGCTCCCTCTGGATCCGCTTGTAGAGGACTACGTATAGAGCGACCGCTGCGCCCTCAGAGAGGATCGTCATAGCGACGATGATCGGCTGCTGCTCCAAGTCGTAGAGCCACCCCATGAGAAAGGAACCGAAGAGCAGCGACAGACCGTAGATCGTATTAAAGATGCCGAACCCTATGCCACGCTTACTGAATGGCGTGATGTCGGCAATAGCCGATCTCATGACCGTCTCGTGCGCTCCCAGCACGACACCCATCAGAATCATTCCGACCCAGAGCATCCCCATAGAGTGAGACAGGGTCAGCAGTGGCACAAAGGCTGTCAAGATAGGGACGATGAGCAGGATCAGCACGCCTCCCGTCTTGTGCCCCAGCTTGCGCTTCAGACGATCGTAACCCTTCCCGATGAAGATCGCGACGAGGGCGTCCACCGCCATGGCGACAGCATACAGGATCGGCACCATCTCATCAGAGACTATCTCCTGCGTCTTAAGATGATAGCCTATCAGGCTGAAGTTGATCAGTCCGAAGGCAACGAAAAAAGTAAATGCCGAGTAAATCCAGAAGATCGGTTGTAAGCGAGGTGGCTTTTGGGAGGTATCCACCCGTGGGGTGAGCTCCTCTCGTACGAACTTGCGATGCACTAAGGCTAGGACCACCATCAAGATGATAAAGGGGATGACCAATAGCTGGTAGCCTAGCTGAAAAACCTCTAGTCCACTACTCCCCACGAAGTAGAAGAGTGCCGTAAAGATCAAAGGTCCCAGGAATGCGCCCAGCTGATCCAGCGCCTCCTGAATGCCGAAAGCGTACCCCAGACCGATCTGATTCTCTGCGACGGCTGAGAGGATCGTGTCTTTAGCTGGGCTGCGCAAAGCTTTGCCTATTCGCTCGAGGAGGATAAAGGTGTAGAGCCACCCCCACGAGGTGGTTAAGCCCATCAATGGGATCACCAGATGCACGCCATAGCCCACAAAGAGGAATAGCCAGTAGCGCTTGCTCTTGTCCAGCCAAGCACCTGAGAGCAGGCGCAACGCATAGCCTAGGAATTCGCCTAGTCCGAAGACTAACCCCACCTGCGTCGCCGAGAGTCCCACCAAGCTGAGGTACTGCCCATTGACACTGCGAGCAGACTCATGCACGAGATCTCCCAGCATGCTGATCACGCCAAAGAGGAGCACGATCGTGAGCGCAGGAGAGCTACTGCGCAAACCTATCTTTCTTTGTTGCCTTGCCACTGCTTATGCTACTAGAGTTCAGTCTAGTAGTTGACCTGCTAGGCTGTCTGATTACATCGTTAGGTCAAAGTTACGACTATAATCTCACACCTTCCAACCAGTCAGCGCTATTCGTAGCACTCGTCGCTAGTCTCTCGACTTCGCTCTCGGCTTGTGGTCGCAGGCGGAGCAACCGGCACAGCCTGCTGCTCCTCGAGGGCGACGGATCAGTCGCCACACGCTACGGATTATGTAGAGCAGTGCAACAAGCAGTATGAGTAGTACAGCGATTGTCTGTAGATTCATAGCGACTATATTATATAATGAGTAGTCCTATCAGTCGTGCTAGATAAGCCACAATCCAGGCTAGTACGCAGGTGTAGACGACTACAAAGAGTCCCCACCAGCCACTGTTGAGCTCCTTAGAAACGGCCACCACGGTGGCAACGCAAGGCATATAGATGAGTACGAAGATGAGGAAGCAGATCGCTATCAGTGGCGTGTATAGAGGCTCCCCAGTGACGGGGTCTTTCTCTTGGCGCATCTGTCGGGAGAGTGCCGAGCTACCCACGGCAAAGTCGTCGTTCTCCTCGTCCACCGTCTCATTACCCGTATAGATGACGCTGAGGGAGCTGACAACTACCTCTTTGGCCGGTAGACCAGCCACAAGTGCTACGCTGAGCTTCCAGTCGAATCCGAGGGGTGCTAGGACCGGTTGTACTGTCTGCCCGATACGTCCTAGGTAAGAGCCCTCTTGCTGCTTCATATGCGCTTGGCGCTCTATCTCAGCAACCTGCTCGCTGCGCTCGCTGTCAGAGAGGGTGCTCTGCTGCACCTGAGCTATCTGCTCCTCCGCACGAGACATCACCTCTTCACGTGGATAGTAGCCCAGAGCCCATATGATGACCGAGGCAACGAGAATGACCGATCCCATCTTGTGGAGGTACTCGCGCGCCTTATCCCACATGTGTATGCCCACGGCGCGTGCCATCGGGATACGGTACGGCGGTAGCTCCATGACGAAGGGGAGATCCTCCGACTTGAAGAGTACGCGGCGGAAAAGCTTCGCCATAAGGAAAGCCAGCAGCACCCCAAGGGCGTACAGTCCGAAGAGAACCAGCCCAGCATGCTGGGGGAAGAAGGTACCCGCAATGAGGATGTAGACCGGTAGTCTAGCACTACAGCTCATGAGCGAAGTGACTAGCACCGTGATGATGCGACTCTGCCGGCTCTCGATCGTGCGAGATGCCATCACGGCAGGTACATTGCACCCAAAGCCCATGATGAGCGGGATGAAGGACTTGCCGTGCAGACCCATGTGGTGCATCAGTTTATCCATGAGGAAGGTGGCTCGAGCCATATAGCCCGTGTCCTCCATGAGGGATATGAAGAGATAGAGGATGAGGATGTTTGGCAAGAAGACGAGAACTCCGCCCACACCGCCTATGACACCCGTCACCAGTAGGTCTCGCAGAGGTCCTGGAGCCATCATTCCGTAGATCCACGCACCGAGAGCGTCCACGCCCTGCTCGATCCAATCCATCGGGAAGGCACCCAGAGCGAAGGTCGCCTCAAACATGATAAATAGGAAGGCGAGGAAGATCGGATAGCCCCAGATAGGGTGTATGAGGAGGTTGTCTATACGATCCGTTATGGAGCGTATGCGACGCTTGTTCGGGCGGTAGGTCTCTCTAAGCGCACCCGCGATGAAACCGTACCGCTGATTGATGATATAGTTCTCTAGATCCTCTTCGTTGGAGTGGTTCTTACGCAGTCTGTTCTCCTCGTAGGCTGTGGCGGTGAGTAAGAAGTCGCCCTTCGCTTGTTGCTTGATGAAGCTGTGCGTGTGTGGGTCTCCCTCGAGGAGCTTGACCGCCAAGTAGCGGGGAGATAGGTGGTCGGGGAAGGTCGCATGCTCGATGAGCTTCTTCTGAAGGGTTGCTATGCTCTGCTCTAGGTCCGTCCCGTAGTTTATCTGCAGGAAGCGACGATCCGCATAGAGATTTTCGTCAACGAGCTGACGCACCTTGTCAAAAAGCTCGAAGACCCCTACTCCCTTGCGACAAATGGTCGGAACCATCGGCGTGCCGAGGAGGTCTGAGAGCTGCTGTATGTCGAGCTGATTCTTCTTCTGCTCGAACTCGTCCCACATGTTAAGTGCGATAACCATCGGGATACCCATCTCACGAACCTGCACAGCGAGGTAAAGCTGACGCTCTAGATTGGTCGCATCAAGTACATCGATGACCACGTCGGGACGTGTCTCCTCATTGGTCAGATAGTCACGGATGTAAAGCTCCTCAGGCGAATAGGGAGATAATGAATATGTACCGGGTAGATCAATCAGCACGTAACGAACGCCCTGATAGTCGAAGTGCGCCTCCTTAGCCTCGACAGTCACCCCGCTATAGTTACCAACACGCTCATGCGCTCCACTAGCATGGTTAAAGAGAGTCGTCTTGCCACTATTGGGATTACCGATAAGGGCAATACGTAGCGAGCGAGATATAGCAATGCGTTCAGAGGCTACGGGCTCTGCAAGTGGGGCACCTGGTCCTCCATGGACAAACGCGTGCTCCAATGGAGGCAGCTCCTCCGAAGAGGAGGCTGGATCAACGAGTTCTACCGTGATCAGCCCAGCCTCTTTGCGACGCAGCGAGACGTTGTAGTCCATCAGCCGATAGTAGACAGGATCCTTCAGCGGGGCTGCTTGAATTACCTCCACCACCTGCCCCTGTACGAAGCCCATCTCTAGGATACGCTTGCGAAAGGCTCCATGCCCACCGACCGATAGGATACGAGCTCGGTCACCATTATGTAACTCCGACAATTTCATGCGCCACAAAGATAGCAAAAGCTGGCCGAGCGACCTGCACGAGATAGTACCTAATACTAGGTATCTCCTACTTTTTTTGGGCGAAACATCGACCGATGAACCGTGTAGCCTTACAGGTCGTTATTCGTAAGATTTGGCGGTTTGTGCAAAGATTTACTGAGCTGTTCCTTTTTTCATTACCTTTGTATGGGAGGCTGTCTATACTGAGAGCGAGCGCTCACAGACCTCCTATATTCAACTAAATACTAGGTATATATGGCAAAGAAAAACGAGAAGACTGTCGTCACTCCACCGATCACAGACACTGCGGCAAAGATGAAGGCGCTGGAGACTACGATGGGACGCATACAGAAGCAGTTTGGCAAGGGTGCTATCATGAATATGGCAGATGATGCCGTGGAGGATGTGAGTGTGATCCCCTCGGGGAGCTTGACGCTCGACATAGCCCTCGGTGTCGGGGGCTATCCTCGTGGGCGTATCATAGAGATCTTTGGTCCGGAGTCTTCGGGTAAGACGACGCTGGCTATCCACGCTATTGCCGAGGCGCAGAAGCTGGGCGGTATTGCTGCGATCATCGATGCGGAGCATGCTTTTGATCCGACTTATGCACAGGCTCTGGGGGTAGACATTAGTCGTCTGTGGATCTCTCAGCCTGATGATGGTGAGCAGGCGCTCGACATTGCCGAGCAGCTGATTCGCTCGTCGGCGGTTGACATCCTCGTAGTGGATTCGGTAGCTGCTCTGACTCCCAAGGCGGAGATAGAGGGTGAGATGGGAGATACGCAGGTGGGTCTGCATGCACGTCTCATGTCTCGTGCTATGCGCAAGATCACAGCTGCGGTGAGTCGCTCTAAGACTTGCTGTATCTTCATCAACCAGCTACGTATGAAGATCAGTAGCGGCTATAGTCCTACGGGACCTAGCGAAGTGACGACGGGTGGTAATGCGCTGAAGTTTTACTCCTCTGTGCGTCTAGACATACGCGCTTACAAGCAGATCAAGAAGGGCGACGACGTGGTCGGTAAGGTGACGAGCGTACGTGTCGTCAAGAACAAGGTGGCTCCACCCTTCCGTCGTGCTGAGTTTGACATACTCTTCGGTCAGGGCATCAATCGTGTAGGCGAGATTATCGATGCTGCTACCGATATGGGTATCCTCAAGAAGAGTGGCTCGTGGTACTCCTACCAGGGAAATAACATCGGCCAAGGTCGTGATGCGGTCAAGGAGCTGCTCGATGACAACCCTGAGCTGGCAGATGAAGTGGCGCAGCAGGTGATGGATCAGCTAGCTCATGAGGGTAAGCTACATCTCTCTCAAGAGACCTCTGAGGGCGAGGAGGGCGAAGATCTAGACACGACAGATCAGCTGGTCGACGAGGACTTTGAGATATAATATATAGTCAGAGAGGCGTGAGGTGCATGAGTGATGGCTGTAGCACCTTGCGAGTCTCTCTGATCTACGCTATCAGACAGAGTTGGGTCTACTGCGATCCAAGCATAAATTCAACAGCATAGTTACAATGACAGCTCGACAACTCCCTAATGGTTGGCAGCAGCTCTCCGATCGCTCTGACAGTCAGTATACGCCAGAGTGTATCTCTGTGCTCCAAGAGAACGAGATATTTATCTTCGGCAGTAATCTGCTAGGACGTCACATGGGAGGTGCTGCACGGACTGCACACCGAGTCTTTAACGCAGAGATGGGTGTCTTCGAGGGCTTGACGGGGCAGGCTTATGCTTTGCCGACGCTGGACAAGGATATGCATCCGGTGACACCAGAGGCGCTGCGTGCGAGCTTCCATCGTTTGCTTCTCTTTGTCTTAGATCATTCGAAGCTCACCTTTTACCTCACAGAGGTGGGGTGCGGTATCGCCGGGTGGCCTATTGAAGATGTGAGAGACTTGCTGTGGAAAGCTGTACGTGAACTCTCTGAGGAGGCTTACGAGCTGCGAGCTATGCCAACTAATCTCTTGATCCCAAAGCGGTTTAGTAAGTCGTGAGTTCCTCCGTTGGTCGTCTCTTGCTCTCGGGTGAGCAGTACACTCGATGGTGTGCTGAGACACCCTCGCTACCGCTCTATGTGCAGCCCTGGTGGCTCCTAGCAGCATCTGGGAGGGAGGAAATGTCTGTACTCGCTACGATAGGGACTAAGGAGGGTGCTCCGATGCTTATGTGGCCACTCTTTATGCCTACACGACGCCACCTGATTGTGCCCCCTGGCTGTCAGTCTGCTGGTCCTCTAAGTGATCGCTCGGGGACGGTGGGAGGTCATTCTTTCGATCGGGATCGATACATTGCTCATCTAGCAGCTATGCGAGCGCTGGGTGAGGCACTACCTTCATCGCTACGCTATATAGAGGCGCACCTACCGCTGGACTACTGGGACTGGCTCCCGTATGAAACGCCGGCGGGTGTATGGCGCAGCTCGGTCGCCTATACCCATCTTCTAGACTTGACGCTAAGCTCGCCTCAAGAGCTGTACAATAACTTGATCCGACGGAAAATTCGCCGCGCCACCACCTTAGGTCTGCAAGAGCTCTGGAGTGATGAAACGAATGTGACAATCTGTGTGGAGATGCTGCTGAAGCTCTGCCGTAAGAGTCTGCAGCGCAGCGGAGGAGATCGTCTCTGTGCCTCCTCGCTGAGACGACTCATGACGGCTGCTGTGGCGCGTCGACAGGGTACCGTCTTGCTCCTGCTCTCGCCACATACGGACGAGCCTGTGGCAGGGGCCTTCGTGGCGCATCATGCTGGCACCGCATACTACATTGCGGGAGGACAGGTGAGAACGCCTGAGGGTGAGGATGCGATGGCTCTACTACTGGATAGACTCATCTCGTGGAGCCAAGAGACGGGGTGTCATACCTTTGACTTTGAGGGGTCTATGCAGCGTGGCATTGCTTTTTTCTTTCGCAGCTTTGGAGCTGTACCACACCCCTACCTGCGTCTACAGGCAGGGCGACAGACGCTCACTATGCGTCTGCAGCTGCGTCGGTACTATCTACAGCATCTCTACTGAGTTCGTTTGACTTGTAAAGCTATCGATCTATATGCGACACGACGAGGCGTCAGAATATATCTTATCTTTCCTACTTGGGGATGCGATCCCGCTCGATATCTCGGGCAAGATCCGCATCTCGCGACACACTCAGGTGCAGCGCTCACCAGACTACGTCGCCTACTGCCGTCCTGAGGAAGCGGAGCCATATCATCGTGTGGTGATCGTGCCATCGGGCTTTTTTGACTATGATCAGTATGGTCGTGCTGAGTCGATGCCGGCGTTGCCGCTGGCAGAGTGGCATGGGATGCCTCTGCTCTTTGGAGAGCCTCGTGAGGAGTATCTAGACACACCTTATGGTAGGCGGCTGGTAATCTATGCTGATCTAGTGGCAAGTAGCTTCTTCCTACTATCACGCTACGAGGAGATATACTATCGTAGGCGGCGAGATGAGCATGGTCGCTTCCCTGGACGGGAGTCGCTGCCCTATCGGGCCGGCTTTTTGGAGCGTCCGCTGGTAGATGAGTATGCTGCGGAGCTACGACGACTAATGAGCGAGATAGGTCTGGCGGTGCAGCCGATGGTACCTGGATTTAGCTCGATCTCTCTGACACATGATCTAGATCAACCGTACTACAGCTCGGGTGTGCGGGGATTCCTGCGCTTGCTCCTCAAGGAGCGTCTCTCTCTACGAGCTGCCTATCACAATACATTCTCACGAGCTAGTGAGGATCTCTTCTTTAGCTATAGTCGCTTCCTCGATTGGAATGTGGAGACACAGCGTAAGTGTGCTGCACTCGTGCGTACGATCTTCTTTATCAAGACTCCCAGCCCGCATCCCCTAGACAAGCCTAACTATACGCTGCGTAATCGTAAGATAGCGGCTATCATGCGCCTGGCGCGAAGGCGTAAGGTGGAGTTTGGGCTGCACCTGAACCTCTACTGCTCTGAGCATCCTGAGGCAGTGGAGGCTGCTAAGGTAGAGCTAGAGAAAGAACTGGGCCAGTCAGTCATCTACTCTCGCCATCACTACCTAGCGGTGCGTGAGCCTGAGGACTACAATGCGCTCCTCGGGGCTGGTATCTATCATGATTACTCTATGGGGTATGCAGATGTGGCCGGCTTTAGGCTAGGTACCTCACGACCCGTACGCTTTATCAATCCGCAAAGCATGGAGGTTACGGACCTGATCCTGCATCCGCTTACGGTGATGGACTACACGCTACACGATGAGAAGTATATGCACCTAGACTACGCAGAGGCTGAGCGTGTCGCTGTGGCAATGATCAATCAGACGCACAAGTATCATGGAGAGGTGACGCTACTCTTTCACAATGAGAATCTGCTGCTAGACGATCCGCACATTTACCACACACGCCTATACCGAACTTTGCTGCGCCAGATCATCAAGCTTTCGCCCGCACCTGACATCGTAGGGTTATAGTCCTAGCTCTCCTATGCGCCCTCATCGTATCCTGCTACTGACTGACTTGCTGCCCCCGCAGTTTGCGCCCCGTATCACGGCACTCCTGCAGCGGCTCCCCGAGCGTGACTGGCAGGTCGATGTGGTGAGCGAGGAGATACGAGGGGATCACCTAGGCTCTCACGGCTCTGTGGAGCGTCTGAGTAGCTTGCCCGCGCATCGTCTAGAACGTGTGACACTAGCGCCTACGAGGGGCAGGTCTCTCTATGCGCTTGCTGATGCCCTATGGCAGGTGAAGAGCAGGCTCTTCGTACGTCACTTGCGACGACATTACGACTTGACACAGTACGCACTGATCGTGGGAATGAGTTATCGTACCTTCCCGCTACCAGCGGCAGCTCGCTTGGCACGGCAGACGGGGCTCCCCGCCATCATGGACTGTCGAGACATCGTCGAGGAGTATACGCCTGAGGGCTTTCTACCAGCACCGCTACCTCGTTGGTTACCTCTGCGTAAAGAGGCTTATCGTTGGCTGCGAAGACAATTTATCAAAGCTCGTACAAAGGCTCTGAGGGCAGCCACAGCCATCACGACTGTCTCTGAGTGGCATCGTGACCAGTTGCAGCAGTTGCACCCGGACCAGCAGGTCTTCTGTATCCCGAATGGTTATGACGAGAGACTCTTTGTCGCATCGCCTGAGGTGGCTCCTCAATTGCCTCTGCGCATTGTTTATACAGGACGACTACTCTCTCTAGATATGCGCGACCCGACGCTGCTCCTAGAGGCGCTGCAAGAGAGTGCGCTGAGTAGGTGGGTGCGTCGTGGCGCTGTCGAGGTTCACTGGTACTGTGACAACGCTTCGCAGCAACTTCTAGAAAGCCTCCTGGGGCGTTATAGCGATGAGGTGCGAACCTGTCAACACTTTCACGCGATGGTGCCTTATGCTGAGGTGCCTAAGCTGCTGGCTCAGGCAGACATACTCCTCCTCTTAGGACGTCGTGAGCAGCCCGAGGGTCCTCACGGGATGGTTACGACGAAGCTCTTTGAGGCGATGGCTATGCATCGACCGATCCTGATGGTGGAGAGCGACGAAAGCGTTGTAGCTCAGATCCTCAGAGCGCATGCGGGATCGCTTGCTGCTACTGATGTGGCGCAGGTCGTGCAGTTTGTCGCTCACCACTTGGAGCGTCTAGAGCGTGGCGAGGTGCTACCGGTAGATACCTTTACCGACCACTACCAGCAGTACACACGTGCAGCGATGGCGGAGGCTTTTGCGCAGCTCTTCGGCACACTTGTATGAGTATCCCGCTCTGTCTAGGGGAAAATATATGAATCAAGCCCAGCAAACGCATCGTCTGCTGGGCTTGATGTGTCTAGGCTGTTTGCCTATGCGTCACTTATTATTAGTAGTTGTCGCGCATTGGCTCGAAGAACTCCTGTGGGTGATCGCAAGCTGGGCACTTAGCGGGTGCCTTCTTAGCCTTAACGACGAAGCCACAGTTGCGGCACTGCCAGTAGATCTCCTCGTCACGCTCGAAGAACTTGCCAGCCTCGACACGCTCTAGGAGCTTGAGGTAGCGCATCTCATGCTCATGCTCAGCCTTAGCTACGTTGCGATAGACGGCTGCAATCTCCTTGAAGCCCTCCTCCTCAGCGATGTCGGCGAACTCAGGATAGAGCTCCTCAGCCTCGCAGTGCTCACCAGCAGCGGCAGCCTTTAGATTCTCAGCTGTGGTGCCGATGACACCAGCAGGATAAGAAGCAGTGATCTCTAGATCACCACCCTCGAGAAACTTGAAGAAACGCTTAGCGTGCTCCTTTTCCTGATCAGCAGTCTCCTGGAAGATAGCCTCGATCTGACGATAGCCTTCATCCTTCGCTACGCTAGCGAAGTATGTATAGCGATTCCTAGCTTGTGACTCTCCTGCGAATGACTTCAGGAGGTTCTGCTCGGTACGTGTACCTTTGATTGATTTCTTACTCATAGATAGGTATTCTTAAAAGGTTAAATGGTTCTATTACCACTACAAAGATACCTATTTATTATGACTCGTGCAAACATGCGCCTGCGAGATTGGCGCCCGCATCATACAAGTAAAGCCCCTAGAGCGATCTGAAGATCGTCTAGGGGCTTCCGTCTTATCGCTTAGCAGTGTGGGGCGATTATGCCTCCTCCTGCTCGATAGCTAGTTGTCCACGGTAGTAACCACACTCAGGACAGATGGTGTGATATACGTGCCATGCTCCACAGTTGCTACACTTAGCTAGTGTGGGGGTTGCTGCTTTGTCGTGCGTTCTACGCTTGGCAGTGCGCATCTTGGACTGCCGTCTTTTGGGATGTGCCATTGTTTATCTATTTTATTATTTATCCTTCTCTTGTTGTAGTGAGTCACGTAGCGCATCGAGCTTAGCCCAGCGACCATCCTTTTCGCCCTCTGCGGTGGGATCGAGATCATCTAGGATGGCCTGCATATCCTCTGCACACGCTCCATCGGGATGCATCCGGCTGATGGGGAGTGAGAGCACGATCAGATCGTAGATCAGGTCAGCGCAGTCGAGCGAGGGGCTGTGATGCGGTACGATAATCTCCTCATCGCTCACCTCCTCGTACTGGTTGCCCAGCTTGACGACAAGATGCTGAGTCATATCAACGCGCATCTCTAGGGGTGCTAAGCATCGATCACAATGCGTCTCCACTGAGCCCGAGAGCGTCAGCTGAAGGTCGAAAGTGTCTCCGACACGATCTATGCGAATGGCGCATGCCACGGGACCTCCGCTGAGGTCAAACGTAGGACGTGACTCTAGAAAAGCTGAGTCCGCAACAAAGTCTTCGGTCGAGACGCCTTGTGGCAATCCCTTGAAATGTATCGTATAGTGACCTCCGTGAGACATGACGTGCTACAAACTTCTCTAAAATGACTCTAGAGAGACACCATAAGGTGTACTCTAGGGGTATGAGCGCAAAGGTACAGAAAATTCAGTAGACGGCAAGCGCTAGTTTTTGCACATTTCAACTTACCGGCTCACTCTGGTCATCGCTTTTACAGAACAATCCGCCTAAAGAGATTGGTCCAACGGCAATTAGTAGCTCGCTCTAACTCTATGCGACTCAAGTGTTTTTGAAGAGAAGTGTAGCCATTGGAGCGTATTTTTGGGCGTTTCGGCTATCTCTGTAACTACTCTGAAGAGGTAGAGGTCTATAAAACAAAAGTATCGTAACTCGTTAGAATTACGATACTTATACTTTTTCGGTAGTGCTCTCTGGCGGTGCTGCCAGAGTACTTAAAGCGGAGAGGGAGGGATTCGAACCCCCGGACCCGTGAAGGTCAACGGTTTTCAAGACCGCCGCGATCGACCACTCTGCCACCTCTCCTTGCTTGACGACTGACTGAAGGAGTAATCCTCCTCAGTTCGCGAGCACACATCTCCTCCGATGTGGTTGCAAAGGTACTACAATTTCTCAAATAAACAAGTCTCCACCTTTGCAATCAACTGGCTAGTTTTTATTTTTGAGGTGCTGGGAAGAAGGTAGATCCCCACGTGGAAATTCTCAAATCTCCACGTGGAGAATAAAAAATCTCCACGTGGATATGAAATGAAACTTCGGAGGAATCAAATGAAACTTCGGAGGAATCGTTTCGTCCCTACGTGGAGAATAAAAAATATCCACGTGGGAAATCGAAAATCTCCACGTGGATATTCTGTTTTATAGTCTCAGTTGATTAGAATACTTCATCCTAAAGTTTTCCCAGCACCTCAAAAATAGACTTATAGGTCAAAATGGTGGGTGAGTTAAAGGTCTTTTCTAGGTATAGAGAGACATATAAGGGTTTGAAAAGCTTTGAAGTGTTAAAAGTGAGCCAATGCGAATGTATAGGTCAAAACGGTGGGTGATACAGGGGGATAAGCCAGTGTTTATCGTATCTTTGAGCATTTGAAAAGGCGAAAAAATGGACCAAAAAATGTCCGAAGTGTGGGAGCCTCAGTGTGATTAGTCATGGACGCAGGGGTACACACAAGAGATATTTGTGCAAGAACTGTGGCTCATCGTTCACAGGAAAAAGGCACATAAGTAAGGAGCAGATATGGGACTTGTACCAGAGTGGCTTATCGCAGGCTAAAATCGCGGAAGCACTTGGAGTAAGTCCGAGCACGATAAAACGGAGACTTCAGGAGGTCTCAGTTGACTTTAAGACGCCCATATTAAGCGAGGGAGTTATTCACATAGATGCGACGTATTGGGGTAGAAACCAAGGACTAATCGTTGCGTTGGACGATAAAAGTGGTTGCGTACTCTATCGGGAGTGGATCTCTCACGAAAGCAAAGTGGACTACGCAACAGCCCTTAAAAAGATAGAGGAAGGGGGCTATAAGATATTGGCAGTGGTAACTGATGGAGGAGTCGGTCTTGACGTGGCACTGAAGCATTTTCCCACACAAATGTGCCAGTATCACTTTATCGCAATCGTCCGACGAAAACTTACTCTTCGACCCAAACTACCTGCGTCTCAAGAGCTTCTGGCACTTGCTATGAGTGTAGGAAAGATATCCCGTATCACATTCTGCTCGCAGCTCAAAAAGTGGGAGACCAAGTGGGATACTTTTCTCAAGGAGAAGACCATAAATGATGAAAACGGCAAATGGCAATACACGCACAAATCACTTAGATCAGCCCACTTTTCCTTTCGTCAATACCTCCCTACACTCTTTACTTACGAGGAACATCCGGATATACAGATCCCTAAAACCAATAACGCCATTGAAGGGCTATTTACTGCACTCAAAAGCCGTCTTAGAGCGCATAATGGAATGTCCCAAGCTCACAAGAAACGATTCGTGGATGGTTTTTTTAGGCATAGGGATATCGCCCAGTTTACATCCAAAAAAGAGGAGGGGCAATAGTACCCCTCCCCTGTCAGTGTAAACTGTTCTGACTCCATTGACCGTATCCCTCACCGGTTGCACCCCTGCAGAGCCGGCTACGTTTCAGGTCAACGAACAAAGGTATCTGTTTTTTTCTTCTACTTCGCCCACCATTTTGACCTATACTTCAGTACGAAAATGGCTATTAGGCTGTTTTACCCACCATTTTGACCTATACGCCTTATTTTATTACCTTTGTAACGTGGTTATTGAGTTGCAATACAGGTTGCATAGATAGCCGATTACCTATCCTATTCATTTCGTTATTATCATGAAACTGGCATATAACTTATCGATCCTGATCGGGCTTATGATGCTTCTCTCAGGCTGTGGCTTGATGAAGCTCTTCACCTCGGAGCCAAGGGATGTCTGCAAGGCGCAATTGGAGACCAAGGAAGGAGCTACCTACACAGGGTATCTTAGGATGCCTATGTCGGGGGACAAGGAGCTCAAGCTCTTCGATGACCTCGCCCTCGCCCATTCAGCCGGCACCTTCAAGTCCGAGGACCTGAAAGGCATCGAGCTAAGCAACCCCAAGAAACCGGACTCGAGCTATCGCTTTGAGTACAAAAAGTTCTCCACCTTCCTGCAAAGCAATGCCGCATGGATGACTCTCGTAGATAGGGGACCTGAGCTTACGGCCTACCTCCTGGCCTCTTCGTACAAGATTGATGAGAATGGGGACATCTTCTTCATCGGCAACGAGCAGCGGATCATACGTAGTGGAGGAAGTATGGCTGTGGTAAAGCCCAGCTTCCCACTATTCTTGGAGAAACGCGGAGGTATCCTAAGAAAGGTTGCTCTGGTACACGGGATCAACTATGAAGGATCTCAGTTTAGAGGCGGAGTGGTCAGATTCCTTGCCGATGATCCGGAGCTCTGTAGCTATGTGAGAGGACTGAAGTGGGAGTTTGAGGACATAGATAAGGTGGTGAAGTACTACGATCCTCACCGCAAGGGTGAGCTGGTCATTAAGGATGACCGGGGTCAAGTCCTCGCTCTGCCACCACATAAGATGGTCACGGGTGCGCTGTCAGGCGAGCTTATCTACACTGCGGATCTGGCTAAAAACCTAACGCCACACTTTGGGATGGCCTCCTACCTCGGGCTCCGCTCATCCCTCGGGACGTACTTCACTTATGGCGGGTCTGTAGGGTTCAATCAGCCCTGCCTCGTGGATGATACGGCACTGATAACGGAGGATCCGAGCTTCTTGTCGAAAGATCGCAAGGAAGTGGAGGTACCTCAGGAGTTCATCAAGCGAGTGACCCTTTTTAGCTTCAATGCTTTTGCGGGTCTGCAGGTGCCGCTTGACCTAAAGTCTGTATATGTCATTCCTTCCCTGAGTGGATGTGTTACCGGTGACCTTCACTCCGACTACAGCCTGATCAGTGCTGGACCGCTCGTAAGGTGCGACTTTGGCATCCCCTTGAAGTATGGGAATATGCTCTTCTTCGGTGCCGGATACAAGTATGGCTTCCCCATCAAGGATGCAGATGAGATGGCAGCTGACAACTACAAGAATGTGACCCCTTATGGTCAGTCTCATACCGTCTTTCTGTCCATCGGTTATATGTATTGACCCGTAGATCTTCCTTAAATAAGGGAGCGAAAGAGATTCTCTTTCGCTCCCTTATTATTATAGACTTATAGGTCAAAATGGTGGGTGAGTTAAAGGTCTTTTCTAGGTATAGAGAGACATATAAGGGTTTGAAAAGCTTTGAAGTGTTAAAAGTGAGCCAACGCGAATGTATAGGTCAAAACGGTGGGTGATACAGGGGGATAAGCCAGTGTTTATCGTATCTTTGAGCATTTGAAAAGGCGAAAAAATGGACCAAAAAATGTCCGAAGTGTGGGAGCCTCAGTGTGATTAGTCATGGACGCAGGGGTACACACAAGAGATATTTGTGCAAGAACTGTGGCTCATCGTTCACAGGAAAAAGGCACATAAGTAAGGAGCAGATATGGGACTTGTACCAGAGTGGCTTATCGCAGGCTAAAATCGCGGAAGCACTTGGAGTAAGTCCGAGCACGATAAAACGGAGACTTCAGGAGGTCTCAGTTGACTTTAAGACGCCCATATTAAGCGAGGGAGTTATTCACATAGATGCGACGTATTGGGGTAGAAACCAAGGACTAATCGTTGCGTTGGACGATAAAAGTGGTTGCGTACTCTATCGGGAGTGGATCTCTCACGAAAGCAAAGTGGACTACGCAACAGCCCTTAAAAAGATAGAGGAAGGGGGCTATAAGATATTGGCAGTGGTAACTGATGGAGGAGTCGGTCTTGACGTGGCACTGAAGCATTTTCCCACACAAATGTGCCAGTATCACTTTATCGCAATCGTCCGACGAAAACTTACTCTTCGACCCAAACTACCTGCGTCTCAAGAGCTTCTGGCACTTGCTATGAGTGTAGGAAAGATATCCCGTATCACATTCTGCTCGCAGCTCAAAAAGTGGGAGACCAAGTGGGATACTTTTCTCAAGGAGAAGACCATAAATGATGAAAACGGCAAATGGCAATACACGCACAAATCACTTAGATCAGCCCACTTTTCCTTTCGTCAATACCTCCCTACACTCTTTACTTACGAGGAACATCCGGATATACAGATCCCTAAAACCAATAACGCCATTGAAGGGCTATTTACTGCACTCAAAAGCCGTCTTAGAGCGCATAATGGAATGTCCCAAGCTCACAAGAAACGATTCGTGGATGGTTTTTTTAGGCATAGGGATATCGCCCAGTTTACATCCAAAAAAGAGGAGGGGCAATAGTACCCCTCCCCTGTCAGTGTAAACTGTTCTGACTCCATTGACCGTATCCCTCACCGGTTGCACCCCTGCAGAGCCGGCTACGTTTCAGGTCAACGAACAAAGGTATCTGTTTTTTTCTTCTACTTCGCCCACCATTTTGACCTATACGCCCAAAAATAGGAGGTAGCCAATCAATGCCGCAAAACTCACGAGTGACGATTTGTAAGGACGCCCTCCGACTAAAGGCCAGCCGTGCATCCCTATAAATCGTTGATCATCTCATCGGGGCACCCGACCTGTGGCTTTTAGGGAACCACAAACTTTGAGATACTACTAGGATGTGGAGATGTTACTTGACAACTTTCATAGCGATATCTCCTGCACGCACGATGTAGACGCCTTGTGGGATCGTGCTGATGTCTATGCTGTGACTCTTGGAGACCACGAGTGTGCGACCTGTGGTATCACAGATGCTAATCGGAGTACCATCTTCGAGTCCACTGATCATAAGTGATGATCCATGATCCATGAGACGTATAGAGATGCTGTCTCGTGTGATGGATTGCGTGCCGTTGTATATAGCGACTCCGACCTCGGTGTCTTTCTCTACGGTTAGGATAAAGAGAGCTTTATCTTTTGTCTCTGCTACCGCATTTCCATCTACAATCCAACTATCTACAAGCCACTTAGAGTCACCTTGTGTATAGACGAATACGATGTCGGTGCCGGCTGCAATGTCGGTACCACTCAGATAGGGCTCTCCATTTGCTTTTACAGTTATGTGGTCAGCCACTTCACTAGGGAAGGAGTAGGTAACCTTATAGGTGTCTACGGCACTCTTGCGAAAGAGGGCGCTGATAGTCGTTGGCTCTGAGACGATTATATTCTCTAGTAGCACTATTCCGAAGGCATTAGGCATTAGCGCATCGCCCTCATAGACTTTGTCACCGATGGTTACGGAGGCGGTCTCGTATCCGTCCTCGTCAGGGATTGCTTTGACCGTTATGCTACTTCCTTTATCCACTTGATCTCCACTAGAGAGGAGTTGCTCTCCCTGAAGCACTTCGAGGGCACCATGTTCGCAGGGCGCGATCGTGATGGGGACTTTTTCGACCTGTTGCTTCTTGTCAAAAAGCGCGGAGATGGTTGTAGACTCGGTCACCTCTAGTTGCATCGTAGCTATACCCTCTTCATTAATAGTTAGTCCGTGACCCTCGGTGTACTCTGTGCTGCCTACCTTGACGTAGGTTACGTCGTACTGATCCATAGGTATAGCCGTTATGGTGATCTGCTGCCCCTTTTCGATGGATAGGATTCCATTGACAGGTCTTAGGTTCGCACCATTTGAAGAAATGATCAGCATACCTGTTTCAAGGTCTGGGGTGATGACTGTTATGTCTACGTTGTTCGGCTTATACTCTTCGAAGAGGGCACTAATGACCATCGAGGCATTGACAGTCTTGAACTTGGTCACGACACCTGTCTCTGCGTCTGGGTGTAGTGCGTCCTTGCTATAGAAGTCGTCACCGATCCTTAGGAGAGATACTTTGTACCCTTCGTCTGGAGTTGCCTTGACGGTGATTACGGAGCCGTCTTTGACAGGCGAGCCTGACGCAATAGGTGTGATACCGTCGTAGTCAAAAAGCTCTATGTGACCATTCTCTGAGGGCTCTATCGTGAGGATTAGATCTCTTGGCGTATTAGGATCGCTCTCTTCAAAGTCAAGGGAGATGGTCGTGTCATAGGGCTTCATCGTCCAGTGCTTCAGGTAAGAACCGTAGAAGTCGTCTGCAGCTGTAATGGGTAGCTCTTCCGACTGTGGGGTGCCGTCTTCGATCCATGTGACATGGAAACTCTTAAGTTGGTACTTGCCACCTTTTACGGTAGCCATCAGGTTGAGAGAAGTCCCCGCAGGTACTAGATCTCCGCTCTGAATTAAGTTGTTGCTGGCATCAAAGACGTTGATCTCGATGTTGTTGTCAGCATAGTTCTTTTGGAAAGAAAGTGTATTGCCAGCTGCGGTAATGCTTAGTTCCAAATGAATTGCGTCAGCTTCATTGGCTGCCAAGAGGGTTGCTCCCCCCACCAGCAGTGCGGTGACCCAAAGCAGTAGTTGTCTCATAATCTCTTATATTAATGTTGTTTACAGGATCATTTTCGACTATGGCAAGTTTGATCGCGGATCTTGCGACGGGATCTCGGCACCAAGTTGTAGCAAATGTAGTCCTTTTTCAGAAAAATGTCAATAGCGTACGACTCTTTTGGTAAAGCGTGTTTAGTTTGTCTGAGATCAGTGTACTATAGACAACTTGTAACCTAATCCTTCGGGATTGCGCTCACGAAAAGAAGGATCCCCTACGAAGGAATTCGGAAATACCCACGTGGAGATCACCCATTTCCTGCGATGCCATGCCGATGTGGTCTGATCGTCATGCCGAGCGTCTTGACCTCCACCATCTCTTCGGGTGTCAGACGGGAGTGTCGTCTGGAGGGGAAGCTATTCGTTTGCACCGATTTCTCTATCTTTGCACAGAGAGCGCATTGGGAACGGGGTGTGTCCTTTGGGATAGGTCTCGGACTCTCGGATGTGTGGGCGTCGCACACTTTATTTTATACCCATTAGGTTAGCAGCAGTTATCGTGGCAGTATGAACTATCTCTTGCGATCGGATCGTTGGCTTGTCTCGCTCTATGCGAGGGTACGAGGATGGAGACCTTCGGGGCGTCTGGTCTCGTCGGTGTCTCTATTGCTGGTGCTACTCGTGGGGTGCGCTGGTGCCGATACGGCGGCACAGCAACTGCCGACCCATCTACTAGATATATATGATCAACGCACCGACAGCCTGCTACAAGAAGCGACGCGACAGCTCCAGAAGATGACGATCGAGGAGCAGATCGGGCAATTGATCATCCCGATCTGGGAGCCTCGCTACGACTCGGCTTCTCAAGCGCGCTATCTGCAGCTTATCGACAAGATTCGTCCAGGTGGCATCCTTTTTCGCAAGGGAGAGGCCTACGATCAGTATCGGCTCACCCGTCTCCTTCAGGAGCGCTCACGCATACCGCTGCTGATCACGGCCGATGCGGAGTGGGGACTGGCGATGCGTCTCCAGGGGACGATACGCTATCCGCGTATGAAGCTGCTGGCCGATCACTGCACGCCAGAGGAGATGTACACCCTCGGGCAGCACATGGCGCTGCAATGCCGTGTGATGGGCATCCAAGTGAGCTTTGCGCCAGTGCTGGATGTCAATAACAATCCGAAGAATCCGGTCATCGGCACCCGCAGCCTAGGCGCTACGCCCGACATTGTGATCTCGCATGGACTGGCCTTGGCGAGGGGCATGGAGGATGGCGGGGTACTATCGGTCGCTAAGCACTTCCCGGGGCATGGCAATACGGACAAGGATTCGCACAAGACGCTCCCCACCGTGTCGGGCAGTCTAGAGGAGCTCCAGCAGGTGGAGCTAGCACCCTTCCGCGCCTACATAGAGGCCGGTCTCGGGGGAATCATGGTGGCGCATCTCTCGGTGCCAGCTCTAGAGCCTGATGTAACCTGTCCCTCCTCGCTGAGTCACGCTGTCGTGACGGAGTTGCTGCGTGAGCAAATGGGCTTTAAGGGGCTCATCTTCACCGATGGACTGGAGATGCGGGGCGTACAACGTGCTGAGGGTTTGCCCATATCTGTGGCGGCTATCTTAGCAGGCAATGACTTGCTCCTCGGGCCACTAGACCCGCTACAGAGCTACAAGGAGCTACTCTCCGCTTATCATGCTGGGATCCTCTCAGAGGAGACGATCCGGGATCGCTGCCTGCGTATCCTCTGCTACAAGCTCTTACTTCATGCGGGAGAGATGCTAGAGCGTTCTATATATAATAAGGAGGAGCTATACGAGGCGCTGCACACGCCTGAACTGGTCTCTTTTGCCGAGCAACTACAGAACAAAGTATCTCATAAGAAATAACATACAGCGCACACTTAGCTATCTAAATAAGCCTAGTACGATGAAAAAGAACACTCCAAGCAGTACGACTACAACGTGTCCACCCTTACAATTTGACACCTCCACCTGGTTTGCCCCTGAGCTCACGAAGCTCTCAGAGCATCTCAACGATCGCATGGTCGAGATGATGCGCTTCTATCCAGAGAGCGACTACAAGACACTACGGACTATGATCTCCAAGCGCAATGCGCTACATATAGACAATATAGTGATCACGGCTGGCCGTACGGCAGCTTTCTACGCTATTGCAGAGGCTTTTGCAGGAAAGAAAGGAGTGATCCTCGTCCCCTCCTATCAGCACTACGAGCTGGCCACCAAGCGATACGGATGGCAGCTAACCTATCTGCCAGAAGATATTGAGACGCAGGAGATACAACTCGAGGGTCAGGAGTTTTGCTGGATCTGCTCGCCAAATAATCCTACGGGACGCTTGCGCTCTCGCGCTGAGCTGCTGGAGCTCATAGGGCGCTACCCATCGGTCTACTTTGTGATCGATCAGTCTTACGCAACCTTTACGACCCAGCCGACGCTTACACTGAGCGATGTAAAGGGACACCCTAACATTATTTTCGTCAGTTCGTTCACGCAGACGTATGGTCTGCCAGGACTACGCATCGGCTACGTAACAGCCGACAAGAAGATTATCAAGGAAATACAGAAAGTGGTCGACCCGTGGTCGGTCAGCACGATGGCCGTCGAGGTGGCTAAGTATATCCTGATTCACCCTGCACAGTTTACGCTCCCGATCCGCAAGTGGCAGCGCAATGCGCTCGAGCTAGAGACCAAACTTCGCCAGATAGATGGCCTCGAGGTGATGCCGAGCGATGCACCTTTCTTCTTAGTTCAGATACACTGTGCCACAGCCGCTGAGCTGATCAAATACCTGCTCGAGGAGCACAATATAGCGCTCTACGATGCGACCAATCTACGAGGGATCAAGGGCGAAATGGTGCGTATCACCTCTCGTGATGCGACAGACAATGCGAAGCTCTTAGAGGCTATCACAGCCTTCTGTGAGTCTAGGTAAGAGGCTCTGAGAGGGCTTTTCGGAGGAATGTGCGATAGCATTTTGTACCCGACTACCATACTTAGACTAATTATTTATTGCTACCTTTGCGATTGCGAAGGTTGCAGCAATGCGAATCCATAGAGTCGATGAAGTCTGAATGTATAGAACGAAATGCCACCGTAACTGCCATACAAGGCGGAGAAGTGCGTCTCACGGTGCTACGTCCATCTGCTTGTAGTAACTGCGAGGCTGCGGGGCATTGCCACGCCTCAGAGAGCCGTCTGGAGACGATCACGATCGATCGCTCACAGCTACCAGACGAGGTGGCTGTCGGTGATCAGGTCTCTCTAGAGATGCGTAGCTCGCTGGGTATGCGTGCCGTACTCCTCACGATGATCATCCCTACGATTCTAATCATTGCTATAACCGTCCTCCTAAGCTACCTAGAGGTAGGTACGCTGGCTCAGATATTGATCGCTCTGGGTGTAGCCGCCGCATATATGCTCCTGCTATGGCTCTTACGTGACCGGTTTGAGCGAACCTTTGCCTTTATCGTGCGAAAAAAGTAAGTTCATACACACTCCTATGACAATACTACCCACCATACTTGTCCTTGTAGTGATAGCACTCATAAGTGCCGTCCTACTCTTTATTACCTCCAAGAAATTTGAAGTAAAAGAAGATCCGCGCATCGGCGAGGTTGCTGAGGTCCTTCCTCAGGCCAACTGCGGTGGCTGTGGTCACCCTGGCTGTGCCGGCTTTGCCAAGGCTTGCTGCGAAGCCTCCTCTCTTGAGGGGCTCTGGTGCCCCGTGGGCGGAGAGCCCGTTATGACCAAAGTGGCAGCGATCCTCGGTCAAAGCGTTGCCAAGAGCGACCCACTCGTAGCGGTCGTGCGCTGTAATGGTACCTGCGAGGCACGTCCACGAGTCAATACTTATATAGGAGCTCGAAGCTGCAAGATCGAGTCGACTCTGTACAGTGGCGAGACGGGATGTAGCTACGGCTGTCTAGGCAATGGCGACTGTGTCGCTGTGTGCGACTTTGACGCGATCCACATGAACCCCGAGACGGGGCTCCCCGAGGTAGACGAAGATAAGTGTACCGCCTGTGGAGCGTGTGTCAAAGCTTGTCCGAAGATGATCATCGAGCTCCGCAAGAAGGGTCCCAAGGGACGCCGTCTCTACGTCAGCTGCGTTAATAAGGACAAGGGTGGCGTGGCACGTAAAGCCTGCGCCAACGCGTGTATCGGATGTAGCAAGTGCTTTAAGGTATGCCAGTTTGAGGCAATCACGATAGATAACAATCTCGCTTACATAGACCATCAGAAGTGTCGTCTATGTCGCAAGTGTGCGGCCGAGTGCCCGACGGGAGCTATCCATGAGATCAACTTCCCGCCACGCAAAGAACCTGCAGAAAAGCCAGCGCCAGCCGACAAGCCTGCTCCCGCCATGGCAACAGCCGCTGCCTCTGCAGCTCCTGCTGCTACCTCCTCAACAGCATCTGTACCTCAGAAAGATTAACACGAAGCTATGGCAAAGACATTTAGAATAGGGGGTATCCATCCCCATGACCATAAGATCAGCGCCGGGGTACCTATCACCGTTGTCGCTCCTCCAGACGAGGTGGTCATCACATTAGCACAGCATATTGGTGCGCCCGCCACCGCTGTCGTCAACAAAGGCGACAAGGTGCGCGTAGGTACGCTCCTAGGCAAGGCTGGCGGTTTTGTCTCCGCAAATATCCACTCCTCGGTCTCTGGCACCGTTACTAAGGTAGATCAGATCACTGACGCTAGCGGCTTTAAGAAGCCCGCCGTCTTTATCAAGGTCGATGGTGATGAGTGGGTGGACTACATTGACCAGACAGACACCCTTGTCACAGACATTGAGCTTGATGCCAAGCAGATCATCGACCGCATCGCTGAGATGGGCATCGTCGGTATGGGCGGTGCGACCTTCCCGACGCATGTTAAGCTGTCGCCGCCTCCTGGTCAGAGTGCCGACTACGTCATCATCAACGCCGTCGAGTGTGAGCCCTACCTCACGAGCGATGATGCGCTCATGCGTGTCAAGGCGATGGAGATCATGGTAGGCTGCGCGATCATCATGAAGGCTGCCAATGCTCCTCGCACGCTCATAGGCATTGAGAATAACAAACCCGACGCTATACGCATCATGCGTGACGCTGCGGAGCGTGCCAAAGAGTTCCTTCCCGAGGGACAAAGCATCGCCGTCGTACCGCTCAAGAAGCGCTACCCGCAAGGTGGCGAGAAGCAACTCATCGACGCCCTGATCCGCAAGCAGGTTGCCTCAGGTGCGCTACCTATCTCTACAGGTGCTATCGTGCAGAATGTCGGGACCACCTTCGCTATCTACGAGGCGGTCATGAAGCACAAGCCACTCATCGAGCGCATCATCACAGTCACCGGACGAGCTATCGCACGTCCGTCCAACTTCAAGGCACGCATCGGTACGCCTATGCAGACGCTTATCGACGCTGCGGGAGGTTATGCTGAGGAGCCTGGCAAGATCATCGGAGGTGGTCCTATGATGGGACGAGCACTTGTTAGCACCGACATACCCGTAGCCAAGGGTTCGTCAGGACTACTTATCCTCTCCGCCAAGGAGTCAACGCGCCCCGAGATGCACGACTGTATACGCTGCGGTAAGTGCGTATCGGTCTGTCCGATGGGCCTCAACCCCGCCTTCCTCATGCGTGACACGATCTACAAAGACTGGGAGAGTACCGAGCACAACTACATCGCCGACTGCATCGAGTGCGGCTCTTGTAGCTACACCTGCCCAGCAGGACGACCGCTCCTCGACTACATACGTGTCGGCAAGCAGACCGTCATGGGTATCATGCGAGCCCGCAAGAAGTAATACACACTGAGACAGATCACCGATCCTCATCATCGACTACGATATATAGCTTATGGCACAACAAGTCATCGTATCACCCTCACCGCATATCCATAGCGGTGACACCATTAGCAAGAATATGTATGGGGTGCTGATTGCTTTGATACCAGCATTCCTCGTCATGCTCTACCAGTTTAGGACAGACGCTCTACTTATCACCGCTATCTCGGTAGCCTCCTGTATGCTCACGGAGTGGGTCATCACCCGCTTCTTCCTGCATCGTCCCTGTCGGCTACTAGATGGGTCAGCGCTCCTGACAGGCGTCATCCTAGCCTTCAACCTTCCTGCCTCGCTCCCCTGGTGGCTCGTCCTCATGGGTGGTGTCGTCGCCATCGGCATTGGCAAGATGGCTTTTGGCGGACTGGGCAATAACATATTCAACCCCGCACTCGTCGGACGTGTCTTCCTCCTCATCTCCTATCCTGCGCAGATGACCACGTGGAAGCTGCCCGCCCGTCTTGCTGAGCAAGCTCCCGATGCGGTCTCTGCAGCGACGCCTCTAGGCATCCTCAAGTCAGGCGCTATCGATCAGCTACCCGACTCATTGCAGCTCCTCGTCGGCTTCAACTTCTCCTCCATGGGAGAGGTGAGTGCCATCGCTATCCTCCTCGGCTTAGCTTATCTACTCATCCGACGCATCATCACGTGGCATACGCCCGTGGCTATCATCGTCTCCGCCTTCGTACTGAGTGGCATCATGCACCTCTACGACCCAGCGATGTATGCTAGTCCCTTCTTCCACCTACTGACTGGTGGTCTGCTCTTTGGTGCGGTCTTTATGGCGACCGACTACGTCACCTCGCCTATCTCGCATCGTGCGCAGCTCATCTACGGCTGTATGATCGGACTACTCACCGTCATCATCCGCTTGTGGGGTTCTTACCCTGAGGGTATGTCCTTTGCCATCCTCATTATGAATGCGTTCACCCCACTACTCAACAACTACATCAAGCCACGGCACTTCGGTCATGTGGTCAAATCTAGAAAGGAGGCTAAAAGATGAAGAAGCTACCCTCTACACTCCCCAATATGATCCTCTCACTCGGGATCATCTGTCTGATCATCGCTGGCATCTTAGCCTTGGTCAATGTAGCGACCAGAGACACCATCGCACAGGCCGAGACGAAAGCTAAGGTCGAAGCGATCAAAGAGATCGTCCCAGCCTTTGACAATAATCCTTACGAAGAGCAAGACACTGTCGCACTCGAGAGCGAGCCTCGTCCACTCATCGTTTATCCCGCCATGCAGGGCGGTCAGCCCGTCGGCTATGCCATCGAGACCTATACCGATGCCGGCTTTGCTGGTCACATAGATATCATGGTAGGCTTTGATATGCAGAGCCAGATCGTCGGCTTCAAGGTGCTCAAGCACGAGGAGACGCCAGGACTAGGTGCTAAGATACAAGAGTGGTTCACCTCTCCCGCTCCGAATGCTGATCTCATCCGTGACGTGCGCGGATTAGATATGAGCCAAGCTTCGCCACTCAAGGTCTCTAAGGACGGCGGTAAGGTCGATGCCATCACCGCAGCGACCATCTCCAGTAGAGCCTTCATCGATGCCATCGAGCGAGCTTACCGAGTCTATCAGAGCGTTGTCGGCGAGGGCGGCCCCACGGCACAGCCCACCGAGAGCAACTGTTCGCTCCCCGAGCGAGAGGTCATCGACAGCCTCTTCAACACGCTGCTCCCCGCTTATCGCCTTGTGAACAAGGAGAAGACCGGCACCGCTGACGACGGCACTCCTTGGCTGATCCAGAGCTACGGCACCAACGATATGAGTGAGACCATAGGTCTACTCGTTGTCACCACCAGTGATGACGACTACGAGGGGCGTTGTCTCCCGATGCTCGTCTGCTTTGACAATAGCGGCGCACTCACAGCCTTTGCCATAGCTGATGTCAATGCCACGGGCAAGCTCATCTCCATCAGTGAAAATTACGGAGGCAACCAAGACCCCGCTACCACCAAGCCCTCGAAGAAGTCCCTTATCGGCAAGAAGGTCACACCCGCTAGCCTCAAGCTACGTGAAGATGGCGGATCTATAGACGCTGTCTCAGGCTCTACGGTTTCTTCGCGCGCTATCCTACAGGGCATCGCCCGTGCGCAGCGCATCTTTGTAGAGGCTTCTGCCAACGAATCAACTAAGTAATGCACCGCCATGAATAAGTATATCAAGACAATTACCAATGGTATCATTACGGAGAACCCCACCTTCGTGCTTCTCCTCGGTATGTGTCCTACCTTGGCGACCACCACGTCGGCCATCAACGGACTCAGCATGGGACTAGCCACCACCTTTGTGCTTATCTGCTCCAATGTGATGATCTCCCTTCTGAAGCGACTCATACCCGATGCGGTACGTATCCCCGCCTTTATCGTTGTGATCGCAGGCTTTGTGACCGTACTACAGATGATTATCAAGGCATACCTACCAGCACTCGATCAGAGTCTCGGCATCTTCATCCCGCTGATCGTGGTCAACTGTATTGTCCTCGGACGTGCCGAGTCCACCGCCTCTAAGAGTAGCGTCGGCATATCCTTCTTCGACGGTGTCGGTATCGGACTAGGCTTCACCATCGGACTAACGCTCCTAGGCATCGTACGCGAGATGCTCGGAGGCGGTTCATTCTTTGGTCTGAGCGCTTATCCCAACGACTTCTCCGCACTACTCTTCGTGCTGCCTCCAGGAGCCTTCATCGCTCTAGGACTACTCATCGGTATCTATCACGCTATCACTAAGAAGCAATAGATCAAGATCTATGAGATGCAAAGGCTAACCCGTAGCCACTGCTAACCACACAGACACTTACTACTATGAAATTTCTTATCATATTCATCGTTGCTGTCTTTGTCAACAACGTAGTCCTCTCCCAGTTCCTCGGCATATGCCCCTTCTTAGGAGTCTCTAAGAAAGTCTCTACCGCCACGGGCATGGGAGCAGCCGTCACCTTTGTCTTGCTTCTAGCGACGATGGTCACCTGGCTCGTACAGACCTATATACTGGTTCCTCTAGGACTCGAATTCCTACAAACCATCGCTTTCATCCTTGTCATCGCCACGCTCGTGCAGATGATTGAGATGATCATTAAGAAGATCTCCCCCGCGCTCTATCAGGCGCTCGGTGTCTTCCTCCCGCTGATCACGACGAACTGCTGTGTACTCGGTGTCGCCATCCTCGTTATCCAGAAGGAGTTCACCTACGCTGAGTCGCTTATGTACGCCGTTTCCATCGGTATCGGCTTCCTCCTCGCTATGGTCATCTTCGCCGGTATCCGCGAGCAGCTCGCCAAGACCGGCAGCACGCCTCGGGCTATGAAGGGTACTCCCATCGCCCTCATCACCGCAGGCATCCTAGCGATGGCCTTCATGGGCTTCTCAGGTCTAGCCAGTCTCTAATATCTAACTTCTAGTATCTAACTTCTAGTATCTAACCCGATAGCCACGTGGGAAATTGAAAAATTCCTACGTGGCTATTTTTTATTCTCCACGTAGGCGAGAATCATTTCCTCGGAAGTTTCATTTGATTCCTCCGAAGTTTCATTTCGTCTCTACGTGGAGAATATTTTATCTCCACGTGGAGAATCGAAAATATCCACCTGAAGACCATTCGCTGAGGTGGCGAAGTGTGATGACAAGCGTCCAGTGATGAAATATTGTTGCTGAGAGAGGAGTTACTTGGTAAGATTTGTATATCTTTGCGGTAGGTACATTTTCATCACCCATCATCTAACGAATCTATTATTGACATGTCACAAGACAAGACTATACGCTGCCTGATCATCGGATCAGGACCTGCTGGATATACAGCTGCTATTTACGCTTCACGGGCTAATCTCTCCCCCATACTCTATCAGGGACTACAACCTGGAGGACAGCTCACTACGACCACTGAAGTGGAGAATTTCCCCGGCTTCCCCGAGGGCATCACGGGTCCTCAGCTCCTCGAGCAGATGCGCCAGCAAGCAGAGCGTTTTGGCACAGACATACGCTCAGGCGAAGTCACACGCATAGACCTATCGGCGCGCCCCTTCAAGGTTGAGATCGACGGCTCTACAGAGCTGACAGCTCATTCCGTCATCATCGCCACGGGTGCTCGCGCTAAGTATCTCGGGCTAGATGACGAAAAGAAGTATGCCGGCATGGGTGTCTCGGCATGCGCTACGTGCGACGGCTTTTTCTATCGCAAGAAGCGTGTAGCCGTCGTAGGTGGTGGCGACACAGCTTGTGAGGAGGCGCTCTACCTAGCAGGCATTGCAGAGCATGTTTACCTGATCGTGCGCAAGGATCATCTGCGCGCCTCTAAGGTAATGCAGGAGAGACTCTTCGCACGGGAAAACATTGAAGTGCTCTTCGAGCACAATACGGTCGGACTCTTTGGCGACAACGGCGTGGAGGGTGCCCACCTTGTGTATAAGAAGGGGACACCCGAAGAGGCTAAGCGTGATATAGCAATCGACGGTTTCTTCCTAGCTATCGGACATAAGCCCAATACCGACTTCCTTGCAGGGCAGCTGGAGCTCGATGCGGCAGGCTATATCGTAACCCGAGAGGGTAGACCGCTCACCAGTGTCGATGGCGTTTTTGCTGCTGGCGACGTCGCTGATCCACGCTACCGACAGGCTATCACCTCTGCCGGTACTGGCTGCCGCGCTGCGCTCGAGGTAGAGAAGTATCTCCTTGAGAAGGGTCTGTAATGCTACACCAGCTAAGCTCATCGCTCTAACTAAAAATCATCTAACACAATCGATATGGATATGAATAAGCAGTGGACCTTTTGGGCAGCCTTGGTACTGGCTATCGCCTTTGTCCTAGGCATTTGGATCGCAGGCTCGACTTACCTATCGGTGCGCAAGCAGCGTATCGTCTCGGTTACGGGCAATGCAGAGCAAGACTTCGAGAGTGATCTGATCGTGTGGAGTGCTTCCTTCCGCGTGCAGCGTGCTACGCTGAGCGAGGCCTACACGGAGATAGAGCGTGAGCGCACGGTCGTACAGGATTACCTCCAGCGGTCTGGCTTGAAGCCTGACGGCTACTCCTTCGGGAGCCTAGATGTATCGCAAAACTACAGCAGTGGCTACGATACGCATGGCAACTATCAGCAGGTACCCAACGGTTATGTTCTCACGCAGAGCGTGACCATAACGAGTGGCGACCTAGATGGTGTCGAGGAGCTCTCCAAGAGTATCTCCTCGCTCATCTCGCAGGGGGTGGAGATAACGAGCCAAGCGCCCGCCTACTACTACACGAACCTCGACGACCTCAAGCATCAGATGCTACGTCAAGCCTCTGAGGATGCACTAGATCGTGCCGAGGAGATCGCCTCAGGAAGCCGTGGTAAGGTGGGCAAGCTACAGAATGCCTCGATGGGCGTCTTCCAGATCGTTGGCAAAAACGCTGGTGAAGACTACTCGTGGGGTGGCGCTTTCAACACCTCCTCACGCCAGAAGACGATCTCCGTAACTGTCCGCGCTACCTACGCGCTGCGCTAGGAGCATAGAGAGATAAAAGCATAACGGCATAGGCGCAGTTTGTTGGGGCGCTCGTTGTTGACAAAACAGAAATATCCCGTTGTAAGGGCACATAATTCGTGCACCCCTACAACGGGATATTCGCGTTTGCAATGACATTTAGACTACACGTCGCTAGACCTCAGCTCTTTGAGCATTCTTATGGTGAGACTTGAGCTGTCGAGCGGTATGGCTAGATATATCGTTGCACGTCACTATTTAGTACCTTTGCCAGCGGTTGATGCATCATCACAAGCCAGCTCGCGTTATTATTGCTCATGTCTAGCTCTGTCATAGTCCCTCGCTCGCTCTTGCGACTGCTCCTCCTACTCTGCGTGGGTGTGGCGGTCGTGTCGTGTGCGACGCAAGTGCGACGTACTGAGCCGCCTGCAGCTACACCGTCACAGACAGAGTCGCTAGACACGATCGTAGCAGACCTATCGGCAGATACGACCCGCCAGCAGGATACCCTACCCTCACCCCTAGCTAGAGACTCTGTGGCAACGACCGTCGACAGCCTCGCCATCAAGGCGGATACGACGCTGACGCCTACCGCTATAGATACGTTGGCTAGTGACGCTGAGACACCTGTCGCAGAGAGCGACTCGGTAGAGCTTTTTAGGCTAGAGGCGCCTGTGACCTTCTCGGCAGAGGATTCGCTCGTCATGACGGGCGATAATATGATGTACTTCTTCGGTCCGAGCGAAGTCAAGTACCAGACGATGAGCATCGAGGCGAACTACCTCAAGATCGTCTCCGATAGCTCTGAGGTCTATGCTCAGTATGTCTTGGATAGTCTAGGGCAGCCGACGGCTAAGCCGAAGTTTGCCGATGGGGATCAGAAGTTTGAGAGTACGACGATGAAGTACAACTTCAAGACGGGGCAAGGCTTCATCACGGACGTGACAACCCAACAGGGCGAAGGCTATCTGACAGCTACGCAGACGAAGCGTCTCAAAGACAATACGATGTACCTCAAGGATGGTCGCTACACTACTTGCGACCAGCACGAGCATCCGCACTTTTACATCAATCTGACTCGTGCCAAGGCTAAGCCTGAGGACAAGATCGTTACGGGGCCTGTCTACCTAGTCATGGCTGACGTGCCGCTCTACTTCATCGGATTACCGTTTGCCTTCTTCCCCTTCAATGAGAAGCAGACTTCGGGCATCATCATGCCGAGCTACGGTATCGACCAGACACGAGGGCTCTACCTGACGCATGGTGGCCTTTATCTCAATCTGAACGACTACTGGGATCTGACGCTCACGGGCGATGTCTATACAAACGGCTCCTGGGCGCTCAATGCTTCATCAAACTATCGCAAGCGCTATAAGTACAACGGTAGCGTGCAGGCGGGATACATATCGACGGTCCAGGGAGACAAGGATATCCCCTCGACCTACAGTCGATCGCAGGATATATCGCTTAGGTGGACTCACTCACAAGACCCCAAAGCAGATCCGCTACGCAACTTCTCGGCATCGGTCAACTTCTCGACCAGTAGCTACAATCACAACGCCACCCAGGCGGTCTACGACCATCAGCGGCGTGCCGAGAATACTAAGGGCTCTAGCATTAGCTACCGCCGGAGCTTTGTGAGCATACCACTCTCACTAACGGGAGCCTTCAACATTGATCAGCGCTCACGCGACTCGACCATCAGTGTGACCCTGCCGAACCTCTCGCTCTCGCTCTCGACGATCTACCCCTTCAAGCGAAAGAACCGCGTCGGCAAGGAGCGTTGGTACGAGAAGATCTCGCTCAGCTACAACGGCTCGCTACGTAACAGCATCACCACCAAGGAGAATCTGATCCTCAAGAGCAATCTGATCAAAGATTGGCGCAACGGTATGCAGCACTCGATACCTATCTCCGCCTCTTTCGATCTCTTTAACTATATCAAGATCTCTCCCTCGATCAACTATACTGCCTACTGGTACACCTCACGTGTAGAGAAGCAGTGGGACGAGGCGCAGCAGCGGATCGTCGATGCCGACACGACTTACGGCTTCTACCACCTGAACAACTTTAGTGCGTCACTCTCAATGAGTACGACGCTCTACGGCTTTTACCAACCATGGCGGAAGCTCTTTGGCGATCGTGTGCAGATGATCCGTCATCGTCTGACACCCTCCATATCGCTCTCGTATGCTCCAGACTTTGGCGATCCTTTCTGGGGCTATTATCGTGAGGTAGACTATGTCGATACGCTGGGGCAGGCTCACAATTTCGTCTATACTCCTTACGAGCGTGGCATCTTCGGATACCCAGGACGAGGCAAGACCGGGTCGATCAACTTCTCCTTTGACAATAACGTGGAGATGAAGTGGCGCCTGCCGAGTGACTCGACGTCCGATGAGGAGCAGTTTAAGAAGATCTCGCTCATCGATCAGTTTGGTCTTCGCTTCTCCTACAACATGGCTGCCGACTCCTTCCGCTGGAGTAACCTCAGCACCAACCTGGCGATAAGGCTCACGAAGACTTTCGTGCTGCGTCTCTCCGCCGCCTTCGATCCTTACGAATGGGACTACTACACCGACCCACAAGGCAACGTGAGACCCTACCGTGTGGACAAGCTGCGTCTACTCAATGGGCACGGTATCGGCGCCTTCCTAGGCACGGGGACGAGCTTTAACTACACCTTTACACCGCAAACCTTCGAGAAAATCGGTAACTGGATCGGTGGGATCTTTAATAAGAAAAAGAAGCCGTCCGCTACAGACGATGAGGCTGCTAAGTCGCCAGCGGATGACCCCACCGCAATGGGCGATAGACCAGGGGTCGACAGGATGGGATTCGATGGCTCTTCTGGTGGCAGTCCACGCAGTAGCTACAACCAAACGGATAGCTGGGACGACGATGGATACTTGAAGTTTGACGTGCCGTGGAGCTTCTCCTTCAACTATAGTATTAATGTAGCGCAGGATAGACAGAAGTTCAACACGCACCGACGGGAGTTTGAGTATAAGTTTACCCAAAACCTCTCCTTCCGCGGGCAGCTACAGCCTACGCCCAACTGGAACTTCTCCTTTGATGCCAACTACAACTTTGACCTAAAGAAGCTGACGGGTATGACGATCAATATCACGCGTGACCTGCACTGCTGGTCTCTCACGGCGAGTGTCATCCCCCTCGGAGCCTACAAGTCGTACAACGTCGTGATCGGTGTCAACGCCTCCCTGCTCCGTGATCTCAAGTGGGAGCAGCACAGCCTGCCCACCTATGGTGGCGGTGGCTGGTACTAACACTTTATACAACGCAACGATTAGAACATAACGCTATGCACTCATTCGATACAACACCTCGGATACAGATTCCTCCCGTGACGCTCAACCTGCTCATCATCAACCTGATCTTCTACATTGCTCAGCAGGTGGTGCCTCGTACAGGGATAGACCTGACGGGACTCCTAGGGCTGCACTACGTGACGGCTCAGGGCTTCCACATCTGGCAACCCGTGACCTATATGTTCCTTCACGGGAGCTTCACGCACCTCTTCTTCAATATGTTTGCGCTCTTTATGTTTGGCGTGACCATCGAGCGCACTTGGGGTGCTCAGCGCTTCCTGCTCTTCTACCTCGTCTGCGGACTGACCGCTGCGCTCTCGCAGGAGCTCGTCTGGGGCTTGACGACCGTCCGGGAGGTGGCCGGGTATGAGGTGATCGCCTTCCCCGACGGCACTCGTATGGCTACGGAGTTCTTTATCAATCAACTCCTCACGATAGGCGCTTCGGGAGCAGTCTTCGGACTCCTACTCGCCTTCGGCTGGCTCTACCCCAATGCTGCGATCTACCTCTTCTTCATCCCCATACCGATCAGAGCTAAGTACTTTGTCATCGGCTACGGAGTGATCGAGCTCTTCCTCGGCGTAGCAAATCTACAGAGTGACGTAGCTCACTTCGCCCATCTAGGGGGTATGCTAGGTGGTCTGCTCCTCATACTATTATGGCGTAAGCAAGGCAAGCTGTACAATGCGTTTGGCGAAGCGTATAGATCCTGACAAACAAATCCTATGGAGCATCACGCTCCTACTGGTAATGTTTTGGCTGGTGGACTTTATCGTTCGTCAGCTCCCTGCTCCGCTACCCACGCAGTGGACACGCGGGGTCGTGGATCAGCTCTACCTCTCCTGCTCGCCTGATGCTCTGTGGCACCGACCCTGGACCATCGTCACCTATACGCTCCTACACAATAGTGGTCTACACCTCCTGCTCAATCTACTGCTCCTATGGCTCTTTGGCGAGATGCTGCTACGCCTCAGCGGATGGCGACAGTTCGTCTGGAGCTATCTCGGGGGAGCAGTCGTAGGTGGAGGAGCCTTCGTCCTTTTTACCACGCTGCTACGTACTGGTGGGGTGCTTCTGCTGGGACTACCGCTCGTGGGAGCCTCTGCGTCGGTCATTGCCCTCGTAGGCTATATGGTGGGGGCTGCTCCTCGTGAGGAGATACCGCTACCCTTGATCGGCTCGCTCCGTGTGTGGCAGGTAGGGCTATTCGTCTTCCTCCTGCTACTCCTAGCCTATGGTGGGTACAACGTAGGCGGACTGATCGCCCACCTCGCCGGTGTCCTGTGGGGCTGTGGCCTAGGACTGTACCAGCGTCGGCGCCAGCGCACTACTCGCCAGCAGGCGATCCTACAAGATGCTCAGACGGCTCGCTATCGCCAGCTCCTAGAGAAGGTGCAGCAGTCTGGCTACCAGAGCCTATCCGATGAAGAACGGAAGCAGCTCATCGATCACAACAATCAGTGGCTTGACTCGTCAGACCACAACTAATCATGCAGTCTCTATGGATAGCACAACGCCCACGCCCGTAGCTCCTAGCCAGAAGCATACGCAGCAACCCGCGAAGAGACGTACCCTCTGGGGTATGATCCGCGGCTTCTGGCACACTTTCGTCTCCTTTGGCAATCTGCTGCTCTTGCTGCTCTTCGTAGGAGCGCTGCTCAGTCGCTATATCTCGCCGACGACGATGACGCTCTTTGCTTATCTAGGATTGTTCTTTCCCCTGCTCTTTGCACTGGTCGTACTGCAGGCGATCTATTGGTTTATCATCCGTGCCTGGAGTCGCGCCGTGATCAATACGGTGATGCTACTCATCTCCCTCCCGACGCTCCTACTATACGCCCCGATACGAGTGCTTCAGACGCCCCCGATCGATCGTGAGAACTGGATCAAAGTGGTGAGTCTCAATGCCAACGCCTTTCAATTTGCCGAGCTAGGAGCACACGATCAGCACCCAGCCACCGATTATCTCGCCGAGAGCGATGCCGACATCATCTGTCTGCAGGAGGCGTGGCTCAGTGACAACGACTCGAAGTATATGTCTGAGCGTAGTCTGCACCACACCATGCAAGCGTATCCCTACTACAGCTCCGCCTATGCCGTCAAGGATCACGGCAGCCGCCTCATCGTACTCTCCAAGTACCCTATCCTATCGACACGTCCCATAGATCTGCACTCCAAGTTCAACGGAGGAGCGGTCTTTACGATCCTCGTTGGGGAGAAGAAGCTCGTCCTCTACAACCTTCATCTAGAGTCTTTTGGCTTTACAAAAGAGGAGCAGAAGCTTTACTTTCAGCTGGCGCAGGAAGGCAACCCCAAGGGCTTCACCCAAGCTGTCGGAGGGCGCTTCTCCCCGCCCTTCGTACGTCGGGCTAAGCAGGTCGAGCAGATCTATCAAGATGTCAACTACCAGGAGTCGCCCTACGTGCTAATCTGTGGAGACTTCAACGACACACCGATCTCCTACACGCACCATCGGCTTTCGACAGGGCTGCACGATGCGATCGCCACGACAGGGCGAGGGACCAACTACAGCTACTACTTTAAGTCACTCATCGGTGTACGGATCGACCACATGCTCTACAGCGATCATATAGAGGCACGAGCAGCCTACGTAGACCGCACCGCAGAGATCTCAGATCACAAGCCGATCATCTGCTACTTCAAGCTGAAGTAGTAGAGCGATTGAGGAGGTCTTCAAGCTCATCTAGAGCGTTATGGTGCGTGCGTCTTGCCTTACGACTAGAACATATTGCCCAGCAGGGAGCACTCTCACATCTAGTGTAGTAGTGCCGTCTTGTGTAGTCCCCTGTGTGAGGATCTCGCCCGCTAGACTATATAGGCGGTAGGTCTCGCCCGCGGTCGTGCCGTCGAGGATGAGCTGATTGCCACTCCTATATATTATAGGTGTTACTGCCGAGGGGCGCTCGCTTATAGAGGCAAACGATCGCTCATTGATAGAGCCAAAGTCTCGCCACACGTCACGGGCTTCATAATCTGCCCGAGCGCCTGTGGGGACAGTGAGCGTAGCCTGTCCCAGCGTCACACCCATAAAGGGATTATTTCCGAGGTCTGGTGGTGTCGTACTGGCTGAGGTGAAATTAGTTAGACCGACGCATAGCGCAAACGCCTCATGACCTATTCTCTCTACTTGCGCTCCTATCTGAACGCTCTTGAGAGCGGGGCATCCATAGCACACGGCAGGGGGGATCTGCGTCAAGCTATTGGGGAAATAGACCTCTTCAAGCGCATCGCAGTAAGCCAAGAGCTGGCTGCCTAGACTGTCGGGCTGCTCGGGGAGTGTGATGGTGCGCAGGGTCGTGCAGTGACTGAAGGCTCCCTCACCAGCATAGCGCAGACTCTTCGGGAGCTCGATACTCTCGAAGCCCACACAGGCTCTGAAAGCTTCACGCTCTATGACGCTGAGCTGCGCCGTCTGAGGCAGAGCTGTCAAGGCTTGACAGGCTCGAAAAGCTTCCGCCCCAATTGTGTCTAAGCTCGTGGGGAGCTGCACCTCTCGGAGCGCTGTGCAGTAAGCAAAGGTCTCAGCGGGTAGACTAGACAGGGCTGCCTGCATATCGACTCGCTCGAGGTTACTACATTGCGACCATACGCCTTCGCCAAGTTGCTGTACGGAAGCTGGTATAAGCACCTTGGTAAGTGCGAGGCACTCTTTGAAGCACCCTTTTCCGATCTTTTCGATGCCATCAGGGAGATCGGTCTCTCCGAGAACTTTACAGCCGCTGAAAGCGAAGTCTCCGATCTGCTTGAGATCCTTGGGCAGGGGAACTGTCGTAAGTAGTGGATTTTGGCTAAAAGCATACGCCCCGATCTCCGTCACAGTACGGGGTAGTATCACACTTGTCAGGCTAGCACAGTTACAAAAAGCTCCATCGCCGATGCTTAGTAGCCCCTCGTCAGGTAGGTCGACCACAGTCAGAGCTGAGCAATCTCTGAAGGCATCCCGACCGATACTATCTACCGATGAGGGGATCTGTACTGAGACAAGCTTTTTGCAGAGACGGAAAGCTTGATGTCCGATCAGCTTAGTCCCCTCGCTGATTGTCACCTTGGAGAGGGTACGGCAGTAGTTAAAAGCGTTGTCCCCGATGGTGATGAGGCTTGCCGGCAGCTCTAGCTCGGTAAGCTTACCACAGTAACTGAATGCGGTACTCCCTAGCTCTTGTAATCCAGTACCAAACCGTATCGTAGTGAGCCCACCACACTTATAGAATGCTTTGAACCCGATCCGCTGCAAACTGTTCGGGAAGGTAAGCTCCGTAAGCTTCGAGCAGTTCATAAAAGCCTCGTCGCCGATCTCCTCCAGTCCATTGGAGAAGGTTACAGCTGTGATATTTCGATTTCCTTGAAACGCCTTGTTTCCAATTTTCGTAACCGACTGAGGGATGATTATTTCGCCTGTTGCCTCGGGCCACGCAGTGAGTACACCCTGCTCGATCGTTTGTGCTGAGAGTAGCGTACTACTCATGGCAAAGAAGGATACAAAAAGGGATACAAACCCGATAAACCTTTGCTTGCTAGATAGTCTATCGGATAGATGAGATAGTTGATGCTGTTTCATACCTTGTTTGTGTGACGGGATCTGCTAGTGACACAAATGTACAAATTCTTCCTCGTATCTCAGAGCGATAACCCTGACTGGGCAAACCCGACGTCGGCTCGTTACAATAATTTAGACCCGACTACAAATCGATATGGTGCCGTGTCGAGGAAAACTGATTTCCACGTGGATATTTCGAAATATCCAGGTGGAGAATTTTTATTTTCCACGTGGGGAAGAAAAAACTCTTCGGAGGAATGAAATGAAACTTCGGAGGAAATGAATGACGCCCACGTGGAAAATAAAAAATATCCACGTGGAGATTTGAGATTTTCCACGTGGATATTCGAGAAAGGAGGGAATCGGACGAATTTCCTCGTAAAGATATGTAAATAGAGATTGGAGACTAGAGGTTAGAAATTAGGGGGCAGGGGTGACACATTATTGTGAGCTCATCTATGCCTCACTTGTCGCTAATGTGTAGTTCCTGACAGAGCGATTATAATGCGTCAGCCCTGCCAGCTAGTTCCTGCGAGCATCACGATAGGATCTCTTACGACATGAGACGCTTCTCCCTCTAACTTCTAATCTCTTTTTTCCGTACCTTTGTAGCGATGATAGAAGGCTCGGTAGCTTAGCTGAATAGAGCGTCAGATTCCGGTTCTGAAGGTCGTGGGTTTGAATCCCACCCGAGTCACTACACCTTATGTAGGGAGATGCTATGCAGACTCCCTACGTTTGTTTTGGGATCGTATGAAGTGCAGAGACCTCAAAAAGTACTACCTTTGCGCTACAACTATACATTAATATAGAGAGTACATTCACAGTATGGAACGAGTCGTCAGTGGTATCCGGCCTACCGGTCATCTACATATAGGCAACTACTACGGAGCTATGCGTAGCTTCCTAGAGATGCAGGAGCAGTATGATTGCTACTTCTTTATCGCAGACTGGCACTCGCTGACCACGCACCCTCACCCTGGGGACATCGTGCAGGATACAGACACGATCCTCGCTGAGTACCTCGCGTGTGGGCTCGACCCGAGCAAAGTGGTCCTCTACCGTCAGAGCGATGTGCCTGAGGTTCTGGAGCTATACCTTTACCTGAATATGAATGCCTATCTGGGTGAGCTACAGCGCACCACCACCTTTAAGGAGAAAGCGCGCAAGCAACCAGACAACGTCAATGCTGGTCTGCTCACCTACCCGACGCTGATGGCGGCTGACATCTTACTGCAGCGCGCTGTCAAGGTGCCCGTAGGCAAGGATCAAGAGCAAAACATGGAGATGGCGCGCCGCTTCGCCCGACGCTTTAACACGATCTACGGCGTGGAGTACTTCACAGAGCCAGCCTCGTGGACCGCTATGTCTAAGCCGATCAAGGTGCCTGGGCTCGATGGCTCTGGCAAGATGGGCAAGAGTGAGGGCAATGCAATCTACCTCTACGAGGATGACAAGTCTATCACTAAGAAGGTGATGCGCGCTGTCACGGACGCCGGCCCTACGGAGCCAGACAGCAAGCCCTCGGAGCCTGTGGAGAACCTTTTCACCATTATGGATCTGGTCTCCGCGCCTGAGACGGTGGCACACTTTCGCCAGTGCTATGCGGACTGCTCGATACGCTACGGCGATCTGAAGAAGCAGCTAGCAGCTGACTTGCTCACGGCGATCGCTCCAATCCGAGAGCGTATCCTAGAGCTTTCTAGCGACAAGGAGCAGCTACACCGAGTGGCTACTGAGGGAGCTATGAAGGCGCGCGAGAGCGCTCGCAAGACGATCGAGGAGGTCAGAGAGATCATAGGCTTTGCTCCGACACTCCGATAACTATTCACTAACCACTAACTACTAACCACTTATAGACTATATATGGACAGCAACAATAACCGCCCCAACCCACTCATCGCCAGAGGCACCGTCATACGCATTCTCCCAGTACAGGAGGGTGTCAGCAAGTCGGGCAACGCTTGGCGCAAGGGGGCTTTTGTCATTGAGACTGACGCACAGTACCCACGCACCATCTGCTTCAACATTTGGAATAATCGTATCGATGAGTTTTCACTCACAGAGGGTGACTTCGTCGAGGTACGCTTTGACGTAGAGAGCCGTGAGTATATGGAGCGCTGGTACACAGATGTGACAGCATACAATGTGTCCAAGGTAGACCAGACTGCGGCTGCTGCTGCACCTGAGGCTGATCCCTTTGCGGACAAAACTCCTTACGTAGGGGGCAATGCAGCTCCAGCTCCTAGCACGGGCTTCGCTTCGCAAGCTCCTGAGGCAGGAACGCAAAATCAGTTTGGCGGATCTTTTGACCCAGCCGCTGGTGACAACGCTGACGACCTACCTTTCTAAGAGTTAGCTCTGCATCGTATGCGTACGACACTCCTCGTAGTGGGTGAGACCTCTTCGCCAGAGCTACACCGACTCATCGAGGAGTATCGGCAGCGCATCGGCGGATATATACCTTTCGACATTGAGGTCTTGCCCGACCCTAAGCGGCGCAAGCAGCAAGCCTCCATAGCTAATCAGCAGCAAGCGACCTGCGAGGCTATCGCCTCGGTGATCGCCCCGAGTGATCTGGTGGTCCTGCTGGATGAGCGTGGCAAGGAGTACACGAGTCGTCAGTGGGCGGAGCAGCTCCAGCGCTACATGAATAGCGGTGCTAAGCGACTCCTCCTAGTGGTGGGTGGTCCCTACGGCTTTACGCCTGAGTTTAAGCAGCACTACGGACAGCAAGCCTGGTCACTCAGTCGCTTGACCCTGACGCACGAGATGGTGCGTCTCTTTGCGGTCGAGCAGATCTACCGAGCCTGCACGATACTGCGGGGAGAGCCTTACCATCACGACTAACCTATAGTTCCAATCACATGATACCATTCTTTGAAGAGGCAGACGTAGCGGTCACGATCTGTGACCGTGAGGGTCGCATTATAGAGATGAACGAGCAGTCACGTCAGGTCAATCTCAAGCCAGGTCAGAGTTTGATCGGCAAGAATGTCCTCGACTGCCACCCAGAGCCAGCACGCTCACTACTAGCCGATATGATGGCACATCAGACGAAGCATGTCTACACCATCACAAAGGGCGACAAGAAGAAGCTCATCTACCAGATCCCATGGTACGAAAATGGGGAGTATGCGGGCTTTATAGAGCTCTCGATGATCATTCCCCACGAGATGGCACACTACGTACGTCAAGTGCCTCCCGAGAAGAAGGCTTAGCCATGTTTCGCAGAGACCGTCTCAAGCTTTACTTCCTCCTCATCTGGTGGATCGCCCTCAATGTGTGGGTCTGGATCCTGCAGCGTACCCCCTTTGACTGGATCCGTGTCGGCTCTAGTGTCGGCACGCTCGTGGTGATCGCACTACTCGCCTGGATATGGCATAGGAACTACCGCACCGAGCAGGAGCGCCGTGCTCTAGAGCAGTCAGAGGACGAAGAGAAGTAACCATCGCTACATCTTCCTATTATATATATGTCTCGTAAGCTCACGCCAATACGCTGCACACCCCAATACTATCACAAGATATGGGGTGGGGGTCATCTTGCGCCTACAGGAGGAGACAAGCAGATCGGAGAGGTGTGGCTACTCTCGGCTCTCGCAGGGCAGGAGACGCCCACAGCGGGTGCGGACTACGAGGGTGCTTCGCTAGATGCTTTGGTAGCTCGCTATGGAGATCGCTTACTAGGGCGAGGACAGACGGCACGATGCGGTGGAGCTTTCCCCTTATTGATCAAGCTGCTAGACGCAGCGGCAGATCTCTCTGTGCAGGTACACCCATCACCAGAGGAGGGGGGCAAAGATGAGATATGGTACTTCCTAGAGACGGAGCCGACGAGCCGTATCTGTCTCGGACTGACTGAGTCGATGAGTGCCGACGCCTTGCGCTCTGTCATCGAGCGCGCGGCTCTGATGCACTATCTGCACTGGGAGCCTGTGAGACCAGGAGAGGCTATCGCTCTACCGGCTGGCACGATCCACGCACTAGGTGCCGGATCAATGCTGATCGAGGTGCAGGACACGAGCGACACGACCTATCGTCTCTACGACTACGACCGAGTAGATGACGAGGGAGCCCGGCGTACGCTACACATCGAGGAGGCGCTCCGCAGTGCTACTCTAGAACCGTACAGACTGGACTCTCGCCAGTTGCCCCTGGGTACGCCACGCTTCGTCTGTCACGAGGTGACAGCCACACCAGACTCGTCTCAGTTCATTACAACCGAAGGCACGAGCTGTGCGATCCTTGTTGGCATCTCCGGGAGCTTGCTGCTAAGCGGGGACGATACGGAGCCGTGGCAACTAGCTTCCCATGAAGCATTACTGCTCCCCGCCGAGACACTTCCGATGCAGGTAGCACCTGGCGAGGGTAAAGCTTTGATGATAACCTTAACGCCTGCAGAGGGATGATACAGATAGATGACAAGGTAGTGAGCTTTGAGATCCTTGAGGAGTGCTTCGCCTGCGACTACGCTGTATGCCGTGGAGCTTGCTGCGTGCATGGCGATGCGGGTCCTCCCGCCACAGAGCGTGAGTGTCGCAGCTACCAGCGCCACCTCTCGCTCCTTGAGCCACACCTAGCTCCCGAGGCGTCTGAGCTAATCCATCATCAAGGGGTGAGCTACATAGATATGACTGGCGAGCGGGTACTCTCTATAGTGAACGGCGAGAACTGCGCCTTCACGCTTCACCCGACACCGCCCGAAGGGGTACGCTGCGCCATCGAGTGGTACGCCTCGACCCATCCCGAGGTGCAGCTAGAGAAGCCCATTAGTTGTCGCCTCTACCCTATTCGTGTGCGTCAGTTCAAGTACTTCTCATCGCTACATTACGACCGCTGGGACATTTGTCAGGCGGCTGTGGAGCGAGGGCGCAAACTCGGCATCAAGGTCTACCAATTCGTTCGCGAGCCACTGATAGCAGCCTTCGGGGCGCACTTCTACGATCAGCTCATTGAGGCGGATAAGCTACTCCAAGAGGCGCGGCGCAAAGAGGCTGAGGATAGAAGAGCCGCCAAGCATTAACGCCCAGCTCTAGCGTATCGTCTCATAGTTCATGAAAAGAAAGAATCTTCTCTACCGTAGCTTCTTGCTACTCCTCGTTGGCGGTCTGCTAGCGTATGGACTCTCGGAGCTACTGGTCGCTGTCGGTCCTATCGCAGGCTACCACTTCAAGGGGTTCAACCCGCTGAGTGATCTCCTCGATACGACAGCAACCCAATCGTCGGAAATGCTCTCCATACCCTTAGACGAATCAGAAGGGTCCTTTGATCCGGAAGATGCTTTGGAGGGCTCCACAACCGCAATAGGGGACTCGACCAGTCGTACGCAAGTTGCGATCGATACGCTTCCTCCGCTAGAGCTCTCCAGCCGTCTGATGGACTACTCTGAGGGACAGAGTGCGCTGCGCCGTCTGCGCGCCACGCTGCGGGAGGGGCACTCGCGGGCGGTACATATTGCCTTCGTCGGTGACTCCTTTATAGAGGGCGACATCTTGGTGGCTCCCTTTCGCCAGGCTCTCCAACAGACTTATGGTGGTCAAGGCGTGGGCTACGTACCGCTCACCTCGCCTGTGGCTCGCTTTAGGCAGAGCATCCAGCAACGCTTCGAGGGGGCTTGGCAGGAGACTTCCGCCAATAAGAGTAAGTCTCGTACGCTCTTCACACTAGCAGAGACCTTTGCCACAGCTACTGCAGCCGCCTCCACAAGCTACAAGCTAAAGAGTGCAGCCGATCGCGTCACGCTCCAGTACGTCAGTGACTCGATCCCGGTGACGATCACCTACGGCATCAATGGAGGCGAGCGTCAGCGTGTCGAGCTGCCAGCTAGTCACGGAGCAATGGCCGAGTATACCCTTCCGCATAGTGGTGTCAAGCGGGTTGAGCTAGCCACCGAGGGGGGCGATGGCACACGCTTTTATGGCGTCTGCTTCGACGGCGCAACGGGCGTTTCCGTGGACAACTACAGTCTTCGTGGCTCTATGGGGACAAAACTCAACGCTGTCTCCTCAGCCCTGACGGCACAGCTCTCACGCTTCCGCCCCTACGACCTGATCATCCTTTCCTATGGGCTTAATGTGGTAAGCGCTCAGGACAATAACGACAGCTACGACTGGTACTACGCCGCCATGTCTAAGAGCATCGAGCATATCCAGAAGCTCTACCCGCACGCCACGATCCTACTCCTGTCACTCTCTGACCGCGCCACGCTGCGTGAGGGAGAGATACACCCGCTCAATGGGGTGGCTCGTGTACTCCGCACACAGCACCGCTTAGCGCAGCGCTACGGACTCCTCTTTTGGAACACGCATGAGGCGATGGCTTCGCTCGGCGGCATCAAAGGCTTTGTGGACAAAGGGTGGGCGGCAAAAGACTACACCCACATCTCTATGGCAGGTGGGCGGCAGCTCGCTAAGTTACTCACAGCAGATCTGATCGGTGATGAAGAGTAGATTGATACGGATCAGTTGTGTCATCATAGGGAGTCTACTCCTTATGGTGCAGACGCTTATGGCACAGCGGGTGCCACAGCTCGTAGCCCCCGACGGTTACCTCGATAAGTTTTGGTCCGCTTGTGACGAGGCGAGAGCGACTGGACAGATCGTCTCGATCATTCACCTAGGCGACTCGCACATACAGGCAGGACACTTCACGATGCCGATCCGTCAAGCCTTTACGCAGCGTTGGGGCAATGGTGGACTTGGCTGGGTAGGTCCTTTTCGCCTATTGGGCACCAATCCGCCTATCCACACGGTGATACGAGCCTCCTCAGCCGGAACGTCGGGCGTTAAGATCACCCAGAGAGACTACGATCGGGAGAGTCCTACGGGCATGGTGCTACAGACGAGAGCTAGTAGTGCCGTCACCTATACCCTGCAGTGCGGTGGCGGGCAAACCTTCGACCGCATCGTCATCTACCGACAGCGGGGAACGCAACCTTTCACCTTAGCTGGCCATAGCCTTGGCGAGATCGCTATCGCTCACGACACTTTGACCACAGAGCAGATCGTCACCGACACGCTCCTCGTGGGTCGTTACGTAAGCTCGGCAGAGGTGACCGCTCCCGCCTCGGCCGTCTGGTATGGTGCTAGCCTAGAGCGTAATAGTGGCGGCGCACTCGTCCACACGATCGGCTACAATGGTGCTACCTACTACACCTACAGCAAGGGGAGCTTCACTAGTTCCGTTGCCATCCTGCGTCCTCGGCTGATCATCCTTTCGCTGGGTACCAATGAGTCGCTCGCACGGCAGTTTGACCGCAACAACTTTGGCGCAGAGGTCGCTCGACTAGTACGCAGGCTCCAAGCGAGCAATCCCGACTGCGCCATCGTCCTTACCTCGCCTGTCGCCAACTATCAGAAGATCCGCACAGCACACAAAAGGCGTCGTGGCAGGCGTAGGCGTCGTCGCACGGTCTACCGCACGAGTTATCGGGCTAATGCCAATTGCCAGCTCATCGCCGACGAGCTACAGCAGCAAGCTCGGGAGCTGGGGTGTGGCTACATCGACCTCTTCGCTCACTTCGGCGGGAAGGCGGGTGCTGCGCAGTTGCTCTCTAGTGGCATCCTCTCTGGCGATCGCGTCCATCTGACCGCTGCTGGCTATAATAAGGTAGGAGAGACGATTGCCACAGCCCTTCAAGACAACTATAAGCAGTGGTGCCAACGCTCCTCCCACGTCACCCCTCAAGCCTCCGAAGACTAACCCCCGTATGCTCACCCCCTATCTCTCACGAGCTGCCGAGCTACTCACCTACGATAGCTCCGCGCCGATGCTCTTCAATAGTGGACTTTTTCTCGTCCTCTTCCTGCTCTTCCTGCCGCTCTACTACCTGCTGCGTAGGCACACGTTGGCACGGATCATCTATGTAGTGTGCTTCTCGCTCTTCTTCTACTACAAGAGCAGCGGCTACTACGCTATGATCCTCATCATGACCGCCACGGTCGACTTCATCATCGGGCACCTCATAGCAGCCACCCCAGAGCGCAAAGTCAAGCGCCGCTGGCTCACGCTCTCCCTCTGCTTAAACCTCGGCATGCTCGGATACTTTAAGTATACCAACTTCCTCCTAGAGCTTTTCACCCCGCTCGTGCAGTGGGTCGGCGGACTGGTTGGGCTTGGCGAGGTAAGCACGACACAGCTAGGGCCGCTTGACATCTTTCTCCCCGTCGGCATCTCCTTCTTCACCTTCCAGTCGCTCAGCTACGTCATCGACATCTATCGAGGCGAGATACGTCCGCTGAGACGCTGGGTCGACTACCTCTTTTACGTCTCCTTCTTTCCTCAGCTCGTGGCGGGGCCTATCGTACGTGCCAAAGACTTTATCCCGCAGATCTACAAGCCCGTATGGGTTACCAAAAAGGAGTTTGGCGAGGGACTCTTTCTGATCCTCTCGGGACTCATTAAGAAAGCGATCATCTCCGACTATATCTCGCTCAACTTTGTGGATCGTGTCTTCGACGCCCCTACCCTTTACAGTGGCTTCGAAAACCTCATGGCCATCTACGGTTACGCACTCCAGATCTACTGCGACTTCTCTGGCTACTCCGATATGGCTATCGGCATCGCCCTGTGGCTCGGCTTTCGCTTCAACATCAACTTCGACTCGCCATACCGCTCCGCCACCATCACCGAGTTCTGGCGGCGCTGGCACATCTCCCTCTCCTCCTGGCTGCGAGACTATCTCTACATACCGCTCGGGGGGAGTCGTCGTGGTCGGTTGCGTACCTATCTCAACCTCCTGATCACGATGCTCCTCGGCGGACTATGGCACGGAGCCAGCCTGCGCTTTATCCTCTGGGGTGGTATGCACGGTGTCGCCCTTGCCCTGCACAAGCTCTATATGCAGATCTGCCCGTGGGCACGCCCCGACGGAGCCTCTGTGGGACGGTTCAGACGCTACCTAGGCATGTTCATCACCTTCCACTTCGTCTGCTTCGCATGGATCTTCTTCCGTATGCCGACGATGGAGGGCATCGGACAGATGTTTGAGATGATACGGTACGAGTTCCACCCCGAGATCATCCCACAGTTCCTCGAGGGTTACTGGCTCGTCGTGACGCTCATCGTGCTAGGCTTCGTGGCGCACTTCGTCCCGCAGCGCGCCTTCCGCCCCCTCGAGCGCAGCATCAGTCGTATGCCGCTCGTCGGTCAGGCACTCCTCTTCGCCCTCGTCGTGCTGCTCGTCGTCCAGTTCCAGAGCAGTGGTGTGCAGCCCTTCATCTACTTCCAGTTCTAGCGATTGACTAAAGTCCCTAGAGCCACTAGCACTCCTAGAGAAAGCCTCCGCTCTCTAATCTCTAACTTCTAATCTCTAATCTCTTTTTTCCGTACCTTTGAGAAACGCAACCGCAGCGAGGCGGTGGCGCCCTCTTATAGCACAAACACTTAACCCAATATATAGTATGTCTTACCCAATCATGACTGCCGAAGAGGCAGCGAGATTAGTTCACGATGGCGATCAGGTAGGCTTCAGTGGCTTTACACCAGCTGGTTGCCCTAAGGTAGTGCCACAAGCCATCGCTCATTACGCCGAGGAGGAGCATGCGGCGGGGAGACCGTTTCGCATAGGTGTCTTCACAGGCGCCTCGACCGGCGACCGCCTCGACGGAGCCCTAGCACGTGCTCACGCAATCAAGTTTAGAGCACCCTATCAGTCCAACAAAGACCTACGCGCCGAGATCAATAGCGGTGAGGTCGCTTACTGCGATATGCACCTCTCGCAGCTGGCGCAGGAGATGCGTGCTGGCTTCTTTGGCAAGATCCACGTGGCTATCGTCGAGGCTGCTGAGCTAACGGAAGATGGTCAGCTGGTACCCACCACGGGCGTCGGTATCCTACCCACCATCTGCCGCCTCGCAGACCGGATCATCGTTGAGATCAATGACCGTCACCCGGCCAAGATACGTGGTCTCCACGACATCGCAGAGCCTCTTGACCCACCCGCACGTCGTGAGCTACCTATCTACAAGCCCTCTGATCGTGTCGGCAAGCCTTACGTACAGCTCGACCCGAAGAAGGTCGTAGCGGTCGTCAAGACCAGCGAGCCAAACGATGACGGAGGCTTTGCACCGCTCGATGAGGTGACGCAGGCAATTGGGGACAATGTCACGAAGTTCCTCGAGGAGGAGATCCGCACGGGGCGCATCCCTCGTGAGTTCCTCCCGCTGCAGAGTGGCGTAGGCAACATCGCCAATGCGGTCCTAGCCTCCGTAGGTAAGAGCCCGAAGATCCCACCCTTTGAAGTTTACACCGAGGTGATCCAGGATGCCGTCATTGGGCTGATGAAGGAGGGACGCGTTAAGTTCGCCTCGGGCTGCTCGCTCTCAGTCAGTCGTAATGTGATCCTAGACATTTATCAGAACTGGGACTTCTTCAAGGACAAGCTACTCTTGCGCCCTGAGGAGTACTCCAACAACCCAGGCATCGTGCGCCGCCTCGGGGTCATCACGATGAATACCGCTCTAGAGGCAGACATCTATGGTAACATCAACTCGACACACGTCCTAGGCACCAAGATGATGAACGGCATCGGCGGCTCGGGCGACTTCACCCGCAATGGTTATATCTCTATCTTCACCACGCCTTCAACCGCTAAGGGCGGCGCCATCAGCGCCATCGTGCCGATGGTGAGCCACGTGGATCACAGCGAGCACTCGGTCAAGGTACTCATCACCGAATACGGTATCGCAGACCTCCGAGGTCTCTCTCCACGACAGCGTGCGGAGCGCATCATAGAGAACTGCGCCCATCCCGACTACCGTCCACTGCTACGTGCTTATCTAGCTCAGGCTTCGGAGGGACAGACTCCTGTTTGTCTAGAGAAGGCTTTCGCTTTCCACAAAGCCTTTGCAGAGACAAAGGATATGCGCCAAGCGAAGTTTTAATCTATAAAAGCAATCGCTCCTCGCCACTACCATGTAGTAAGTGACGAGGAGCGATCACAACAATCCACAAGACCTGACACGCTTATGTCTTATATACTCAATCTAGGGGGACGCGCCTTCGACCTGTCGGAGCCTGTCGTGATGGGCATCCTCAATGTGACGCCCGACTCCTTCTATGCGGGTAGTCGCAAGCAGACCGCTGAGGCGATCGCTGAGCGTACCCACGAGATCGTCCAGGAGGGAGGACGCATCATCGACATTGGCGCCTGCTCGACACGCCCTGGAGGCGAGCTGGTCAATGGCGAGGAGGAGCTACGCCGACTACGCCACGCACTAGAGATCATCCGTGCTGAGGCACCCGACCTGCCTATCTCGGTAGATACTTACCGTGCTGACGTGGCGAAGGCGTGCGTCGAGGAGTATGGCGTGGAGATCGTCAACGACATATCGGGCGGTCAGGCCGATCCGAAGATGTACCGCACTGTAGGGGAGCTAGGCGTCGCCTACATACTGATGCACCTAGAGCACAACGTCGAGGGGATGCATCAGGTAGTGGACTACAAGCCCTCTGTAGAGGTGTGCGTAGCGGACTACTTCCGTCGCCGCCTCGAGCAGCTTCACGACTGTGGTGTAAAAGATGTGATCCTCGACCCCGGCTATGGCTTTAGCAAAAGCATGGACGACCACTACCGCCTGTTGACACATCAGCGAGAGGCACTGCAAGAGTTTGCCGAGCCAGTACTGGTCGGCTTCTCGCGCAAGCGTATGGTGCAGACGGTCATCGGAGCCGACGCTATGCACTCAGGCGATGCGACCAACGTGCTACATACCTATGCCCTGATGGAGGGCATCGCACAGATCATCCGCACCCACGACGTGCGTCTCGCTGTCGAGGCGATCAAGGTGACCGACATGATCCGCAAGCACCTCCCTGACGCTACGGGGGCGAGTAGCTACACCCACTGGCAGAGACCGCTAGAGACCCTTTAACTATCACGCTTAGAGACTTAGGACTGTGACGCTAGACTGGTTATCCTTTACACTTGTCGACCTCTTTGACATTATCCTCTCGGCACTCCTCTTCTACTATGTCTATCGGACACTGAGAGCGACCGCCTCGAGAGCGCTGATCTTAGGTATCTTCACCTTTATCCTCGTGTGGGTCATCGTCTCCAAGTGGGCCGGCATGATCCTCTTGGGGGGTATCCTCGATGAGTTGGTCGGCACGGGGATGCTTATTCTAGTGATCATCTTTCAGGAGGAGATAAGACGCTTCTTGATCACGCTGGGCAGTACCCACCGATGGCGGTTCTTGCGAAAGGTCTTCAAGGGGGATGATCAGAGTGCTCAGGAGGAGCAGCGTTGTGTCGCAGCACTCGTCCTAGCCTGCATGAATATGGCGCGCAAGAAGGTAGGCGCCCTCATCGCTATCGAGGCCAAACAAGAGCTGACCGCCTACCTCCACACGGGAGAGGTCTTTAAGGCAGAGATCAATGCCCGTCTGATCGAAAACATATTCTTCAAAAACAGCCCGCTCCACGATGGCGCCATGATCATCGTTGGCAATGACATACGAGCCGCCGGATGTATCCTCCCCGTTTCCAATGATCCCAATCTCTCGAAAGACTTAGGCTTACGTCACCGTAGTGCCTTAGGACTCTCGCAGGCTACGGACTGCCTCGTCATCGTCATCAGCGAGGAGCGTGGCAAGATCTCTCTAGCGCAAAACGGAGTCATCGACGTTGATGTCGACATAGACACCCTGCGCCAGAGACTAGACGCTATCTACGCCAGCTAGCTCAGAGACACATATAATATAGGTCAGAAGGAATGCACCGAGCGTGCGTTCCTTCTTTTCGTTTTCAACCCGATCGTATCGTGCTCTCTTCGTAGTAGATACGAGTTCCAAAAAGAGTTCCCCTCTTGGAACTTTTTAGTTCCAAGGCAGGAACCTTTCAGTTCCAACGGAGGAACCTTCGAATTCCAAGGGTGGAACTTCTGTCAAGTAGCGACCTTCTTCCCTAAGGAGAGCCAGCGAGCTGTCCCCTTGTCAGCAAAAACGAAACAAACGAGTAACCATATGATAACATCGCCACGCTACCTTTGCAGCGTAAGATTTGAAACAGGACATTTCGTATGCTATACAAGGCGCTTTTCTACACACTCGCCCTTTTGACACTCTTCACCGTTGGCACTACGCTGATGGCTCAACCACACGGTCAGCCCATTCCTCACAGCGAAGCAGACCTACGACTAGGCACCCTCACGGGGCGCATCGTCGACGAGCACGGAGAGGGGCTCATCGGAGCCACTGTGCGCATCATCGAGACGGGTGGCGGACAGGTTACGGACTTCGATGGCAACTACTCCTTACAGCTCGCCCCCGGCACCTATACCGTAGAGATCGCTTACGTGGGCTATGCGACCAAGCAGGTGGAAAACGTAAAGATCACCTCCGGACGAGAGACCAGTCTCTCGGTTGATCTCGCCATAGCAGACAATGTCCTCGGCACCGTCGTCGTGACCGGCTCCTACAAGACGAGCAATACGGCGGGCGCGATGAAGATACAGCAGAGCATGCCTCAGCTCTCCACGGTCGTATCGAGCGAGATGATTGGCAAGACGGCCGACAAGAACCTCGGCGAGGCACTCAAGCGTGTCACGGGCGTCACCACCATGAGCAATAAATATGTTGCGGTGCGTGGTATGGGCGAGCGCTGGAACGAAGCTTCGCTCGATGGCATCCCGCTACCCAGTACAGAGAGCAACTCTAAGGCTTTTGGCTTCGACCTGATCCCCACCTCGCTCATAGACAATGTAACAGTCCTCAAGACCGCTACGCCTGACGTCAGTGGCAACTTCTCGGGCGGCCTCATACAGATCACCACGAGAGACATCCCGACGAAGGACTTTATCTCCATCAGTGCTGGCACTAGCTACAACTCGCTCAGCACCTTCCAGACACAGAAGTATCGCATCAGGGGAAAGTGGGACTGGCTCGGCTATGACGATGGTCGGCGCGCCCTACCTAAGGGACTGCACGAGATACCTTTTGACCCGTACAACCCCGTTCCTGAGCTCTTCGAGCAGAGTAAGCGACTGACCACCGACAACTTTACCATCCACGAGGGCAAGACCCCGCTCTCGCAAAACTACCAAGTCTCTCTCGGCAAGAGCTGGGATCTCAACAAGAGCGGTAACCATCGGCTCGGACTGATCGCCTCGCTCACCTATCGCAACACACAGCAGCAGACCATCATCGACCACATAGAGCGTGGCGAGTGGATGAATGCCAAGCAATACAATAAGGTACAGGAGAGCTTTGTCGATACCGGCATCCGCAATAGTGGCGCTAACTACAAGTACAACACAACCCTTGCCGGCGTCCTCAATATCGGTTGGCAGCGAGGCACTAATCGCCTCAGCCTGCGCAACACCTACACTCATAAGTATGACAACGACCTCTCAGAGCTAACTGGTCTAAGTGACGAAGACCCCAACCCCGAGAGCAATCCTTACCGACAGCAGGTCAACTACCCGACCTTCCAGGACCTCTTGCAAAACAAGCTCAGCGGCAAGCATCAGCTAGGCGAGTCACTCCGCCTCGACTGGGCGCTAGCACACACCTACGTACAGCGCAACCAGAAGGACGCCGCCTTTACACAGCAGGTGAGCCGACTAGACGAGGCTGGAGCGCGTCACTTCTACAATCAGGTTGGCGTGCAGTCGGGGACACTCTTCCCGCTGACCCGTGCTTGGTACCTCAACCATGAGCGAGACTTCAACGGGCAGGTCAATGTGGAGCTACCTTTCGAGCTCTTTGGCAATGACTGGACGCACAAGTTCAAGGCGGGGTACGACGGTGCTTTCAAGGAGAACCGCTTTGAGTTTTGGGAGCTCTCGATGCACCTCTTCAACACACAAGGCTTTGACTTCACCACCAGCACGATTGCTGACCTCATCAAGGAGGAGAATATGCGCGACGGTGGCTTCGCCTGGGACCTCAAGCGTCTCCAAGGTGACGGACGTATGTACCACGGACGAGTCATTCAGAATGCGCTCTACGCCATGCTGGACGACCGATACAGCGAGCTACTGCGCCTCGTATGGGGGCTGCGTGTCGAGCACTACCTCTACCAAGAGCTGAGCAACCCCTCTATGTCGATGGGCGAGCTAAACATCGTCGAGCAGGATCGCAAGGAGCGGCCCGTGGCTATTATGCCGTCGATCAATCTCACGATCACTCCGATCAAAGACCTCAACGTACGACTGAGCTACAGCCGCAATACGGTACGCCCGCAGTTTATGGAGCGCACAGCTTACCGCTTCTACGATCCCTTCCTCGGTGGAGAGATCTTCAACCAGAGCGTCATATCGACGACTGTAGACGGTGCAGACCTGCGTGTCGAGTGGTACCCTGGGGCTGGCGAGGTGATCTCCATCGGTGGCTTCTACCGCTACCTGGACAAGCCTATCGAGCGCATCGCGCAGAAGACTGCCTCCTTCGCACGCTTCTACATGCTGATGAATAGCAACAAAGCGCACAGCTACGGCGTCGAGCTAGAGCTTCGCAAGAACTTCGGCTTCATACCCCTAGGCTCATGGCTCGAGCATCTTTACCTCAACGCCAATGCGACCTTCACACAGAGCATCGTCACCGGTATGGTCTCACGTGCCGACGAGGGCGGTATCCTCCACTGGGTACCCGTCACACAGCGCCGACCGATGTATAGTCAGGTACCCTATATGTACAATGTGGGTCTCTCCTACGAGAGCGACACCTTTGGGGCCAACCTCACCATGAACCGCTCCGGACGCAAGCTCGTCCTCAACACGAACCAAGCCTACGAGCAGGAGTACGAGGCACCCTTCAGTCAGCTCGATGCACAGCTCTCCTACACCTTCCCCAAGTATGGCGTGACCATCAAGGTCAATGGCTCTAACCTGCTCAACTCTAAGCATATCATCTATACCAACCATGTGGACGACTTCGAGCGCGCCGCTGACAATAATCAGATCCTAGACACCATGCGACATGGCACCTCTAGCGACTACGACCCAGGACACGACAACATCGTCTACCAGTACCGCGATGGCATCTCGCTGAGTGCCTCCGTTAGCTGGACTTTCTAAAGAATCAGAGATACTTACACTTCAACTATCTATCATAATATCATGAACAAGACAATCCGTTTACTAAGCCTCGTGATGGCTACCCTCATGAGCCTAGCACTACTTACCTCATGCGACGAAACAGGCAATGAGCCTAATGGTGGTGGAGACAACAACAAAGTCACTGGTCGCACCATCGGTGGCAAGGAGCTCGTAGTCATCGAGGGCCGCATCAATGGCAAGAACAACCACTGGACAGCTGACAAGGTCTACGCACTTAAGGGCATCGTCACCGTACCAGCTAATGAGACACTCACCATCGACGCTGGTACCACCATCATCGAGGAGCCCACACCATCAGGAGCTACGGGCGTACTCGTCGTAACTCGTGGCGCTAAGATCATGGCCGAGGGTACCGCACAGAATCCTATCGTCTTCACCTCCTCCAAGGCTGTCGACAACAACGCTGGTCGTCCCGCTCCTGGAGACTTCGGTGGAGTCATCTTACTAGGTAAGGCTAAGGTCAATACACCGACCGACGCTCAGTTTATCGAGGGTCTCAACCAAGGTGTCGAGGAGTATCGCTACGGTGGCGACAATGACGAGGACAACAGCGGTGTACTGCGCTACGTACGCATCGAGTACGCTGGCTTCATCCTAGGCGACAGCAACGAGATCAACGGTCTCACCTGCGGCGGCGTAGGTCGTGGCACCACGCTAGACCATATCCAGGTCAGCTGGGGGCTAGACGACAGCTTCGAGTTCTTCGGTGGTTGCGTTAATGCTACCCACCTCGTCTCCTACGCTTGCGACGATGACAACTTTGACTTTGACAACGGCTTCACCGGTAGCATCACTTACGGCGTAGCTATTGCCAATCCCGCCTCCACACACTCCGACAGCAAGGGTAAGTCTGACAGCAACGGCATCGAGCTAGACAACAATGCAAAGGCTCAGGACGAGACCTTCTCGCTAATACCTAAGACGCACCCCACACTGACCAACGTCTCTATCATCGGCGCAGCTACTCGTGTAGCCAACGTCCATAGCAACTTCCAGGGCGATGCTTACAAGTACGCAGCTCGTGTACGTCGTGGTGGTCAGATCACGCTCAAGGACTGTATCCTCACCGGTTATCCTAAGGGCTTCGTCCTCGACCCCGATGCCGACAAGATGGAGCATAGCAAGATCGAGGGCAGCTCCTTCCACGGCTTTGACGCTGCCTTTGAGATCAAGAACGGCTCCGCCAAGCCTACCACCGGCATCATCGAGGTGATCAACAAAGACTCCGCCGCTACCTTCGGCATGAAGGCTCCCTTTGGGACGCCAGCCGACTTCACAGGAGCTCAGGTCGGCGCCTTCCCTGCTAGCAAGGGCAACTGGCTACAAGGCTGGACCGCTTTCTAGTCGTCCTATACCAAACGCACAGAGCACTAACAAAATAGGGACGGACCTTGTGTCCGTCCCTATTTTGTTTGGTGGTCTTTCTGTGATCCGGCTTTTGGCTACTACGTCTCGGGGTGTTGTGAAATCGAGCCTTTGCGATGAGATGAACGACTAACTCAATAAGCGTAAGGTCGTCTAGCTCTTTTGGGACTTACTAACTTCTCCGACCCAGAGAGAGACTATAAGCAGTAGCTGAAACGCAAAGGCGTAGATCCAATATCTATCTAACCAGAATAAGAGGCTAGGCAGAGAGAGTATATAGCTGGCGCCTAAGACTATGAGGAGCTTTTTGACACCTATGATTGGATAGTCTCCATGATTGACCTTGCGACACACCCAGGCGACCAGCACGATCAGTAGGAATGTGACCGAGAGTGCTAGACTCTTTGCCATCTGCGCATGAAGCTCACTAGAGGCTTCTCCTAGAGAGGAGACCATCAGCACCCAAGCGGCAATAAAGGAGCAAAACCATGAGAAGTTGCTGTCTAGGCGGAATCTGTTTTTCATAGGGCTCGTATACTTTTCTTTCTTCATTGAGTCTAGCTGCAAATGTACAAATTATCAATCAGCTCTCAACTTCGCAAATCTTACATGTAACAACCTATAGGGCACACGACTCGCCCATCCCGACTAATTCCAGTTTTGAGATGCTGGGAGAGAATTTACTTTGAATGCCTATAAGAGAAACCAATTGTGTCGCCGTATCGGCGACTTTTTAGTATCTTTGTGCAATATGAACTTAGATAACAGCCAGTAAGTATGAAGAGAACCTGTAAGTTTACGCTCGACGCTACGCTGCCCAAGTATCCCACTTTTGAGGAGGGCATCCGTCGAGCACCAGATAGGGGATACAGTTTGACCCCTGCACAAACACGTGTGGCACTACAAAATGCGCTACGCTATGTACCTAAAGAGCTACACGCTGAGCTAGCTCCCGAGTTCCTCAAGGAGCTCAAGGAGCGTGGTAAGATCTACGCCTATCGTTATCGTCCCGAGGGTGACCTCAAAGCGGGTCCTATCGATAGCTACAAGGGTAAGTGTATCGAGGGTAAGGCCTTCCAGGTGATGATCCACAACAACCTATCACACGCGGTAGCACTATACCCTTATGAGCTTGTCACCTATGGTGAGACAGGTCAGGTGTGCCAGAACTGGCTCCAGTATCGTCTCATCATCAAGTACCTCGAGGAGCTCACACAGGATCAGACACTAGTCGTCGAGAGCGGACACCCGCTGGGTCTCTTCGCTTCGCACCCCTCAGCTCCTCGTGTCATCATCACCAACTCGATGATGGTCGGTCTCTATGACAATATTAAGGACTGGGAGATAGCTGCTCAGATGGGCGTCGCTAACTATGGTCAGATGACTGCTGGTGGATGGATGTACATCGGACCACAAGGCATCGTACATGGTACGTTCAATACACTGCTCAACGCTGGCCGTCAGCAGCTACATATCCCAAGTGGTGGCAACCTCGCTGGCAAGCTCTTTGTCTCCTCAGGTCTAGGAGGTATGAGTGGTGCACAGCCTAAGGCTGCCGACATCGCTGGTGCTACCTCGATCATCGCTGAGGTAGATATGTCTCGTATCATGACTCGCTACAATCAGGGTTGGGTCAAGCATATTGCCAAGACGATCCCCGAGGCACTCAAACTAGCTGAGGAGGGTATGAAGGCTGGTGAGCCTTGCTCTATCGCTTATCATGGTAATGTGGTCGACCTGCTGGAGCACTGTGTCGAGCACAATGTACATATCGACCTACTCTCTGACCAGACGAGCTGTCACGCTGTCTACGAGGGTGGTTACTGCCCTGTGTCGCTCACCTTCGAGGAGCGCACCGACCTACTGGCACATGACAGAGAGCGCTTCTGCCAGGAGGTGGACAAGGGTCTGCATCGTCACTACGAGGCTATCAAGGCGCTTGTAGCTCGTGGCACTTACTTCTTTGACTATGGTAATGCCTTTATGAAGGCTTGCTTCGATGCGGGCATTCAGGAGATCTCACGCAATGGCGTAGACGACAAGGATGGCTTCATCTGGCCAAGCTACGTAGAGGACATCATGGGTCCTGAGCTCTTTGACTACGGCTACGGTCCATTCCGCTGGGTATGCCTCAGCCACGACCATGAGGATCTGATCAAGACCGATCACGCCGCTATGGAGTGCATCGATCCAGATCGTCGCGAGCAAGATCGTGACAACTATATATGGATACGTGATGCGGAGAAGAATCAGCTCGTCGTCGGTACCGAGGCTCGTATCCTCTACCAGGATGCTGCGGGTCGTCTGAAGATCGCGCTCAAGTTCAACGACATGGTACGTCGTGGCGAGGTCGGCCCGATCATGATCGGTCGTGACCACCACGATGTGAGCGGTACGGATAGCCCCTTCCGCGAGACATCTAACATACGTGACGGAAGCAATGTGATGGCCGACATGGCTGTCCAGTGCTTTGCGGGCAACTGCGCTCGTGGTATGAGCCTCGTCGCTCTGCACAATGGCGGTGGCGTCGGTATCGGTAAGGCGATCAATGGTGGCTTTGGTATGGTCCTCGATGGTAGCCGTCGTGTCGACGAGATCCTCCGTCAGGCTATGACGTGGGACGTCATGGGCGGTGTCGCTCGCCGCGCGTGGGCTCGCAATGAGAACGCACTGTCTACCTCTCGTGAGTTCAACGAGGAGCACTCCGATCTCTACCATATCACAATCCCCTTCCTCGTGGATGATGCTCTCCTCGATGAGGTGCTGAAGTAAACCTTCACCTAGCATAACGAAAAGCCTCGCCTCTCTAAGCAGACAGCTTAGAGGGGCGAGGTTTTTTCGTGCGCTCCCGATCCTGCTCTCAGGACTCAAGATGCTTTTCTTGCAGAAAAAGGGGATCCCTACGTGGGGATTCTCAATTCTCCACGTGAGAAAAGAAAATTCTCCACGTGGGCGAGAAAAAATTCTTCGGAGGAATCAAATGAAACTTCGGAGGAAATGTTTCTTCCCCACGTGGAGAATAAAAAATAGCCACGTGGAAAATATTAAATTTCCACGGAGCTATCGTGCTAGAGCCGTTTGACTACGATACATGATCCCTAGATCTTTTCCTGACCTTCCAGTAGGAATTAACTGAAAGTCGAAGTTTTTTTTCCGTACTTTTGCCGGACACACACTGACTAATGAAAGAAAGACACCACTACATAGGACTGACTGACGCGCAGGTCCTAGAGAGCCGCAGGGTGCATGGGGCAAACATCTTGACACCCCCTAAGAAAGCGCCCTTATGGCGGCAGTTTTTGGAGAAGTTTACCGATCCGCTCATCATCATCTTACTGATTGCTGGCGGACTGTCTATAGGCATCTCCTGCTACGAGTACTTTTGGCTGGGACAGGGTGCCGAAGTCTTCTTCGAGCCGGTAGGGATCTTCGTAGCGATCCTGCTTGCTACGGGACTAGCCTTTTACTTTGAGCTACAAGCAGACAAGGAGTTCACGATCCTCAACCAGGTGCATGACGACGAGCTGGTGACCCTCATACGCAATGGCAACGTAACGCAGGTGCCACGCCGTGAGGTGGTCGTAGGCGACATTGTACGTCTAGGCACTGGCGAGGAGGTGCCGGCAGACTGTCAACTGCTCGAAGCGACGATGCTGCAGATGGACGAGTCGACACTCACGGGAGAGCCTTTCTGCAACAAGAGCGTGCGCCCAGAGGAGTTTGATAAGAGTGCCACCTACCCTACCGATCAGGTAATGAAAGGAACTAAAGTGATGGAGGGGCACGGCATCTGCGAGGTTCTCGCCGTGGGCGACAAGACGGAGCAGGGCAAAGTGTTTGAAGCGGTTCAAATTGAGGACGATGTCAAGACACCGCTCAGCGAACAGCTCGATGGTTTAGGTCGATGGGTCACGAGGGTGAGCTACGGCATCGCTGCCCTCATCGTGGTGGGGCGTATCGTCGCTTATCTTGTCGCCAATGGCACCGACCTCTTTGGTTCTCTAGAGCAGGTGACACCGTTCTTTGCCTACATCTTGCAGACCTTGATGATTGCGGTGACGCTCATCGTCGTGGCGGTGCCAGAGGGCTTGCCGATGGCGGTGACGCTGAGCTTAGCCTACAGTATGCGTCGCATGCTACGAACCAACAACCTGGTGCGCAAGATGCACGCCTGCGAGACAATGGGTGCGACGACTGTCATCTGCACCGACAAGACTGGTACGCTGACGCAAAACCAGATGAGTGTCGATGAGATGAAGCTCTACGGAGACACGCCACAGGCACTACTTCACGAGGGTATTGCAGTCAACTCAACCGCCTCGCTCGATCTCGCTAACCCTGCCGACCCACAGGTGCTGGGTAACCCGACGGAGGGTGCGCTGCTCCTATGGCTTCACAGTCAGGGGGTAGACTACCGCTCTTTGCGAGAAGAAGCGGGGACGGTGGCTGAAGTGCCTTTCTCCACAGAACGTAAGTATATGGCGACGCTCGTTACGTCGCCCTCGCTGCAAGGCAAGCGGGTACTCTATATCAAAGGAGCACCCGAGATCGTCTTTGATCTATGCGCTGAGTCCGCTGTCAGCCGTGAGGAGCTGGAGCTGCAGTTAGCAGAGTATCAGCGTCGCGCCATGCGTACGCTAGGCTTTGCCTATCAACTAGTCGAGGAGGGTGACTCGGTGATTGAGTCAGGTCAATTGACCGCCAGCAAACTTCACTTCGTCGGCGTAGTGGCCATCGCTGACCCTGTCCGCGTGGAGGTGCCTGCAGCGGTGCAGGAGTGTATCGATGCGGGGATCAATGTGAAGGTGGTCACGGGCGATACCTCTGGCACGGCACGCGAGATAGCTCGTCAGATAGGTCTGTGGGACGATAGTCTAGATGGGGCGCATAGCATCATCACGGGGCCGGACTTTGCGACGCTATCTGACGAAGAGCTCCTAGCACATGTCAACGAACTGAAGATTATCTCTCGGGCTCGCCCGATGGACAAGAAGCGACTTGTAGAGGCACTCCAGAGTAGCGGTCACGTGGTGGCGGTCACGGGCGACGGGACGAACGACGCGCCGGCTCTCCGTGCGGCTCATGTGGGGCTCTCGATGGGCGATGGCACGAGCGTTGCCAAGGAGGCGTCTGACATTACGATCATCGACAACTCCTTTAGCAGCATCGGCAAGGCGGTGATGTGGGGACGCTCGCTTTATCAAAACATTCAGCGCTTCCTTCTCTTCCAGTTGACAGTCAATGTGACCGCCTGCTTACTCGTTCTCTGCGGAGCTTTTATGGGTACGGAGTCCCCGCTGACTGTCACGCAGATGCTATGGATCAACCTGATTATGGACACTTTTGCGGCTATGGCGCTCGCCTCGCTACCGCCCTCCGAAAGCGTGATGAAGGAGAAGCCGCGAGACCGCAACGCCTTCATACTCAACAGACCGATGCTACGTGAGATCATTGGCGTGGGCGTCTTCTTCTTTGCGATGCTCCTGGTGCTGCTCTACATCTTCCAGCGCACCGATGTGACGCAGCTGACCGACCTTCTTGGCGTGGAGCTCGGCCCGAAGGGACATGTCTCAGCATACGAGCAGACGCTCCTCTTCACGATCTTTGTGATGACCCACTTCTTCTACCTCTTCAATGCGCGTGCCTTCGAGACGGGACGCAGTGCGCTTCACTTCGAGGGGTGCCGCGGACTGCTCACCATCGTCGTGATCATCCTCATTGGTCAGATAGCAATGGTCGAGGTGCCGGGACTACAGCAGTTCTTCAACGTGACAGGGCTCAAGCTTATCGACTGGGTCATCATCTTCGTCGGCTCCTCGCTCGTTCTCTGGGTACGTGAGCTGTGGCATCTCGTGACGAGTAGAAGTTAGAGATTAGAAATTAGAAGTTAGAGATTAGAGATCGGAGATCGGAGGAGTCGGAGTGCTAGTGCCTCTAGGGTCTAATTTCTAACCTCTAACCTCTAATTTCGTATCTTTGTTCTGATAAAAGGAGTAGCTATGAAAAGAAGTCCCCTCAATGACATCATAATCCGTGGTTGCCGTGTCAACAACCTCAAAGGTATAGACCTCGACATACCCCGTGGGGAGCTAGTCGTGATCACGGGTGTGAGCGGTTCGGGTAAGAGTTCGCTCGCCTTCGACACGCTCTACGCTGAGGGGCAGCGCCGCTATGTGGATAGTCTCTCGTCGTACGCACGGCAGTTTCTCATGCGCATGAAGAAGCCTGAGTGCGACCAGATCAAGAACCTTCCGCCAGCCGTCGCTATTGAGCAGCGGGTGGTCAGTCGCAACCCACGCTCTACCGTCGGCACCTCCTCCGAGATCGACGACTACCTGCGTGTCTTGATGGCTCGTGTGGGCAAGCTCTACTCGCCTATCAGTGGCGAGCTGGTCAAGCGGCACACGGCTGCCGACGTCGTCGAGGCAGCACACCAGATCCCGACCGATAGCAAGCTCTACATCCTAGCAGATCTCTATCCGCCTGAGGGGCGACGTCTCATCGAGCATCTGATGCTCCTGCAGGGTCAAGGGTACAACCGTGTCCTCATCGACGACACCATCTATCGTATCGAGGATGTGAGCAATAAGGAGCTACGTGAGGCGGAGCATGTGCAGCTGATCGTGGATCGTCTGACCGTTCGCACGGGCGACGACAGCTACGAGTCTCGTCTCGGGGACTCTATCGAGATAGCGCTCTACGAGGGGCGGGAGACCTGCACCCTCCGTTGGCAAGATAGTGAGGGAGCGTGGAGCAGCGAGGGCAGGCGCAACTTTAGCGCACGCTTTGAGGCGGATGGACGCACTTTTACGGAGCCTACGCCAGACCTCTTCAACTTCAACAGCCCCGCGGGAGCCTGCACCGTCTGCGGAGGCTTTGGCTCGATCCTCGGCATTGACCCCGAGCGGGTGATCCCCAATGACAGCCTATCGCTCTACGAGGGGTGCGTGGATTGCTGGCGCGGGGCTAAGTCTTCCGAGTGGGCGAAAGCTTTCATCCACGAGGCGAAGCGCTTTGACTTCCCTATCCACACGCCATACGCTGAACTAACGCAGGAGCAGCGTGACCTGCTCTGGCACGGACATGAAGGCGGAGGTTGGGGCAAAGGAACGCTCTACGGCATCGACGACTACTTCGCCATGCTCCAGAAGGATGTTTACAAGATCCAGAACCGTGTGCGCCTGGCGCATTATCGAGGCAAAAGTGAGTGCTACGCCTGCCACGGCGGTAGGCTTAAGGAGGATGCCTTGCTCTTCACCTATATGGGTAAGAACTTTCACCAGATCGGGCAGATGTCGATCCGTGAGGCATTGACCTTCTTTGCCCAAGAACTAGAGAACCCTGAGGAGGCTAAGATTGCGGAGCGTCCACTCAAGGAGATCCGCAACCGACTACGCACACTAGACGGCGTGGGGCTCGGTTACCTGACCCTAGACCGACGCTCTAACACCCTCTCGGGCGGTGAGAGCCAGCGCATCAACCTAGCGACACGTCTGGGCAATAGCCTCGTCGGCTCGATGTACATACTCGATGAGCCGAGCATCGGACTGCACGACCGGGATACCGATCGGCTGATTGCGGTCATCAAGGAGCTACGTGATCAGGGCAATACAGTCATCGTCGTGGAGCATGACGAGCTGACGATACGTGCGGCCGACTACCTCATTGACATGGGGCTTGATGCGGGCCGTCTCGGTGGCGAGGTGATCTACCACGGCAAGCCGAGCGACATAACGCCCGAGACACCAGGCTACACGGCGGCTTATCTCACGGGGCGCGAGGAGATACCTGTGCCAAAGCATCGTCGCCCGGTACAGCGCAAGCTGACGATGCACCGGGTGCATAAGAACAATCTGAAAGGCTTCGACGTAGACATACCGCTCTTTACCATGACGGTGATCACAGGCGTGAGCGGTTCGGGCAAGAGTACCCTCATCTCCGACCTCCTTGTGGAGGAGCTACAGCGCATCATCAATGCACGTCCTCGCGAGACTCAGAGCCGTATGCTGACGGGCGACATTGACCTCGTGGAGCAGGTCCTTTACGTGGACCAAAACAGCGTGGGGCGCAGTTCGCGCTCCAACCCTGTCACCTATATTGATGCCTTTACGCCGATCCGCGAATTGTACGCTGACCAGCCTTTGGCAAAGCAGATGGGCTACAAACCTTACTTCTTTTCCTTTAATAAAGAAGGCGGACGCTGCGAAGTGTGCAAGGGCGATGGTGTCGTCGAGGTGCCGATGCAGTTTATGACGGATATCACGTTGGTCTGCGATGCGTGCGAGGGAAAGCGCTTTCAGAAGAACATCCTCGAGGTAACTTACCACGGGGTCAACATTTACGACCTGCTGGAGATGACGGTGGACCAAGCGATTGAGTTCTTTACCAAGTACCCTGCCGACCAGACGACCTCGATCATTCGTCTCCTCGAGGGGTTGCAGCGTGTCGGCCTAGGTTACCTACAGCTAGGGCAAAACAGCTCGACGCTCTCGGGCGGTGAGAACCAGCGTCTCAAGCTCGCCTACTACCTCGGTCGCGATCACGAGCCGCACACGCTCTTCGTTTTCGACGAGCCGACTACGGGGCTACACTTTCACGACATATCTACGCTCCTAGCCGCTTTCAGAGACTTGATCGACCAGGGGCACTCGGTACTGATCATCGAGCACAACATGGAGGTGATCAAGAGCGCCGACTACATCATCGACCTAGGGCCCGATGGAGGCGACAAGGGTGGACAGCTCGTGGTAGCTGGCACCCCCGAAGAGGTAGCTGCTTGCCCCGACTCGATCACCGGTCACTACCTCAAGGAGAAGCTCACACCCCGCAAAGCGTAAGACCCTATGGACAGCAAAAAGCTCTACTACTCTCACCGAGAGGTGTCTGAAACGCTCCAAGAGAGTCAGTCGACGGTGCGCTACTGGGTCGATACCTTTGCCGTGCAGGTGCGTCGTAGCAGCACGGGACGACTCAAGTACTCGCAGGATAATCTGCGCGAACTGCAGCTGATCCGTCACCTGCTACGAGAGTCCAACCTAACGATCGACGGTGCCAAGGCGACTCTCCGCCACAATCCCCAAGAGGCGGAGCAGCGTGCCGAGGCGATCGCCCAGCTCAAAGCGGTGCGTGACGAACTTGTCGAGCTACGCCAGCTCATCGAGCAGATCGAGCGCTACACCTCCGCCAGCGAAGTGCGTGACCGCCTTCGCCAAGAGGGACTTCTCTAGCCCCCTCGCTTCAGTTCCTCCAATCTTACGTGTAGCGATCTGCTTTCTAAGTTCATATGCAAGTAAAAAGCGAAGTTTTTTCTCGTTTCGGAAGTTCGGTCGACTTCTCGTCGGGGAACCGCTCGGCGGGGTGGAAGCTTCCACCGTAGGGGCGGACCTGCGTGTCCGCCCGTCCTCACCTGAGCGCAGTCTATTCTGCGGGCGGACACGTAGGTCCGCCCCTACACAAGCTACGTCAGCACGACAATTCCATTCATCAAACGCTGTAACCTCGATCTGTAGGGACGCACGGCTCGGACGCAGACCGTCGGTGCGTCCGTCCCCGTTAAAACTACTATGCTGTAACCTTTGATACAACGGACGCTCAGACCGAGCGTCCCTACAGCGAGTTACAAGGTTTTAGGGGGATGCCGAGACGAAGCGTATGCTTTTTTTTGGTACTTTTGGGGCTATAACGACCTAAGAGACTATTTATCCCGTGGCTAAGAAAGAGATCGCCGAGACCCCGATGATGCGGCAGTACTTGCAGTTCAAGAAGAAGCATCCCGATGCTATCTTGCTCTTTCGTGTGGGCGACTTCTACGAGACCTTTTCCGATGATGCCATCGAGGCGTCTAAGATCCTCGGGATCACGCTCACCAAGCGTGCCAACGGAGCCGCGCAGCATGTCGAGCTGGCCGGCTTTCCCCACCATGCGCTCGACACTTACCTGCCTAAGCTGGTACGGGCGGGCAAGCGGGTGGCTATCTGCGATCAGCTCGAAGATCCGAAGCTAACCAATAAGTTGGTCAAGCGTGGCATCACCGAGATCGTTACCCCTGGCGTGGTCACCACGGACAATGTCCTCCAGAGCAAGCAAAACAACTTCCTCGCAGCCGTTTATCCGCAAGCTAAAGGGGAGAACCGCTACGGCCTAGCACTACTCGACCTCTCGACGGGAGAGTTTTACGCCAGTGAGTGCACCGATCAGGTACTCGCCAAGCTCGTCTCTGGCTACAACCCCAAGGAGATCCTCATCGAGCGCAAGCATCGTGACCATCTGCAGCGCCTCCTTCAGCCCGAGGGGCATCTCTCGGACTACGACGACTGGATCTTCTCCGAGAGCAACAACCGGGAGCGTCTCCTGCAGCACTTCGGCACGCTCTCGCTCAAGGGCTTCGGCATCGACACCCTCCCGCTAGCGATCACCGCTGCGGGCGCCGTACTGCACTATCTCGACATGACGAAGCACACCGAGATAGGTCACATCACCCGCATCGTGCGCATTGATGAGCAGCGACATGTGCGCATCGACGGCTTTACGGCACACAGCCTAGAGCTCACCACCCCGATGAATGCGGGCGGCACCACGCTCCGCCAGATCCTCGACCAGACGGTCACCCCGATGGGCGCTCGTCTACTGGATCAGTGGATAGCCTTCCCGCTAAAAGAGCTCCAAGCGATCCAACAGCGTCAGAGCATTGTGGCAAACCTTGTGGACAATCCGCAGCTGCGCACCCAGCTCACTGACCAGATGAAAGAGATAGGCGACCTGCAGCGCCTCGTGGGGCGTGTCGCCATGGGGCGCATCACCCCTCGCGAAGTGGTCCGCCTCGGGCTCTCCATCACACTCATCGCCCCCATACGCCAGCTCGCTCTAGATGAAGGCGAGGAGACCCTCACGGCACTCTGCTCGCTACTCGATCCCTGCGCGCAACTGTGCCAGCAGATCACCTTCCAGCTCAACCCCGAGGCGCCACAGCAGATCGGCAAGGGGGAGACCATCGCTGAGGGCTTTTGCGAAGAGCTAGACCAGCTGAGACGCTTGCTCAAGTCCGGCAAGCAATACCTCGACGACCTCCTCGCCCGTGAGACAGAGCACACCGGCATCAGTAGTCTCAAGATCGGCTTTAACAATGTCTTCGGCTACTACCTTGAGGTGCGCAACACCTACAAGGAGCAAGTACCCGAAGAGTGGATTCGCAAGCAAACGCTCGTCAGTGCCGAGCGATACATTACCCAAGAACTAAAAGAGTACGAAGAGAAGATCCTCGGCGCCGAAGATCGTATCCTAGCACTGGAGCAGGAGCTCTTTGCGAAGCTCATCGGGACGCTTCAACAGTTTGCCAACCAACTCCTACAGGATGCGCAGATCTTAGCACAGCTCGACGTCCTCGCCTCACTGGCAGCTGTTGCCAAGGCGTATGACTACTGTCGCCCCACGCTCAACGAGGGGTACGATTTGGAGATCGTTGACGGTCGCCACCCAGTCATCGAGCGCACCCTCCCAGCGGGGCAACCTTACATCCCCAATGATGTGCGGCTCTCCCCCATCGACTGCCAAATCATGATCATCACAGGCCCTAACATGAGCGGTAAGAGTGCCCTGCTCCGCCAGACGGCGCTTATCGTGATCATGGCGCAGATGGGAAGCTTCGTGCCCGCTACCTCAGCCACCATCGGCATCGTCGACTCGGTCTACACCCGTGTGGGTGCTTCGGACAATATCGCCGTGGGCGAGTCCACCTTTATGGTTGAGATGCAGGAGGCTGCCAGCATCCTCAACAACTTGACCCCTCGCAGCTTGATCCTCTTTGACGAGTTGGGGCGTGGCACCAGTACCTTCGACGGGGTCTCCATAGCGTGGGCTATCGTCGAGTACCTGCACAGCACGACACAGGGACGTGCCAAGACGCTCTTTGCCACGCACTACCACGAGCTCAACGAGCTAGCCGACCACCTCGAGCGGGTGCAGTGCTACAACGTCTCGGCACGTGAGATTGACGGCGAGATGCTCTTCCTCCGCAAGCTGGTCCCAGGCGGCTCAGCGCACAGCTTCGGTATACAGGTAGCGAAGTTGGCCGGTATGCCCACCTGGATCGTGGCGCGAGCTGGCGAAGTGCTCCAGCACTTAGAGGCTTACCGCACCGAAAGCGACCAAGCCCCCGACTCAGCCACCCCCAGCACCTCCCAGAGCGGAGGCATGCAAATGTCTATCTTCCAGTTAGACGACCCGGTCCTCACGGCTGTCCGCACCAAGATCAACGAGCTAGACATCAACAACCTCACGCCCCTGGACGCACTCAAGCAGCTCGACGCACTCAAGCAGATGCTCAACAACTAACGAGTAGCGACACTCATACAAGTAACCCTGTGTAGGAATACGTTTCTACACAGGGTTACTTGCTTGAGTCCTGTCGATGCTAGCCGTGCGTCCCTAGACAAGGCTACTCGTAAGATTTGCAAGATCTAGCCGTTATAGAGAAGTTGCTTGGTTATAAGTTTTTTTATATTTGCCGTCGAGGAGGTTATCCTAATAAAGGAACAGCTCAGAAGTTGCAGCGAGCTCCCTTGCCTCTTCACTTGGATGCTTTACTATTAACCCTTTAATGCCTCATCGCTATGAAGAAATTACTACTATGCTGCTTGGTCGGGCTCTCCATGTTGCTCGTCAAGCCTCTCTATGCCGGTAGTACAGACAAGCTACTACCTGTGGGGAATAGTATCGAGAACCGCCTCGTCTATGAACCGATTGAGGTGGTTTATCTCGACTTTTCCGTTGCTATCGCCATCTCTGATGGTGCCAAAGCCACGATCACCTGTGATGGAGAGCGTATGGCAGAGGGTGTCATCACGATGGGTGATGCCCGTGGTCAGAGTCAGGCTGCCATCCTCTTCGACAAGACAATCCTGCCAAAAGGTAAGTCCTACAAGCTGGAGGTGCCTGCGGGTGCTATTTATACTCGCGATCAGCCAACTATTGTGATGGATAGCTACGTCACACCCTTTACGGTACCTGAGTACATAACTACTAGGGAGTGCTCTATCCAGGAGGGTGATACCGTCGGGTATACCAACTTGATTAGCTTTTACTACGACACGGAGACCGAGCCTCTAGGCACTCCTATCGCTACACTCTATCGAGAGGGGGTACCCATCAAAAGCGTTGCTGTGAACATCACATGGGACTGGGAGCTAGGTCAGATGCATGCACACTTTGGTGAGTACGTGGACTTTGAGGAGGGTGTACACTACACTTTCACACTGCCCGAGGGGAGCATGACGCCACGATTTCGTACAGACATCACAAATGCTGAGAGTAGCGTGAACTTCATCGGAGGTGCTGCCACTCCTCCATCTGGAACTCCAGACCAGACCCCTTCGCTCTGCTTCGTAAAGTGTAGCCTCTTTGATGGGACTACACATTCAGATATACTCAACGAAGTGTACTTCTACTACAATGAGCCGATCAAGCTCTCTGATGATCCTAAGATACAGCTATTTAACTATAGCGATAAGAGCCTGATCAAAGAGGTGACACCGACATTGACGCATGATGATGTCTGGTGGATTGTTGCTTGTGACTTTGGTGGAGTACGCATTCCAGATGATGGAGCTACGCTCGTTATCACAGCGGGCTCTATACTCAGAGCTGGTGATAATAAGGGACAAAACGATAAGAACACGATCCGGGTCACCCCGACACCTCAAAGTACCGATCAGGTAGAGGCTAATAACCCATCTATATACGGACATAATGGGCAGATCATCATAGACAATGCTCCCATGGGCGAGCCAGTCTCAGTCTATGCCGTAGATGGAGGTCTCATCGCCAGGAATGTGATCTCAGCGCACTCCTTTGTGCTCAGCGTGGAGCCTAATGCTGTTTACGTAGTCTCCTTGCAAGGACGCACTTACAGAGTCATACTCTAGAGTCGATGTCTCTGCACTGACTTGTCGCAGAGCATCAGCACTCAGCTGTATCTAGACACGAAGGTGTACTCCTTTGAGGTCTGATCCTTAGCTCCTAGAGCTACTACCATTTATTCAGTCTCACGATCTCACATAAGGTCGTGAGACTATTTTTTTGTACGATTGCCAGACTAGGAGTTAGCGGGAGGGCGTCCGTTGCATCAAAGGTTACAGCAGCGTGTTTTTGACGGAGACGGACGCACGGACGGTCTGCATCCGAGCCGTGCGTTCCTACAGCGGTTTACTCGTCTCTAATCTCTAACTTCTAGTCTCTAATTCAATCTCCACGTGGAAAATCCCAAATCTCTACGTGGCTATTTTTTATTTTCCACGTAGGCGAGAAACATTTCCTCCGAAGTTTCATTTGATTCCTCCGAAGTTTTATTTCGTCCCCACGTGGGGATTTTTTCGTTCCTCCCTGGGGATTTGAGAATTCCTCCCTAGGGATTTGAGAATTCCTCCCTGGGGATCGTTTTTTCTGCGAGGTCTATAAATCGAGTAGGTCGGGAAACGAAAGTTTTCTGACCTACTTTCGTTTCCTTTCCTCTCACACCACCGTACGTGCCGTTCGGCATACGGCGGTTTAATTCGTTTTCAAAGAGTGTCTAATCGCATAGTAGTCCAAACAGCTTACGAGGCCTCTGCGGGCTAGCACATCTTTCGATATTGCTCGTACCACGCATGTACGTCTCACCACCCATTCGTAGCGGTCTCCGCTGCACGAGGTGAGCTTGGCTAAGTCGTTGCAGATACCAAGCTTGCGTAGCCCCCAGGCTCGCTTTCGAGGTGTTTTCCATTGCTTCCATATCACCTTACGTAGCATCGTGCGCAGATGTTCGTCTATCCCTACCATCTTGCCTTTCATAGCTCCAATGGCAAAGTAGTTTATCCATCCACGTATCACTCTGTTCAGCATTGTGATACGGGCAGTCATGGAGATGCTCCACGAGCGTTTGCATAGTTTCTTCAGCTTCCTGACAAACTTCGCTACGGAGTCCTCGTGAGGTCTTGCCGTCCACTGCTTGGTCTGAGGGGATTTGTAAAATCCAAAACCGAGGTACTTAAGTTTGCTCGGTCGGCAGACGTGCGTTTTGGTGGCATTGACCTTAAGCCCGAGGACACGCTCTATCCATTGGGTGACAGAGTGCATCACTCGTTTGGCACTTGCTTCGCTTCTTACTGCTATGACGCAGTCGTCTGCGTATCGAACATAGCGCAGCCCCCGTCTGACCATTTCCTTATCTAGCTCGTTGAGCATCACATTGCTCAACAAGGGGGACAAATTGCCACCTTGGGGCGTGCCGAGTTCTGTGGCTTCGTAAAGACCATTCTCCATTACGCCCGACTTCAGATACTTGCGTATCAGACTTTCGGTGTCTGGGTCATGGATCACACGACCCACATAACTCATCAGTTTGTCTTGTGGAACATTGTCGAAGAACTTCTCCAAGTCTATGTCAACTATCCACTCCGCTCCCTCGTTGAGGTATTCCAAAAGCTTCTGAACGGCTTGCTCACAGCTCCTGCCGGGGCGGAAGCCGTAGCTGTTCTCTTGAAACTCTGCCTCGAAGATGGGAGTCAGGACTTGGACAATCGATTGTTGAAGGGTTCGGTCGACAACGGTCGGGATACCGAGCTTGCGTACGCCTCCGTTGGGCTTAGGTATCTCAACCCTCCGTACGGGGGCTGGCTTGTACCTACGCTCTAGGATCGACTGCTTGATGCTCGTCCAATTGGCGTTCATATAGTCGCGGAGCTCCTCGACTTTCATACCGTCTATACCCGAGGCGCCCTTGTTGCTCACAACACGATTGAGTGCCTCGCGTACATTATTCTTGGCGAGTATCTGTTCGATTAGTTTCATCTTCCGTCTTTCTTAATTTCCGCTTCCGATGCTCGCGTGCTTAGCTCTATGTGGTCGATCGCATTGACGTTTTGACCGTTGCCACTCGTCAGCAAAAACATCGGAACATACATTCTTGATTAACGTTACGAATTATTCGGTCCTTCGCCTTGTTCTGCGCGAGAACGGCTACTTCGACCTCTGCTGACTCCTCGACATTCGTTGTTACTATCCTTGAGGACTGCCGAGGCCTCACGGGATAAGCCATACATCTTTCATCGTTTACCTGCCTAATTTACGCATCAAGGTTACGGTTGCCTTTTGGAGCTTCACTGTCGCGTGCCAGCTTGTCCGCTTGATACGCCTTGGTATTAGGTTTCTGTTCGTCAGGCCACGAATTCGCTATTGCTTCTTCTCTCCCAAGGGTCACCCCTTGAAACTTGCAAGTCGCTATGGGGTTCGTTGGCAACTACGCCCCGTGTGGACTTTCACCACAGATGTATGACATGCCCGTCATACACACAAAGATGCGCCAGAGTACAAGTGACTCTGACGCATCCTCTCCAATCACATACTAAATGTAGCCTTACGCTCCACTTAATGGGTCACGCTCCTGCACCGGCGTGATGGGCTCGGGCGCTACGAGGTCATCGACAGACCAAAGGTATGCCGCGACGAGCTCGCTGTTGTTGTATGCCTGAGCATTCATCTCGCGGATACGTGCTAGGAGGGCGTCGCTCTTGGTGACGTCTGCCTCCTGCACCAGCAGGCAAGTGTTGAAGCCTGGCCATACGGCGGTGTCCTTGTGCGGGATGTCGAAGTTGCTCTCGGCAAGTGCCTTCGGGATGACTTGGTAGACGCTTATCTCCAGATCCCGCAGGAGCGACTCCATCTGCTCCTGCATACTGACATTGCAGGTGATATAGATAAATCTCATACTAGTTATTCTTAATGTGTTTCCTCAATCTAGATACTCTGCGCTCTCTATTGAGCTTGCGCTGGTGCATAGCCGCATAGGCTGTGGGTACCAAGATGAGCGTCACGAGCATAGAGATCAGGAGACCTCCGATGATGGTGATGCCTAGCGGTGCGTAGAGCTCCCGGCCCATACCTCTACTGAGTGCCATGGGTAGCATACCCAGTATGGTGGTCATAGAGGTCATCAAGACGGGGCGCAAGCGTGAGCGACCGGACTCCATCACCGCATCTCGTATCGTATAGCCGCGGCGCACGAGCATATTGCTGTAGTCCACCAGGACGATACCATTGTTCACCACAATACCGACTAGCATGATGAGCCCGATGAAGGTCACGACACTGAGCGTGGTACCGGTAATGAGGAAGGCTAAGATAACGCCTACGAGGGTAAAGGGTATCGCAAAGAGGATGATAAAGGGATCGAGCAGTGACTCAAACTGAGCAGCCATCACCATAAAGACTAGGAGCAGACCGATGATAAAGATGAGTGTGAGCGAGGAGAAGGTATCCCCCTGATCCTCCACCTGACCACCTAGTGAGACGGTCACCCCTTGTGGTGTCTCGAGGTCGTCGATGATCTGCTCGGCAATCTTAGCGCCATCACCGAGCGAGACACCGTTGAGGTTGCTTGTGACCTTGACATAGCGCTGCTGGGTGAGTCGCTCGATCTGTACGGGCCCCTCCTTCTCCTGAATATCAGCCACGGCAATGAGTGGCACCTGCTGTCCCAGGAGGTTGGTTACCTGCATCTCGCGCAGTTTGCTGATCGAGTTACGATAGTCTGGTGCATACTGTATGCGGATGTCGTAGTCGGTACCATCTTCGGTATAGGCACCCGCCTTAGCTCCATAGAGGTTCTCGCGTACCTGCAAGCCGATCACGCCAGGATTGAGAGCCATCTGAGAGGCTTTGTCCTTGTCCACGAGGATGTGAACCTCACGATTACCCGCCGAGACAAGCGCCTCGACATTGGTAAACTCAGGATGCTCCTTCGCTTTGCGCTCGATCTCAAAGGCGATCTCATTCATCTCGTCTAGGTTCTTGCCATAGACGACAAACTCTATCGGTGCTCTATTACCCGTCAGCGCGGTCGCCATAGCACTACCACCGGAGACGGTCACCTTCTCAATCTCAGGGATCGCCTCAATCAGCGGACGTATATCATCGGCTATTTGCTGACTGCTACGCTTACGCTCATCGACGGGCTTGAGGTGGCAGAAGATGGTGCCGATGTTCTTGCCCTCCTTAAAGCCAACGGCCGTCAGGACGCCATCATCGGTCTGTCCCGTAATGCTGGCGATACCACCCTCGGCAACCTCTGGCACATGGTCCTGCAGTAGATGTACGATCTGATTACCAACCTGCTCTGTGATCGTGTGGGAGGTACCCTGCTCCGTCTCAAACTGGATAGAGACAGAGCCCGCATCGATATCGGGGATGTAGTCTGTACCGACTGCCTTACCTAGGAAGAGAACTAGGACAAAGATCACTAGCGCCGACACGAGGGTAATGCCCTTGTGAAAGACTGCCCACCCGAGGAAGTTACGGTAGACACGCTCGATGCTCTCGAAGACACGCTCGCTCCAGTTGTAAAGCTTGCCGTGCTTCTTGCCTTCGCCATTGCGGGGAGCGGGCTTGAGCAAGACGCTCGAGAGCATTGGCGTCAGTGCTAGCGCGGTAAAGAGTGAGGTGATCATACAGGTCACCGTCAGGACGGCTAGCTGCTTAAACATCACACCGACGATACCGCCCATGAAGACGAGCGGGAGGAACACCACAATCGTGGTCAGCGTCGAGGCGGCAATAGCTAGTCCCATCTCTGAGGCTCCAAACATGGCCGCTTGCTTCGGCATAGCGCCTCGCTCGATGTGCTGTGTGATGTTTTCGAGTACGACGATAGCGTTGTCCACCACCATACCGATAGCGATCACGAGTGCTACGAGTGAGAAGATGTTGATCGTGTAGCCTAGCAGATTCATGACGATAAAGGCCGAGATGAGCGACACGGGCATCGTCAGGAAGACGATGAGACTGGACTTCCACTCTCGTAGGAAGAGCAAGACCACTAGGGTCACGAAGATCAGAGCGTACCAGATCGACGAGCTCAGGTTGTTGATCGACGAAGTGACCAGCTCGTCCGAGCCTATCACCTCAAAGATCTGCACATCTGAGGGTAGATCCTTCTGTATCTCGGAGATCTCAGCACGTACCGCATTGACTACGTCAACGGTATTTGCTCCAGACTGCTTCTGTACGAGCAGGGCAATACCCTTGCCTACATGGTTGAAGGCAGAGGCATCGGTCTCCTTGAAGGTATCTCGGACGGTAGCGACATCTTTAACACGTACTACCCTACCATTGACCGCCTTGATGACGGTATTCTCCAGCTCCTCGACACACTCGTACTTGCCAGGCATACGCACGGAGAAGTCGTAGGCACCCTCGGTGACAAAGCCCGAGGGGACGTTGATGTTGTTTGCCTTGAGCATCATCGACAGCTGCGCCACCGACATTCCATAGGCCTGCATCCTCGTAGGGTCTATCTCAACCCGTATCTCACGCTGAGGCTGTCCTAGATAGATGACCGTACCGACGCCATCGACCTTCCTCAGAGCTGAGGCGATCTGATCTTCGACGATATCCTCTAGTCCATTGTAGTTCTCGTCCGCATTGACTGCATAGCCGAGGATAGGCATCATGGAGGCATTGATCTTGTAGATGATCGGTGTATAAGCTTGCGACGGCATACGCGACTTGACCAGCTCGAGGAGGTCTCGAGCATTGTTTGCCGCAGCCGTAATATCCTCCTCCCACTCATATCGAAGCTGTATGAAGGAGACGTTCTCCTTAGAGATAGACTTGATCTCGACGAGGTTCTCCGCCGAGGAGAGCACCGCCTCCAGAGGCTTGGAGACCTGCTCCTCGACCTCTATCGCTGAGGCTCCCGGGTAGACCGTGATGACCGTCAGGGAGGGGAACTCCATGTTTGGCATCAAGTCTAGCGGTAGCTTCGTCAGCGAGAAGACACCGATGACCAGTATGGCGACGAAGATCATCGCCGCCGCAATGGGTCGTTTTACACCAAATTCGGGAAGTTTCATAGGCTTACTTCTTCACAACGTTCACCTTAGAGCCGTCGCTAAGCTTATTCTTGCCATCTACTATGATGGTGTCGCCGCTCTTGACCTCATTGCTCTCTACGTAGACCCAGCCGTCCTTGATCTCGCCACGCTTTACGGCGATGCGGCTCACGGTCGTGCCATCTTCGTTGAGCTTGAAGACAAACTCCTCAGCCGTACCTGCTAGACGATAGATAGCATTGAGGGGTACGAATAGTCCCTCACGGTCGGGCAAGGCAATAGAGACATTGCAGTACATACCAGGCTTGAGTCGGTTGTTGCTGTTGGGGATATTGACCTCCACAGAGGCGGTGCGCGTCATCGACGAGAGGACTGGAGAGATGTAAGAGATCTTGCCTGTAGCAGGCTCATCGGGATAAGCATCGAAGATGATCGTGGCTTGCTGCCCCTTCTCTATATAGCTCAGGTCCTTCTCATTGACCTCTATGGTTGCTTTGAGCGGGTTGATCTGGCGCAGCTCGACGATCCCGCTCTCGAGCTTGAGGTCACTACTAAGGCTGGGGGTGAAAGCGTAGGTCTCGCCCTCGTTGATCATAATCTCCGTGATGACTCCGCTAAAGGGTGCCACGATGGAGGTATTCTTCCTGAGCATCGAGACCTTAGCGACAGAGGCATCGTACTTAGCCTTGACATGGTCGTAGTCCATCTGGCTAATGCTCTCCTTCTCTCTCAGACGTGTGACACGGTCGAAGTCGCGCTTGATCGCTTCGTTTTCAACCTGTGCTTGTAGTAGCATCTCGTCCGACATCTCTACGATGACTGCCCCCTTGGGGACAAAGCTTCCCTTGCTGTAGCGTATGCGCTCTACCTTGCCGGGTAGTGCCGTGCCTAGATTGGCACTCTTGGAGGCTTCGGCTGTACCTGAGAAGCGAATGCTCGGCGTAAAGGTCATCTCTTTAGCCTGTGTGATGGTTACGGGGACCACCTTGTCCGCCTCGGACTCCTGATCCTGATCTCCTTGCTTGCTGCAGGCTGTCATGGAGCCTAAGGAGAGCAGGAGTAATATTGTTGGGAGCAAGTAGCTCTTAAGTTCTTTAGTATGCATATTGTGTTGTGATCTTCTATTTATTTCTCCTCTTGGGTCTGTGTATGCTCGGTCGCATACTGATAGAGCGCACCGGTGGTCTTCTCTAGCTCAGAGAGCGTCACGGCAGCCTCTACGCGTGCATCGATATCTTCGGCGGCGGCTTTCTCCCACATAGTCTGCGCCTCGAGGATGTCACGAACGTTATTCATCCCCTCTAGGAGGTTGTTTTTGGTAATGCGGAGATTCTCCTCAGCCTGCTCCTTCGAGAGCTTCGTCAGCTCCATCTTCTTAAGCGCCTCGGCATGCTTAAATCTATTCTGCTGTACCTGCAGGGTAATCATCTCCTGAGCATCTTGTAGCTCGAGCTCCGCCTTGGCTACCTCTTGGTCGGCCATATGTACTTGGTGTATCCTATCTCCCCAAGTGAGTATGGGGACCTGTACACCAATACCTATCATCCAGTCTCCACCAAGATTGCTCTGACTACCCTTATAGATGTTAGGCTCGACCCAGTTGTAGCCAGCGGTAAGGAAGACGTTAGGGAGAAACTGCGACTTGACCATCTTCCTGGCCGACTCCGTGAGGGCGAGCTTGCTGCGCAGCATGACGATCTCAGCCCGCTCAGCATTACTGCTCTCTAGTGCCAAGAGACGGCTGCTCAGCTGCTCCTCGCTAATGATCGCACTATCTAGCTCGATCTGCTCAGCCTCTAGGCCAATGATCTGCCCCAGTAGCATCTTGGAGAGCTGAAGGCCGTTTTGCGCCTTCACGAGGGTGAGCTCCGCTTCGTTTTGCTTGACCTGTACCTTCAAGACTTCGTTTCTAGTCGTCATGCCCTCGGCGTAGACATTCTCCAAGTCCTGCACGAGGTGATCTAGAAGCGACTTGTAGGTCTGAGCTAGGCGCACCTTCTCCTGTACAGAGATGACACGCCAGAAAGCCTCATCGACATTGGCTAGGACGTCGGCTTCCTTCATCTTGACCTTTTCATGTGCTAGGTCGGAGGTGTAGCGAGCCATCTTATTAGCCTCGACAATCTTACCGCCCATAAAGATCGGCTGACGTAAGGTGAAGCCACCCGTATAGATCTCCCGAGGAGCTACACTGATGAAGTCTAGCGGGATCGATAGTCCCGGCGGTGTCACGCCTGGTATGTTGAAGTCGATCGCAAAGGGGCGAATGTCTCTATCTCCTGGATTGATCCAAGCCCCAGCGAAGTCGACGCGTGGTAGATACTTCGTCTTGGCCGACTGAACTAAGTAGTCGGAGGCTACAGCATCGGCCTGAGCCATCTGTATCTGCTTGTTGTGCTCTAGAGCGAGATCTCTACACTGCTCTAGCGACATCGGCACTTGCTCTTGGGTCTGCGCCTCGGCACACCACCCAAACGTAAGGACAAGAGCCGTGCCTAGGAGAAGAATACTCCTCCCATTAAATCTATATCTCATGATTTGCTAATGTCTACTCGTTACGACATCACTTGGTGTCGGGATCGTAAGCTCCCTGATACCACTCCTTAAACTCTTTGTTTTTCGCTTTGCTTACTACGATCTTCTCTGGCGTCTCTATGGCAAGGGTTACCGTCAGCTTGCCACCGAACCATACCGACATACTCTGTATCGCACTGTGTGCCACGATGTACTGTCTATTGGCGCGGAAGAAGAGCTTAGGATTGAGCTCCTGCACCATCTTTTCTAATGACAGGTCGACAAAGTGCTCCTTTCTATCCGTCGTCACTATGACCGAAGCCTTACTATCCGCACGTATGTAGGCGATCTTGTCCACCGATAGGGGTATCAGCTTGTCTCTCCACGGGATCAGGAAGTGGCTCTTGTAGCTTACCTGCGACTCATTGAGCGCCTGCATCATCTTAGCCATCAGAGCTTGGTTGTCTACCTTCTGCTCTGTATGGCTAAACCGCTTCACCTTGTCTAGAGCTCTCTGGAGATCTGTCTCCTTGATCGGCTTGAGGAGGTAGTCGATGCTGTTGACCTCAAACGCCTTCAGCGCATACTCCTCATAAGCTGTCGTGAAGATGATCGGACAGGTGACCTCGATCCGCTCAAAGAGTGAGAAGACGGGACCATCTGCCAGGTGAATATCCATAAAAGCCAGATCAGGCTCCGGATGACTACCGAACCACTCGACACACTCAGATACACTCTGCAGTATGGTCAGCACCTCTATGTCAGGGTCTATCTCAGTGAGGAGCGCTTGCAGCCCAGTGGCGGTAAAGTACTCATCCTCTACGATTATTACTCTCATATCAGTGATTTGGCTTTGGGTTCGACTTCTTCTAAGCTCCGGATCAAAGGCAGTGAGACGGTAAAGTGCCCATCCTTAGAAACAATATCTATATCCTTGCCAAAGAGCAAGTGATACTGTTCCATCAGATTGTCTAGCCCTACGCCCGTACTACCCGACTTACTATCCTCTCGTAACTGGATCTTATTGTCCACCACGATCTGATTATCTATCGTACGGATATGTATCGTGAGTGGCACCTTGGCACTAGCTATATTGTGCTTGATCGCATTCTCCACCAGGATCTGTAGTCCCGATGGTATGACATAGTAGTCTAGATACTGCTTGTCCACATCCCACTCCACACGCAGACCATCGAAGTAGCGGATACACATCAGGTAGAGATAAGAGTGGACAAACTCTAGCTCCTCTGACAGACGCACCACAACCTTGTCTCGCATCGTGTGCCGGAAGACTGTCGCCAGCTCCTGCACATAAGCTCTAGCGCGCTCATCATCGCGGCCTATCAGCCCATTGAGCGTGTTGAGACAGTTAAAGAGGAAGTGCGGATCCGTCTGGTTCTTGAGCGCCGTGTACCTGTTCTGCAGATTCTCAAAGTCTAACTCTTGCATACCGACCACCGCCAAGTGATTTTGCTTCATCAGGTAGATGGTCATAGTAAAGAGGAAGGTCACCACGAGGATCACCAAGTCCTTGACATACTGCATCGCAGCATACGCATGGTAGCTAAAGAGATCTCTAAACCACCAGCGCTGTAGTCGGGACAAGTAAGGCGAGAGCAAGATCACCCCCACGAGTAGTCCCAGCAAGATCAGCCAGAGCTGATACTGACGTATCTCGTATCTATTGATCGCCCAGGACTGTATGCTGAGCAAGAGATAGAAGAAGACCATATTGACCAGTAGCGAGGCTAGCGAATTTAGCGATAGGATCGCTCCTAGGTCAATCTTTCGGTCCGTATCCAGCAAGCTGTAGTAGTAGATCGATGACGACAGCATCACAAACGCCAGCAAGAAGCTGATGATAAGCGTAGCCAGTAGCACGCTCTTGCGCTCATTGCTGAGCAATATGAAGCCCTTGCCTTTTCGCCGGCTCAGGCGACTCGTTATGATACGTCTCGTCATATATCTCTGTCTGCTCTATATAGAGGCTCTGCCGCTATCAGTATACTTACGCTAAGGTAGTAAGAAAAAGCAAACCCTATATCCCTCTCCCTTAGGGCGAAGGAGATAGGGTACTTATTCCTTACTGGACACTAGAAGCGATAGCCCAGACCTACCGTAAAGACGCTAGCATTAGCCTTGTAAGCATCATCCTGGAGAGAGGTGCCGAACCGAGAGACGACATCGTTGACAGTTGACTTAAGATCGTCGACTTGGTTGACAAAGCCATACTTGTAGCCTGCATTGATCTGGATACCATTGGCAAACTCATAGCCTAGCTGACAAGCGACACCTACGTCCCATCTCTGGAGGGCAGACTTGTCGTTGTGCTGCTCATAGAGATCTATCGGATCCTTCTTAAATGGACCAAACTCGATCTCATCAGTCTTGGCAGAGAAGCCTACACCGACGTAAGGACCTACACCTCCGTAAAACTGTCCCTTGCCTAGCTCGACCTTACCCAGTGCGTAGACAGGGATCTGCATACCCCACTGGTTGATCTTATTCTCTAGAGAGACGGGACCAGCCTCAGCCTTGAGACCCGTGCCTCTGTAGTAAAACTCTAGCTCAGGCTGGATTGCAAAGTTCTCGTGCAGATTGATCCTCATAAACCCTCCGAAGTCAGCTCCGGGCTTAACCTCTGTCTTGAGGACGTTAAAGTCATCACTCAGGATCATACTGGAGCAGTTGACACCAGCCTTGACTCCATAGTTGAGTGATGTGGTCTGTGCGACAGCTGAGACAGCTGTCATACCCATCAGGGCAGTTGCTACGATAACGATGATGTTGCGTTTCATACTTTCTTCTGTTTGTTTCGTTAGACTTATACGTTTCTGATTCGAGTCGTGTGGACCTATCCGATCGCAATAGATCAACGAACTCTGGGGCAAAGGTAGGGAGCACAAGATGGCTCCACAACCCTTTGCCCACCGAAACGCATATAGTGCTTACCGAAACGACTGAAACGCTTACCGAACGACTATAAGTGTGCCTCCGGATAGCGAGCATCCCACCAGGTGGGGTCGTCTTTGAGCCACTTCTGGAACCACGCGAAGAGCGTATTCGTCCACTCGATCTTCTTCTCGGGAGCCGTGATGATATGATCTTCGCCATGCACCTTGACAAAGGCTACCTCACGACCTAGGATCTTCAGAGCGTTGTACATCTGGATGCTCTCGCCGATGGGAACGTTCGTATCGGCCGTGCCGTGGATCAGCAGAAGAGGCGTGTGGATCTTGTCGGCATGGAAGAGCGGACTCTGCTCCGTGTAGAGCTGAGGATTATTCCACGGATAGCTGTTGTAGCTCGCCACCGTACTGTAGCCAATGCCCCAGGTGCCCCCACCCCAGTAAGAGGAGATAGCACTGATACCTGCATGGCTGATCGCTGCTGCAAAGATATCGGTGATCGTCTGCAAGTACTGAGTCATAAAGCCTCCGTAGCTGGCACCCATACAGCCGATCTTCTTCGCATTGACATAGGGGTGCTCTTGGCAAAACTGCTTCGTTGCAGCCACGATCTCATCGGCCGTCACCTTGCCCCACGCATTGACGTGGCGAGCGGCATACTCCTGGCCGAAGCCGGTGGTGCCGCTCGGGTTAAGCGTAAGGACCACGTAACCCTGCGCCGCATACATCGGCAGTGAATAAGAGCCCTCGAAGAAGCGTGTCGTCGGCGAGGTACCTCCATAATAATATACGATCATCGGGTACTTCTTCGTCGCGTCAAAGTGAGGCGGCAGATAGTAGCGTCCCTCCACCTTGTCGCCATTGGGCATCGTGTGTACCCAGTCGCTCATGGTACCCAGCTCTAGATCCTGCATCTTGCTCTTAGCTAGATCGTAGAGGAGCGTCTCACGCTTTCCTCTGAGCGTATAGAAGCGATCTGCATTCATCGCACTCTGCCCATAGTAAGCGAGCTGACTAGCGTCATCGCTGATGTCAAAGGAGCGCACGAGATCTTCCGTCGTAGCTACCTGCTCGATCTGCTTGCGTGTGAGGTCGAGGCGATAGAGGGAGATGCGATCTTTGTTTTCCGCTGTAAAGTAAGCGACAGGCCGGACCGTGCTGACCTTGACCCGCTTGATGGCGGGATCAAACTCCTTCGTCAGGGGCGTCGCCTGCTGGCTCTGACGATCATAGAGGAAGAGCTGACCATCATACGTATTGGTGATCATACCCTCAGGCAGATTGCGCCCGATCCCGTCGAAAGCATTCGCATCACCCTGTATGAGCAACACATGAGGCTGCGACGTGTAAGAGATCGACGAGATAGAGCGCTCCTGGCTAAAGAGCGGCTTGACCTCCAGCGTCTCTAGACTCATCGTATAGAAGTTGCTCTGAGAGAAGGGGATCTCGGTGATATCCTCCGAAGTGCTCAAGATGATCTCACGAGCATCGGGACTGACATCATGTAGATAGGTAGAGCGGTGCCCGAAGGTGAGCGGCTGATAGCGACCGCTCTCAAGGTCGTAAAGGGCTAGGAAGGTACGCTTGCGAAAGTCTGCCATACGGTCATAGCGTCCCAGTACCTGCTCGGTGATCTTGCCTCGTACGGGGCCCTCCTCCTCGATGGTGTAAAGAAGCTGCTTGCCGTCAGGGAGGATCAGGAAGGAGCCATCTGGGATCTGCTCTGCTACGACACGCTCCTCCTGCGTCTTAGGATCGTAGCTGATCAACTGCCGTCCATCATCTGTCGTAAGCGTGCGGTAGAGCTTGTCCTCGTGTGGCATCCAACTGGCGAAGCGATACTGCTCGCTCAGCGTAGAGAGGAGCTTATCGCCTTGGTATAAGTAGGTGCGGTAATTGCTCTTCAGAGCAGTCGTCTCGCGCTCTATGAGGAGCGTATAGCGACCCGTAGGCGACACTGACACTGAGTAGAGGTTGCGCCCCGTCATCATATACTCTAGGCTCAGGTACTCCTTGTCGTCGTGGCGTAGCTCTATCTGGCTGTCAGCCTTGGCGGGGATAAGCTTCATACGATACTGCGCTGGCTCATCGCCCTTAGTGAGTAACTGCAGCGTCAGCAGGTGCGACCGTCCAGGCGTTAGCGTGAGAGACGCTGGCGAAGCACCCTTTAGCTCGCTCTGATACTGTGTAGCAGACGAGAGCTTCGTACCATCGAGGGCTAAGACAAAGGGAGCCGTCGCCTCGATCTGCAGCGTCGCCTGCTCGTAACTAGGCGTGCGAAGACGTATGGCATAGGTCGTGATTGCATCCTCTGGTGTGCGCAGCGTGACGACACCCTCCTCCGCGACGGGTAGGGTGCCATGCGCGTGGCTCAGCTTGATGTGGTTCACCGGCTTGAGCAGGTCGGTAGCATCGTACGCCTTGCCCTGCACATTGAGACTATCCGAGATAAAAGGCATCATCACCCGATACTGCTGCACCTGTAGCGGTACGACGGTGAGGGTGTCTGGTTGATCCGTTGTCGCTGACGTAGCTACTGCATCTGGCTGCTGAGCTGTCGCGCAGAGAGTTGCGAGCACCCAGAGCGGGAGCATCGTAAGTAGTCGTAATACGTTTCGTTTCATCTGCTGTTGTTGATTATTTACCTTGATAGCGTCGCTCCGTAAGAGCTCCGGCTAAGTTTCTACGGTACAAAGTTAACCTTTTGTTTTCTCATCGGGTAGTCCATACCTTCTGACGCAAAGCTTCCCGTGTGCAAGTTCGTTTGCACACGGGAAGCTTTCTTTTGCCATAAGTTTGCTCCCTAGAGAAGCTCTTAGCGTAAGACCTTGAAGGTCTGACTCCCTGCCTTGATTAGGTAAGAGCCAGCGGGCAGCGTCGTCGTGCTGATGACGACTTCACCCTCGATGGGCAGTGCTACTTGCAGGCATTGCCCCTGTAGGTCATAGAGAGCCACGGCGGTCGTCGCATTAGTAATCGTCCAGCTCATATCGTCACAGACTAGCTGACTCTGAGAGGGTGTAGCTAGAGGCTCTAGTCCGAGAGGCTTAGAGGTCTCATAGACGAAGGTTCCTCCATTGGTAGCATCGGTTGCTACAGCCTCTTTGGAGCCGTTGTACAGAAGAGGATAGGACAGCGTTTCGATCGTGTAGTTCTTAAATCCATATAAGAAGAGGTCAGCTAGTGTGGGGAGTGGGTAGTAGCTTTGAGCCGCAGGTTGACTCGTCATAAAGGTGAACTGATAGATAAAGCCTCCACTACCGAGGGTTGACACATTGCCATTCTTGTCATAATCAAAAGTCCACTCGACTAGTTCAGACCCCTGCTTCAGATAGGATAAGAGTAGCATATACTGCCCCTCAGAGTCAAAGGTTATCTCTTCTGATTCAAAGGGACTGCCGTCTGCATTGATGGCTGTTCGCTTGTAGAGCTGACCTTTTTTGTTGTATTCGAGAGTCGTCGTAAAGCCTTCGTACCATTCGAAGGTGTTGGGGTCGACAAAGTGAACTATACCTTTGCTCGGCAGCCCCTCTGCGGTGTACTCTATATCGAGTTTATAGTCCTCCACGAGGCTTGTATCGGCAGGGTTGGTATTCAAGTTGTTCCAGCGTACGAAGTGGGTCATCTGCCCCTTGTCGTTGTATTCGTAACAAAAGCGTCTAGCGACGACTAAATCAGGAAACCCGGCACGCTCGCCATACTCAACCTTTTGGATGCACTGATGCTTGTCATTGTAGAGATAATCTAGGTATAGCCCTGAGTTACGGCGTCCCGTTATCGTATCCGTCTCGAAGTAGCTACAGCGAGTGATGTCGTTGTGGGCATTGTATTCAAATTCAATATCCTGATCACCAAAGACGCCGATCACCTTAGAAAGACGATAGGAGGCTTGGTCGGGTACATGGTAGAAATCGCTGAGGGTCTTAAGATCGTTTTCCAGCATCTGAGCTGGTAAGAGTAGCACACTGCAAGCAAGAGTGCCGAGCAGGGCAAGGGCTTTATGTAATGATTTCATATTGAGAAGTTGATGTTGCAGTCTTGTCGTTATAGATATAGTTTGAGCGTTACATCTCCGATGGTCAGTAAGTAGAGTCCTGAGGCTATCGTTGTGAGATCGAGATGCTCTAAAGTCAATCCTGTAGCTGTGGCTGAGACAACCGTCTCGCCAAGTAATGAGCGAAGTGAGATAGGGGTACCTACAGAGGCTCCTGAGATAGAGATATAGTTAGCGTGTACCTCTATGGAGTAGCGAGTCTCACCAGCTAAATGGTCTATAGCAGTACCTCCTATGTTTTGAAAAGTTGCCTCGACACGAACATCTCCTCCCTCTATAATGAAGCTTTGGCTCTCCATAATGTTTTCGTCATTAGCTCGAAGGTACTTAAGCTGATAACCCTCTTCAGGAGTACACGTCAGCCCTACTTGCGTGCCATCAGGCACTGCTTCAAGATTCGGATAGTCAGCCTCTATTTTACCCTTTCCCAATACAGCTATAGTCACCTTGTAAGTTTCTACAGGGATAAGTTTATAGGAAGCAGTAATCTCCACATCGCTCCTCACAGAGATATACTTTTCTGCAGTGATATCTTTGTCGCCAGCCATAAGACGCTCTAGCTCGTAGCCCTCGTCTGGGGTACAGATAATGTGTAGGATAGCCCCCTCGGGGACTTTTTCTAGATTATACTCGGACTCTCGTACGGAGAGGGTCCCATGCTCAGGCTGCTGGAGAGATACTCGATAGCTTTTGATAGGACTAAAGGTCGGCGTAATGGTGACATCCTCCTTGACGATAAGCGTGCGGGTGTTGGTTATATCTTCGGTGCCAGCCATCAGTTTAGTCAAGGCATAACCCTCCTCGGGCTTAGCCGTAAAAGTTACAGTTGCTCCTCCGAGGAGATGCGTTAGGTCTACCCCCTCAGGGGCTACAACACATCCATGCTCTGCCTCGGCGATGGACACATGATAGTATGCTTGCTGAGGAGCTATGATGACTTTACCAGCGTACTCTTCCTTACCATCTGCGGTTATAGACATAACCTCATTAAGCTCTGCCACTTGGGCCCCTTCTGGTGCCGATATGGCACACCTCTCGAGGGTCAACTCCTTGAAGTATCCGATGGAGACCATGCCCTGATCGTTTAGCGTTGAGGCGGTGACGTAAGAGTTGTCGATCAAGAGGCGAGAAGCCACAAAATCTCCGACTAGCCCCCCATAATTACCCACTGCCGTTACTGACACGCCACCAGCAATGGTGAGACTGGCTCCATTACGACAAGCGTACGCATATGCACCTTGCGATGTTATGCTCAGAGAGCCAGAACCTGTAATGCGAACGGGTGAGCGCATCGTGATAGCATCGTCAGAACCTGTCGAGATCAATTGATTAGTCCCCTCGACTAGGAGAGTCATCTCCTCAGGCATATAGCCAGAGAGTATCTTGGACTGAGTATTAATACTGACATCTTTCATCGTGAGAGTATTGGTAGACGCTGTCCAAGAGACCGTCCCCTTTTGGTCTGCGGGTAGTAGCTGAGCTTGATCCATAGATGGATCAAAGGGGGACTCCATAAATATCATCTCTTGCGCTCCCAGCGAGAGCCAAAGAAGGCTGGCGAATAGCATCAGCCCTGTACGTCTCAGCATACGAAGTATCTGTTGATTCATAAGCTAAAGGGTGTTTGTTATCGAGTCTCCCGCAATAAGTGCAGTAGCCTCATATATTAGAATAGCAAAAGTCCGCACCGAGTCCCCTCGACTAGCACTACAAGACAAGAGTGCTGCGAGAATCCCTGATCGGTATTGTCGTGTGATTACTTTTTGTCTACCAAGATGGCATACTCTATGGTGATATGACCACGCACTTTCTTATTGTTTTGGTAGTCATGAACACGGAGGCGAGCTATCTCTCCCGAAGCTGTACGAATAAGGAAGATAGCGTTGTCTATATAGACTTGAGGTGGCATACCCTCTTGCGTGATGATCCCCTTATTGATGAAGCCTCCCAAGCCGTCACACTCCGAGGTGAGGAGGAAGTTAGCCATCTGCATCTCGTACTTGGTCTGATGGTTCCCGTCTCCATTGTTCACGAAATTCATCAGGAGTAGCCCCTCACGATCCAGTATCCACTGGTCATCGGCGGGTGTAGGGATCTCTGCTGTTAGGCTCTTCTGCTTGGAGATGCGAACAGCCGCACCTTGACCCTTACCAGAACTACCCCCATTAGTCTTGAAATCGTAGCGGTGCAGACCGAGATCCCACGATAGATCATTAGCCGGATCTGTCACTTTGACTAACTCTCCTGAGGAGAAATTGAGATATACCCACTTTGTATAGTCGGTCGCATCAATGGTCATCTTTTTGGTCACCCACTCCTTTTGAGGGTTGACGGGAGGTGTTATCGTATCGCCGCCTTCGTTTTTAGGAGGTGTCGGTACAGACTTGTTGCAGGCACATAGTAGTAGTACCATCACTGAAATTAGTGCAAGTTTCTTCATTGGATAGGTTGTTTTATTTGTAATGTAAATCCCTTATTGATTGAACCCTGCAAAGGTACGATTTGACACCTGCTCTTATCAATACCTATCTATCAGTAATTTCCATACCCTTCGTACTAGTTTTTACGTACTTGTATGGATAAGGAGAGCTTCGCCACGTAGATATATGTGCCAAAAGAGAAGTTCATAGAACTCCCTTTGCAGACTGGCAAAAACAGTGAAGGGACTTCCTCAAAGAGGAACCAGTTAACGAAGAGACTAAGCTCATGACGATTCGGCTTGTCGCTTTTGCCACCCATCAAGATAGCACGCATGCCACAAAAGCTCCGTGGCAAATCCGAAATATCTACCGAGGAAAAAAAGATTTTCCACGTGGGGACGAAATGAAACTTCGGAGGAATCAAATGAAACTTCGGAGGAATTTTTTCTCGCCCACGTGGAGAATAAAAAATAGCCACGTAGGGATTTAGAATTCTCTACGTGGCTATTGGATTAGAGGTTAGAAATTAGAGACGAGTAACCCTTTGTAGGGACACTCGGATAGTGTCGAGCGTCAGATACCGAAGCGGTCGGTCGAGAGCTGTGTGGGCTCCTTCGTCTGCACCTTGTCAAAGCTACCGAACGTGTAGCTCAGATGAAGTGAGAAGCGGGTATTGTAGCGCGAGGGACGGAAGTCCACCTGATGGATGCCGTAGTTGACCCGCACCCGAGGCACACCCGCATTGAGGAGGTCGTCTCCCCGCAAGGTGAGGCTCCACTTCTTATCCTGGCTGGTCCACTTAGCACGACAAGCGAGGTTGTATATATCGCCTAGACTATAGTAGCCCTGTATGGCTCCATGCAGATAGCTTCCGTCTAGCCCGATGGTGATATTGTGCTTTTGGCTGAGCCTAAACTCATTAGAGAGGGCGACATAGTACTGAGGCTTGGTGCACTGATAGGTCGGCTCGTAGGGGATCTCTAGCTTGACCGAGTTAAGCTGACCATTGAGGGTCAGGCGCGCGTTCCACCACTTGGTCTGAGGCAGTGGCACGACAGCTCCGATACTAGCATTATTGGCATAGTGCCAATTCCACGTTTTGTAGACGAGACGACTCCTATCAGGGTCTAGATACATCTGCTGCTCGAAGCGATGAGGCTGATAGTAACCGCTCAGGAAGAAGACATACCGCTGCTTGAAGATGTAGTTCACCTGCCAAAAGTACGTCACGTAAGGCCTAATCTGTGGATTGCCCTCCCAGAGCTGGTAGCGATCATCCGACCGTGAGAAGGGTTCACGCTCCCAATAGCTCGGGTCCCTCTTGCTGGACTGGATATTCACCTGTAGGACATGGTTGGGATTGCTTGCGTAGCTGAGACTGGCCTGCGGAATAATCTGAAAGGTCTCATCCGCTCCTATATAGTTGGCGTAGTCTCCGATCAAGGTTAGCCCGAGGCTTAGCCCATTATTAAACTGCTTCTTACCGCCTATATAGAGGTCCGCCAGGAGCTCTTTACTGGTTCCTGACACTGCACCGTTTGGCACTTGCTGACCATTTCGCCAGAGGTAAGTTTGTCCATTGATCGTCTTGGAGTAGGAGACCTTGGATCCGTACGACAGCCCCCAGCCACTCTCCCAGCTATGACTATTGTCGATATGCCCGCCCCACACCTGCGAGAGCTGGTCGCTCGTATAGCTCGTAGCATAAGGTGAGCTGGCCGACTGCTCCATACCATAGAGCACCTCTCTGTGATCCCGATAGTGCGTGTAGAAGAGACCCGCCAGCAAGTTGCCGCCCAGCCTATAGTTTATGGCGACGTGATGGGTATTATCATTGCCTTTATTGAGTGACTCCAGAGGTGTGCGCTCCTTTTGGTTGACTTGGTATCGGGTCGTTCCCCCGGGAGGGGTCAAATTCCCGTAGTAGTCAACAGATAGTGAATGGCGCCCAAACTTATACCCCAGCTCGGCAAAGAGCGTATGCTTGTTATAGTTCGTGTAGCCCGTATTCTCTATCTCAAGCCCCTTGGTGTAGCGACCAAAGGGAGCTATATCGTAGATCAAGTCACTTCGGATTTTACCTAGACTAGCCCTATAATTAGCGGTAACGGAGAAGCCATTGGGAGCGGAGTAGTTGACACTACCACCCGCAGCGTAGTTGCTGTAATACCGATTGCTATACTCGGTAAAGAGCTGACCAGAGGTGCCACTCAGAGGAGTGCCCGCAGTCTGCCCCTTGAAGACTACATTGATCGAAGCGCCCTTAGCCCGATAGCGGGCAATGGGAGTATAGGAGATCTCCACACTAGCGACCATCTCTCGGGGGATGCTCTTGAGACGCTCGAGCAACATCTCCTGAGGAACATCCGAGGGCTGACCATTGAAGACCAAGGTATAGCCATTGGTCCCGACGAGCGTCGGCACATCGCCCTGCATCGACATACCCGGGAGCTGACCCAGCATCTCATAAGCGGTGGTGACGGAGCTATGTGCGAAGAGCTGATCAATATCGTAGCTCGGTGTGGTACCATCGACGAGCTTCATGAGCGGACGCTCGGCCTTGACCACCACCTCGCCCAGTTCACCTGTCGCTTGATCCATATAGAGCACGTCAGGCAGTGGAGCATCCAGGCTCACGCGGAGCGTCTGGTACGCTAGATGGTTCACCTGGAGCCAATGCGCCCCCACCCCTGAAAGTTCAAAGGTCCCCCCGTCGCTCGAAAGCGTCGTGGAGACCACGGTCGAATCTGCCGAAAGCAATATGACGGTCGCCATAGAGATAGGCTCCTCGGTCACTCTATCTCTGAGCTGTCCGCGATAAGTCTCTCCCTGCTGCGGCTGCTGCGTCTGGGGCTGTGCGCTCTGAGCTTGCTGAGGTTGCTCTTTGACAGCCTGTCCACTGAGGTCCTCTTTGACTGTTTGCCCGCTGGAACTTTCTTTAAGCGTTTGTCCGTTGAGGTCTTCTTTAAGCGTTTGTCCGCTGAGACTTTGGGTGAGCATCAAGCTAACCACAACCAATATAGCAAGGATTCCGCTCTTTCTTCCTAAGATCATAGCTCTGTTTGTCTGTATGTTACTGCACTGCTTGTCGCAAAGGTACTTTTTTTTTTAGATGCGCAAGCCAACACTGAGACCTCAACTCCGCACATCTCACAAGTCGCCAGATGAGGCCAGTAGCCCACCGTAGGGGCGCACAGCTCGTGCCTAGCAGAAGAGCGTTCGCTACATCCGTTAGCTGTTGGCTTTTGGCTAGTGTTACTGCGCCGTGTAGGGACGCACGCTAGTGTCTAGTGGGATGGCGTCCGTTGTGTCAAAGGTTACGACGTCGTGGTATTAACGGGGACGGACGCAGACCGTCGGTGCGTCCGTTGTATCAAAGATTACAGCGTCTTGTTTTAACGGGGACTGCCACTCGTCTTGATAGGACTCCGACACCTCCGACACCCTCCTACACCCTCCGATACCTAACTTCTAATCTCTAATATCTAATCACCCTCCGATACCCTCCGATACCTAACTTCTAACCTCTAATCTCTAACCTCTAATCACCCTCCGATAGCTCTGATCCATTCCGATCCTCTCTAATCTCTAACTTCTAATCTCTAATCACTATCCTATGGATAGGACCTCGCAAGAGGTCCGACGCATCGTAGCCGTCGGTCGGAGGGGCAAAGCCCCGAACGACCGATGGGGACAAGACGATAGTCGCTTATCGACCCCTTGTGGGTCGGACTAGACAAAGGCTACAGCCCCACTCCGATACCCTCCGATCCGCTCCGCCCCACTCCGACAAAGCCAGTTTAGAGAGCAAAAAGAAACCGACCCATGATTAGGCCGGTTAGACTTGTTTGTATTGTAGTAAGGTAAGGACAGCAACCAGAGGGTAATCTACCGTCCCTACGAGGCTTGAAAGCCAATTTGTTGTAGACAAACCCCTCCGGTGTTCAGCTACTCGAGACTCATTAGAAAGGAAATTCGGCTCAGAGCCTATTAAAGTATTAGCGTCACAGTAGCCTAGCTGCCTTATTCTGCTTACAAAGGTATGAAAATTTGACTTACTAGCATCGTCCTCCTTCTGCACGAAATATCAATGCTTTCGACTACATCCGATCCAGTCCGACACCTCCGTCTCCCCCGATCCACTCCAACAGCTCTGATCCGCTCCGACAGCTCCGAGACCTCTGATCGCCAACAGCAAAAAGTAAAAAGCCAAGGGCAAACAGACAAGGGCAAAAAAAAAGAGTCCCCAGACAGGTATCATACCTATCTGAAGACTCTTCAATGGGAAAGGCGGTTACCTACTCTCCCGGTTTTACTCAGTACCATCGGCGCTATTGGGCTTAACTGCTCTGTTCGGAATGGGAAGAGGTGGATCCCCAACGCTATAACCACCTTAATGGGTGACATACGTAGACTTATATAGTTACTCTAGTTAATTTATGAGTCAGCGAGTCTATCAAACTCTCGAATACGCTGCTTCGTTTTTAGGCGTACACTCTAAGCAAGTCGTATAACTCAACTCTCTTAGCGAATCGTTCGGGTAATTAGTACTACTCGGCTTTGACATTACTGTCTTTACACCTGTAGCCTATCAAGGTCATCGTCTTTGACCACCCTCAATGAGATCTTATCTTAGGGTCGGCTTCGTGCTTAGATGCTTTCAGCACTTATCCTAGCCCGACTTAGCTACTCGGCATTACACCTGGCGGCATAACCGATAGACCAGCGGTCGGTCCAACACGGTCCTCTCGTACTAGTGTCAGAGCCCTGCAAATCTCTACGCCCACAACAGATAGAGACCGAACTGTCTCACGACGTTCTGAACCCAGCTCGCGTGCCACTTTAATGGGCGAACAGCCCAACCCTTGGGACCTTCTCCAGCCCCAGGATGTGACGAGCCGACATCGAGGTGCCAAACCGCTCCGTCGATATGAGCTCTTGGGAGCGATCAGCCTGTTATCCCCGGAGTACCTTTTATCCTTTGAGCGATGGCCCTTCCATACGGAACCACCGGATCACTATGCTCTAGTTTCCTACCTGTGCGACTTGTTTGTCTCCCAGTCAAGCACCCTTGTGCCATTACACTCTACGACCGGTTACCAATCGGCCTGAGGGTACCTTTAGAAGCCTCCGTTACGCTTTTGGAGGCGACCACCCCAGTCAAACTACCCACCATACAGTGTCCTTGCTATTCGCAAGTTAGTACCCAAACATCAAAAGGGCCGTATTTCAACAGCGACTCCTGAAGCACTGGCGTGCCCCACTCTCAGTCTCCGGCCTATCCTACACATCTGATACCCAAGTACAATGTAAAGCTATAGTAAAGGTTCACGGGGTCTTTTCGTCCCGTTGCGGGTAATCGGCATCTTCACCGATACTACAATTTCACCGAGATCGCGGTTGAGACAGTGCCCACATCGTTACACCATTCGTGCAGGTCGGAACTTACCCGACAAGGAATTTCGCTACCTTAGGACCGTTATAGTTACGGCCGCCGTTTACTGGGGCTTCAATTCAATGCTTCTCTTGCGATGACATCTCCTCTTAACCTTCCAGCACCGGGCAGGTGTCAGGCTGTATACTTGATATTTCTATTTCGCACAGCCATATGTTTTTGTTAAACAGTCGCATGGGCCTATGCTCTGCGGCCAGTGTCGCCACTGGCGTCCTTTATCCCGAAGTTACAGGACCATTTTGCCTAGTTCCTTAACCGCGAATCTCTCGAGCGCCTTAGTATACTCAACCCAACCACCTGTGTCGGTTTGTGGTACGGGTAATATATCAATTGTTTAGCGGGTTTTCTTGGGAGCTGGCTTACCTACATTATCACTTTGTGCATGCACGCAGTGTACTCTCAGGTTCGACTCGGTCTGCGGATTTGCCTACAAACCAACTATCTACACCCTTTAACCAACTATTCCGTCAGTCGGCAGTAGTGTCACTTCTCCGTCTCCACATCACTCAATATATTAGTACTGGAATATTAACCAGTTCTTCCATCGGAATCGCCATTAGGCTTATCCTTAGGCCCCGACTAACCCTGATCCGATTAACGTTGATCAGGAATCCTTAGTCTTTCGGCGAGGGGGTTTCTCGCCCCCTTTATCGTTACTTATACCTACATTTGCTTTTCCTATCGATCCAACACAGGTTGCCCCTGTATCTTCTGCTCAATAGGAATGCTCCCCTACCGATGTATTCACATCCCACAGCTTCGGTACACCACTTATGCCCGATTATTATCCACGCCAAAATCCTCGACTAGTGAGCTGTTACGCACTCTTTAAATGAATGGCTGCTTCCAAGCCAACATCCTAGCTGTCTTCGCATCTTGACTTCGTTTGTCCAACTTAGTGGTGATTTCGGGACCTTAGCCGATGGTCCGGATTGTTCTCCTTTAGGACATGGACCTTAGCACCCATGCCCTCACTCCTTGGCTTTGACTTGTACGCATTCGGAGTTTGTCTGGACTTGATAGCCGGTGAAAGCCTCGCATCCAATCAGTCGCTCTACCTCATACAAGAAACACCAAAGGCTGCACCTAAATGCATTTCGGGGAGTACGAGCTATCTCCAAGTTTGATTAGCCTTTCACCCCTACCCTCAGTTCATCCGAAAGCTTTTCAACGCTTACCGGTTGGGTCCTCCAGATAGTGTTACCTATCCTTCAACCTGACCAAGGGTAGATCACTTGGTTTCGCGTCTACCTCTACCGACTAATCGCCCTATTCAGACTCGCTTTCGCTCCGGTTCCGTACTTACCTGTACTTAACCTCGCCGGCAACGGTAACTCGTAGGTTCATTATGCAAAAGGCACGCAGTCACCCCTCAGGGGGCTCCTACCGCTTGTAAGCAGATGGTTTCAGGGTCTATTGCACTCCTCTTATCGAGGTTCTTTTCACCTTTCCCTCACGGTACTTGTTCACTATCGGTCTCTTGGAAGTATTTAGCCTTACGGGATGGGCCCCGCAGATTCACACAGGATTTCTCGTGTCCCGCGCTACTCAGGTGGTAGCTCTGTCTACAAACATGTTTCAAGTACGGGACTGTCACCCTCTATGGTCGGACTTTCCAATCCGTTCTTCTACACGTTTACAGTACATTAGTGCTACTCCTACAACCCCGTAGATGCCGAAACATCTGCGGTTTGGGCTACTCCCCGTTCGCTCGCCACTACTAAGGGAATCACTTTTGTTTTCTTTTCCTGAGGGTACTGAGATGTTTCAGTTCCCCTCGTTGACCTCTCTTGCGAGATACTAGACCTCCAGTCTAGTGGGTTGCCCCATTCGGATATCTGCGGATCAATTCGTATGTGCCAATCCCCGCAGCTTTTCGCAGCTTATCACGTCCTTCTTCGCCTCCAAGAGCCTAGGCATCCGCCATCTGCCCTTATAACTTTTCGCCTTGAGCATTGCATCAACTTACGTCGATACAATCTCTGTTGAGTTATACTACTTAGCGCACGATCTAAAATCGTTACTCGCTTTGTATTCTTTATTTGTTCGTACTTATTTCTAAGCACGCTCGTTACTCGTTTCTATTGTTTCTATTGCTACGTATGTCAAAGATCACTTGATGCTGTTAGCATCCGTGTGGAGAATATCGGATTCGAACCGATGACCCCCTGCTTGCAAAGCAGGTGCTCTAGCCAGCTGAGCTAATCCCCCGTCCATCTTGCTTAAGATATACTAGCCCCGTGGTGCCGCCCTATCGTAGTCCCAGGCAGAGTTGAACTGCCGACCTCTACATTATCAGTGTAGCGCTCTAACCAACTGAGCTATAGGACTCTCTCGACAACCATACCGCAGTATGATCTGAGCCGTATATCCTATCATGGGTTTATCGCTCTACACGTGGACGACGTCTCGAGACCGCTCTCTATTCCTGCCTGCCTAGCTTAGACCGACAGCCTCTGAGCGTTGCCTCAGGGTCGCTCTCGCTTCATCGATTCTCCATGTTATATGGATTTCATAACTAATTCTACCTTCATCGTGTGTGTTACCTACTGACGATCTCCTATCCGTGCCTCACTGCGTCTGATAGACTTGTAAGAAAAAATAGCACCAATCTTAGAGATAGGTCTTGACGAGAGCTCTAGACGAAGGATCAACCCTCTTGTCTAAACCTCTCAGAGAGCCTCGTGTCTCCAGAAAGGAGGTGTTCCAGCCGCACCTTCCGGTACGGCTACCTTGTTACGACTTAGCCCCAGTCACCAGTTTTACCCTCAAGCGCTCCTGTGACGGTCACGCTCTTCAGGTACCCCCGACTCCCATGGCTTGACGGGCGGTGTGTGCAAGGTCCGGGAACGTATTCACCGCGCCATGGCTGATGCGCGATTACTAGCGAATCCAGCTTCACAGAGTCGAGTTGCAGACTCCGATCCGAACTGGGATAGGGTTTATAGATTAGCTCTCTGTCACCAGATGGCTGCTCGCTGTCCCTACCATTGTAACACGTGTGTCGCCCCGGATGTAAGGGCCGTGCTGATTTGACGTCATCCGCTCCTTCCTCACGTCTTACGACGGCTGTCTCGATAGAGTCCTCGACTTGACTCGTTAGTAACTATCGACGCGGGTTGCGCTCGTTATGGCACTTAAGCCGACACCTCACGGCACGAGCTGACGACAACCATGCAGCACCTACATAGAAGCCCCGAAGGGAAGAGACCTCTCAGCCTCATGCATCTACATTTCAATCCCGGGTAAGGTTCCTCGCGTATCATCGAATTAAACCACATGTTCCTCCGCTTGTGCGGACCCCCGCCAATCTCTTTGAGTTTCACCGTTGCCGGCGTACTCCCCAGGTGGAATACTTATCGCTTTCGCTTAGACCCATACTGTATATCGCATAGATCTAGTATTCATCGTTTACTGCGTGGACTACCAGGGTATCTAATCCTGTTGGATACCCACGCTTTCGTGCTTCAGTGTCAGTTGTAATGTAGTACGCTGCCTGCGCAATCGGAGTTCTGTGTGATATCTATGCATTTCACCGCTACACCACACGTTCCACGTACCTCCAGTACACTCTAGCTAGAGAGTTTCAAAGGCAAGACCATAGTTGAGCTACAGCTTTTCACCCCTGACTTCCCTTGCAACCTACGCACCCTTTAAACCCAATAATTCCGGATAACGCTCGCATCCTCCGTATTACCGCGGCTGCTGGCACGGAGTTAGCCGATGCTTATTCGTATGGTAACTGCAAACACCTACACGTAGGTGACTTTAATCCCATACAAAAGAAGTTTACAACCCTTGCGGGCAGTCTTCCTTCACGCGACTTGGCTGGTTCAGGCTCTCGCCCATTGACCAATATTCCTCACTGCTGCCTCCCGTAGGAGTTTGACCCGTATCTCAGTGTCAATGTGGGGGGTCAACCTCTCAGTCCCCCTATCCATCGTTGCCTTGGTAAGCCGTTACCTTACCAACTAGCTAATGGAACGCAGGCCCATCTCTTAGCGATTAATCTTTCCTCCTCTTCTCATGGGATCTAAGGAGTATATGGTGTATTAGTCCGACTTTCATCGGGTTATTCACCACTAAGAGGTAAGTTGCATACGTGTTACTCACCCATTCGCCGGTCGCCGACGACGTATTGCTACATCTCGCTGCCCCTCGACTTGCATGTGTTAAGCCTATCGCTAGCGTTCATCCTGAGCCAGAGTCAAACTCTCCATTGTTAGTATTTTGTTTGTTTGTTCTCTGTTATAACACAAGACCCTATTATCAGTAGCTTTCGCTACCGCAAGCCTTGTCTCTAAGATGATTATTGTGCTATTATGCTTATTGTCCTCGCAGTGTAGACCTAGATTGGATTGTCTTAGGTATTGTTTCATCTAGAGCATCGCAGCTCTAGATCACTACACTTTGATTGTTTAGTTATGAAATATATCAAAGATCGCTTCTATTATCCCCGTAAGCGTAGCCCTCTTAAGAGCCCCAGATCAACGCCTCTTCACCTGTGAAGAGCGATCTGCTTTTTCTTGCGGGTTGTGAGTGCAAAGGTACGACAAGTTTTTGAAACCACCAAATATTTGGAGAAGTTTTTTTTCGCCGATCGTTTTTTGTCAGTCGATGAACACTCATACGAGCAAGTGCTTCATTGAGTCTCTAAATCAACCTGGCAAGCGAGTCATCACATAGACTCAGCAAGCGTTTCGATCAGCTACCATCGTAACCAAACCCCAATCGTGCGCCGGACACTTCCGACCACCCTTTCTTTGAGGTTGCGAATGCAAAGGTACGACAACTTTTTGAATCCACCAAATTTTCGGAGAAGTTTTTTTTCGAGCTCCTCGCTCGTGCGTCTTACACCTATTATATATAGGGTCGCCAAGCGATGCTCTTAACATCAAAAACCTACTCGCCTCTCATGAGGCTCAGACACTTCCGAAACCCCGTTCTTTTGAGTTGCGAGTGCAAAGGTACTACAACTTTTCCAATCTACCAAATGTTTGGCAAACTTTTTTTCCGGCGAAGGCTGCTAATTATGATTTTGTGGCGCTGGGAGCGACCTGCATTGGCCTGTGATGGACTGGATCTCTTATGCCCCAAGACGATTTATCCTCAGAAGGGGTAGATCTCCACGTGGAAATTCGCAAATCTCCACGTGGAAAAAGAAAATTCTCCACGTGGGCGTGAAATGAAACTTCGGAGGAATCAAATGAAACTTCGGAGGAAATGATTCACGCCTACGTGGAGAATAAAAAATATCCACGTGGGGATTTGAGATTTTCCACGTGGATATCGAATTAGAGATTAGAAGTTAGAGATTAGAAATTAGAGGTTAGAGATTAGTCGCTAGTGCGACTCTAGCTAATAGCCAGCCTCCCAGCGGCCTCCTCAAGTGACGAGGGAGACCACCGACAGTGTGCGGTGATCTCCCTCGGGAAGTATTTACTGTACTACGTCCCTAGCGGGTGCGTGGTACTAGAGTCCTATCGTGGACGGCGGCATGGTCTTACTTGACGATGCGTGTCGTGTAGTTGCCGATGAGGACGATGTAGCTACCTGCGGGTAGTGCGCTGATGTCTAGCGCATGCTCTGTGCTTGAGAGCAGTAGCTGACCCGTGTAGTCGTAGAGACGTACCTCGGTACCCTCAGCAGCACCGGCGATCTCTAGGCGTGTGCCGCCATTTGTCACGTAAGCGACGATCTGGTTGGCGGTCAACTGCTCGACTGCACCACCTAGCTTGAAGGTTGCCTGGATCGTGATAGCCTCGGTGACTGTAAAGACGTACTTGTATCCTCCATCAGGTAGGTTAACAAGGTTCTCATCACCGACCTTGATCGTTGCATTATTGACTCGGAGGGTCTCCAGCTCATACTTGTCGGCAGGCTTTACCTCGACATACATCTCGGTGCCGGCGACGACACTATTACCACTCTCGACGGCCTCGCCATTCTTCTTGAAGAGCTGTACCGTACCAGCCTCTGCACTTGGCAGAACAGGATCTACGGTGACAGCGTACTCCTCAGGCTTTGTAGATCTAAAGGTTACCTTGACGTTGGTATCCTTAGAGAGGCTGAGGTAGTAGAAGTTGAGACCCGTGTTGGCAACAGGCTCACCATCGACTAGCCACTCATCGATCTCGTAATCCTCATCAGGCGTTGCGAGGATCTTGATCTTCGTACCAGCAGCGATCTTGGCGCCACTCTCGATTGGCTCCATATCAACTGTAGCCGTTACCGTACCGCCCTTACCAGCCTCAAAGGTGATTGTGTAGTCTACTGCTGGAGCAGGCTTCTCAGAGAAGACTGCGTGTACATCAGCATCCTCATTAGCGGTAAACGTGTAGACGAGTCCATCCTCCGTGAGTGCCTCAGCGGGAACGGGGTTGCCGTTGTTCGTATAAGCTACTAGGTAGTCACCCGTCATAAAGAACTTAGCCTTTACTGTGACGACACTGCCTAGCGGGATACGCTTGTCACCAAAGATCTTTAGCGGGTTGCCCGATCCATTTGGCTCTAAGTACGTAGTCTCGAGGTATCCAGCTGGTCCCTCATAGCTAATCTTGACGAAAGCCGTGGTCTTCTTCTGGATCTCAGCGAAGACACTTACAGAGCCATCTACCGTGAAGGTGTAAGGGTTCTGGAACTCAGTGCCTTCGATAAGCACAAAGTCAGCATCAACCCAATCCTTGACCTCATAGCCAGCCTCGGGTGTTACGGTCAGCTCGACACGTGCACCCAGAGGCAGCTTATCACCACTTGTGAATGGCTGGCCGTCTGCTGTACCAGTGATCGTAGCGTGCTTATCGCAATCGTAGAAGATTTGGAAGCCTATGACACCCTCCGTGAAGATAACCTTGATATCAGCTGCAGCCTCTAGGGTGAACTCGTACGTGAGTCCCTCGTCTGTGAGCTGGTCAGCAGCTACTGGGTTACCGTTGTGTGTGAAGGCGACGGTAGCTCCATCGATGGAAATGTTTGCTAAGACTCTCACCTTCGTGCCGATAGGCAGGTCTAGCGTTGGGTTGGTACCCTCAGCGGGCCTCTCCCAAGTGGTGCTACCAGGTGTTTGATACCTAACCATAGCAAAGCCACCTACGCCCTCCTCCTGGACGGAGAGGCGTACCTTCTCGACGGGTGTAGCCGTTGACTTGAGGATAGGCTCTACCTTGAGGTCGCCCTCGACGGTGATGATAGTCTGATTAGGTGTTTCGCTATCTAGCTCTTGACGGGCATCGTTGATCATCCAGTAGTCCATAGTGTAGCCCTTTTCAGGCGTAACGAGGAATGTAATGGTCGTGCCAAGATCTACGCCCATACCATCGGTAACGGCGATATCTTCGTATAGATCATCATCATAGTAAGAGGCAGCTAAGAAGCCTATCTCCTTACCTTGCTCATCCTTAGGCTGTATCATCGTGATGACACCCTGTGAGGGCTGTGGCTCTTCCTTTTTCTTCATGACAGGAAGCACCTTGACATCCTTAGAAAGTGTGATAACGAGTGGGTTGCTTGTGTCGTCAGACTTAACGTCATCGACCATCCAATAGTCTAGCTCGTAGCCACCCTCAGCGTCTACCTGGAAGCTAACCACTGTACCGACGGGTAGTACGTCTCCACTCTTCACAGCGGTCATGTCGCTACCATAGAATGCATAGAAGAAGCCCTGAGCGGTGGAGAACTCACCTAACGTGACAGTGCAACCAGCAGGTGCCTCAACCTTCTTGAGTACCGGCTCTACCTTGAGGTCGCCCTCGACGGTGATGACCTTATTATTAGCCATACCGGGTGTTAGCTCTTGGCGGGCATCATTGACCAGCCAGTAGTCCATCTCGTAGCCCTCAGCAGGCTCCACATGGAAGGTGACGGACGTCTCTAGAGCCACCCATGTGCTGTCTCGTAGATCTTTCTGCTCACCATTGTCAAAGTAGTAAGCGGTCATCTTGCCCTGCGTACTCTCAGGCTGTACCATAACGATCTGTCCGTGCGTCTTCTTAGCAACGGCTGAGAGTGTCAGAGGGGAGTCACCTACAGGAACGCCGATGTACCCCCAGTCGGGCTTATCAGCAGGCTTTGACTCACCGTTGACGAGGAAGTGATCAAGATCATATCCATCATCAAACCCCGCATAGACATCTAGCGTAATGCCCTGTGGCACCTCGTCACCAGTATTAACTGTTATCTCTTTGCCATAAGGACCATACGACACCTCTAGCTCACCATGCTCGAAGGGGTCGATGGTGACCTTCGTCATCGGCTTCTTTTCTACCACGACAGAGATCGTGACGGACTTCGTGATGAGGTACTCTAGTTCATTCTCATCCTTCCAATTCACTCGTCCAGTCTCCTCGTTACCATCGATGAGAAAGTGCTTGAACTCGTACTTAGGATCTACGGTAGCCGTAATGGTCACTCTTGTACCTTGAGGCACCTCATCGCCAGAGGCAACGATCGTAGGACTGGCGTAACTGCCATACTTCACCGTCAGCGTACCATGCTCAAATGGCGTGATGGTGACGATGCAAGGCTCGATCTTCTCAATGACCGCCGCGATGGTCATATCTGAGTTAGCCGTTTCAAATAGGTAAGGTCGCATAAGATTGTCTGGCACCTTGACCTCGCCATTGATGAGGAAGTGCTTGAACTGGTATCCAGCCTCTACCGTAGCCTTGATGCTGAGTCTCTCACCATCCTTAACACGAGTGCCAGAGGGGATCTCAGTCTCAGGATAGACATAGGTTACCTTCAGGGTACCATGCTCGGGCTGCTCGTAGGTTATTTTGCAACCAGCCTCTTTGAGTACCGCCGAGATGGTTGTAGCTGTCGTGACTGTGATCGTCTTTTGCTCTGAGAGACGCCCTGCCTGCTTCTCAACGCGTTCACCATTAACGAGCCAATAGGCTAGGACATAGTTCGTGTTTGGCTTGATGAACATAGTGATCTCAGTACCTGCTTCCACCTCATCTCCAGAGTTTAAAAGAGGTGCATACTTATCGTTTCCTTTGCGCACCTCGATTGTACCATTTTCTGGCTGCTCGATGGTGACAGCAACGAGTGTCGAGGCTCCTTTCTTCTTAAATTGCGCAGAGACGGTGACATCGCTCTTTACCATGTAATACTTACTGTACCGTAGAGACTCACGTTCAGCGGGCTTAATCTTCTGTCCGTCTATGAGCCAATACTCTATATCATAGCCCTCGTCAGGCTTTGCCGCCATCTTAATCTCAGTACCCGAACTAACTTGATCTCCTGTGTTGAGGGTTCCATAAGTTTTTAGGTTCGTTACAGTGAGGGTGCCACCTTCTGCAGGCGGTGTGATGGTGACGGTGCAAGGAGTGGCTTCTTCCACCTTGGCAGAGATCTCCATGTCAGAGTAGACAAACTCAAGACCTCCGGCACTTGAAGTAATCTCCTTTGGGACTCCATTGACAGTGTAGTGGGTCGCCATATAACCCTCATCAGGAGACACCTTGATGGATAACATCGCACCACGAGACACCCTATCCCCACTCTGTACCACAGTAGGTGAGGCGTAGGCTCCAGTGGTCACCGTTATGGTGGCGTGCTCCACTTGTTTGATGGTTACCATGAACTCCTGCGCTTGCGCCATGAGTGGCCAAAGCAGGAATGTGCCTAGTAACGCTAACATAGATAACATTCGTTTCATAAGCGAATCTGTTTAAGTGTAAGTGATTGAATTATCTTTATGTGATGTTTTGTGTGTCTACAGGCGGCGAAGAGGATGGGGGCAATGCAACTTCTCCTAGCTTCTCCTCTTCAAAGGGCTAAGATAATAAAAAAAAAGGACATAAGCCATTCGCCATTCGCTGCCCAGACTTTGTCCGTCTCACGAGTAACAACATATAGGGACGCACAGCTTGTCAGCACATTAAGCTTGCTGGTTATGAGATTTACGGGAGCCAGTGTGGTGTATATGTTCTTTTTTTTGAGGTTACAATTGTTTTTACTATCTTTGGGGTAAGGAAGGAAGGTCTATGTCCTTTGTTAGAGCTTTTCTTCCTGAGCGAGCGTATGAGGCGAACCTTATGAAGATCGTCTTCTGCCCCCTTATCGAGAGACGACTCGTGAATGCCCTCTATCGCAGACTGTAAGCTATCTCTAGCCGTTGGTCCTATGTCTACACAGGACTTTCGCAGGGGTGCTGAGTCGACCAGCTCTCTTTGATTCATTAACCTAAGGAGACTCCTATGGCACTATTTAATCCTCCCGAACATCTCTCTTGTCATCACTATGCTACTCCAGCCACTAGTGGCTGGATACTTGTCAAAGGCTCTGAGCAGCAAATATATCGAGGGGAGACTGAGTACCACTCGATCCTTCTCTGCACGCAAGGCTCCATACATTTATCTATTGGAGACGACTTGTGTGAGCTACAGACGGGTCAGATGAAGTTTATCCCTCGTGGCTCGTCTGTGCGTGCGATCTTGAGTAAAGATGGGGAGCTGCTGGATGCCTACTTTGATGTTATGGACTTCATCTGCGATAAGATCTCTCTGCAACAACTCAACGATCTCAAGGAGGAGGTAGTCTACAATCCAGATCCATTGGAGGTGCGGGGGGGGTATCCCCTCACTGCTCGCTACGCTTAGGATCTACCTTGATGACAAAGCTCAGTGTGCTTATCTGCATGAGCTGAAGGTCAAGGAGCTCTTTTGGAATCTACGTGCCTACTATAGTCGTGAGGAACTGGCATCTTTCCTATGGCCCGTACTAGGGGTGTCGAAGTTTCACAGTGAAGTGATCAATGCCTTTACGTGCAATGTCAAGGTCTCTGACTTGGCGAGGCGGGTCTATATGGCTACATCCACTTTTTACAAGCAATTTAGAGATGAGTTTGGTGAGACCCCCGAGCAGTGGATACGTATGCAGAGCAATAAGCAGATCCTCTTCCTTATCCAGGACTATGACCTTAACATCGGAGAGATAGCTACCAGTCTATCTTTTGGTTCGCTGTCGAGCTTCTCCCGCTACTGCACAAACAACTTCGGGTACTCGCCCACAGCCCTTCGTCAGGCACTTCAGGATGGCATCTCCTCCGATGCACTACTTGAGAGTGCCGCTCAAGTGTAGAGACATTTAGTGCGCTACGATCGTCCAGACGATCCACTTTTCTTACGAAGGACTCAAACACCCGAATCATCGCAGCGTCTTAGTAGATTGGGATACTATCGACAGTTGAGTCTACAGGCTTTCTGAGTATCGGTCTCTCGTAGGTGGCAAATTAGTATCTTTGTGCTGTAGTACTACAAGTGAACCTCATGACAGATCACAACTCTCTCGAATCTATCGCCACGGAGTGTCCCGACATCTCGGTGGTTATCCCCTTGCTCAACGAGGCTGAGAGCCTTCCCGAGCTCTACGAGCGCATCGTAGCTCACACCGCTGAGGTGGGGCTGAGCTACGAGATCATCTTCGTCGATGACGGCAGTAGCGATGGCTCGTGGGCGGTGATCGAGCAGTTGGCTGCCAAGGATAAGGCAGTGCATGGTATCAAGTTTCGTCGTAACTACGGCAAGTCGCCGGCACTGCAATATGGCTTTGCTCGGGCTCAAGGACGAGTGGTCATCACGATGGATGCCGACCTACAGGACGCTCCCGAGGAGATCGCAGGAATGTATAACATGATCGTCCATGAGGGGTACGACCTCGTGAGCGGGTGGAAGAAGAAGCGCTACGATCCGCTCTCCAAGACGATCCCCACGAAGCTCTTTAACGCCACGGCTAGGCGGGTGTCAGGGATCAAGAACCTGCACGACTTCAACTGCGGACTCAAGGCGTACCGCGCAGAGGTGGTGCATAGCATCGAGCTCTACAACGACATGCACCGCTACATCCCTTACTTGGCAAAGAATGCAGGCTTCGCCAAGATTGGCGAGCAGGTGGTACACCACGCCCCTCGCAAGTATGGACACTCGAAGTTTGGACTAGACCGCTTTTTCAACGGATACCTAGACCTCCTGACGCTTTGGTTCACCCATCGCTTCGGCCGCAAGCCGATGCACTTCTTCGGCTTCTGGGGGTCGTTCATGTTTCTCGTTGGGTTCATTGCACTTATCGTGGTACTCTCGATCAAGCTCTCCGCACTCATCAGTGGCACCCCCGCACCGCTCGTGACAGATCGGGTCTACTTCTACATCTCTCTCGCAGCGATGATCATCGGTGTGCAGCTCTTCTGTGCCGGCTTCATCGGAGAGATGATCTCACGCCGCGATCCCAATCGTGACAACTATAATATAGCAGCAGAACTATGACTAAGACTTTAGACCAAATCATCTCTACACGGCGCACGGTACGCCACTTTGATGCGACCAAGCCGATGACTCGTGCTGAGCTCATGCCGATATTGGAGGCTGGGCGGTTAGCCCCCTCGGCAAAAAACTTCCAACCTCTCCGCTTCGTCGTCGTACTCTCCGAGGAGGAGCGCACGAAGCTCCACGCCGTCAGTCAGCAGCCTTGGTTTTATCATGCTCCGAGCTATATCGTTATCATCGGCGACCACGACAAAGCGTGGCAGCGTCCCCACTGTGACCTCACCTATGTAGACACCTCGATAGCGCTCACACATATGCTCCTCAAGGCAGAGGATATGGGGCTAGGCGCTACGACCGTAGCAGCCTTCGACCAGGAGATCTGCCGTGAGCTGCTCCAGATACCTGAGCATGAGGAGCCGATCTTGATCTTAGCTGTGGGGCATCCCGACCCAGCCTTTGCAGGCAAAGAGGGTAATCCGCGTCGCAAGACGATGGAGGAGTTGGTCACCTTTATCTAAGCTCATCGCATCGCTATGCGTCGCACCGTCACCTTACTACTGCTCTCACTCATCTTCCTGAGTGGGTGCCACAAGGAGGCTCCTTACCGAAGTGCCGAGGGACTCATCTTCGGCACCCTCTATCGGATTACCTATCAGGCTGATGAAGATCTGTCTGATCAGATCAATGAGGCGCTGCAACAGGTCAACCATGTGGCGAATCCCTTTGACTCAACCTCTATGATCTATGCGGTCAATAACAACTTATCGATGACGGTGGACAGTACCTTCTACGCTATCTACAGCGTGGCACGTCGTGTCTACGAGCGGTCGGGAGGAGCCTACGATGTGACCATCGCTCCGCTGGTCAATGCGTGGGGCTTTGGCTTCGAGCAGGGCTATCCGCTCACGCAGCCACAGGTAGATAGTTTGCTGGAACTGGTCGGTATGGACAAAGTCTCCTGCACCCCCACAGAGCTGATCAAGGCGAACCCCGCCATGGAGCTAGACTTCGCTTCCGTTGCCAAGGGCTATGCTTCTGACTTAGTCGGCGAAAAGCTACGCAGGGCGGGCGTGACCAACTACCTCGTAGAGATAGGCGGCGAGATAGCTTATTCGGGGTGCAACCCTCGGGGTGCGGCATGGCGTGTAGGCATCTCTAAGCCTGACCTGGACTCGTTGGGGATAAGCCAAGAGCTACAAGAGATCATTGACTTGCCAGGTGAGCGGGGAGGACTAGCCACCTCAGGCAACTATCGTAACTACAAGGTCACAGCCGACGGAAGAGTCTACGGACACACGATCTCCGCTCTGAGCGGCTACCCTGCTGAGACCGACATACTGAGTGCCTCAGTGATCGCCCCTACCTGCGCTGAGGCGGATGCGCTAGCGACAGCTTTCATGGCTCTGGGATACGAAAGCTCCAAGGCTATGCGTACGCAACTTTCGTCTGACATCTCCTACCTACTCTTCGTCTCGACTGGCGATTCCCTAGCTTTTACCCCAATCTCTAGTCCGTCCTTTCCTCGATCGCATTGACGCTGGCTTGCTCCCTAGCGATATCGGACGGACTTTCTTATCTTTGCACCACATAGCCATACATTATGACCCAATCATCGCTTCCCAATAGAGCTGTCTACAACGAGCCAACTCGTTCTGACGAGGGCACACGACCGACCTTCTCGCAGATCCTCCGTCTGATCCTCAAGCAGTGGTACTGGTTCGTGCTCTCTTTCGTACTCTTCGTCGTACTCGGCAAGATCGTCGCTGACCATCGTCCCCTAGGGCGCCAGACGTACTACATGCAGCTCTCCTCACGAGAGCCTCACGAGCTGACGAATCCGATGATGACTCTGAGCGACTCAACGTTCAAGACCTCCCCCTGGACTCCTGAGTACATCGCTACGCTGCTCAATACGACGACAGCGGTCGTAGAGGCGGGAAGGCGTATTAACTTTCAGGTGGACTACTTTGTCAAGACACCCTGGGGGATGCGTGACTACTACAACCAGACGCCTATCATCGTACACTTTGACGATCTACTCCCGACAGACAAGGTGCATTGTATCGCTAAGCTTGATGATCCCGTTCACCCGCAGCAGGTCACGCTAAGCGGATTCTTGGGTACTGCGCAGGGGATATCTATTAACGAGCCATACGATGTCGTCATCCCTGTCGGCTCTACTCAGGAGACTCCTGTGGGGCATGTCTCCATAACCTTGGATAACCCCAAGCATCACTTCCCCTATCACATCGATCAGAAACATAAGAAGATAGCACTCTCCTACTCTACGCTTCAGGACATACGAGCCGTCTATGAGACAGAGATGCAAGTGACGATGAAAAAGGCGGATCTGCCCCTCTCCTCGGTCATGCGTGTCGAGATGCTCTCCAATCGCTCCGAGCGTCGCTGCCTAGACCTCCTCTACCAGATGTACCTCGTCACAGATAGCTTAGGATGGGTCGAGCAGCTGAGCGATGAGGGCGTGACAGACTCACTAGGGCAATTCGCAGGGACTGTACCACCCGCAGGACTTTCGCCTTTTAGGCTTATTGATGAGCCACGCATAGCTAAAGATCTAGAGCCAGACCTATTTATCATCGCTGGTATGGGACTCTTGGGTCTACTCCTACCGCTGCTCTTGATGTACATCTACTGGGCTATACGAGGAGTCATCTACTATGTCTCCGAGTTACCCAGTCTCCTACGTCATCGTCTCACACTAGACCTGAAGCGAGGTCGTAAGGGCAAGAAGCCCCTTTATCCTAACCTTGAAGAACTGTGCGCCCTCGTCATGCCACCGCAAGGCGAGCCACGCACCATACAGCTCGCTACGCCCAATAGCACGAAGTATCACGACCAGCTCCTAGCGGAGCTACAGCAAGCCTTAGAGCAGAGAGGCATCTCCTGCGCTGTGTGGCACTTAGACTTAGCAGAGCAAAAAGCCGTTAGCAAGACGCCTAGTGACGTCTACCACACTACGCTCACACCTGGTCTGATAAGCTCTACAGCCTTCCAGCAGCAACTCAAGCAGCTACAGACGCAGCACCAGCTCACGATCATCGCTTCCCCAGCACTCATGGAGGATCCGACCGCTTATCTCCTCTCTAGTAGCGTGGAGCAGAGCCTTTACTGCATCTATCGTGGTAGTACGAGAGTTAGAGCCATCAAGCGTATCGTCCATCAGCTACAGATCAGACAGCTGCTAGACCGCTCCCGCATAGAGATCCTTTGGATTGAGTAGCTAAGCATAACTACCCTACTTTTTATCACTCAGACTATGACTCCTGACGGTAAAGACTCTAGGGACAAGACTCTCGACCTGACCCATCTACGTCCTGCAGCATCGGACGTTAGCGGGACTGTCGGACTCTTTGGGGGGAGCTTCGACCCGCTTCACATCGGGCACCTGGCTCTCTGTGACTACATCTTGGCTTATCCAGAGCTGTCAGGGCTAACTCAAATATGGTTTATGCCTACCCCGCAAAACCCGCTCAAGGAGTATGGCCCCACGCTACCCTACACGCTGCGCTGTCGCATGATCGAGCAGGCTATTCAGTCCGATCATCGCTACGAGTTATGCACGATCGAGTCTATGCTCCCTGAGCCACACTACACGCTAGAGACGCTCACCGCTCTAGAGGAGCATTACCCGCACTGCTCCTTTAGTCTCATCATCGGTGCTGACAGCCTAGCCTCGCTCTCCCAGTGGTATCGCCACGGAGAGCTCATGGATCGTGTGCCACTCGTAGTCTATCCGCGGAGCGGGTACGACCTCTCCCAGCTAGTCAAGCAGTACCCCACAGCTCAGATACGACTGCTCAGCAAGGCTCCTCAGATAGAGATCTCCTCCACAGCCATCCGTCAGGCGCTCCACGAAGGGCGCGACCTGCGCCACTGGCTTCCTCAGCCTGCACTGTACGACACACTCTCTAAAATGACTACTCCTTATGAACGATGACCGAATGGTACAACTAGCCTCCTATCAGGTCGAAGAGGAGGCGCTCGATCTCCTCGATCTGCTCTCTGATCACGGCATACCAGCCACCATACGCAATAGTTACAGCGCACGGATGCTCAGCGCATTCGTTGACGTAGGCGGCTTCATCGTCGAGGTGCCAGAGAGTGCCCGCCCGCAGGTACAAGAGCTTATCGACAGTGGCGAGCTCGTCCTACCCGACCAGAGCGATGAGCCTACGACACGTCTCACACAGTGGGTCACTAGACTACCACTCCCAGCTCAATGGTCTCTGGAGAAGCGGCTCACCATGCTCCTCCTCCTACTCGTCGCCATCGGGATCATCATCGCTCTCATAGTCCTCATCGTCTCATAACGATGGTCCATTAAGGCAGTAGCCTACGGAATCAAGCAAAAAAAGAAGCCCCCGAAAGTGTTGCCGTCTGTCGGCACCCTTTTGGGGGCTTTTGTTATTAGGAAATGAAGATGTTTAAGCAGTGGCTTTTATTCTCTGCCTTATCAGCTGATGATTGGCATTGACAAGGCTCACAATTTGGTCGTGGTATGAGCTGTTTTGGTTGCACACACCACGGCTCTGTATTACTTGTAGTGTGTCAAGAGAGACCTCTATCGTCTCTATTCGCTTGCCCTCAATAGTAGCCGAAAGGATAAGCGAGTTCTCTTTGAGATAGTACTCATTTGAAAATAGGCAGTGATGCAATTCAGCACCTTCGTCTATATAGAGAATGTTGCGCGAAGTGCTATTCTCGCACATATGATTCATCAAATGTGCTAAGACTTTGAACGAAGGATGAGATGCCAGGCGCTGAGGGCAAGGTGCACGTAGGGCACCAGGCACACACAAAAGGATAAGGGTGATGGGAGCGTACTAGCGTACGTGACCGAGCCCGAATTCCAAAAGCAACGAAGCAGATCGCCTTCGTGCAACAGTCTCTTAAAGTTATTTGGTTGGTGCTGGGGTAGACCTAGGGAGCTTGAAACTGACAGGGATGGTAAAGCGGGCTCTTGCTGGCTGGCCATCCTGCATACCTGGCTTCCAATTGGGCATCGCATTGACCACTCTTAGCGCCTCGTTGTCTAGTGACTCATCTATGCCCCTAAAGACTTTGGCATTGGAGACGGAGCCATCCTTCTCAATCACGAATGAGATCATCACACGTCCCTCAATCTTGCCATCAACTGCCTCCTTTGGATACTGGATATTTTGGCTAAGCCACTCCATCATTGCCTTTCCTCCTCCTGGGAATTCAGGCATATTATCTAGGTCCTCAAAGACCTTTTCCTTAACTTCTGCAGATTGTTGGGTTTTGAAGCTGATTGGAACAAAGAAGCGGGCTCTTGCCGGTTGTCCATCTTGCATGCCTGGGTTCCACTTAGGCATGGCATTGATCACTCTTAGCGCCTCCTTGTCTAGTAACTCGTGGACACTTTTCTTTACCTCGACATTGGAGATAGAGCCATCCTTTTCGACAATAAATGAGACGATTACACGCCCCTCGATATTGCCGTCTACAGCATTCTTTGGGTATTGCATATTTTGGCTGATCCACTGCATCATTGCCTTTCCACCTCCTGGAAATTCAGGTAGTACATCTAGCTTTTCAAAGACCTTGTCTTCGGTTGGTGGCGGAGCCACCTCTGTGATGGTGCTTGCTTGGGCTTGCTTGATGGTGACCATCTGAGTACCGAGTGCCAAGAAGGCAAGTACTGGAAGGGCCGAAAGTGCGTAAACTACGGCTAGTTTCTTGTTGGTTCTGTTCTTGCTGTTCATCATTACGATTCGTTTCTTTAGGTTTTGCATAGAAAATGAGAGCGAGGGTAGCTCTACCTTTCGGCCTAGTGTACACTCCAGTAACTGGTACTGGTAGGTCTTTCGGTCTCTTCCCTCTCGCAACACCCCTTGGTCTGCTAGGTACTCAAGGTTAGTGCGCAGTTGTTGGAGCAATCCCCACGCACATGGATTCCACCACTGTAAGGGCTGCAGCACCGTACTAATGATGATATCCCAATAGTGCTTCTGCCTGATGTGCTCCAGCTCATGCGACAGAATAGTGGGTGTGATATCGCTTTGTGATAATGACTTGGGGATAAAGATCGCCCTGCCAATCGTGAAGGGGGCTAGCTCTTCATCTACCTCATAAAGTGTGGCGTTGTGACTGAGCTCGCGCTTCGTGGAAGTACGGCATAATCTATAGAGTTTGTACCCGCCAGAGGTGAGCCAGATGAGCGTACTTGCTGCACCAATAGCCCAAGTTGCCATCAGCACTCTGGTCCAGTCAATAGTGTTTCTCTTTGTAGCAGGTGCAGTGATGGTTGGTTCCTCCTCTATCACAATGGTGAAACTGGGGAGTAGCTTGTCTTGTGCCTCCTCTACCTCCCTTTTTGGTACTGCTAAAGAGAGCAGAGGGAGCAAAAGGCTAAAAACGATGGCGATAAGGTAATACCACCGCTTGGCTCGGAGTAGGGTGCTTTTGCGGAGCAATACCACTCCGAGGAGATAAAAGAGAGCAATCCCTATCCCCGACAGCCCTAGATATTTCAACCAAATCATCATACCACTTACTCCTCTTCAATTAGTTTCAGAATCTCTGAGATCTCCTCCTTGCTTACCTTCTCCTCCTGTGCAAAGTGCTGCACCAGACTTTTGTACGAGCCTTTGAAGAAGTTGGCAACAATGTATTTGATGGTCTTGTCGGTGTACTCCTCCAGGCTTACCAAAGGGGCATAGAGGTGTCCACGTCGCTTCCCCGTACGAGTAACATACCCTTTGCTCTCCAGTTTATTGACCACCGAAGCCACCGTGGTGTAGGGAGTATCCGAATGCTCCATCAGGGGGATAGCATCGCTTATCTCTCCCTCTCCAATATGCCATAGTGCACGCATAAAATCCTCCTCGAGAGGAGATAGTCCGTTTAGAAAGTTTGGCTCACTCATATTGTTGTTATCTACGATCAATGTCCTTTCTACGATTTATTCGTAGCAAAGTTACGACAATTTCGTAGATAAACAAACTTTCGCCCAATATTTTTATCCCACATCGCTAGAAGTGGCTCGAACAAGCAGACGATTCGGGTGTTAGGCATATCAAACAAATCGCTAAAACCATCCGGCTCTATCAATGGGGCATTCTAAATTGGTATGATCACCCCATTTCCAATGGAGTGGTCGAAGGGATCAATAACAAGATCAAAGTCCTCAAAAGGATTGCCTACGGATACAGAGATGTGGACTACTTTCAACTAAGACTTTATGCTCTCCACGATCAGGTCATCACACAAAATCTCGGATGAACAAAAAAAAAGAATCTCCTTCCGAATCCACTACTACGGATATTCGGGAGGAGATTTCTTTTGTTAACCACAAATATGAAGGCTCAAAAGACAACAGCTTTCTCTCAAGCCAAAAAACAAAACAACTCAGTGTAGCAACGCTGCGCTCCCTCTTGGGCTTGAACCAAGGACCCCCTGATTAACAGTCAGATGCTCTAACCAACTGAGCTAAGGAAGCAGTACGAGACTTAACAGCCTCACTGATGATCCACTCGTTGCGCTCCCTCTTGGGCTTGAACCAAGGACCCCCTGATTAACAGTCAGATGCTCTAACCAACTGAGCTAAGGAAGCGTTTCAAATGTGAGTGCAAAGGTAATACATTTCTCCAATACGTGCAAGTAGTCACACCACTAGATTGCGAGAAATCTATCGCAAGTCCGACCAAGGCGTTGAAGTATAGACATTTGCAGGGCATACAACTCTAGCATTCATCGACATTGTTTTTTACTACAACGACTGCTATAGTTTGGACGTTTTTCGTTAGCTTGCCCCGAACGACTGGGGGGAGTAAGTGATTAGCCCCCAAACTCATGCCCCCTTGTGGGGCGAACAAGTGGAAGTAGCTGTATTAATACACGAAGCCTCAAACGCAAGAGTACACTTCGCACATCATACTCAAAATACACACATATGGGTATTTCATATAATAGTGTAGTTTATGAACTTTGTAGCCGAATGAAGGAGTGGAGTCCAAATTGATCGTTTCTCCAAAATACACTAACAATATATTAATATCATGAGATATTTAGGACTAAACAGATGGGTACGCTACGTGGCCCTTTCTCTATTAATATCTACCTCCATAGGCCTTACAGCCATGGCTCAAAATGAGGTGCAGGATGAAGTCAA